>JAAERX010000077.1 GCA_024229935.1 Gammaproteobacteria bacterium | reverse complement strand
TTTTTTCTTGGCTTTTTTCTTTGCCTTTTTATTTGATGAGGGTTTGCACTCATTTAATATCAGGTAATCGTCAGTAATGGCCCTGGTCTGCATGACTGCCTCAATAAATTCCTCCATCAGTTTGCCGTCTAATGGTACCTGCCCTTTCTTTTTTGAAGCTTTTTTTAGCTCTTTCCAGTATTTATTGGTGCGTTTGAGCGTTTGCTCCATTGCGTTGGTTACATAGCGGGAATGAAAATCCCAGTCACCACGGATTTGTGAAAGGTCGACTTTATTGCTGGACACCGGATTTCTCCTTGCCGGATTAAGATAGATGGCAGCTAAAATCCCTTCAAGCATGCCGTAACCGGTTATTATAACTAGGCACACGTGTTTTGAGTTAAAAAAAATGTTTTGGACACAGAAAAAATATAGTCTTATCCAGTGTGTGGTGCTGCTTTTTTAGCTGGTAGTGGTTTACCACTAAGGCTGACTTCTCTTACCATGCAGTGGTGTAGTTTTCATGCAATGTAGGCAGACTGGCAAAAGCCCGTTAATCTACTGTGTTTAGAAAATACTGAAGCTAATGGGAAAATCATGACGGCAATTTTCACCTGGAAATATCTGCATATTCTGATGTTTGTGTTCTGGGTTGGGACAGATATGGGTGTGTTTTTATCCTGTAAGAAATCAACTGACCCCAAATTATCCATTGATTCACGTTTCTTGTTATTGCATATGGCGCTACGTATTGAGCTATTACCCCGAACTATGTGGAAGGCTGCCCTGCCTCTTGGCGTCATGCTCTCACAGGTAAACGGCTGGCTTAGTCTGAGTGATATGCAGCTGACTTTGGTCTGGGTATTCAGTCTTGCATGGTGGGGTATCAGTATGACTGGAGCCTGGTACTACGATAAACCCATGGGCCATACCCTCACCAAGGTTAATAATGTATTGACAACGCTGGTTGGTATAGGACTTATCTGGCTGGCTTATAGCTCAGCTGCTGGAAATGGCCCCTTTGATGTAGATGTTAGTTGGCTGCACTGGAAAGTGGGCATATACGGTCTGATCAACCTTATGATTGTTGCTATGTTGTATGTATTCGACCCCATGGGTATTGCTTTTGGCCGTCTTGCAGTGGAAGGCTCCACCCCGGAAATTGAAACCACGATCAGTACAATTATGGGTCGAGCCACAGTAACAATCTGGACGACCTATATCCTTATTTGTATTGTGGGTTTTATTGCTACAACCAAGATTATTTGATTGCAGCCTGATTTATTTAGTCTGGTTCAGTTGGTTGGCAATTCTGCCGGCACAGTATCAATTCGTGTTGAGTCTGGCTGAGCCATGCCAAGCCCTGCAGCCAGGGCAAGCCCCAGCCAGGTGGCAAACATGAATGTGCGTGCTCCTGACATGCTTTGTTTTAGCTGCCGGTCCAGTTCAGGTGTTGTGCCACCTGTTGCATCAAGCTGATCAATGCCAGCTATGAAGTTTTGCAGGCGTGTGCGCATGATGATGCTAAAGAAGACAACAGCAGCAAAGAGCATCAGTTTGCCTGTTACCCAAGGGAACTCAGTCAGTCTGCCGGTAGTCATTGACAGGCCTATAGAGCCAATGACGGAGAGTACAACCAGCCAGCGGAACCAGATATCAATACGGGCCAGTTTGGCTCCTGCGTCTGTCCCCGCCCGAAAATGCACGAGTAGAGTAAGGGTCAGCCACACCGGTCCTAACAGCACTATGCCTATCATTTGCCACCAGGGGTGTTCTATACCCATTAGCTCAGTCAGAATGCCGCCAACGCTTAGCATAAGGCTCATGCAGACCTTGGGGATAATATCAATGCCCCGCATGATACGACCTGCAGCGACACGCTGAGCCGGAGTTAGCTCTGGGTTGGTGGCCTTTGTTGACCACATATAAATTCCGATGTCTGGACCCAACCAGAAAACGAATAGTATCTGATGCATATACAGCATCACGAGGTAAAGTGAATCGTCCTGTGCTGCCCCGCTGCTGGCAAAAACTGCAGCACTTCCGGTAAAGAGCAGAAATAAACCAGTCATCAAACGTGCCATAAAAATTCCCTTGAATATTTCTGGTGGGTGTATGTTGTGCAGAGTAGCAATAATTGAGCGTTATGTGACACCACCCTGTGGCAATAGAGGTTGATAGTGTGTCTTTTGGAGATTGCCCGGTGTTGACATAATTCTGCTGTTGCATGGTGTGACGAATGTTATAGTCGTGTGCTAACATTTTACATTAACTTGATGCTGTTCAGATAAGGAGCTCGAGTGTTGTTAAAGGGATATTTTAAAGGCTATAAGCAAGGCTTTATCTCCTTCGTTTTTATTGCGCTGGCTCTCTTTTCTCTGACAACTGTCGCAGAGCGTCCATACTTTGCTCAACGGCCTGCCAAAGCAAATATTCCTGATCATCTGCTTGAAGCTTTTGCCAATCGCTTTCAGAATGCAAGACACGTTAAAAAAGCCATTGATGCAAATCGACGGCATGCTGCAGCATTGTTTAATTCCACTGGCGTCATTGGTAGTGGTGTAGGCTGGGCAGAGGGCAATCAGGCTGTTGTAAAGCTATACCTTGAAGCGTCCGCTTCATCAGCGGGTTTGCCTGCATTCGTCGATGGCATCCCGGTTGTCATTGAACGTACGGGTACTATCTATGCGTTAAATGTTGGTTGTGGGCAAAATAACAGTTGTGAGCCTGATAATAATGTTGAGGCTACAACCGGTAGTGAGCCGGCATTACAGACTGACTGGCATGAGCGACCGGTACCCATAGGTACATCCGTGTCACGTGCCTACGGTTATGAAGCCGGCACACTTGCATGTCGTGTCAGTGGAGGGTGCCATGCCTATGCGCTTAGCAATGCTCATGTATTCGCAGGTAGGGATTTATCAACACCGGTTGGCACTAATGTATTGCAGCCAGGCAGATACGACGGTGGTACTAACCCGGATGATGCAATAGGTATGTTGTATAAATCCATACCTATTGTTATTGGTACCGATCCCTATTTTGTCGATAATCGTGTTGATGCAGCCATTGCTGAAACAACGAGCTCGATGGTGGGTGTTGCGACCCGCTCAGACGGTTATGGCACACCACGTATGGAACCGCTTGCTCCTGCTGCCGGCCTGAATGTCATGAAGTATGGCCGAACCACCGGCCTCACCTATGGGTATATAGAAGCTATTGATGTAATGATTAATGTTGCCTATGACGACTTGGGTGAACAGGTGGCACTATTTAAAGGTCAATTTATTATCCGGGGTAATGGTGGCACTAGCTTTAGCTCCAGTGGTGACTCAGGGTCACTGGTGGTTGCCTCTGGTGGGGCTGATGACCGGCGCCCTGTAGGCCTTATTTTTGCAGCAGGTCTGGACAGTAACAATGCACCAATTTCAGTGGCAAATAATATTGAGGATGTTCTTACTCTGTTAGAAGTCAGCATTGATGGAGATTTATAAGAAAAATAATTTGATTACCTTTACAGCAAAGCCAGAACATACGGTCAGGCTACTGACTATAAATACAAACTGATGATGTAAGGGAATAATTCATGGAGGAGTAAAGTGTGAATAATATAAATATAACCAGCACTATAGAATCACATGGACCTGGCCTTATGGCACTGGAGTATGTAGTTGGTATCGGCGAGTCTCTTTGTAACGGGGAACCATGCATACGGGTCTACCTTACTCAGGCAGATCACCAAACCTTAAATGAAATACCGACAAAACTGGATGGTATTACTGTGATTAAAGAAATCAGTGGCTCAATATCTGCGAGCCGCTAGCTTTTTGCTTTGGTATCAATAGCAATAACCCACCTCAGTAGTGCAATTAAATAAAAAGGGCTGGTTGTATTACTTTGCTTATGGCCATGTGAACTGAAGTGCTTCGACTGCAGACTGTTCAGTGTAGTCGTTTCATAGTTCGGGATGCTCTTCCATATGGTTAAAAACTACAAGCTTAACCTGTTTAACTGATACTCCCATCAGCTTCCCATGCTGATTGTGGTGCAGGTCTACCCATTGTCCGAAGGATTCCATTTGTTTGAGGCTGTTTAAGTGTTAGGTGACCGTAAGATTTCTCTACCGCTATTCAATTTAAGGAATCATAAAAGTATTGTGAAGTAAGTCCATTTAATCAATTTTGGTGATGCTGCGGGTATGCCCGGTTGCTAAAATATCAAAATTTGGTTAATGAAGAATCAATTTAGACTTGTATGGAATAGATTGAGGCCATCATGACCTGGAAAAACACACGATCTAAAAACCAGGGAAATTAGGTATGAAGAATTTAATTGCAGCTATTCTGCTGCATGGATGTGGGCTAGTGTGGGCTAAGGTAATCGGTTCAAATTTGAATGGCGCGTACATAATTAACCCATTGAGCGGTCCAAATCAGTATATAAGCAGTTTTAACGGCGGGATGACGTCTTTGGTCGTTTCTGGTCCCGTCGCAGTACGGCTGTTTGGTTCTGGCCTGGGTTTGCTGGGTTGCTTCAGGACAAAGTCAGTATGAGGCCCGTACTTCTCTTTCTTTGTGTTCTTGTTCTTACTGGTTGCTATAACACTAAAGATCAAAAGGCTTTATATGTGAAGTCAATCTACGATGGTTCAACATGTGTTTCTCTTGGGGTAATTACCGGGCGAAGTCCACCCCTTGCATTATCAGCATCTATTGAGCGTATAGGTGCAATGAATTCAGCCTATAACAAAGTTGCCGATTTAGGCGGTAATGCAATCGTTATTCTGAGTGCAGAACGCTTAAATAATGGCGGTGGTGTAGTGCAAGGTGAGGCTTTTGACTGTGAGGTTGTAGCAAAAGACATGCTGAAACCGCACCCGACTGATTGGTGACCGATATATGGGGGCAGATTACACCAAGCTCAACGGGGTAAAAACGCTCTCAAAACAGGCAGCTACAAGGACTGAGAAAATAGCTCCCTTATAATAGATTGATAAATGAAGGAATAATGGTGGGGGCACCAGGATTTGAACCTGGGACCATCGGCTTAAAAGGCTAGGCTTAGCCAATTTGCGCTAATTTGCACAGACTCCACTAGTCTGAAACCCACCCTACTCCTTACTTCTGTATTTGGACAGCTTTGCTGAGTCTGTCCGTTTTCATACCCACCGCGGTAAATACGCGGTAAGAAATCTTTTCCAGGCAATTTGAGCCTCCCGTTCTACCTCGACCCACCCCCGGGGGGCAAAAACCATTTCCCGAATTATCTATAGAACCGCATTTCTAAAAGTGGCGCAAAAACAGAAGGGCCAAGTGTTGACAAAGGGCTTCAAAAACTGCCCTACTCTTTTGCAACAGATTTGCACCCTATTCCTTCCTGTTTAATACAGGTTAGGTAGGTATTCTAAAAATACGCATTCATAAACAGCCGTTTTTAACCATAAGTAAGCGTATCTCATTAGTTTGGAGTACGTATATATCACCCCTTTTGATGATGCTGATATGATGCCCCAGGAGTAAAATTAGCGGAAACTAATACAGGGGAAAGTCATGAAGAATTTAATCACAGCAGTTCTGTTGCTTGGGTGGGGGGTGGAACCTTGCGAGTCTTGATTCAGACTATATTTGCGATAGCAATTTTGAGCCTACTGTCGATTGCTGCTGTTCTCTTCTACGGCAAGGGTGTGCCACAAGACTACGATGAGGCACGTAAAAGTGCCGATCAGGGCGACGCGTCTGCTCAATACAACCTCGGCTGGCTGTACGCTAACGGTCAAGGTGTGCCACAAGACCACGTGGAGGCAGTTAAATGGTATCGATTGGCTGCCGAGCAAGGTTTAGCGTCTGCTCAAACCAACCTCGGCGTTATGTACCTTGAGGGTCAAGGTGTGCCACAAGACTACGAGGAGGCACTTAAATGGTATCGATTGGCTGCCGAGCAAGGCGCCGTGGCGGCTCAAAAAAACCTCGGCTTTCTGTACGCTGAGGGTCGAGTTGTAACACAAGACTACGAGGAGACAGTTAAATGGTATCGATTGGCTGCCAAGCAAGGCGACTTGAATGCTAAAAACAGCCTCGGCGCTATGTACGCTGAGGGTCAAGGTGTGCCACAAGACTACGTACAAGCGCATAAATGGTTCAATCTCGCTGCCGCGTCTGGTTCCGCAGGATCCGTGTCCAACCGCGATAGAGCCGCTACAAAAATGACGGCGGCTCAAATTGCCGAAGCGCAGAAGCTGGCTCGCGAGTGGAAGCCTGACTAACGGTTTGATAGCGCCAGAAAAATAAAATAAATTTCTTATACCCCCCCTGCTTATACTGCGGTCATACAAAATTGTGAGGCGGCTCGGTAAGGAAACGAAAAAAGCTGTAGGTCTCAACCAGGCCTACCCCTACCTAACCCAAGATCGTCCCTTCCCGCCCCACAAACCACCCAAATTGGCTACATAACGAGCAACAAATAGGTATGTATCACCTGTTTTGACGATGCTGAATTGCTGCCTCAGGAGTAGGATTAGCTGATAACTAATACAGGTAGAGATTATTTTGGGAAAAATTACTATTGTGCTACTTATTGCAGTGTTATTCGCCGCTTGCTCAACGCCCAACAGAATGGTCTATTCTAGTGGTTTCAGCTTCGCCAATTATGATTACATTATTATTTCCAAGCCTGACGGAGAGAATACAGCTACCGCGCTTTACGGACTGGATGTAGAGTTTGGAAATCTCATGTCACGCTACAACATGAAAGTGATCGGCGATAAGGAGTTTCTTACGATTGATGAAGCTGCGCAGAAAAGAACCCTATTCGCACGACTTTCCCTTGTTGCTAATGGTGCACAAAGCCTTGTAACTGTCTCTTTTGATGATGCTGTTACCGGAAAAACCGGAGCGAGCATTACCTCTCAAAAGAAGGGAGACATTTTCAACAACAAGGAACGATCCAAAGTAATGGAATCGCTTTACGAAACGCTTGTAACCGCGCTAGAACGAGACAAAGGGCTTACTATCAGCGATCATGGTAGCAAATCAAAAAATGATAGCGCCGAAGTCTCAGTGGATTAGAAAGGGAAGGTTTGCTGGGTTGGTTTAGGCGGAGGGGTGTGGTCGCCTAATTTCAACTCTTCGACTCATCAAGCCATTCAAGCCCACGTCGATACCACCAAACAGGCTTGTAAAGTGGATTAATTACAAGCCCACATGCTTTACTGGGCCAGCGGAATGCTAGTTTGCCATCCTTCAATAGGTAATCACCACAAGACCAGTTATCTGCATCGAATATTTCACAGTTTTGGTAGGTCTTTGGGCCATTTGCTGTCATCGTTGAAATGGTGAGGGTTCCGGGGAACACACGAATTTCCCATTTCTCGAGGCTGTAAGATCTGGGCCCCATCTCGAGGAAATAGCTGAGCTCTCCTGGGTACGTCTCGGGGAGGAGACGAGCCTCTCCTGGGCACGTATTGTAGCTTTCAAAGTAGGCGGTGGTTTCGTTGTCCCAGAAAATTGACCAGGGTTCCCACCACCAAATCAGCACCATACCTATTAGCAAAACTATCAGGCAACCAATATTGTCATCAGCATTGCCTTCACTCATCAAATATTTCCCCAAAAGCCAAATAGTATCACCGCAATAGTAAGTATACCTCACCAGTTTGAATGACTCTGAATTAAGCCCTGAGGCGTAAGATCAGCAGATAACTAACCAGGGGAATCAATCATGAAAAAACTAATTTCTTTAGCTTTGCTGCTAATGAGTTAGCTTTATATGCATAGAATTCACACAACCCCAATAACCCCAAGCATAAGGGTGGTTGGGGCTTTGTGGGGATGAATTGTTAGTTTGGTGTGGTGCAGGTACAGGTACAGGTACAGGTACACATAACAGATGCCCCCTAAGTAAGACTAACTTTGCATCTAAATGTACTACGTAGTGCGTAGTACATTCAAAGTACCAAATTCAAGGTTCCCAGTTCCAAATACACAGTTCACCATCCTTCCTTTAGAAAGTTATTCAGGTATCTATGATGGGCGAGAAAATAGCACCATCATAATAGATTGATAAATGAAGGAATAATGGTGGGGGCACCAGGATTTGAACCTGGGACCATCGGCTTAAAAGGCCGGTGCTCTACCGCTGAGCTATACCCCCCGCAAAGGATTGCTGCCAGGAAGACTGGCTGCGCGCGCATCTTACCGTAACTGTACGGAATGACAAAATACTATTTGCTTTCCTCAGGCCTTTTCCTGATATCGAGTTGGATCTGCAATACCTGCTTTAGCAAAACCATCACTGCGTAATTTACAGGCATCGCATTCACCACAGGCTGCACCCGTTGTATCAGCGCTGTAACATGAGACGGTCAGGCTGAAGTCAACCCCCAAAGATGCGCCCAGTTGGACGATCTCACTCTTGCTCAAGTTGATAAGTGGTGTACGGATATCAAGTGTCTTACCCTCTGATGTGCGCTTGGTAGCGAGGTTTGTCATGGATTGAAAGGCTGCTATGTATTCAGGTCGGCAATCCGGGTAGCCTGAGTAATCAATGGCATTAACCCCAGCATAGATAGCATCTGCTTCCAGAACCTCGGCCCAGGCAAGCCCCAATGACAGGAATACGGTGTTGCGGGCAGGTACATAAGTGGTGGGGATGCCCTCTCCTCCTGCTTCCGGAACCTCAATGGACGCATCAGTGAGTGCAGAACCACCCAGCTGGCCCAGATCAATGCTGATAACTCTGTGTTCATGTGTGCCCATTTGTGCGGCAATACTTCGGGCTGCATCGAGTTCTGCATCGTGCTTCTGGCCATAAGCAAAACTGAGTGCATAGCACTCTTCTCCAGCATCTTGTGCAATGCTGAGTACGGTAGCGGAGTCCATGCCGCCTGAAAGTAAAATAACACTACGTGACATATACAGCGCCTTAATTAATGACCAGGCTCGTTGCCCCAGAGGTATTTATGCAGTTGCACCTGGAATCTTACTCTGAGCTGATCCTCAAGAATCCATTCTGCCAGTTCCCGTGGTTCTAAGTACCCCTGTATAGGTGAAAACAATACGCTACAGAGATGTATAAGCTTGTGCGCTCTACAAAACTGTTTAGACCACTCGTAATCAGCACGGTCGGCTATTACAAACTTCACCTGATCGCTATTTTTAAGGTGCGGAATATTATCAAGCCGGTTTTGGCCATTTTCTCCGGAGGCCGGTGTTTTAATATCCATAACCACCGTGACACGCTTATCTATGGAGGTAATATCCAGTGCACCGCTGGTTTCGAGGGAGACCTCATAACCCTGATCACAAAGTGCTGTCAGTAAAGGTGCGCAATTTGCCTGTGCCAGGGGTTCCCCGCCGGTGACGCATACATAGCGAGCATTGTATTGAGCTACTTCATGAATAATAGTTTTAATAGTGTGCCAGGTTCCGCCCTGGAAGGCATATTCAGTATCACAATAGACACAACGTAATGGGCAGCCGGTCAGACGTACAAAAACGGTAGGAAAACCACTGGGACGGGATTCACCCTGTATAGAGTGAAAAATTTCAGTAATGCGCAGGCGTTCATCAGGTGCAAGATTGTCACGGGCTGTTGGTTGCTGATTCATCAGGCTGAAATATGCTTTGCTATGCTAAAAGAATAATAAGGCCTGACCAGGCCTCAATCCAGATTTGGTTTAGATGCCGTTACTATCCATTAATGTCAGCCGCTCTTTGGCCAGACGTGCGGCAGTTGTTTCCGGGTACTGTGTGACTAAAGTAGTAAGTGCCTGTCGTGCCGGGGTCCATTGCTCTAGCTCATAGTTGCAGTAACCAATTTTCAGCCATGCATCCGGTACTTTTCGTGAAGCAGGATACTCTGAGATCACCTTCTGAAAACCATCAAGCGCGGCAGGAAAACTTTTGGAGACGTAGTGTGTTTCTGCAAGCCAGTATTGGGCATTGTCCCGTAATTGACTATTGGGGTAATCATTGAGAAAGGCGGTAAATGCGTCACCGGCTTTTTCATAGTTAGCTTGCTTGAGCTGATCGAATGCTGCTTGATAGGCAGTTGTATCTTTTGGGTTGCCGGCTACTGCGGCACCGGGGCTCGAACCTGTCACTGGGTTGTTACCAGCACCTCCTGCTTCAATTTCCTGCAAGCGTTGATCCAGGTCTATATAGAGTTCCCGTTGTCTGCTGCCAGAACGATTGGATTCAAACTGCAAGGTTTCTATTTCATTGCGCAGTGTCTGATTTTCTTTCTGGAGTTCTTGGATGCGCAGTAGCATGTCTGTTTGTACCTCCTGACCATTCTCCAGGATGCGTTCCATGCGGGCGACCTGTTGCTCAAGCTGGGTTATGCGTTGCTTGGTTGACTGGGCATTGGCCGCCCCGGTAATCATAAGGGCCGGAAGTATCAGGACTGCTGCTAAGTATGTTTTGCAACGGGTGCTCACAATAATTTCTATATCCACGTCAGGATTTAAACGTTAAACCAATAGCAGGTAAAAATAGTAGCTGATGTCAGCGATCTATAAACAGATAGCTTGGGTGACGCCCATCAGGATGCACCCAAGCTATCGTGTGGTTCTGAGTGTATAAACCTACTGGCTGACTAATTGCTGTAGGCTATCTCTACGCGGCGATTTTCAGCCCATGCAGATTCACCTGTGCCAGTGTTGGCCGGACGTTCTTCACCAAAGCTGATAATAGACAGCTGTGACGCTGATGCACCCTGAACCAGCAGTACGGATCTAACGCTTGCGGCACGGCGTTCGCCCAAACCAAGGTTGTATTCGCGTGAACCTCGTTCATCAGCATGGCCTTCTAGGCGTACTTTGACACCTGGGTTTTCTGCCAAATAAGCACCATGCAGTTTTGCAAGTTCACTGGATTGGTTGTCAAGATCAGATGAATCGAAGTCAAAGTAAATGATCGTGGCATCCATCAGGTTGGCTTCACGGTCACTATCAAGTGCTGTGGCTGAACCACCGCTCTCGCTGTCCGCACCAGAAGTTGAAGCACCCTCACTACCAGCTGCACCTGTACCGTCTGTTTCTGTTTCTGTTCCGCTCTGGCTTGCACAACCAACAACAATCATTGCGCAAAACGGTATCAGCAGTTTCCAAATTTTCATGCCCTGCTCCTTACTTGTGAAATTCGTCATTACAAAACTAGTTAAAAAAATTGATTAATTACGTGGGAATGGCGACCAGGCCGGTTCCCGTACTTCTCCGTTGACTGCAGCAATACGCTGCTGAAATCGCCCGTCTGCCGAGACAGTTGCCAGTACGCCTTGTCCGCTATTTTTAGATGCATAAATCAGCGTTTCCCCATTGGGGGCAAAACTGGGTGATTCATCCAAAATACCATCCGTAAGAACCCGAGTATAAGCGCGCTCCACGTCAACAATGGCAATTCTATAGTTACCGCGGTCGTTATGCACTACGGCAATATGCTTACTGTCCGGGGCTACCCGAGCACGTGCGTTATAGCTGCCCTCAAAGGTAACACGTTCAGGCCGTCCACCTTGTGCATCAATCTGATAGATCTGTGGTGCGCCACTTCGATCAGATGTGAAATAAATCTGTTTTCCGTCATTGCTCCAGCTCGGCTCGGTTTCAATTGAGGGCCAGTTGGTTAGACGTTTAAGTACCTGGTTAGAGACGTTAAGTGTATATATCTCAAGATTCCCATCACCCTTGGATAAGGTTAATGCGAGCTGCTTACCATCCGGGGACCAGGCGGGTGCGCTATTAATGCCTTTACGTGCAGATGCCCTGCGCCGTGCACCGCTCTTGATTTCCTGTACGTATACCTCGGATTTATTATTTTCAAAGGACACATAGGCCAGTTTGCGCCCATCTGGAGACCATGAAGGCGACATAATTGATTGTTTGGACTCCAGCATGGTGCGGGCATTTTCACCATCGGCATCAGCAACAATGAGCTTGTAAACCTGCTTGCCTTGATCTTTGATGACATTAACATAGGCAATACGCGTTGAGGCAACACCACGAACACCGGTCAGTTTTTCATAAATGAGATCACTGATCTGGTGAGCTGTGCCACGTAAAGCAGAAGGTTTGGAGGTGATGCGATAACCCAGTAACTGCTCCCCCCGGAAGACATCAAAAACACGAAACTCAATACTGTAGTCACCGCCGGGCAGTTTAGACATACGCCCAACTATCACGACTTCAGTATTAATGATGCGCCAGTCACCAAAGTCAATTTCTGCACCGGTGGTTGGTTTTTGCAACATACCGTCTTCTGCAATAGGTGCAAAGCGACCACTGCGAGACAGATCGGATGCAACGACTGAGGCAATATCGTAAGGTTGTTCTCCTTCACCAAGCCAGCCAAAGGGTACAATGGCGATAGGTATAGCTTCGCCCTGTCCTTTGGTTATCTGTATCTGTAATTCGGCTTGCGAAACTCTGGGTATGCCAGCTGTCATGCACAGGATTAGGCACAGGCTGGCAAACTTAATAAAATTAAACCGAGCAAAAATCACACGTAGACCTCCTTGTTTACGCATATCGGGGCAGTTAATCGGGTTTGAAGACAAATGACAAGTTCCTATCAAATAAAACCCTGTTCTCTGGCATTGGTAAGGGTGAGGATCGGCGTACTGCATTTTCAATTGAGCGTTTAACCGTATCATCACCATTACAACGTACTGTTCGTACGTCTATAACGTCGCCACCGGGTAGCTGTTTGACAGCAAGCTCGCATTCCAGTCCTGGCTGTGCAGATGCCGGTCGTACCCAGTTACGCTCAACTCTTTGCTGAATCAGTGCAATATAGCGGCTCATTTCACCGGATTGACTTGCTGCCAGCAGGGCTTCTTCTGCCTGCATGGCTAGCGCCATTTCAGCCTCACGTCGCTCACGTTCCTCTCGTTCAGCTTCAGCCAACATACGTTGTCGTTCGGCTTCGGCTCTGGCCTTTGCTTCACGCTGCTTGCGTTCCTCTATAGAGCGCCGCTTGGCCTCGGCCTGCTGTTTCTCTATACGGTCTCGTTCAGCTTGTTGACGTGCTGCTTCAGCCTGCTGGCGAGCTTTATCAGCCCGTCTTTGTTGATCCAGGCGTTGCTGCTTTTCTGCGGCTACTAATTCCTGTTGCTTGCGTTGCTCTAGCGCCCGCCGTTCTTGTTCGAGTTGAGTCTGTCGCGCTTCTTTTTCACGCTGTTGTTGTGCCTCAAATTCTTTATTCCGTTTAACAGCATCTGCAGCTCGTTTGATGGCGCCTTCATCAACGACAACGGCTTCTATAGCTAATTGTTGTAGTTGTACCTTGGGTGACAGGATCAGGCTGGTGCTAAAGGCAAGCAGTATCAAACCGTGAATCAGTATGGACAGCGCCAGCCCTGAACGATGTTCCAGAGCAAAACCGGGCAATGTAGCTGTGACCGCCATGACTGATCAGTTGTCCTTAAGTGGGTCCAGTGCTGCCGGGTCGGTTAGAAAGCCGATCTTGCGGGCACCTGCACGTTGCAGCAGCACCATACCTGAGACAACCCGTCCGTAGGGTACGTTCTCATCAGCTTTTACGAGTACAGGCGCTTCTGGTGTGGCATTGAGTACCGTCTTAGCCAGTAGCAAAATTTGCTTTGCTTCACGGGGCTTTTCCTCGTCATCACCAACATTGAGAAAGAAAGAGCCACCTGCATCAATAGACAAGATAAGTGGGTCAGTATCCTGCATGTCGTTATCGAGGACTTCAGCGCCGGCATCAGGTAATTCCACCTTGATACCCTGGCTTAGGAGCGGTGCTGTCACCATAAAAATAATAAGCAGCACGAGCATCACGTCGATATAAGGCACGACGTTGATTTCACCCATAAGGCGGCGTTTACGTAGCTGCTCCATCAGCTGCGTGCTCCGCCACCTTGTTTGGTGTGTGCGTAGCGCTGCAATATTGTGGAAAACTCTTCGGCAAAGGTGTCGTAGCGAACCTCCAGCCGCCCTACCTGATCAGCATAGCGGTTATAGGCAATAACAGCCGGTATGGCAGCAAACAGCCCCATGGCAGTTGCCACCAGTGCTTCTGAAATGCCAGGTGCAACCATGGCCAGTGTGGCAGATTGCACATTGGCAAGGCCACGAAATGAATTCATGATGCCCCAGACTGTTCCAAACAGACCAACATAAGGGCTGGTTGAGCCGATGGTTGCGAGTGTAGCCAGATGCTCTTCCAGTCGGTCGGTTTCTCGTAGCTGAGCAACCCGCATTGCTCGTCTGGCGCCTTCAAGCACGCGGTCAGGTTCGATACCGGCTTGTTTATTCAGGCGGCGGAATTCACGAAAGCCGGACTCAAAGATTCCAGCCATATTAGAAGGCGATTCACCCCTGCTAGTAATATCACTGTAAATAGCAGTCAGATCACCCCCAGCCCAGAAATCACTTTCAAATTCATCTGAACTGGCGCTGGCTTCTTTTAGCATGGCGCGTTTACGTAAAATAATAGCCCATGAAGCAATTGAAGCAAGAAGCAACAACAGCATCACGAACTGAACAATGAGGCTTGCCTGGAGTACCAGGCCAAGAAAAGACATGTCGGTGGTCATGAAATAAATTTCCTGTTCATATGACGCTAGTTAGACAGTAACCCAGGCGGTAAGCGCCGAGGTCTGAAAGTATCTGCAGTAATGCAGGCGGCTTCACACTCCGCACTGCATAAAAGTTCATCACTGGCATCATCCCGATACACAGCCTGTTCAAAAATAATGCGTGCCCCGCTCACTTTGGTAACCCGGGTACGAACACTCAAGGCATCGTTAAAGCGAGCTGGTCGTAAAAAATGTACCTGTGTATTAACGAGACTGAAACACAGATTTTGTTCCTGCATTAACTGATCCTGCTCAACGCCACGGGTACGTAGCCACTCAGTGCGGCCACGCTCCATGAAGTGTAAATAGTTGGCAAAATAGACCACGCCCTGTGCATCTGTATCTTCGTAATACACTCGTACCGGCAGGGTATCCCAGTCTTCGTTTAACTGCTGATCTGAATCCACGGTTGCTTGTTCCTTAAGCCCGTCTGCTCCAAAAAAGAAAGGTCAGGCATCCTGCCCGTCTCCATTAGTATCTGTTTTGTCCGCATCAAACAGCGGAAGTTCCCGATTACTATCCTGCCCATAAATACTTTCTTGAGATGATGGTACTGGCAGACCAAAATGTTGATAGGCGCGTGCTGTGGCAACCCGACCACGCGGGGTGCGCATAAGGTACCCCTGTTGTATAAGAAAAGGTTCAAGCACATCTTCAATTGTGCCGCGTTCTTCGCCTATAGCAGCAGCAGAGGAATCAATGCCGACCGGGCCACCATCAAATTTTTCAATAATAGTGAGCAGTAACTTTCGATCCATCATATCGAAGCCATTGGGGTCCACATCCAGCATGTCCATAGCGGCCCGTGCTACCTCACCATCAATAAAGCTATTTGCCTCAATATCGGCATAATCACGTACACGTCGCAGCAGTCGGTTAGCAATTCGCGGTGTCCCTCGTGCGCGTCGGGCGATTTCAGTGGCACCTGCACCATCTATGCCTACACCTATAATTTTAGCAGCTCGATTTACAATTGTTTGGAGTTCATCTTCAGAATAAAACTCCAGACGTTGCACAATTCCAAAACGGTCTCGTAATGGAGAGGTTAGCAATCCCGCACGTGTGGTCGCACCGACAAGTGTGAAGGGCTTGAGGTTAAGTTTGATAGATCTGGCTGCAGGTCCCTCACCAATCATGATATCCAGCTGAAAATCTTCCATTGCAGGATAAAGCACTTCTTCCACAACCGGGCTCAGACGATGAATCTCATCGACAAACAGTACGTCACCAGCTTCAAGGCTCGTTAACATGGCGGCCAGGTCGCCCGGGCGTTCGAGTACTGGGCCTGAGGTATGCCTCAGGTTGACGTTCATTTCCCGGGCAATAATACCTGCAAGGGTGGTTTTACCCAGTCCCGGTGGACCAAATATTAGCGTGTGGTCAAGTGCATCAGTGCGTTTTTTTGCTGCTGCAATGAAGATACGCATCTGTTTTTTTACAGCGGCCTGACCGATGTAATCGTCAAGACTTTCAGGACGAATGGACTGTTCCAGAAGTGCTTCATCTGGTTCGCTGAGTCCGGAAATCAGGCGGTCATTTTCTGCTGCATCAGTCATGTGTGTTGATTACGTCCCATAATCACGATTTGAGTCTATATGCCACTTGCGGGTGCTGCTGATTGCAACACATCACGTAAAATATCTTCAGTTGAGGCCAGCTCAGTATCGACTTGCTCTAGCATTCGGCGTGCCTCAGCTGGTTTGTATCCAAGTGTGGTCAGTGCCGTGAATGCTTCACGTTTAGGCTCACCATCAGTGTCATTCATATGCACGTTAACAAGGGTAAGATCTTTAGCCTGGACATTTACCCGGTCACGCATGTCCAGGATTAATCTTTCTGCGGTCTTCTTCCCTACCCCAGGCAATTTAGATAGTGTTGCGTTGTCTTCATCATGTACACAACGGATAAAATGTTCGACACTGATGCCGGAGAGAATGCCTAGTGCAAGTTTTGCACCCACACGATTGACCTTTAGAAGGTCACGGAATAGTTGTCGCTCAAGTTCACTTGAGAAACCGTAGAGTGTGTGCTGATCTTCACGTACAACAAGGTGTGTGACGAGATGTATTTCAGCGCCGACAGCGGGTAAATTAAGGCAGGTGGACATGGGTGCATCAACCTCATAGCCCACCCCATTTACGTCAATGACAAGTTGTGGTGGCATTTTGTGTGCCAGCTTGCCACGTAGAAAACCAATCATGACATGGCCTCCGCATACTGCCGGACTACTGTACGTGTATGTGCGTGACAGAGTGCTATACCGAGTGCATCTGAGGCATCCATTTCCATACCGTCGAGTTCGCTACCCAAATTCAGTAAGACCCGTACCATATGTAGTACCTGATCTTTATTTGCACTGCCCTTGCCAACAATGGCCTGTTTTACTTCACGTGCAGCATATTCATGCACAGAAATAGTGTCTGTAAAAGTTGCACAAATGGCTGCGGATCTTGCCTGTCCCAATTTTAGGGCGCTGTCTGGATTACGATGCACAAACACGCGTTCAATGGCCAATTCAGCAGGTTGATGTTTCTGTACAAGCTCAGTGACTGCAGTAAAAATTATTTGCAGCCTTGCTGCTGGTTCTTTAGCCGCAACAGCACGGATGACTCCACTGGCTACGTATTTGCTTTCCTGTCCATTGGTATCGATTAGGCCATAACCCGTTACCCTGAATCCTGGGTCAATACCTAATATGCGGGTCCAGGATCTCATTTACTCAATCCTGTCAAAGCCCCGCCAAAATTTCATCAGAGATTTCAGCGTTTGAAAATACATTCTGTACATCGTCAAGATCTTCAAGTGTTTCCAGCAATGCGATCATGCTGGATGCTCCGGATTCATCAAGCTCTGTTGATAATGATGAGCGCATGGTTATTTCACCCAGTTCGGCAGGTAGCCCTGCATCTAGGAGTCCCTTTTGTACCGCCTCAAATTCAGGTGGAGCGGTCAGCACCTCAATGGATGCATCTTGATCCACCACTACGTCTTCTGCACCGGCTTCAATGGCGGCTTCCATAACAGTGTCTTCATCGGTACCGGGGGGAAAGCTAAAGAGCCCCACTTTGTTGAACATATAGGCAACAGAACCATCTGCACCCAAATTGCCACCGCACTTGGTAAATGCGTGGCGCACATCTGCAACAGTGCGGTTGCGGTTGTCAGTCATGCATTCAACCATGACTGCCACTCCGCCTGGACCATAACCCTCATAGGTGATTTCCTCAAAGTCATCACCATCCATATTGCCACTGCCACGTTTGATGGCGGATTCAATCTTGTCTTTAGGTAGGCTCTGAGCCTTGGCTTTGTCTACTGCCAGACGAAGCGCAGCATTACTGTCCATATCATCACCTGCTCGCGCAGCTACGGTAATGTGGCGAATCAGCTTGGTAAATAACTTGCCACGCTTTTTATCCTGAGCACCTTTACGGTGTTGGATATTTGCCCATTTTGAATGACCAGCCATAGATATACCCTGTAGCTAGAATCGCAGGTCAATGCCAAGGTGCATACCGTTATCGATCAGCTGACTTGTGTTGTTGTCAAATTCAGCCTTTACGTATCGTACGCCCACATAAATTTCGGCCTCATGCATTAGGCTGTATGACACTTTGAGTGTGTAGTCTTCATATTTGTCCAGATCCATGATTGTGAGGATGTCCGGTGCATAGAAGGCATCGCCGCGTATAGAGACACGATTAAAATCAGGGAGCGTGTATTTCAGGTAGCCCCCAATTGCCAATGGAATGCCCGTTTGACCTGAATTATCGCCGTTTACATAACCGGTGCGGCCTCCAAGACCTGCCTCCAATGGATTGCTGCCATCACTGGCAAAGCCGGTCAGGTACAGGCTGGAACTAACAACGTAACCCTTATCACTGTTATTCAGCAGACCGGCATCCCATGCCAGATTGTTATTCTTAAAATCTTGCCCGTATATAAAGCGGAAGGCATCTGCATTAAAACTAAGGTCAAGCTCACCTGCAAAAGCATTCATGCATAGCAAAAATGCTGCCAGAATAGCGGCAGTGGTTTTCATGCGCATAACTCCAAAAGATAACTAACAACAATAGCCGCAATAATAACGGCTATAACAGGTTGTCACTACCCTGATTGGTGTTTGCTTCTAAAATCACAAGGGAAACTACGCAGATGAAATACCTAAGGCTTTATATTGATAATGTATATAGGTACCTGATAAAACTGATAAATAATGAGGAAGGCATAAAGAGCACAGAAACGTTCCGGAATTCACCGTACGGGTATCAGCCCGGCTAACTTGAACGTGGGCATATCTAACAAGAAAAGGTGTGCCAGTTGCTGTCAATTAATACTTAAGCAGCAGAAAGCCGTGGGTTTTCGTATCCAGAGGTGCCTGCATAGCAAGATGGAGTTCCTCTCTCCCGGGAGACAGGTATTTCAGGATGAAGGCAGCAAACATAAATTATTGCTGTGGAAACCCCTTGGTAATCAAACAAAAGGATGTTTAATGATGTGAAACAAGTATAGAAATTAACTAAGTTGTATAACTGTTTGATCTATTTATCATGTAGCACTAATCTTATTTAAATATTCGAAGTAATCATGTGGCTGGACCGCACTTTTCTGTAGTGACCGTAGTGTGAACAGCTTGTCTTGCTGCGCAAATTTAGTGGGTTTAAATTGATGCCAGGATAACTACCGTATTGCTAGCAAGTCTACTGTGATATCCAATACCCCGGATTTAATTAGACCGAGAAATAATGTGCTTGTACCTGTTTGTATAACTAAAGAAGCGGATGGTCGCCTTCTGGCCAGCGTGCCGGATATACCAGATGTGACAGCCTCTGGCTCAGAACTGGACCGGACACTGACACGTATCCATCTGAAACTTGAGGGTTATGTGTCGGAGTTGTTACTGGCAGAACAGCCATTACCTGAGATTCGGACCCTAAAAGAAATTCAAAATAGTGTTCAGATAGCTGATTGTTATGAGATACATATAAATCTTATGCACCTGCAGGCTGTTGCAAAACATCAATGGGGTAAATAAATTTTAGTTAGCAATTTTGAGTGCAGGTAAACCCCGAGTAATTGTTGCTAATGTAACTTTGATAAGTAACCGCTGTTTGCCATACCTAAAGAGGGGTTACGCCTAAATACCAGTAAGAAGCGGTAAAATGGTGCCCCGACCACGATTCGAACGTGGGACCTTCCGCTTAGGAGGCGGACGCTCTATCCAGCTGAGCTACCGGGGCAATACCTGGTTATTCTAGTTAAGTTGAGTGCTAGCTGACAGTGGCTCAATTCATATCCGTTAACACACCCTTTTGCTCCTAACACGAACTGAGTTAGGGGCAACGGCGCCCATTCTAAGTGAGGAGAATAGCAATCGATAGTACTGACTGTTCAGCCAGCAACTTACATTGTCATCTATAGCTTCAAAGGGCAGCAGGCAATTTGAACTTCGGTGATTTTTTTTAAATTAAATCAAAGTTTAAAACTCAGTTTATAACGGTGACTGTAATCCGTCGTTGATGGGCCTGAGTCCGGTGCTCCCAGAGATAGATGCCCTGCCATGTACCAAGATCACATTTGCCAGCTTGAACAGGTATGGATATGCCTGTCTGCGTTAGTACTGAACGTATATGAGCAGACATGTCATCAGGTCCTTCAGCTGTATGCTGGAATAGTGGATCAGCATCGGGTGTCAGCCTGCCCATAAAGTTTTCCAGGTCAGTTCGTACTGTCGGATCGGCATTTTCACACAGCATCAGTGAGGCGCTCGTATGGTGGATGAAGATATGCACCAGGCCCTGCTCTATTGTGGATTGTCTAACAAAATTTTGGACAGGCTCTGTAATGTCAGTGGTTCCTCGCCCGTGTGTGCTAATAGTAAAAGAGCGCTGAAATGACATGGTGTATAAGCTTCTATGGCTGGTAGGCAGAAAAAATCAGCCAGCTTCAGGAGCGGGTAGATAGTCGATAGCGCCATAATGCAGCCGCAGTGTTTTTACTTTGCCAAACCATGGAATAGTTACGATATAAAGGTTGTCGTAGCCTACTTGTTCACTTGGGGGTAATTTTTTACTGCCATGCATTTCACGAATCAATGGCTGCATCAATTCCGGTTCGGTAACAACAAGAACAATTTTCCCTTTAAACTCAAGGAGTATACGTTCAACCAGCGCCTCTACATCAGCTGGATCTTCAACTGTGTGCACAGGTGCTTCGTTATGCATGGCCAATTCAACAGTGGTGTCGCGGGAACGTCGATTAGGGGCAATGAAAATAGCATCAACACCGGCAACTACATCAGCATCACCTAGCACCCGGGCAAGCTCTGTAGCGCGTTGCTGCCCCTGTGGGCTGAGGCCGGGGTCTGTTCCACCTAGTGTAGCTATATTTGCATAGCGCGTGACGATAACAGTGGTGGTTGCCTGTAATTCAAAAAACCATGCCATACCTATGGCAAAAAACACAAATCCAAGAATTGTGGCCCGCCTGCGCTGTCTGCGACGCTGTCTGCGTCCTAGTGAATTATGTGCATCATCCATTAATAAGTCTCTGCAGGCGTTCTATCGATCATTCTCATTGCTTTGTTTGTTCACCTGCTGATTAATCTCCTTGCGGTCTTCCATGACAACGGTGTACTCAGCATCTATATCGCCATGTTGTCGCGTATAGCTTTGCATCTTACGCTTTAGCCACCAGACACGAATCATAACCACTACTGCAACTATCAGGACAAACCCAAGGAGAGCTGCGAAGAATATGGCGCCCAGGAATATTGAGGCGGCTAATACTAGCGCCCCAATGACAAATGCGACAATACGGCCCAGTAATCCGCCTGGCTGTCCAGGGCCTGAACCGTAACCAAATTGTGAGAATTGCTTCATAAGAAGGGCATTCTAACGGATAAATGTGCGTTAGCGGGAAATGCCCCCGGAAATTAATGATACTCGCAAAGGTATGCTCAAAGCATGCAGGCGCAAGTGGTGATATTAAAATTTATACAACCATCCTGAGTAATTTATTCGTTAGCTAAAAATTCGTTCCCAGGTCCAGTAAAGACCCGTCGCAGATATGAGTGCAGAAAATGGGATAACAACTCGAAATCTGTACCAATCTTTATTACGCCACCGCCCCAATACAATAAATGCCATAAGAATAATAGTAAGTTGCCCCAGTTCAACACCCACATTAAAGGTGATGAGTGCAGTTAGAAACTCTGATTGTGGCAAACCAATTTCAGATAATACGCCAGCGAACCCCATACCGTGTAATAAGCCGAAACAGAAGACAATGACTATACGCCAGGAGTGTAAGCGTGAGGACAGGCAGTTTTCAATGCCTATATAGGCAATAGATAAAGCAATTAGAGGCTCCACTACAGATGCAGGTACTGAGATTAGGCCGTAAACACATAGGCCCAGTGTAATGGTATGAGCGACAGTGAATGCTGTGACTTGCCACAATAATGGTTTGAGGTGAATGCTGAGCAGAAAGATACCAAACACAAACAGAATGTGGTCCAGGCCCTTGGGCAGGATGTGTTCAAATCCTATAGCAACGTAGTCGAGGGCTATAGCTATCCGGCTTTGTTTAACCGTAGTTGCAGATAACAGGTATGGCTTGCTGGCCTGACCGCGCTTGAGCCATGCAGATACAGCTTCTTCATTACTGCGTTTGATTCGCAATACATTGCTGCCGTAGTCATCAGGCCATTGCCAGGTCAGAGCAACGACATTTTCGGGCAGCTTGCCCTGCAGGTAAATATAAGAATCCCGCACCAGTTCCGGGTCTATACCCTTGGGTATATCTACACCGATGTAACGAAGCTCTACGGGTTGGCCATCAGCTTCAAGCCTAAGCTTACTGGTGAATGTTGGTGCAAAACTATCAAACTTTATTAAAAGGTCATTAGCAGGCAAGGCACGTAAGCGATCATATAACTCAGCATTGGGTGCATCACTGGTATCAGTATAGTCGGGTGAGATATTAGCCAGTATTACCTCAAGATTTGTGCGGATCTGTAGCTGAACCTCTCTTTGTCCCGTCTTTTCCCTTGTTACTTTCCCTGTTTGCTCGCCTTCTAACGATGTATCTGTGTTATTTGTAATAACCATGGTAACTACGGCGGGTCGAATACTGTGGGCATGAGTAGTTACGGGTGTTAATACGGCACACAAGGATAGAGTGCACAGCGTAAGCAGCCAGGCCACTTGGGAGTGACGGTGCCATAAGCATCTGGATTGCCATTCTTTGCGTATCAATTTAAGAATATTACCTTGTCGGTTAACATGTTGTTTCGTTACCGCCCCTAAAAGAGATTCCTTTAGTATGCGTTTTAGTTTTCTTGTGGTCGCATTCCTGTCATTCATGCCCAGCATCTTGCTGCCAGGATCTGCACATGCACATGACTTCTGGATAGAGCCGGATACTTTTAGCCCTGAAGACAATGCTCCTGTTTCAGTATATTTGCGTGAAGGCGTAGATTTTAAGGGTAACACCCTGCCCTACATAGAAGAATGGTTTACAGACTTCAGTATGGTTAGTAATGCAGGTCGTATACCTGTCATTTCCATGATGGGTAATGATCCGGCCGCAGAAATAAGTTTTCCAGCGGGCCAGACCTTGCTCGGCTATCAGAGTGCCCCGAGCTTTGTGGAGCTTGATGCAGAAAAGTTCAACACCTATCTTGAGCATGAGGGCATAGAATTTATTCGAGAGACCCGACGTGAACGTGGTGAAGATAATGATCCTGCACCTGAATATTTTGTTCGCTGTGCCAAGGCCCTACTGCAGTCATCCAAACCTGGTGAGAGCTTCTATGCAGAGGAATTAGGCTATGTGCTTGAGCTGGTACCAATGCAAGACCCCTACGTGCTGACTATAGAAGACAGCCTGGAATTTGTATTGCTGTACCGGGGAGAACCGATAGAAGGTTTACTGCTACAGGCCTTTACGCGTGAACAGCCTGAGCTAATACAGAAAGTTCGTACCGATGCACTGGGCCGTGCAACTATAAAATTATCAATGCCTGGCACATGGTTTATTAAAGCAGTACAGATAGAGGCACTTAACAGCTCTGCAAATACCATGATGGCTAAAGCTCCACCAACAGCACTTTGGCAAAGTTATTGGGCCAGTTATCTTTTTACGGTGAAGCAAGAAAGACAGTGACTTTAATCTTTGCTGCCTAAATGCTCTGCTAATACGACAGCTAAATAAAGCGCTCACAACTCAGTTGGGTGAACTGTGTATTCTATTGATAGTCATCAAGGTGGAAGTCTCTGGCACCTGGAATAAGCAGTCGCTGGGTTTTATTTCCATCATGGGCGCGTGCATCTATACCTATACGAACTAAGCCGCCGGAACCCTGAAAATTGTCATAAAGTAAATAGTCGCTCGCCGAAGTGGCACGTATAGAGATCGCCCAATTTACTTCGCGATTATTAGTAATATCTATGTCTTCATCCAGAAGAACGACACGACGAATAGTGCGAGATATTGGGTACGGGCCGCAGGTCAGACTATAAACATGCTCAATAATCTGGTTGGCTGCGCAGGCATGACCATTTTGCATGACGATATATACATCGCCCTGTGTGCCCATTCGTGGTGGGTCATGCAGTACACGCACTGCTTTCACTTGTGGAAAGGCAGCTTGCAGTTGTTTATTCAGGTCTGGTTCTATACCGTACAAAACGATCAGGCCGAGTGCATTGTGCTCCTTCCCTGCGCCCGCCATGATTGTATGAAAGATTGGTTTCTCACGGTGTGTGATGGCCTTGACTTCACCTACAGATGCAAGCTGGGTGCCATAGCAATCCCCAAACTCACCCATGGTGTTTTCAATTACTTGCGCATGATTAATTGCCACCTCGATGACAAATTCAGCATTAGCAGGTACAAATAAATCTGAAGATTCTGCTGTAATTGTTGCGAGTGATTCATTTTGTAGCGCACCTGCCACATCCAGTTCTGAAATGTTTTCTGGCACTTTGGCAGCAGCGGCCATAAGCAAAGCAGGCTCTGCTCCAATAATCAATGCAATATGTGTAATACGACCGGCCTTCTTATCCTTTTGCATGATTCCATAAAGGCCACTGCTTGGGCTTGCACTAACAGCCAGACTATTTCTTCCGAGCATTAATACCCGATAGAAGCCGGCATTGATGATCTCGTTTGCAGAGTTTCGACAAATGCCCACGGCAGCTGTCATGAAGGGTCCGGTATCCTCTTTAAAAAACGTGGGTACTGGCAAAGTTCTGCAGTCAATTTCATCCCCCGTTAAAACAATGTCCTTAGAGGGTGCAAAACTCTGTTCTGTTGCCGGGATGGGTGATTGAATAGCACCCTGCACCAATCTGGCATGCTCAGCCTGGCTAAGATTATTGCCGGCAGGATGGTTAAGTGACTGGCCAAAGCGACCTGGTGATGTCAGTAAGCCACCGGCCACGGTGAAAGGCGAGTTTTGAACAGACTCAAAGAGAATGGCTTTGTGACCTGCTTCGGCCTGTTTAAGAAGTGCACCCAGTTCATAGCAGGCATCAACAGTTTGCGTGATGCGCAGCAGTTCGCTGGATTTATCAACAGACCTGATAAGTTTTCGAAAGGTGCACATAAGTCTGATCCAGAAATAATGGATCAATTTTCCAATTTAGTTAGTCAATAGAATTTAAGCAGATCGAAAATAATTTATTCAGTCAGCTCCTGAATGCGGTTAATGGTTCCATCAGCCTCAAAGTGGACCAGCATAGAAGGTTCATTAGCACGTTCGTAAACCCACTGATCCGTCTTCTTTGATGATGGTTCACCACAATACTTGAGAACCTCAGTTTGGTAGGAATTACCATCAATGATATGTGTGCCGCAATAAAAAACATCAGCCATGGCGGAAGCTGAATATATTATAGTGATACTTATAAGTAAAAGCGTTTGGCTTTTCATTTGGGCACACCTTTTTTGCATATATGGCTAGTTTAGGTGATTGAAAATGAAAAAGACCACCTTTGAGGCGGTCTTTTTCTAAATGAATGCAACTGCGTAAATCTAACTTAGATCTGCGAGTACAAATTCTTGCAAATTTGGCGGAGGGTCAGGGATTCGAACCCTGGAAGGATTTAACTCCTTGCCGGTTTTCAAGACCGGTGCATTCGACCACTCTGCCAACCCTCCGTGGGTTTGTTGGTCTTCGGAGGGCGGATTCTCCCGTTTCCTGCCGCGGAACACAATTGCTTGACACACATGTTTGCTATTTTTTTGTTAAAAACAGGGAACCAGAGCTGTTTTGGTGTGTCTATTGAGACGGTTGGTCTGGATTTGAGCTGTATATGGAAGGTTTATCAGCCTCTGACCATGCTAGTATTAGTCATTAAGTTTTATACGCATCCCATTTCAGGAGGATATGATGCAACAGAATCCAATTCGCCGGGACGGATCTCGGGTTTCATATGGTTCACCCGTACAAGAGTCCGCGCTTGCTACCAATAAGGTACTGCGCAGTACCTATATGCTGCTATCAATGACGCTGCTGTTTAGTGCAGCGATGGCTGGCGTTTCCATGGCACTGCAGCTGCCGTTTTTTGGTCCTATTGTGACCCTGGTCGGTTACTTCGGATTATTGTTTTTGACAACCAAAATGCGTAATTCTACTGCCGGTATTATCTGCGTATTTGCGTTGACAGGATTTATGGGATTAACACTTGGGCCATTGCTCAGTGCCTATATGGAAAACATCCCAAACGGCGGTGAATTGATCATGACCGCATTAGGCTCTACAGGTTTTGTCTTTCTGGGGCTTAGTGCCTACGCTGTAAAATCACAGAAAGATTTCAGCTTTATGGGCGGTTTTCTGATGGTAGGGATGCTTGGCTTACTTGCTGTCATCATTATGGGACTGTTCATCGACCTTTCCGCTTTTCAGATGGCAATTTCTGCGGGCATCGTATTGTTAATGGGTGCCATGATTTTGTATCAGACCAGCGCTATTATTCATGGCGGTGAGACAAATTATATTATGGCAACAGTAAGCTTATATGTTGCTCTTTATAATATTTTTATAAATTTACTTATGCTTTTGGGTGGTAGCCGCAATTAAACGGTGTAGCTGACTAATCAAAGTATGCAGTTAAACAAAAGCCCTGCTCGTCAAATGACTAGCGGGGCTTTTTTTATTTGTGCTATTCATTAAAAAGTTTTTTACTACAGATTATGAATCTCTGGCCCAGATATACGCCTTAGCGGGCACAAAAAACTGTTAGCAGAATTACTTTGACTGTAATTGTGTCAGGCCCCCCATATAGGGCTGTAGTGCAGCAGGTATCCTGATGCTTCCGTCAGCCTGCTGACCATTCTCCAAAACCGCAACCAGTGCCCTGCCCGCAGCTACACCCGAACCATTGAGCGTGTGTACGAGTTCAGGTTTGCCAGTGTCTGGATTACGCCAGCGTGCTTTCATGCGACGAGACTGAAAGTCATGAAAATTGCTACAAGAAGAAATTTCCCTGAAGGTATTCTGAGCCGGTAGCCAAACCTCGAGGTCATAGGTTTTAGCAGCGCCAAAACCAGTATCACCAGAGCAGAGCGTAACGACCCGGTAAGGCAGTTCCAGTGTCTGCAGGATGTTTTCTGCATGAGCAGTCAGTGCTTCATGGGCTTCACTGGATGCATTGGCAGCCACGATTTGTACCAGCTCGACTTTTTCAAATTGATGCTGGCGAATTAAACCCCGGGTGTCTTTACCGTGTGAACCGGCTTCTGAACGGAAACAAGGTGTATGAGCGACAAAATGCAGCGGCATATCTTCTGAAGCAATAATTTCATCACGCACCAGATTGGTTAAAGGCACTTCAGCCGTTGGGATCAGCGCGAAACCCTGCTCACCCTTAAGAGCAAACAGGTCATCTGCAAATTTAGGTAATTGCCCTGTGCCCAGTAACGATTCCTCATTAACGATATATGGAGCATAAATTTCTTGATACCCGTGCTCCTGAGTATGCATATCCAGCATAAACTGAATCAGTGCTCTTTGTAGGCGCGCCAAACCGCCTTTTAAAACACTAAAACGCGCTCCGGTAATCTTGGCGGCACCGTTCATATCCAGCAAGCCAAGATTGTTTGCTAAATCCACATGATCCAGAGGTGAAAAATCAAATGCCGGGATATCACCCCAGTGACGTATTGCTACATTGGCGCTCTCATCTGCACCATCAGGTACAGATTTATCCAGTAAATTGGGGAGCCCAAGCAAGAGGTTATTAAGCTTTGCCTGAACCTCGTTCAGTTCGGCATTAGCTGCTTCAAGTTCATCGCCCAGCGATTCAACCTGAGCAAGCAATGGCTGTATATCTTCTCCGGCTGCCTTGGCATTACCAATGCCTTTAGAACGGCTGTTGCGTTCCTGACGTAACTCTTCGGCACGTATTTGTACGGTTTTCCGAGTTTCCTCAAGTTGCAGGTATTCATCACGGGGGAAACTAAAGTTCCGGCGTGCGAGGCTGGTTATAACTGTGTCAATATCAGTGCGAAGTAGTTTTGGATCGAGCATGAAGTCACTCTCTGCCTGTCATTATCTATGGGTGGTCATTATGCCGGGTTGGTTATTTGATGCAGAGTTTACACCGCGACCTCCCCTTATAGTTGACTTTGCTTTGGGTTTAGCCCGCTTAGAGCCACCCTTGGGTCATTTTGGTGGTGCTTTTTTTGCCTGCTGGTTTGCGGCACGCAGACGAGCAAGCTTTTCCCCTATCTGTAACTCCAAACCAGCTTCCACAGGTTGATAATAGAGCTTTGGCTCCATTTCATCGGGGAAATACTTTTCACCGGCAGCAAACTGGTTTTGTTCATTATGCGCATAGCGATACCCTTTTCCGTGCCCCATATTCTTTGCCAGTTTGGTGGGGGCATTACGCAAGCGTTCCGGAACTTCATGACTGCCCGTATTCTTTATATCTTTGACGACAGTCCCGAGTGCCTTATAAACCGCATTACTTTTGGCAGCACAGGCCATAAAGACCAGTGCCTGTGCGAGTGCTAATTCACCTTCCGGGCTGCCCAGTCGGTCATAGGTTTCCCAGGCATCGAGGGTAATACGCAAGGCTCGGGGATCAGCATTACCAATATCCTCAGAGGCCATGCGAACCATTCTTCGAGCTATATATAGCGGATCACAGCCGCCATCGAGCATTCGTGCAAACCAGTACAGGCTGGCATCTGGATCAGAGCCGCGTACAGATTTATGCAGTGCTGATATCTGGTCATAAAAAACATCACCACCCCTGTCAAAGCGACGCACTCCTCCGCTAATAACCTCACCAACGTGTGCAGCTGTAATCTCAGGACTATTCACCGTATCAGCAAGTCCAGCAGCAAGTTCCAGGAGGTTTAATGCCCGTCGTCCATCACCATCTGCTGCCATAGCCAATAGCTCAAGTTGCTCATCAGCGCAGGTTAATGAGTCTCCCAGCCCTGTATCACTGTCAACCAGTGCTCGTTTTAGTAATGTGCTGAGGTCATCAGTACTCAGTGCTTTCAGAACATAGACCCGAGCCCGTGATAAGAGTGCATTATTTAGTTCAAATGAAGGGTTTTCGGTGGTTGCGCCAATAAAAATAAGGGTGCCATTTTCAACCCAGGGTAGAAAGGCATCCTGCTGAGCCTTGTTAAAGCGATGCACCTCATCAAGAAATAATACTGTGGGCTCACTGTGCTCAGACCTGTTTTTATCCGCTAGTTCAACAGCTTGACGTATATCCTTTACGCCAGACATTACTGCTGAAAGTGCAATAAAGCGTGCTTTGGCGCTTTTGGCCACAAGTCTTGCCAGGGTGGTTTTACCTGTGCCGGGGGGGCCCCAAAGTATGGCTGAATGCAGTGGGTCAGCATTCAAAAGCCCTGTCAGTGGTTTGCCGATGCCAAGGAGATGTTGCTGACCTGTAACATTCTCCATTGTTTGTGGACGCATGCGGTCTGCGAGGGGGCGCCAGCTTTTTTTACCTCTATCAGGCTGTTTGTCAGAAAAACTCATGAGAGATTGAGTCTTTTTTCCACCCATATACACCAGTTCCCCATACCCGTCCGTGCAAGTAGCCAGCCGACAATGAGGCCTATCGCATTAGCGATAAAGTCATTGAGCTCCATTTGTCTATGAGGCGTAAGGTTTTGCAAGAATTCTATAAGAGCGCCATAGATGAGCAGGATAAGGAATAACCTGAAATAAAAGTTGCGTGACATCAGGCCGCTGAACCAAAGCATTAAAAACATGAAGGTAAATGCATGCAAAAACTTATCAAAATACGGAATCATCATAGTGCGTGAGTTGAGTAACGGCCACAAAGCAAATGCAAGAACCGTCAGTACAAACAGGTAGCCACAACTAAGCCATACGTGTCGCCAGTTGAGCTGAGGTTTCCCGGGTGCCGTGGTCACATTATTTTCCTGATGTCTGGTCAATAATGTCCACGTGGGGTGGGAAAGTGAGATTGAAGATACTAATGTCAATTATTGGATTAATTTCTATATCGTTGAAAATAATAATAGTATTTTGACCAAAATGATCTGCAAGGGTCAGGCTGACCAGTGTGCTGCCTTCAAGACCCAGTACTATATCCTCAAAATCAGACTGGCCGTTCAGGGGTTTAAGGCCCACATTAAGCAACTCCCCTGAACGCTCGCGAATACTGAGCTGGTAGTCATCAAGTGCCATCGAGCTGGCAACCAATAAGCCTGCGGGTGTTTGTTCAAGTGCCCCGTCTGCCGCTCTAACACTCACCTGCTCGAGTTCAATGTCATACAGCCATATTTTTTCACCATTGGATACCAGTAAACGCTCCATCGGGGGGGCATAATGCCAGCGAAACTGTCCAGGTCGTTGTAACCAGAATTCGCCACTGCTCTCCTCCAGAACATCACCACTGGCATCAACAAGCTGCTGGGTGAAGGCTGCGTGGTAACGATTAGCTGAGTCCAAAAAAGACTGTATGCGCTGACGAGCCTCATCTGTTTCTGCCTGATTTGCCAGTGCACTACCAAGTAAACCATACAGTAATAGTGCTGTGACCAGCTTCAATATGTGGAGTGGCATGGTTATCAATCTTTAGGTGGCGGTGGTACAAGCACCTCACGTACGCCATTTGTTTCCATAGGGCCTACGATACCGGCAGCCTCCATTGCTTCTACCAGTCGGGCGGCGCGGTTGTAACCGATCTTTAGTCGGCGTTGTACACCGGATATGGAGGCTCGCCGGGTTTCAGTGACAATCTGGACAGCCTGATCATACAAGGGGTCGTCTTCATCACTGGACTCGGACTTGGGTTCGCCGGATAAACCGGGTATGGGGGCGGCTGGGCCCGTAGTCACCTCTTCTAAATAGCTGGGTGTACCGGAAGCTTTCAGCTGAGTTGCAACCCGCTGTACCTCTTCATCAGAAACAAATGCGCCATGAACCCTGATGGGCATAGGTGCACCTGTCGGCAAAAACAGCATATCACCGTGGCCCAACAGGTTTTCTGCACCTGATTGATCCAGAATGGTTCGGGAATCAACCTTGGCTGACACCTGAAAGGCGATACGGCATGGAATGTTGGCTTTAATTAGCCCGGTAATGACATCAACTGATGGTCGCTGGGTGGCTACAATTAAATGGATACCGGAAGCACGGGCCTTTTGTGCCAGTCGGGCAATCAATTCTTCAACTTTCTTGCCGACAATCATCATCATGTCAGCCAGCTCATCAATGACCACAACAATATTAGGCAATTCTTGCAGTGTCGGGATTTCTGCCCCGTCTATATCTTCGCTGCTGCCATGAAATAGTGGGTCAGGCATAGGCTGCCCCTGACTGATGGCAGCACTGACCTTTCGGTTGTAGCCACCTAGGTTACGGACTTTCAGAGCGGCCATCAATTTATAGCGACGCTCCATCTCGGCAACGCACCAGCGTAGTGAATTGGCGGCATCTTTCATGTCCGTAACAACGGGACACAACAGGTGAGGAATGCCCTCATACACCGATAATTCCAGCATCTTAGGGTCAATCATGATCATCCGCACATGCTCAGGCTTTGACTTGTAGAGCAGACTAAGCACCATGGCGTTAATGCCCACGGATTTACCTGAACCAGTGGTACCAGCAATCATCAGGTGCGGCATTTTGCCCAAATCGGCAACAACAGATTTACCGCTGATGTCTTTACCTAATGCGAGTGTTAATGGTGACGGAAGCTCTTCATAAGCACGTGAACGCAGAATCTCACCAAGCGTTACCATTTCACGCGCTTCGTTGGGTATCTCCAGCCCCACATAGGACTTACCCGGAATATTCTCTACTACACGTACACTGATTGCGGAAAGTGAGCGGGCAATATCTTTGGCCAGGTTGCTAATCTGACTGACTTTGACGCCAGCAGCTGGGTTTAGTTCAAAGCGTGTAACAACAGGACCTGGATGAACGGCCACAACTTCAACATCCACACCAAAGTCCTGCAACTTGAGTTCCACCAGCCGTGACATCCCTTCGAGTGCTTCCTCAGAGTAACCCGGCGGCCTTTCCGGTGGGTCATCAAGTAGCGACAAAGGCGGTAAAGTACCGGCAACTGGTGGGTCAAACATGGGTACCTGGCGTTCTTTTTCTGCACGCGTACTTTTTTCGGGTGCCTTAAAGGCGGGTTCTATTCTTGGTTTGGCTTTGCGGACACGCTTTTCTACCTTTTCACGTTTAACCTGGACAGAGGCCTGCCGTTGCATCTTTAGTTTGCGTGTCTGCATCCGCTCCTGTAGCTGGTTGATATGCATAGTCAGCCAGTCTATGAATCTGAATATCTGCTTGCCAATCCAGTCCATGGCTCCTAGCCATGACAACCCTGTAAACAGTGAAATGGCAGCCAACCAGACTGATAGCATTAATAACGTGGCACCCAGCTCACCCAATCCAGATTTCAGTCCCTGCCCAACCATCTGACCCAGCACACCGCCCGTTGTTTCACGTAATTCAGGGGTAGAAAAATGCAGGGTTGCCAGACCACAGCTGGTGACTAGCGCCAGAAGAAATCCGCAGGTACGTAAAGAAATAACAGTACGGTTTAATGGTTCGTCTGTCTTACGAGCGGAAAATAACATCCACCCCGCAGCCATTGTTATTACCGGAAAGAGGTAGGCCGGCATACCGCTAAGGTAAAAAGCAATATCGGCAAACCAGGCTCCCGCCAAACCGATTTGATTATGCAACGTTGTTGCACTGGTGCCTGTATGACTAAAGCCTGGGTCATCCGGATGGTAAGTCAGCAACGCCAGCAATAAAATCAGGGCTATGGCACCAAAAACCCATAGCGCTGATTCACGCACCGAGCGGGTAACCGCTGAAGATGCCGTGGAGCCCTGCCGTCCAAGTTGAGCTGCCTTAGCCACGTTTTTACCCCTGCCAGTTAGTCCGTTTAACTGTATATAACTCTATTTGGTATCGCACCGGATCAGGAAAAGCAAGTCTAAACCCAGTATGACTGGCCACATGATGATGCTAATTGGGCTATAGCAAGCTTTGCTCGCTAACAACAATCACCTAAACTATACCGTCTTTTCGGGTTTGGCATTAAGCTACCAGCCAGAGAATACGAAACAACAATCATTCAGTACAATCTTCAGTCAAACCCATTAACCGAAGCAGGATTAAGTATACATGAGCCAATCCCGGCACTCCCGATTGATCATCCTGGGCTCAGGCCCGGCAGGCTATTCAGCTGCAGTCTATGCAGCGCGCGCTAACCTCAAGCCCTTACTGATAACGGGCATGGAGCAAGGCGGTCAGCTCATGACCACCACTGATGTGGACAACTGGCCAGGAGGCGTTGAGGGGCTCCAGGGTCAGGGCCTCATGGAGCAGATGCGCGAACATGCAGAGCGATTTAATACCGAGCTGGTTAATGACCATATCCATGATGCCTCTCTGAGCCAGCGCCCTTTTGTGCTTAAAGGCGGCTCCGGGGTATACACCTGTGATGCATTGATTATTGCAACTGGCGCAACTGCCCGTTACCTCGGTCTTACTAGTGAGGACACTTTCAAGGGTAAAGGTGTTTCAGCGTGTGCCACTTGTGATGGTTTCTTTTACCGAAATAAGGAAGTTGCAGTTGTGGGTGGTGGTAATACAGCACTTGAGGAGGCGCTGTACTTATCAAACATTGCTGCCAAAGTTACAGTGATCCATAGACGTGACTCGTTCCGTGGTGAAAAAATTATGCAGGACCAGTTGCTGGCAAAAACCGGTGAGGGTGGCAATATTGAAATTATCTGGGATCATGCTGTCGATGAAGTACTTGGTGATGACAGTGGTGTTACGGGGCTACGCCTGAAACATACTAAGGATTCCTCGAAAACACGTGACATTTCTGTAACCGGAGCCTTCATTGCAATAGGTCATTCGCCTAACACAGGTTTATTTGATGGCCAATTGGATATGCAAAATGGTTACATCACCGTAGAGTCTGGGTTGCAAGGCAATGCAACGGCCACCAGTATTGCTGGCATCTATGCAGCGGGTGATGTGGCAGACCAAGTTTATAGACAGGCAATAACCTCAGCCGGTTCCGGTTGTATGGCTGCACTGGATGCAGAAAAATACCTTGATGCTCAGACGCTGGATTCAGGTCAGTAATTAGCAATGTGCTTTTAAATACATGATTACATAAGTAACAATGCGCACCCGGGTATGTGAATCTATTCAAACTGTCCTGCCGGAAGACTGGAACAGGTTGCTAAGTGATAACTATCCTTTCATGCGTCATGAGTTCCTGAGTGCGCTTGAAGAATCAGGGTGTGCAAGCAAAGATACAGGTTGGCTGCCCTACCCGATTTTGTGCGAGTCAGCTACGGGTGAATTGCTCGGTGCTATGCCGCTCTATCTTAAAAATAATTCACAGGGTGAGTTTGTATTCGACTTTGCCTGGGCCCGTGCCTATGAGCAGGTCGGGCAGCACTATTACCCCAAGCTCGTTGCAGCTATACCTTTTACCCCTGCTACCGGACCTCGCTTGCTGGTCAGGCCCAATACTGATTCATCAGATAATGTTCGGGGTGCACTGCTCAGTGCTGCCATAGAGCTGGCAGTTAACATTAATACCTCTTCTTTGCATGTTCTTTTTCCACTGGAGAGTGAAACCACGATTCTAAAAAATCACGGGCTATTGTTACGTAAAGATTGTCAGTTTCACTGGCAAAACAGGAACTATGTGGATTTTGCTGCTTTCCTGGATACTTTCACCTCATCAAAACGCAAGAAAACCCGACGTGAAAGACGACGGATTCGGGATGGCGGCATTCACTTTGAGGTGCGCAATGGGAATGAACTTGATGCGCAGGACTGGGAGCGCATTATGCCATTGTACACGGCAACCTTTTTGCGTCACGGTCGTATGCCCTATCTAAATCAGCAATTCTTTGAGCTTATTGCTCAAAAGATGCCCGATAACCTTGTGGTATTCATGGGTTTTAAAGGCGCTGATTTAGTAGCTACAGCAATTTGCTTTCGTAGTGATACAACATTGTATGGTCGTTACTGGGGTGCAAATCAATTTATAGATTGCCTGCATTTTGAGACCTGCTATTACCAGGGAATTGATTACTGTATACAACAGGGTCTGCAATATTTTGAACCTGGCACCCAGGGTGAACACAAAATCAGCCGTGGATTTGTGCCGACGCAAACATGGTCGGCTCATTGGCTGGTTCAGCCTCAATTTGCGGCAGCAATTGATGAATACCTGGATCAAGAGCGTGTACACATTGATGAATACATAGATACGGTTCAAGGGCATGTGCCCTATCGCAGGGAGCCAGACTAATGGGGTTTCGGTTGCAAGCTATCAGGCCGGAAGACCCAGTGGATTCATTTCCGGACCCAGCTACTATGGGTGTAGCGCTGGGTTACCCTGATGGCCTGCTGGCTATTGGGGGTGACCTCTCTCCTGAGCGGCTGATAGCTGCATACACACGTGGAATTTTCCCCTGGTTCAATGCTGGCCAGCCCATCCTATGGTGGTCTCCCGACCCAAGAGCTGTTTTAGAGCCGGTGCAATTTCACAAGTCACGCAGCCTGATTCGCATGCTCCGACGAGGTGGTTGGGAATATTCAGTTAATAATTGTTTTGCCCGTATTGTAAAAGGCTGTGCGCAGAACCGTGGGGATCATGGCACCTGGATAACGGCTGAAATGCTAGCCGCCTATACATCCTTGCATGAATTAGGCTATGCCCACTCCATAGAATGCTGGTTTAAGGGAAAACTAGCTGGAGGTATTTACGGTATACGGCTTGGTGAGCTGTTTTTCGGTGAGTCAATGTTCAGCACTATCAGTAATGGTTCCAAGGTTGCGCTAACAGCATTGGCTGAGCTCTGTCCACAAGCAGGTGTTAGTCTCATTGACTGCCAGCTTAGCTCACCTCATCTCACTACACTTGGTATGGTTGAAATTCCACGTCAGGCCTTTTTAAAGCGGCTGGCAGACAATACACAGGCTTCAACTCAATTCACCTTCTGTGCTCCAAAAAAGTCCATATTGGATGGTCTGATCAGGCACCGAGAGGCTTAATCCACGTGGCGGGCATAATCCGGTATGTTATTCAGCTTGCTTAGGTCTCCGGGTTCTTGCACAATGCGCCCGCCCACTACTAAGCAATACAGAGAGATAGTTAAAACCGATGGCAAAGGAAGAAGCCATACAAATGGACGGCATTGTCGTAGACACCCTGCCCAATACGACCTTCAAGGTTGAACTGGAAAATGGCCATATAGTTACGGCTCATATTTCAGGAAAGATGCGCAAACACTATATTCGCATCCTGACGGGCGATAGCGTGACCGTGGAGCTGACACCTTATGATCTCAGCAAGGGACGTATTATTTACCGGTCACGTTAAATAACCCGCTTATACTGCGCCTTCTTAATAGACCTGCTATAGATCAAACTATTCAAATAAGCTTATACAGATGATCGTGCGTCTGGCTTACTGGCTTTATGCTCAATCTTCTTGGGTTCCGCAAAGGATTGCAGTTCAAGTTCACCATCGCTATTTACCGTAATGATTGCATGCCCCCCATCGACAAGATCACCAAACAATAGCTTCTCAGCCAGTGGTCGTTTGACTTTCTCCTGAATAACGCGTGCCATTGGCCGTGCACCCATCTTTGGGTCGTAACCTTCGCTGGCAATTAATTTACGTGCGGCATCCTCCAGTTCAAGGGTTACATTATTGGATTCTAGTTGTGCCTCCAATTCAACAATCAGCTTATCAACAACACGTAATACGGAGTCTTTGTCCAGCGGTTCAAATTGAATTGTTGAATCGAGACGATTACGGAATTCAGGTGTAAACAAATTATTGAGTGCCGTCATGCCGTCACTGGCATGATCCTGCTGAGTGAATCCCATTGATGAGCGACTCATTTCACGGGCTCCGGCATTTGTTGTCATGATCATAATCACATTACGAAAGTCAGCCTTGCGTCCATTATTATCGGTCAGCGTGCCGTGATCCATAACCTGCAATAACAGGTTGAAAACTTCTGGATGGGCTTTTTCTATTTCATCAAGTAACAGTACTGCATGAGGATTGCGACTAACGGCTTCAGTCAATAAGCCACCCTGGTCAAAGCCAACGTAGCCAGGTGGTGCGCCTATTAAACGTGAAACAGTGTGGCGCTCCATGTATTCCGACATATCAAAGCGTATTAATTCAATACCAAGGCAATAGGCCAGTTGACGTGAGACTTCTGTTTTGCCTACACCGGTGGGGCCTGCAAACAAAAATGCACCTACAGGCTTTTCTTCTTCACGTAAGCCTGAGCGTGCCATTTTGATTGCTGATGATAATGTGGCTATAGCTTTGTCCTGCCCGAAAATAACAAGTTTGAGGTCACGTTCAATATTGCGCAGCAGGTTCCGGTCTGAGGCTGAGACGCTCTTGGGAGGAATACGCGCTATACGTGCAACAATGTCCTCAATATTTGCCACATCAATTAGTTTCGGCCTGTCAGCAGCCTTCATCAGGCGTACGCTGGCTCCTGCTTCATCAATTACATCAATTGCTTTATCCGGCAAATGACGTTCGTTTATGTGTCTTGCAGAGAGCTCAGCAGCGGCCTGCATAGCTTCATCACTGTAGCTCACTTCATGATGCTCCTCGAAGCGGGAGCGCAAGCCTTTTAAGATGTCCACTGTTTCTTCGATACTCGGCTCATCTATATCAATTTTCTGGAAGCGCCGAGCCAAAGCATGATCCTTTTCAAAAATATGCCGATATTCACGATAAGTTGTGGAGCCTATACAACGTAATTCACCATTTGCCAGTACAGGTTTGATCAGGTTAGATGCATCAAGTACACCTCCTGATGCTGCACCCGCACCAATAACGGTATGAATTTCGTCGATAAATAAAATAGCGCCAGGGTCCTTGCTGAGTTCAGAAAGAATGACTTTCATACGCTTTTCGAAATCACCTCGGTATTTGGTGCCTGCGAGTAGCGAACCCATGTCTAATGAATAGATAGTGGCATTAGTTAGTATGTCGGGTACGTCACCATCAGTAATACGCTTGGCAAGACCTTCCGCCAGAGCTGTTTTTCCTACGCCTGATTCACCTGCATAAAGTGGGTTGTTTTTTCGTCGTCGGCACAGAACCTGAATCGTGCGTTGTATTTCAGCGTCGCGACCTATGAGAGGGTCAATTTTTCCTTCTTTGGCCTTTTCATTTAGGTTGGTTGTAAATTGATCCAGTGCACTTTTAGATGCCTCTCCTTCCAGTTCTGCTGCATCATCTGAAGCACCATCTTCGAGTTCGCCCTCGTTTAATTTTGTAAAGCCATGCGAGATAAAGTTAACAACATCGAGTCGGCTGATTTCCTGAATTCCCAGTAAATACACTGCATGTGTTTGTTTCTCGCCAAAAATAGCTATAAGTACGTTAACACCGGTTACTTCTTTTTTTCCGCTGGACTGGATGTGATAAACCGCTCGTTGTAATACACGTTGAAAACCAAGAGTAGGAGCAACCTCCTGTTCAGCATCACCTCCCAGATGTGGTGTGGTTTCATCAATATGATCCTGCAAATCTTTACGTAATCGTGGCAGATCAGCACCACAAGAACGCAATGCTTCAACGACACCGGGAATATCAGATATCCCAAGAAGCAGATGCTCGACTGTTATAAATTCATGTCGACTAGTGCGGGCATGCTCAAAAGCTTCATTTAGACAGTACTCAAGTTCTGTGCTTAACATCGAGTTCAGATCTCCTCAAGAGTTGATAATAAAGGGTGCTGGTGTTGTTGAGCGTAACTGCCAACCTGTGCCACCTTTGTTTCAGCAATTTCATATGTGAAGACACCGCAGCGGCCCTTACCTTTGGTATGAACCTCAAGCATGACCCGTGTGGCTTTTTGTCTATCCATACTGAAGATCATTTCCAGAACCTCTACTACAAAATCCATCGGTGTGTAATCATCATTAAGCAGCAGAACCTGATAAAGCGGTGGCTTTTTCAGTTCAGGCCTGGATTCCTCAACTACAAGTCCACGTTCCTCATCAGGGGACTCCAGGAATTCCTTTTTTTCTTCTTCAGGCATGTGTTTTAGGGGCCCATACAGTGTCTATTAATTCTGGAATCATTCTACAGCGTTTAGGCAAATCATCACATGAACCGCGCATGCTTTAGTCAGTATTGGTCATTCACATGATTCCTTAGAATGTCTCTGTTAGCTGCAGATGCACAATACTAAGGTGGGTATTGCAGTGCCGTTTATTAGAATATTTCTTTGAAAGTACCGCAAGCCATTGACTATGATAATAAATAAATCATCGGCTCTTACCTCTGGTCCGTTTGGCGACGTTTGGTCACATTTAACAAAATTCGCTAAATTGAGCCATCCTGGACACAGCTAACTGAATCAAACGGAAAAACCTATTAAAGTCCGAATGGTATGGATCTTATACATAAAATCGATTTCATTAAGGCTAAACCAGCAAGCCACTGGGTAAATTCTGCCAATCAGAATTTGCCGCATATCAGCTCTATCGTGTTAGTTATTATGCTTGCCTGGTATTTGTCCAAGTTGGTATGGGTTCTACTGCCTCAACAGGATGAGTTTGACTGGCGCGTTAAAGTCCCAACTACACCCAGTTCTTCAAGGCCAATTAATGCCTCTGGCCAAACAGACTTTGGAGTAATCACTGCTGCTCATTTATTTGGTGTACCCGGAGCAGAACCTGTCATTACTGCTACTTTAGATGCACCTGAAACACGGCTTAACCTGAAACTTCATGGTGCAATTGCAGCAGATGATCCAGCAATGGCACATGCCATAATTGCGGACGGTAAAGGGAAAGGTGAAGTTTATTTTCTAAAGGACAGGCTTCCCGGGGGCGCTGTATTACACGAAGTACATGCAGACCGTGTTATTTTAAACCGTGCTGGTGCACTTGAAACACTGCGGCTACCAAAACTCAGTCAAGCGCTTGGGCAGCAGATGTCTACGCCTATGCAGTCCTCAAATGCCCGGCGCTCTGGTGGTTTTACAGGCGGTAGAACATCAAACCAACCTGCTTCATCATTCACAGATATACTCAGGCCGCAGCCATTTATGCCTAATGGTGAGCTAAAGGGCTACCGTATTTATCCTGGACGTGACAGGCGTAAATTTGCAGCACTGGGGTTCAGACCAGGCGATCTGGTCACAGAAGTTAATGGCCAGGCTATGAATAATCTGCAAAGTGGTATGGAAGTTTTTAAGGAAATAGGGTCTGCAACGCAGATTACTGTCGTTATAGAAAGGGCTGGTCAACCAATGGTAGTTACTGTAGACAGTACCCAGATGAATTCTGCTTCAGGGGATCAGCAATGAACCCAACTATGCGCTCACGGATGAGAGCTATCACAACACTGTTTATTGCCTGCATAGTAACGCTGTTTTTGGCTACAAAATCACTGCCGGTATTAGCTCAGGCAACCATAACCCCTAATTATAAAGATGCCGATATAGAGCAGATTATCGAAGCGGTAGGTGCTGTAACCGGCAAAAACTTTATTATTGATCCACGTGTTAAGGCCCAGGTGACCATGGTGTCGTCTACACCTATGTCTGCTGAAGCTTTTTACGAGGCTTTTTTATCTATCCTGCAGGTCTATGGTTATGTCGCCGTCCCTTCCGGTAGCGTAATTAAAATTTTACCGGATGCTAATGCACGCCAATTGCCGGGCTGGGAAGATGCTGCCGCAGGTAATCGTCGTGCTGACGACATTGTCACCAAAATTGTACAGGTCAAAAATGTAGCTGCAGCTCAGTTGGTGCCTATCCTGCGACCACTGATCCCACAGTACGGGCATCTTGCTGCCCACCCTGCTTCTAATATGCTCATTATCTCAGACCGCTCTGCCAATGTTGACCGGATCATGTCTATTATTCGTCGTATAGATCAGTCCAGTGATGAAGAGTACGAAGTTATACGTTTAAATCATGCTTCAGCAGCAGAAACGGTACGTGTGGTGAGCTCACTGCAACAAGGTACGGGTGCTGAAAATGCTGGACGCAGCACGACTGTTGTTGCTGATGAGCGCACTAACAGCATACTGATTAGTGGTGATAAAGCAGATCGATTACGGTTACGTACACTGATAGCGCATTTAGATACACCACTTGAGGACGGTGGTGATACCCGCGTACGTTACCTGCGTTATTCAGATGCTCTGGATCTGGCCACCAAACTTGAAACCCAATACAACCGCTCCTCCGGCGGTCTCGAGGCGGGTCCCCAGTCAGCCACAGATATAACCATCTGGGCCGATGAGCAGACCAACGCACTGGTAATTACTGCTCCACCTAAAACCATGCGGGCAATGATGGGTGTTATCGATAAGATTGATATACGCCGTGCCCAGGTTCTGGTCGAGGCCATCATTGTTGAGGTATCAGCACAAAAAACTGCCGAACTTGGAATTACCTGGGCAGTCTATAACCAGGGCACAATTGCAGCAGCAACTAATTTTCCCAATGTCACTCCCGGTATTGTCGGGTTGGCCGGCGTTATTGATGAATCTGTTGAAAAAGTTGCCGGTGCATTAGCGAGTGGCGCCAATTTCGGTATTGGTAGTGTGTCTGACTCTGGCACGAGCTTTGTGGGCCTGATTCAAGCGCTGGAGGCTGATGCTGACACTAATATCATGGCTACTCCAACACTGGTAACGATGGATAATGAAGAAGCTGAGATTAATGTCGGACAGGAAGTGCCCTTTGTCACAGGTAGTTATAGCAATACCGGTAGTGCAGACGGTTCGGTTAATCCTTTCCAGACCGTTGAACGTGAACAGGTTGGGTTAACACTTAAAATAACCCCTCAGATCAATGAAGGAGATGCTATTTTACTGGAAATTGATCAAGAGGTTTCCAGCCTTGCAAGCAGTACAGCAGCAGTTGATTTGATCACTAATAACCGAACTATCACGACATCAGTCATAGTTGATGATGCCGGTACCCTGGTGCTTGGCGGCCTTATTCAGGATGAAATGCGGGATGTAGAACAACGTGTACCCATACTTGGCAGCCTTCCACTGATTGGCGCACTATTTCGAGCGACCCGAACTGAAGTCGTTAAGACTAATTTGATGATTTTTATCAAACCAACAATTCTGCGTGATAATGTTGAAACTGCTTATGAAACCAATGCAAAGTATCGAACAATCCGTAATATGCAATTGGCTGAAAGGGACAAGGGCCGATCCTTAATTCAGGATATGTCACTGCCAGTTTTGCCTGAACTAAGTTCAGAAAAAGCACCTGTTTTAGATTTACGTACTTTGCCACAAGCGGAACCAGAAGAAGCATTAAATGGACTTCAGGAAGATACTGATACCCGTGAGGAAGAAGGTTCGCCTGAAACAACGGTAATTGATTTGCGCACCTTGCAAACACCCAAACCTGAAGCTACAACTGAAAGTGATGCCGGGGCCGAATAATGGCTACCCCTGGGGACAGCGATAGTTTGGGCATCGAAACAGACATACCTTTGCCTGAACCCTCAAGCAGTTCTGTGGTTGATTCATTGGAACGGAATGCGCCTCCCTTGTCTTTCAGTTTCGCACGCCGTCATGGCGTGATTGTTACGAATGCCGAAGATGGTAGCCTGAAAGCAATTGTTAAACGTGGTTCTTCACCCTCTTCTCTTTCGGAGGTACGCAGAATCATAGGTGTCACACTGGCAATGGAGCTTGTAGATGCAGACAAGTTTGAAGAACTGTTACAGCAAATCTATGAAAGTGAAGGCAACAACACCCGGCAAATGGTTGAAGGTCTGGAAGATGATACTGACCTGCTACAAGTAGCACAGGATCTCCCTGAACCTTCAGATTTACTTGAAGCTGATGATGATGCTCCCATTATTCGGCTCATCAATGCCATCCTCACTTCTGCTATCAAGGAAAGTGCGTCTGATATTCATATAGAGCCCTTTGAAAATCGACTGGTAGTCCGGTTCCGTATTGATGGAGTAATGAAAGAAGTCTTGCAGTCTAGACGTGCTGTAGCGCCACTTGTAGTTTCACGTATTAAGGTCATGTCCAAGCTGGATATTGCTGAAAAACGTTTACCACAGGACGGTCGGATTTCAGTACGTATAGCCGGGCGTGCTGTTGATGTACGTGTATCAACAATGCCATCCAGTCACGGTGAACGTGTGGTGTTGCGATTGCTAGATAAGCAAGCGGGTCGTATCAGTTTGGAAGGTCTTGGTATGAATGCCGTAACCCAAAAGACGACTGACCAGCTAATTCATCGACCACATGGCATATTGCTCGTTACCGGGCCTACAGGTTCTGGTAAGACCACAACACTCTATGCCGCACTGGAAAGAATTAACGACAACACACGCAATATCATGACCGTTGAAGACCCGATCGAATATTACTTTGACGGGATTGGTCAGACTCAGGTGAATACCAAGGTTGATATGACCTTTGCCCGTGGTTTACGCGCCATTTTGCGTCAGGACCCTGATGTAGTGATGGTAGGTGAGATTCGTGACCTTGAGACGGCTGAAATAGCAGTACAGGCAAGCCTTACGGGTCACCTTGTGCTGTCAACCCTGCACACTAATACAGCAGTGGGTGCAGTTACACGGCTTAGAGATATGGGTGTGGAGCCTTTTTTGCTGTCTTCAAGCCTGATTGGTGTTATCGCACAACGACTGGTACGGGTGCTTGATGCTGAAACCTGTCAGTCCTACACAGCATCTGATTATGAGTGTGAACTACTGGGGGCTGATGTTGCGGCCCCACCTACCCTTTACCGACCTGCTGAAGGTGAGCCCAATCAGGGGTACAAAGGTCGCCGTGGTATCTATGAAATGGTTGCCATTGATGATGATATGCGGCGCATGATTCATGATGGCGCTGGTGAACATGAGCTTGAAGAATATGCACGTCAACACTCACCAAGCATCCGCCATGAGGGTCTTAGCAAAGTTAAGGAAGGCATCACTACCCTTGAGGAAGTATTACGCGTGACTCAGGCCGACTAAGTCATGGGTGCATTTGAATACACTGCAGTTGACCCTGATGGGAAGCAGCATCATGGCGTACTCGAGGGCGATACAGCCCGTCAGGTACGCCAGCAACTACGTGATCGTGATCTGTTGCCTATCACTGTAATTGAATCTGCCCAGAAGGAATCAACCCGGCAAAGTTCTTTTTCACTGGGCAGCGGACTCTCAGCATCTGATCTTGCTGTATTAACCCGCCAACTTGCAACGCTGGTTCAATCCAGCATGCCTCTGGAAGAAGCACTTGCAGCAGTTGGTGAGCAAAATGAGAATGCCCGCATGAAGACCATTGTGCTGGGTGTTCGTGCCCGAGTACGAGAAGGCTTTAGTTTTGCTGATGGACTGAAAGATTTTCCACGTGCCTTTCCTGATATTTATCGGGCTACTGTTGGGGCTGGTGAGCAGTCCGGTCATCTAGATGCAGTTCTGGAAAGGCTGGCAGATTACACCGAGAGTCGACAGGAACTTGTGCAGAAAATACGCAATGCCATGATTTATCCAATTGTGTTGCTAACGTTTTGTTTGCTCATTGTCACCTTAATGATGACCTATGTGGTACCAAAGGTTGTTGGTGTATTCGTAAACACGGGTGAGGAATTGCCTGGGCCTACCGCTGCATTAATTATATTAAGCGATTTTTTACAAAGTTATGGTTGGCTGGTTCTTGTGCTAATTGGGATAGGTGTCTTCGCATTCAGGCAAGTATTAAAAAAATCAGGGCCACGTAAACAATTTGATGCCTTTATGCTCCGGATACCCATTACTGGTCGTATTTTGCGTGGGCTCAATACAGCTCGCTTTATGCGAACATTCAGCATTATGACCGGCAGTGGTGTGCCGGTACTTGAAGGTTTAAAAATATCTGCAGAAGTCATTACCAGTACTCCCATGCGTGAAGCAGTAGAAGAAGCTACCCTGCGTATCAGGGAAGGCGCCCCCATTGGCACTTCACTGGGTAAAGCCAAACAATTTCCACCGCTATGCATACATCTTATTTCCAGTGGCGAAGCCAGTGGCCAGCTAGAAGCAATGTTGTCTAAGGCTGCAGGTCAGCAAGAAAGAGAGATGGATGGGTTGATCGGAACATTACTTAACATCCTCGAACCCGGCATGATTATCTTTATGGGCATTCTCGTACTGTCCATCGTGATTGCCCTGTTGTTGCCGATTTTTGAAATGAACAAACTTGTACTCTAGTGAATTCTGCAGATTAGTAACCCTCTGAAAGCGTTTTAGTATCAAAGGTTGCGCCTTTTCTCACCTGTTTTTCAGTGCAAATTGTGACCTGAGTCACAATTCCAATATCTATTAGCACCAGTGCCTTGTCAGATCCCCAAAGAGCGTCTATAAGAATTCTCTAGGTTTCTTTAGCTTACATAACGACATAGTTTTAAGACAGTAAATCAACCACGGACGTAAGATAAATTATAAAAGGTGACACTAATATGAGCCTCACAAACAACGCTACTCCTTTAAAGGACAATGAGACCATTGATGATTCTGCATTTGCTGAAACTGCAGTAATAGAAGCTCAGATGAAGCCCACTGATAATGTTGGTGAAGCATCAGTTCAACTTGATGTTGAATCTTTAATTGCTGATATAGAACTAGAAGCAGCAGAAGGTGTTGATGCAAATGGCCGTATCAGACGCAAACTTGATGCTATTATGGAACGAAAACGCAGGCATGAAGCATTAGTAGATTTTGAAGACTACGACACTGACGTCATAGTGTGAAACACCGTCTTAGATAAAGACGGTTATAGGGCTCATAATAAAGCCTGCAAACAACCAAAGAATGTAATGCCGAAAGGTAATGCTCGCTTAATGCCGGAAAGGGATGCCGTTACGTAATAACCCTACGACCACCCCTTCAATCATCAGGTGCTGTTCCGCAAGATCCACTTCTATGGGTTCAAATTCTTCATTTTCAGGCATTAACCATACGGTTTTCCCAACTTGCCGGTAACGCTTTACGGTAACTTCATCATCAAGCCGGGCAACAATAACCTGTCTGTTACGGACCTCTGGTGTACGATGCACGGCAACGAGGTCACCATCAAGGATTCCTATGTCTTTCATGCTCATGCCTTCGACTCTCAGCAGGTAATGCGGTATCGGATTAAACATTGCCGGGTCAATACGCACATGATCTTCTATGTGCTCCTCTGCCAGGATTGGATTACCGGCTGCAACCCGGCCAATCAAAGGCAAACCTGCTTCTAAAGGGCCTGCAGACAGCCCTAGAGCGTCCATTGGTGATGCTTTTATCTGAATGCCACGTGAAGCTCCTGGTATGAGCTCAATAGCCCCTTTGCGCTGTAACGCCCGCAGATGCTCTTCAGCCGCGTTAGCGGAGCGAAAACCAAGCTCTTTGGCTATTTCAGCACGAGTTGGTGGCATACCGGAATCTTGAATACAGCCACGTATAAAGTTAAGAACCTCTGTTTGTCGAGCTGTGAGCGTTGTCATATCACATACCTGTATGAATAAACAGGTATGTGATTATATACAGATTGATTGTGCTGACAACCCCTCTCCCAACCTGCCTGCCCAGAAATTCAGATAATTAGAGAATTATATTTAGCAGGCTTGTTTAAAAGCTTGAAAAATATAGGCTTGGCCATATCAATAGAGTTGCTCTTTAACAATAATTCGGACATTATCGCCCCAGTAATCAATATTGATTGTAAACCGTGTAAGCGAAAGCTTTGATGGCATTTTAGTAATTGAGGATTATCGATGGACAGTAAAATTCAGACTGCATTCAAGGGATGTGTAGTAGCGCTTGTTATGGTCACAGCAACTGGCTGTACCGGTATGCAGAGCGATATTGGCGCATTGAAAACACGCGTTGACCTGCTTGAACAGGAAGTCGCGGCGGCTAATGCAAATTCTACTGCTGCTCTGCAGGCGGCTGAAAATGCGCAGGTTACTGCTGATGAAGCATTGTCAGTAGCTGCAGAAGGTATCACCTGCTGTGACGCGACCAATGAGAAGGTTGATCGAATGTTCCAGCGCTCACAGAGCAAGTAAGTTCCGTAACCATTAGTATCAATAAGGCCGTGGCTTTGCTGCGGCCTTGTTGTTTGGTTTAGTTATATCCCAGTTACAGCTTGAGAACCCAGTGAGCAATCAGGTTCTTTAGTAATCCAAACCCATAGCCGGCAAAATAATAGCCCAGGTCGCCAGTGTAATCAGTGCTATTGCCACAAGATTCAGCCAGAAACCAGCACGAGACATCTGGCTGATTCTTAGATAACCAGAACCAAAAATAATCGCATTTGGTGGGGTGGCTACTGGCAACATAAATGCGCAACTGGCTGCCAGTGTAGCTGGCAGTATTAACATGAGTGGTGGTAACTGCAGCCCTACCGCCACGGCCAGAATAACCGGTACAAATGTAGCTGTGGTTGCTGTATTGCTGGTTAGTTCCGTCAGAAATACTACAACTGATATCAAAAGCATTACGACCATCCATTCGGGCAGCCCGGCAAAGCCACCTGCTAAGTTACCAAGGTAGTTACTAAAGCCACTGTCCGACAAACGGGCGGCCAGTGCCAGACCGCCACCAAATAAAATAAGTAACCCCCAGGGCAATTTGGCGGCAGTTTGCCAGTCCATTAAAAATTTTCGCTGATGCAAACTAACCGGGCATATAAACAGAATAATAGCTGCAATAATTGCGATACCGGCATCAGTTAGACCTGTTAAGGGTTGATGTCCAGCGAATTCAAGACGATTTAACAGTGGCCGTAATACCCATGCTAAAGCGGTAAGAATAAAAACCAGCAGTGTTAGAACCTCGCCTTTTTGCAGAGGTGGTAATTTAGCCTTTTTGGATTTCAGAAGTTTTGTTGTTCCAGCAATCTCCTCCGTATCAACCGGATAGATAAAGTATGTCAATACAACCCAGGTAATTGGCACCAAGATGATAACTATGGGCACTGCAAAACGCATCCACTCAAGAAAACCTATATCCTTGTTGAGATGTTCACTTAAAAAGGACACAACAAAGATATTAGGTGCAGTACCAATAATGGTACCCATACCACCAATGGAAGCTGCATAAGCAATACCTAGTAACAAACAGAGCGCGAAGGGACTGTCTGCAGAATTATCTGCCAGGTCATCACCGGGCATCATTGCAATGACACTGATAGCAACAGGCAGCAACATGATAGTTGTTGCTGTATTGGTAACCCACATACTTAGTATTGCTGAAATTGCCATAAACACGCCGACAATTGTCCGTGGCCTGCCACCCACCATTGCCAATACATTCAGAGCCAGACGTTTATGCAGTCCCCAGCGTTCCAGTGCAAGTGCAAGAATAAACCCACCAAGAAACAGGTAGACAATGGGGTTGCCATAAGAGGTAGCTGTTGTCTTTATATCGGCTATCCCGGTCAGAGGAAACAATGCCAGCGGTAACAATGCAGTGACATAAACTGATGTGGCTTCCGTTAGCCACCACACTGCCATTAAGGTAGCGATAGCTGCAACCATACGTGCATTTTCAGGCAACACTACGGGGTTACCTAGAGCATTAAGGTATGTTTCTGGAAGTATGGAAAACACCACTATGGCTAGCAAAGGACCTGCCATCAGTTTGTAAGCAGCGCTCCAACTGCCTGGGCGGTGTTTCTTTTGGTTTTTGCTACTCAACGATAGTGTGCTGTTAATAACGTAACAAAGCAGAACCCCAGGTTAGCCCACCGCCGAATGCCTCCAGCAATAAAAGCTGACCACGTTTCACTCGCCCATCCCGAACTGCAACATCAAGCGCCATAGGAACAGAGGCAGCAGAGGTATTACCGTAGTCCTGTACAGTTAAGATAACCTTTTCCATAGGCATGCTCAGACGTTTTGCTGTCGCATTAATAATCCGGATATTAGCCTGATGCGGTATCAGCCAATCAAGTTCACTTTTATCTATGCCATTAGCATCCAGGGTTTCTTCAACAATGGACTCAAGACTTTTAACAGCAACCTTAAATATCTCATTGCCTGCCATCTGTACATTAAAACCGTCGCTCAGAGCATCACCTTCGGGCTGAACTGAAACACCCGTTTTGGCTGTGAGCAAATCTTTATAACGACCATCTGCACGCAAATGTGTGGAAATAATGCCAGCATCTTCATCTGGTTTCAGCACAACAGCGCCTGCACCATCACCAAACAAAACACAGGTAGACCGGTCACTCCAGTCAGTAATGCGTGACAAAGTTTCTGCGCCGACCACCAGTGCACATTTGGCCTGGCCAGTTCCAATAAATTTGTCAGCAATACTTAATGCATAAATAAAGCCACTGCAGGCTGCTTCAAGGCTAAATGCAGGGCAACCATAAATACCAAGTTTAGCCTGTATTATTGTGCCTACATTTGGGAAAACCAGATCAGGCGTTGTTGTACCTACAACTATGAAATCAATGTCTTCCGGGCCTACTGCAGCCGCTTCCATTGCTGCTGTGCATGCTTGTACTGCCAGATCAGATGTATATTCATCTGCTTCAGCAATATGACGTCGTTCAATGCCACTACGAGACTTGATCCACTCATCTGTGGTATCAACCATCTGCTCAAGATCTGTGTTCGTTAATACTTTTTTTGGCACATAATGACCAGTGCCTGCAATGCGTGAGTACACTTAGTGTTCCTGTGTTACCAGTAGTTGATGAATTTTTTCAGGTAAGTTTTTATCAACTTCGATTATGGCTGTATGTATTGCTTGTTTGAATGCCATAATGTCAGCGCTGCCATGACTTTTTATAACAATTCCATTGAGGCCAACCAAGCTTGCTCCATTGTAACGTCGGGGATCAAGTGACCTTGCCAGAGAGCGCAATATCGGCAGGGATACCAGCGCAGCAAATCGGCCATACAAGCCGTTCTTGAATTCCTGCTTCATAAAATGGCGCACCAGATGAGCAGTTCCCTCCATGGATTTCAACGCTATATTGCCGCTAAATCCATCACATACAATGACATCTGCCTTATGTCTGGAAATATCAGTACCTTCAACAAAGCCAATATAATTGAGGTCGCTTTCTTCCAGTAACAATGCTGCCTGCCGAATTGTATCGTTACCCTTAATTCCTTCTGAACCAATATTAAGCAGGCCAATGCGTGGGCTTGAAATATTTTCAACAATATTGATTACTACAGAACCCATTACAGCAAACTGAAACAATTGATCAGACGTACATCCGGAATTCGCCCCCAGGTCAAGCATGTGTGCATGACCCTTGATTGTGGGCAATCCGGACATAATTGCCGGCCGTTCAATGCCCGGGAGAGTTTTAAGCACAAAACGAGCCGTCGCCATTAGTGCACCTGTGTTTCCTGCACTTACACAAGCATCAGCCTTACCATTTTTTACCAGATCTATAGCAACCCGCAAAGATGAATCTTTTTTCTTACGCAGAGCGTCAGCAGGAGGTTCATCCATAGCAACCACCTCACTCGCGTTAACTATTTTGAGTCGATCAGGAGAGCCATTTAGAAGCGGTTTAATAATGTCTTGTTGCCCAACAAGGGTAAGTTCAAGCAACGGGTTGCTTGCAAGCATTTGCTGAGCTGCGGGTACATAGACCGTTGGTCCAGCATCACCACCCATAGCATCAATTGCAACTTTAACAGGTGTGCCCATTAGTAGTGCTTAACCCCTAAAAACAATTATAAATTTTGCAGTAGAAACTACTTATTACAGATACAGTTCAGCCCGCGGCTTTCGACAAGAATGAAAACTTCATGGTATTACCCTGGAAAGCCTTCTTTTTTATCGATGGCGGGCTGAATCCTGATCGTTTAAGTAACAGACCGGTACCCTACTCTGCATCCTCAACAGGTGTGTCAATAATTTTCTTTCCGCGATAAAACCCGTCTGCGCCAACATTGTGACGAAGATGTGTCTCACCTGTGACGGCATCTGTTGACAATGCCGGCCCCTTTAATTTGTCGTGGTTACGTCGATTACCTCGTGTAGCCGGCGTACGTCTGCTTTTTTGAACTGCCATGTTACCTCTCCTGTAACAATTTCATAGTAATCTGTTTAATCGTTATTGCCTGAGGAATGATCAGGTTTTAATAAACCCGCAAGACCCTCAAACGGCCTATTAGTATCTGAATCAGGTACCGATGACTCAATATCATTTTCTATAAATTCTACGCCTATAGCTGATGCGCAATTTGTTATATCTGCATGCATAGGGGCAAGTGGCAGGCTTCCGAGCAACTCATCCTCTAGTACATCTTTCAATTGCATACCATGTTCACCTGCAACTATGGCATCAAAAGGTTCTGCGACCTTATCTAAATCTCCTATTGAACCAATGACTGTTAGGCGGAATTTAATATCCGCCGGCCAGGCTAGTGGCCCCAGGCAGCGCTGACAATGTATATCCAAGGAGCCTTTTAGGTGACCTTGTATGACTGGGAAGTCTTGTAAAGCACCTTGTGGCCCCCCCAGAAACTTAATTTTTACCTCTAACGCTTTATCAGCAGGCTCAATATCGGGATGTAACAATTCAGCAAGTCGAGGCATGTCAGTTACCCTAATCGAGTTATTGACCTGTTCAGACCTGCTGGCTAAATCACGTAATTGTGGGATCCCGATGTGATCGGTAAGCATAACCGGCGTATGATATCACAAAATTTTGTTACAGAAACTGCCTGAACACCCTGAAATACTGTCATTAAATTAGCCTACAGCCTAAATGCCCATGCCTTCAAACAAATTAATATTAGCCTCCAGTTCACCCTACCGACGTATGCTATTGGAGCGTTTAACCCATGATTTTGCGACAGTTGCACCGGACATTGATGAAACACCCCATATTCAGGAGAAGCCGGAGTCCATGGCCTGCAGACTGGCATGTGAAAAAGCAGCCATTATTTCAATTGATAACCCAGAAGCCGTTATTATTGGTAGTGACCAGGTAGCAGCACTTGGCGCCACAGTGCTGGGTAAACCAGGCAATCATGCAACAGCTACAAGCCAACTGGAACAATGCTCTGGCAAGACGGTTATTTTCTATACAGCTGTTTGTATCAGGGCCGAAGCTGCGAACTTTAATGAAATCTACGTGGATCTCACTACTGTGCATTTCCGTGAACTTACCCCTGCAACTATAAATGCCTACCTTAAGAAAGATCAGCCATGGGATTGTGCAGGTAGTTTCCGTTCTGAAGGACTGGGCACCGTCTTGTTTGCATCTGTTGAAAATCAGGACCCAACTGCTCTTATCGGCTTGCCACTAATCTGGGTAGCAGATGCCCTGCAAAGAGCCGGGATTAAGCTATTGGATCATTAGCTTCAGATGTGTCCCGTCAGGTACGTTCAAGCCCCGTTACCAGCTTCTGCAAGGCCGGGTCGAGTGGTGACGTATAACGCACACGTTTACCGGTGCCTGGGTGTATAAAGCTTAATGTGCCTGCATGTAGAAAAAGACGTTTAAGCCCGACAGGAATACCAGTGCCTTCTCCATAGCGCTCATCACCTGCAACAGGATGACCAATAGCTGCTGCGTGAGCCCTGATCTGGTGCGTACGACCCGTAAGTAGCTCTACCCTTACCAGTACAGCGTCATCTAGATACTCTTCCGGATAAAAGCGTGTTAATGAGGCTTTACCTCCATTGCCAGGCCGAACAAAGCGTTCGGCATTTTTTCTGTTGTTAACAACCAGGGGCAAATCAACCTCGCGGTCTCCACCTTGCCATTCACCTAGTAGCAATGCCTGATATACCTTCTCAACTTTACCTTCACGAAATAGTTCATGCATACGACGGAGAGCGCTGCGTTTTTTGGCCAGCAACAAACAGCCACTCGTTTCACGGTCAAGACGATGGACCAGTTCCAGGTAATGACAATCCGGTCGGCTGGCGCGAAGTAATTCAACTGCCCCAAGGCTGATGCCACTGCCGCCATGGACAGCCAGACCGGAGGGTTTATCCAGAACCAGCAGGCAGTCATCTTCATGCAAGATATGCCGGAGAATCCAATCAGATTTGGCACCGTCTGAGCTTTTATCTGTCATAACCGGTGATTTACTGACAGGCGGTATACGGACAATATCTCCTTCAGCCAGTTTGTAGGCAGCGCGCGTACGACCTTTATTGACCCTTACCTCACCCTTTCGAATCATGCTGTAAATACGTGATCTAGGCAGCCCTTTAAGCTCACTTAGCAAAAAGTTGTCCACGCGTCGTTTTGCTGACTCAGAGTCAACTGTTACCAGACGTGCGCTGTGTTTGACATGTTTATCTGACATAGCAATAGCAGAAACTGCTCCGGAATCAATTAGTTGCTGAGTGACTGTTCGGCTGTTATATTAGGTACCTGCGCACCATTAAATGCGCTATTTATGCCGCAAGGCAAATTAGGTTTTTTGACTGACCGCAAAAGCGGTCAGCTTGTTTGGTCTCTGAGGAGATCGTATCGGCCATCTGGCTGGTGAAGTGATACCGGGATACGCTTTTGCGCCCGGTCGCTCTCTCCTTAACGAATCTGTAACTAATAAGGGTCTGCTGAATGCCAGCAGTTGATTACAAACGGTTTGATGTTTATACCCCGCCTCAGCACACTGCTGACCGGCGACTTTCTGCCGTACTCCAGTTTTACAGGTTCGATAAGCCAGGTGTCCCCAACAGAATGAATGTAGGGACTTATGAAAAGAATGCTTATAAATGCAACTCAGGAAGAAGAGTTGCGTGTAGCCATCGTAGATGGACAGAAACTGTATGACCTCGATATTGAGGTAGATTCCAGCCAGCAAAAGAAAGCCAATATCTATAAAGGCAAGATCACTCGGATCGAGCCAAGTCTGGATGCTGCCTTTGTTGAGTATGGTTCTGATCGCCACGGCTTCCTGCCGCTTAAAGATATCTCCAGAGAATACTTCGTTAACGAGCCCGAACAGGGCAGCCGTATCAATATCAAGCATGTCCTTAAAGAGGGCCAGGATATTGTTGTACAGGTTGATAAAGATGAACGTGGGAACAAAGGTGCTGCATTAACCACTTTTATCAGCCTGCCCGGACGCTTTATCGTGCTGATGCCCAACAATCCTCGCGGGGGTGGCGTTTCCCGGCGTATTTCAGGTGAAGAGCGTGAGGAGATTCAGCGTGTAACACGTGAACTTGATGTGCCTGAAGGCATGAGTTGTATCGTCAGAACAGCCGGCATCGGGCGCACCATTGATGAACTGAGCTGGGATCTGGAATACCTGAAAGGTATCTGGCAGTCCATCATGCAGGTCGTATTAGACAAACCCTCTCCATTCCTTATTTACCAGGACAGCAGCCCGGTTGTAAGAGCCCTGCGTGACCATTTTAGTTCTGAGATCGGTGAAATTACGATCGATGACAATGCAACCTACGAGGAAGCAAAAGCATTTATGGAGCATGCAATGCCCCATAACTTACGTAAACTTAAACTGTATACAGATGAAGTGCCCCTGTTTACACGCTTCCAGATTGAAAGTCAGATTGAATCTGCTTATTCACATACAGTAAACCTTCCTTCCGGCGGCAGTATAGTCATTGACCATACTGAGGCTTTGGTATCCATTGATATCAACTCTGCCCGTGCCACCAAGGGAGGTGATATTGAAGCGACAGCACTGGCAACTAATCTGGAGGCTGCAGATGAGATTGCCCGTCAATGCAGGCTTCGTGATTTAGGTGGTCTGCTGGTAATCGATTTTATCGACATGAACCCAAATCGGAACCAGCGAGAAGTTGAAAATCGATTCAAGGATGCCGTACGAACAGACCGCGCACGTGTTCAGATTGGTCGGATTTCACGTTTTGGCCTTCTTGAAATGTCACGTCAACGATTACGTCGTTCGCTGGGTGAGTCAGCACACCAGGTATGTCCGCGTTGCAGTGGCTCAGGTTCTGTACGCAGCGTTGAGTCTCTGGCTCTGGCAATTTTGAGACTGCTTGCTGAAGAAACACGCAAAGAGCGCACAACCAAGGTTATTTCTGAACTGCCTGTTGATGTTGCCACTTTCCTGTTGAATGAAAAACGTGAATGGATTCAGAATATTGAGAGTCGTACTGGTGTACAAATTCTGCTGATTGCCAACCCGGATCTGGAAACACCTAACTATAGCTTGCGCAGGGTACGTGATGACCAGGTACTCGAGCCAGAAAATTCTGGTGCCAGCTATAAGCTATCCACACCCAAGGACGACTTGCTTGAAGATGCATTAAAGATGTCCAGTAAATCTGAAGCAGAAAGGCCAGCTGTTACAACGGTCGTTCCTGCCACGCCTGCCCCGGCACCTAAGCCCTCTGCACAAACAACACCTAAAGTAAAATCTTCAGGTGGTTTATTCGGATTCATAAAGCGTTTATTTGTAGGCACACCAGAAGTAAAAACTGAACAACCAACCAGAAACAGAAGATCTAACCGTTCCGGTTCAGGCCGCAATCAGAACAACCGGAATCGGAACCGGAATCGGAATTCTCGTGATACCCGAGGTCGTCAGAATGACCGTAACCGTAAATCAGGTGGTCGTGACGGTAATAGTAATAACGGTGGCCGTAAACAGAGCAATCCTGGCAAATCTATCCGGAATCAATCTCGAAAACAAGATCAGGATCAGCAGAAAACCACCAATCAGGACAGTCAGACAAAGCAAACTCAGCAAGGTGATGGAGTTGCTACACCACGTCGGCGCAGACGCAAACGGCGTTCAAAAAACAATCGCGAGCAAGGTCAGAGCCACAATACGCAGGCTGTTGATGTACCAGATGTCGATGGCAATAAAGCAGAAACAAAACCAGCTGATAACAACAGTCAACGGCCTGAGCGGGCAAAACAGTCATCGTTGGATAAGGTAGCTGATAAACCTGCAAGCAAGTCATTAGAGCAGCAACCGGTGGTTAAACCCACAAAACCAGCGGCTGAAAAATCTGCACCTAAAGAGAATGTAGCTAAGCTAGATAAAGCTCCATCCCAAAAGGACAACGACCGACTGCTTCCGTGGGAAACTTCTGTGCCTAAAAAGCAGGATAAGACCTACAAAGTCTGGTCTTCTGATAACGAAACAGATCAGTAAAGATTAATCAGCCGGGACTTAGCATTGACGAAGTTCAGTGAGTAAGCCCCGGCTGGCCTCTTCCAACATATCCAGCACTGTTTCAAACCCTTCCTTAGCTCCGTAGTAAGGATCAGGTACTTCCTGAATAGCCGCCTTATCGGCATACGAGAGCATTAGTGCAACCAGGGCTTTGCTACCGGGAGGCCGAATTTTGTCCAGATCAGCAAGATTGGCTTCATCCATTGCCAGAATGTAATCAAATTTATGGAAGTCAGAAGCCTCAACCGCTCTGGCCCGCAGATCTGAAAGATCAACTTCTCTGGCAAGAGCAGCCTGCTGTGAACGTGGGTCTGGTGCTTCATTGATATGCCAGGCATGAGTACCAGCAGAGTCGAGCTGTATATTCAGACCCTCACCCTCTTCTTCCAGTAATTTTCGCATAACTCCATGGGCTGAAGGTGAACGACAGATATTACCCATGCAGACAAACAATATAGAAACCATGTCCGCCATTAAGTTCCTAAGCCCTGCTTGATCAATAAAGCTTCAACCTTATGCAGGTCATCCTCGGTATCTACATCAGGTGCATCTGCATAGTCATCAACTGTGATAAGTATGCTCATACCTAACCACAATGCCCGTAATTGCTCTAATCGTTCAGTCAGCTCAAGTTCACATGGGGGCGTGACACTGAGTTTCTCCAGTGCATTAACGCGATAGCCATAAAGACCAAGGTGCCGCCAGCCAAGTTTGCCCGGTAGTGCTGCCGCATTTCCATGACCAGAAGCTGGTATAGGTGCGCGACTAAAGTACAGAGCCTTACCTGCCTGATCAAAGAGCACCTTTACAACATTGGGATCAAGATACTCATCCCTGTTACGCAGGGCCACACACAAGGTAGACATCGCTGCTGCAGGATTGTCCAGCAACAAAGCCGCCACTTTTTGAATACTCTTTGGTGGGATTAATGGTGCATCACCCTGTACATTGACTACGGGAATTTCATCTGTCCAGCCAAGCTGCGCACACACTTCGGCAACCCTGTCAGTACCAGAGTCGCAATCAACGCTGGTCATGCATACCTTTGCACCGAATTTTTGGGCTACCGCAGTCACCTTCTCTGAATCGGTCGCTATAATGATTTGACTGGCGCCACTTTCTACTGCACGTTCCCAGACATGTTGAATCATCGGTTTACCGGCTATTTCCAGCAAAACCTTACCCGGCAAACGGGAGGAATCATAGCGGGCTGGGATAACTATACGGAACTGGTTCATTTTCGGTCTTTAAGCCTCAGCGAGTTGATCGCCTATTAATTGCATTAACTTTGTTGCATCTGCTTCAGCAAATTGAACCTCAACGGGTAGATACCAGGCATTCTGAGGTACGGATGAATGATACTTCACCGCATCTTTCTGCGTCATTAGGACGGGTTGATCCCGCAGTGCCACTAGAGATGCAAGTGAATGCTTACCATGATCATTAACATCTACGCGATCGACCTCCAGACCTGCATCAATCAACATCGAATAAAATCGCCCAGGGTTTCCAATACCTGCAAGACCCCATACACGCTGCCCGTGAAAATCATTTAGTGATTTGGTCTGGTTGCCGGAAACGGAGTGTAGGTCACCAGAAATAAGGTTAAATTCTGTTCCTTCAATCAGTTCTGAACCACCATTGATAAGCACTGCATCTGCCTGCCCTATACGTTGCAGATTTTCTCGCAAAGGCCCCGCAGGTAGTAATTGGCCATTGCCAAAGCCACGTTGCCCATCAACGACAACTATTTCAAATGAACGCCTTAAACGATAGTGCTGCAAACCATCGTCGGTAATTACAACATTAACTCCCTGCTGGGCGATCATCTCAACTGCAGCGACACGGTCAGTGCAGATACAAACAGGACAGGCTGTGATTTGTGCCAGCATCAATGGCTCATCACCAACAATCGCTGCATCACTTTGTTCATTAACCAATACAGCAGCACCTGAGTGACTACCTCCGTAGCCTCGACTGACAATACCGGGCCTATAACCAGCTGCATGTAATTGTTGCGCTAGCCAGGCAACAACAGGTGTCTTACCGGTACCACCAACAGCAATATTGCCAACAACAATTACTGGAACGGGTAACTGTGGCCTGGTTAATAAACCAGATGTGTAAAGGCTGCGCCGAAAAAAAACTATCAGGCCATATATCCATGCCAGTGGCAGTAACAACCATTTGCTGGTTGAATTTCCATACCACAAGGACTCAATACTTTTATGCTGACTTACTGGCATTGTCATCACGAAACTGCAAACGGTATAAAGCTGCATAGGCTCCGCCTGCTGCAAGCAGTTCCTCATGTCGTCCAGTTTCAATTATACGTCCTGCATCCATGACGATGATGCGGTCCACTTTTTCAATAGTTGACAGGCGGTGGGCAATTACAAAGGTTGTACGGTTTTGCATCAGCTTGTCCAGTGCCGCTTGTATATGTCGTTCTGACTGAGTATCAAGCGCTGAAGTTGCCTCATCAAGAATAAGAATGGGAGAGTTCTTTAATAAAGCTCGTGCTATTGATATGCGCTGACGTTGTCCTCCCGATAATAATACCCCACGATCTCCAACCACGGTATTAAGCCCATCGGGCATTTGCTTAGTGAACTCAGTTACATTAGCTGCTTCTGCTGAACTGCGGATAGCATCCTCTGATGCATTGGCCAGACTGCCGTAAGCAATATTTGCTGCAATTGTGTCATTAAAGAGCGTTACCTCCTGATTAACGAGACTGATGTGCTTACGCAGACCTGAAAGTGAAAACTCAGTTGTAGAATGATCATCTATAAGAATTTCACCAGCTTCCGGATCATAAAAGCGTGGTAGCAAGCTTACCAATGTTGATTTCCCACTGCCGGAACGGCCAACAATCGCCAAAGATTCGCCTGGAGAGACATGAATATTAATGTCAGTGAGAACCTGCTCCTTAACGTTTTCATAACCGAACTGTATGTTTTTAAAATTAACACTGCCCTTAATAGTATCCGGGTTAAATTGACCTGTATCTATTTCTTTAGGTGTATCAATAATACTGAACAGGCTCTCACCTGCTGCAATAGCGCTCTGTATTGTTGCGTTGACATTAGTTAATCGCTTAAGTGGCCCCATCAGCATCACCATGGCCGTGATGAAACCCGCCACCCGGGAAACATCTATGTCTATCTTATTTATAAGGTAGATAACACCAGCTACACCAAATGCGGTTACGAACACCGTGACAGCATCGCCCGCTGACTTGGTGACGAGCAACCTGAGTTCTGTGCGCCTGTTGCGTTCATTGGCGGCATCAAAGCGAGAGCTCTCATACGATTGACCACTAAAAACCTTTATAATTTTATTGGCTTGCAGTGCCTCTTCACCAATCCGGGTGATATCACCTACAGAGGTTTGAATTTTCTTATTATGACGACGAAAAACATTACTGAGAAAACGCACAATAAGTGCAATTATGGGAGCCACAATAAATACAAATACAGACAATGCAGGGCTCAGGTAAAGCATGTACAAAACCAGAAAGAGTATCGTCAGGGAATCCTTAAACAATACAATGACGACATTTGATGCTGCTTGGGCTACCTGATTTACATCGTAGGTCAGTTTTGACAATAACTGTCCTGAAGATGAATGATCGAAAAAACTTGTAGGTAATTCAAGATAATGCTCAAAAACCCGGCCCCGTAATTCCTTAACTGTTATACGTGCCAGCCAGCCCATCCCATAGTTTGAGAGAAAATTACACACACCACGAGAGGCAAATAACAGCAGCACTGCCAGCGGCAGCCACTGTTTTATGAATTCCTGACGTTCTGTCAGGTTAGAACCTGCTTCTACAATCTCAGTGAGTGTTGCAACCAGGTAAGCAAAGCCAGCGTCAGTAGCTGCAAACAAAGAGGCAGAAGCAGCAACCCCTAGAAATACAGGCCAGTAGCGACCACTAATTGACAACAGGCGCTTATAAATCTGTATTGGTGAGTACGTGTGTTTGGCGATTGCCACTTATTGAATCTCCAACTGAACTGTTGCCAGATTGATTTCGGTATAGCCAAGTTGTCCGGCAACATCCATAGCTGTAATCACGGCCTGATGTGTAGCATCAGCATCGGCACTAACGGTTAACTGCGTGCCGGGTTTATCCCCGCCAAGCATCTTAAGGGCGCGCTCTAGGGTATCAGGCTGATTATCCAGCAAACTACGGCCATTAACGAGATATGTACCCTGCGCAGTAACTGTAATAACCATTGACTCATCCTTTGCCTCAATCTGAGCAACTGAACTGGCTTCTGGTAAACGGATGCCAATTTTAGACTCACGTACAAAGCTGGTTGTGATCATAAAAAAGACGAGCAACAGTAAGACAACATCAATCAGTGATGTCAGATTTATTTCAGGCTCTTCACGACTAGGGCTGCTCAGGTTCATCGCTTTGACCGTCATTCTGTCCCAGGGCATCCAGATAGCGTTTACGATGCAGTGCTTCTACCAGTGTTATCGCCTCCTGCTCCATATACACAACGAGTGTCTCAACTCGCCCACGTAAATATCGGTAACCTGTAAGTGAGGGGATGGCTACAATCAATCCGGCAGCAGTCGTTATCAAAGCTTCGGATATACCACCAGCAAGAATTGCCGGATTACCGACTCCCTGGTTGGTAATAGCCTCAAAAACGTTAACCATGCCAACCACGGTACCCAATAAGCCTAGCAATGGAGTAATGGCCGCAATTGTACCGAGTGAATTAAGATAACGTTGCAGATCATGAACGACATGCCTACCGGTATCCTCAATGCGCTCTTTCATAATCTCGCGGTTTCGGTGCCGATTGGTTAATCCAACTGCAAGTATCTCGCCCAGAGGCGAACTATCATGCAGAATTTGCAGATGTTCATGGGTAAGCTGATTACTGCTGACCCACTCCCAGACTTCACGAGTCAGCTGGCGTGGCAAAACCCTTTTTTCTTGCAGAGTCCACAAGCGTTCAAGGATGATGGCAGCAGCCATAACCGAACAAACTATGATTGGGAACATGACCCAACCACCGGCTTTTATAATTTCCAGCATAAATTTAGTAGCAATAACCTAGCGCAGGACAACTATAACCCGGTGCTTGTGCCATTTACAGTGGCCACAGACTGAATACAGTCCGGCAGACTTAATAAACGAACCGCCCATGGCCGCCTCCAGCTGGCAGCAGTAATTTGAGTCAGTACGAACCCCCTATCCTGCTTATAGACAAACTCAAGCGCCCCTGTAGTTGAAGTGGTGAGTCCGCAGGTTCCAGCATTTTCCCATCGTTGTACGATTTTGGGTGCGGGGAAGCCCCATCTGTTCTTATATCCGACCGGAAAGACCACATAGGTAGGTGAGAGGTAATTTACCAGAGCCTGGCTGGATGAAGTAACACTGCCATGATGTGGGGCAATGACAAGGTCGGCTGGTTCAAGCTCATCTCTCCCCAGCAGAACGATTTCTGCTGTTGCTTCAATATCACCAGTTAATAACAGGCTATGCTGAGCAACAGATAGCTGTAAGACACAGGATGCATTGTTATCAGACCAACCGTTATGTGTACGTGGATGAATAAATTCAAATATCACGCCCTCCCAATTCCACTGTATACCCGTTTTGCATAATGTAATGTTTTTGCCCGTCAGTGTTAATTCGGGAGGGCCTGCAATTCTGGCTATATCGATAGCTTCAATAACACTTGCCGCACCACCAAGATGATCATTATCACTATGAGAAATAACGAGGAGATCAATCTTCTCAATACCTAAACGCTGCAAAACAGGAACAACCACCTGCAACCCAGCATCACCACCTGGCCAGCTAGGACCGGTATCATAAAGGAGTGTGTGTCCAGGTATTTGAATCAGCACCGCAAGTCCCTGCCCCACATCCATTACGTTTACAGTAACTCTGGCTGGTTGATTGCCCTGATTAACCCCGACACCAAACACTATTAATAACAAACCCACCCACGGGGCCTTCATGGGCTGTGGCAGTAGCAATAAGAGACAGCCCACACCTGTGAGCAACAAAAACCCTATAGATGCGGGCCCTGCATGCCATATAGATAGAGATGACTGACTTAACCATTGCAGAAACTGCAGCAAAACCTCCAGGCTCCTAACAGCAAATTGCAAACTGGCAAGAGCAACAGGTGTTGCTACCAGACTTAGCATTACACCAGTCAGGGCCGCGGGCAATACTAAAATTGTGAATACAGGAACAGCAATTAAATTTGCTACAGGCGCAATGAGTGATACCTGGCTGAAGAAAAGGCACATAGGTAATACGAGGCCACAGCCCAAAATCAATTGCGCTTTAATCATTTGGGATATCCGCCGGAATACATATATGCAGTAACCCCGCTTCATTCCTTCACCGGATGAAGACGGTCTCAAAAAAACAAACAACAAGGCCACAGCTACAAATGAAAGCCAAAAGGAAGCCGATAAAACAGCCAGTGGGTCACTTAGTGTCACTACGATAAGGGTAAAACTGAGCACCCAGATGCGATTTACAGGGCGATGACTGCTGCTGAGTATCAACACCACCAGCACCATTATCAGGGCGCGTATTGTGGGAATCGTAAAACCGGCGAGCATTGCATAGCCTGTGGAACCAGCAGCAGCCAGGCAGCATGGAAAATAGCGTGTACTAAGTGTCCATCCCAATACACCAGCAATCCATGCAGGCAAGAAACTGGCATACCATATTGCCAGGGCAATCATGCCAATATGAAGACCTGAAATGGCCATGAGGTGGCTTGTGCCAGTTACCCTAAATAGGTGCCACTGACTGCCACTAATAAGATCACGTGCGCCTACAGTGATACCAAGTATAAGCGGTAACATCTGTGAATCCGCCAGTAGTGATTCCAGATGACCCCTGAGATATGCGCGGAACATGAGTATACCCGCTTCAGGCGAAACACCCCTGAGCTTTTTATTCAATGGACTGGGCCGAACATACCCTGCAGCATGAGTTCTATGCACAAGAAGCCTCATAGCTCGATCAAAGCCAGCTCGGTTGATAAAGCCAAACGGTGGCTTAAGCCGTACCTTTAGCTGCCACAATTCTCCTGCCTGTGGTTGCGGGGTATCAGCAAAGATGCTGAGTTGTATGCGCTCTGGTTGTGGAACCAATGTGTAATCTTGGCGTATATCCAGCTGCAATACCCAGCCCTGCTCTGTCCTGCGTGGAAAATCACTGACAATACCTGTTACAAGAATATCCTGGCCTGCCAGCTCATCCACTAATATTCGGGCTCGATAGTCATGACATGCAATGGCAGCGCTGGTGAAAGCAATCACCCCAAGAAGCAGCTTTAGCCCACCAAGCCACCATAAAAGGGACCCCATAATGATCATGCACCATGCCGGGTATATGCCACCGGGTATAGGTAGCCATAAACCGGTCAGCACGCCCACTAGCACAAACATGGCTAAAGCTGGCATAGTGTTGCGCTTTTCATATCCGAATAACCGTAAAATCAGACTCGATCACCAAAGCAGACAGATAAAATGTCAATAAACCTCGAGGACTGTTTTGACTAACAGACTGTAAGTTATGCCCCGCAAGTTTTTTACACGCTTATCAACTCGCTATCGCAAGAAAAAGGATCATCCTTGGTATCTGCGACCCTTCGAGTACATTTTGGCGCATCCGGCTTATTTCGCAGCTTCACGGCGCAGTATCGGTGGTGGACTTTGGGTAGGAATATTTATTGGTCTGCTACCTATTCCAGGTCAGACGGTACTGGCGGTAATCGGCTCCATTTTACTGCGCGTTAATGTACCTGTTGCAGCTGTTACAGTCTGGATTTCCAATCCAATTACCTTCGTGCCAATTTTTTATCTTGCCTATCGTATTGGCGCTATATTGTTAAATATTCCCACAGAAGCATTTCCTGAAGAAATGACCTTGGCATGGCTATCAGAGGAAATAACTCTGCGCTGGAAACCTCTGGCATTGGGTTCAATTATCATGGCGCTATCAGTTTCATCAACCGTTTATCTACTGGTAAGTGTTGGCTGGCATGTGTCAACTATCCGCCGTTACAGAAGGCGTCATAGCAGATCTATAGGCGGTATTCATGGGGGTAAAAAGGATGACAGTTAATAGCTACCAGGCTCTGGATTTTTTTACTGCTCGACCAGTACACCATCGGTAAGAATTAATACGCGATCCATACTTGCTGCAAGCTTCATATCATGGGTAACAACAATCAGGCTTGAATCATATTCACTGTTGAGTTCAAGCATCAGCTTAAACAGCTTGTCACCGGTTGCATGATCTAGATTTCCTGTAGGTTCATCCGCTAACACTACAGACGGATGTGTTATTAATGCTCGTGCAACTGCTGCCCGTTGTCGTTCACCGCCAGATAGTTCACCAGGACGATGATTAAGGCGCTCTGCCAAACCTACCCTTTTCAGTAAATCTGTGGCCTCGGCAGTAATGTCACTGATGCTGTTACGCCTGAGTAGTAATGGCATAGCAACATTCTCAAGTGCAGAAAATTCAGGTAACAGATGATGGAACTGGTAGACAAATCCCAGGGCATTATTACGTAACTCACCTCTTTCAGTGCCATTCATACCGGCAATATCACGTCCATTAACCAGCACACTGCCACTAGAAGGTAAATCAAGCCCACCCAGAAGCTGCAGAAGTGTTGTTTTACCGGAGCCTGATGCACCAATGATGGCAACCCGCTCTCCAGAAGATATATCCAGTTCAGCACCATTCAGGACACGTAACACATTGTCACCCTCATGAAACTCTCGTACGAGTTGCCGGCAGGACAATACTATTTCAGTCATTAATTCACCTATTCATGCCGTAATGCACGGGCGGGATTCGTTGCAGCTGCACGTAAAGCCGGATAAACCGTAGCAAGCACGGCCAGCAGAAATGCCAGCCCACAAATACGTACAACATCTTCAGTTTGTACATCGCTGGGCAATTCACTAATAAAGTAAACATCAGGCGCCACAAAGCTGATATTAAATAAGTTTTCAACCATGCCAACCAGCTCACCCAGGTTAACTGCCACCAACAGGCCAATCAGCAGACCAATACATGTACCAACAAGACCAATTAAGGTTCCTTCTGTAATAAAGATCAATAATACAGACTTAGCTGATGCTCCCATTGAGCGCAAAATGGCAATTTCAGCGGTTTTTTCATTGACTACCATTACCAGGGTAGAAACAATATTGAAGGCCGCAACAGCCACTACCAATAAAAGTATGATGAATATAATTGATTTGGTTAATTCTATAGAACGAAAGAAGTTTGCATGCTCACGTGTCCAGTCTGAAACGTACACTCCGCCTCCATAGGCACGCGCACTGTTTCGTACTATACGATTTGCCTCAAGAGGTTCACTAACAGACAGACTAATGCCAGATACAGAATCACCCATACCTATTAACCTTGCAGCATCCTGCATATGCACATAAGCAAGTGAGCGATCAAACTCATACATGCCTGCATAAAAAATGCCGGTAATTTCAAATCGCCGCATACGAGGCATTAACCCGACAGGTGTCATAGACCCCTGAGTAGTCATGAGTATCACTTGATCGCCAAGCTTTACTCCAAGACGACGAGCAAGTTCCTGCCCTACTACAATTCTGTATTTTCGGGATTCCAGGGAATTTAATACGTTTGTACCAATAAGTTCAGCTGCTCCGGACACATGAACCTCAGCAGCAGGTATGACTCCACGCAGCTGAACACCTGCAACACCATCAGTACCGACCAGCATGCCCTGCCCCTGGACAAAGGGAGCTGCCGCCAGTACTTCTGCCTGAGCAGTAGAACTGTCCTGCAGCAATTGCCAGTCTTCCAAACGCTCGTCAAGCCCAGTAATTGTAGCGTGGGGTATGACAGACAGGATTCTGTCACGAACCTCCACCTCAAAGCCATTCATAACTGAAAGAACAACGATTAATACGGAAACAGACAAGGCGATACCAACAACCGATATCAGTGAAATAAAGGAAACAAAGCGATTACGATTTCGTGAACGCAAATACCTGAGCGCTATAAAAAACTCGTAGGATCTCAGCACCGGTATAACCTTGTTGATGGTGAGCTATTCATAGCGCAATACTTCGGCAGGTTGAACACTGGCAGCACGTAATGCCGGATAAATGGTTGCCAGAGCCGTTGTGACAAGCACAATAACTGACGTCCAAACAACATCACCTGACTGCAGGTCTGAAGGCAATGATGTCAGGTAATACAGGTCGGCTGGCATAAACTGAAAGCCAAGTATGCTTTCCAAAGCCGGGGCCAGTGTATCGATATTAAGTGCCATTGATATGCCCAAAGCGATACCAACCAGCGCCCCAAGCCAGCCTATTAGTGTGCCCTGCAGAACAAATATGGCGACTATGTCTCGTCGTGAACAACCCAGAGTGCGCAGAATAGCAATACCAGAGCGTTTTTCCGTTACCACCATAACCAGTGTTGCCACTATATTAAAAGCAGCAACACCAATAATCAGTGACAGGAGCAATGTCATCATGGTTTTTTCAATGCGGATTGCACGAAAGTAACTGGCATTTTGTTCAGTCCAGTCAATTACAGATAATGTGCCACGGTCCCCTGTTTCTTGAAGCTGGCCCCTCACCACTTCAGGTGCAGTAAATATATTTGTTGTTTCAACCCTGATGCCGCTCACATGGCCTTTCATTTGCCCAAGTCCATCAGCATCATCAATATGTATCATTGCCCGAACAGAGTCATGGTCCTGTACTCCAAGCTCAAATAACCCGGTTACAGAAAAACCTACCAATTGTGAGTCTATACTCTGTCCGGGGGCAGGCAATTGCGGTACTAATACTGCAACACGATCACCTACCGTTACACCCAATCGATGTGCCAGTACCCGACCAAGGACAATGCCCCGTTCTCCAGAATGCAGTTCATCAAGTGAACCTAAGATCATATTTTGCCCCACTTGTGAGACCGTATGTTCAAGGTTTGGCTCAATCCCGGTTATTACAGCACCCGCAAGCCCACCGGGCCCAGACATCATTGCCTCAAGTTCTATATAGGGTGAGGCCCCAATAATGTTTTCATTTTTGAGCATGTCACGTACGAGGGGCGGCCAGTTATCAACCCCCTCCTGCTGCACTATTGATGCGTGTGAGGTCATACCGAGTAGCCTTACACGAAGTTCATTCTCAAAACCATTCATAACAGATAGCACAACAATGAGTGTTGCCACGCCAAGTGCCACACCCATAACGGATGCTGCTGATACAAATGATGCAAAACCACTGCCTTTACGGGCCCGTAAATAACGTAAACCTACAAATAATGAGATGGGCTTTTTCATAAGTATTGCGCCGATGTTCTTTGACACCGGGCAAAAACAGTTTCAGTTACATGATTTAACATAGATTGTCCAGCAACTACCGGGTATCCTGGAAAGCACAGGGATGCTATATTTTCCCTGTTGTGCGCACTGGAGGGTACCAGTACCATGCTCCAAAAATCTATGTTTGTATTCATTCTGTCCTCATTGTTGCTGACAGGCATTACTGTAGCTAACACCCTTATCATCGACGGTGTTCAACCGACGGACGGTAGTCAATACCCGCTGAAGGGATCAGCAAAAGCATCTGTGCTTGCATTACTGGGGGAACCGCTTAGTAAAACTCAGGCTGTTGGTGAGCCACCAATATCCAGCTGGGAATATACCTCTTTCGTGGTCTACTTTGAGTATGACCATGTTTTGCATACCGTTGCTAAACGTTCACCTAGTTCTCCACTACCCCATCCCTAAAATTACTGACCTGGTCAACAGATCTGGTCAATTTTTCTGTGGGGCAGTTAAAAAACACCCACGGGGCACCTGCGAACCTACAGCATGTGGGATAATCCGCATCCTTTTGCTGGTCATCCCCAAACATATTCATGTCTAAACCCACCTTTCTGCTTCCCGATGAGCTTAAAAATAACCGCTCAAAAACCACTTATTCTTGGGGACAAGCAAGTGGTTGCGCACCTGCACTGTTATTAGCAGAACTGCAGGAGCGTACAGATGGTTCTGCACTTGTAATAGTACCAACGGTTGCGGAAGCTGAGGCTCTTGAAGTACAGCTGGCCTTTTTCTCGGGCAAGTCAAAAAAGAATATCCTGCTTGCAGACCCTGAAACACTACCGTATGACAATTTCAGCCCACATCAGGATTTGGTTTCCAGGCGCCTATCTGTATTAACCCGTTTGCTGGATAAGCAGAGTTCATTTTGTATTATTGCAGCACCTACTCTCTTCTACCGATTGCCACCCCGAGGCTACATACAAAACTTCAGCTTACAACTTGAATCTGGCCAGAACCTTGGTCTGAGTGAATTACATACTCAATTGGCCACAAATGGTTATGAGCGTGTAAGTCAGGTAAGTCAGCATGGTGAATTTGCTGTTAGGGGTTCATTAATAGATCTTTATCCTATGGGTTCAGAGCAGCCTATACGCATTGATTTTTTTGATAATGAAATTGATTCACTGCGCTATTTTGATCCGGATTCACAAATTTCCGGTAAGCATATTAAACAGCTTAATATGCTTCCGGCACGCGACTTCCCAACAGACCAGACAGCAATACGTGAATTCAGAACCCGCTTTCGGGAACGTTTTGAAGGTAATCCCGGGAATTCCCCTATTTACACAGAGGTATCTGATGCCCGCTTTCCTGGCGGCATAGAAAACTACCTGCCACTTTTTTTTGAACCTACACGAACAATTTGGGACTACCTTTCTGAAGACTGCACTGTTATCAGCTTGGGCAACCTGCAATCTGAACTGGAAGCTAGCTGGCAACAAATCCTAGACCGATATGAACAATGCCGCCATGACACAGAACGCCCGGCACTGAGCCCAGAAGAATTGTTTTGCAGCCTTACAGAACATAGAAAACAGCTCACCATGCGACAACATATTGAGCTGCGACGTCACACGCTGCCTGAACGTTCAGGAAGAACTGTAAATCTGGCTGCCACCAAAGCACCACCAGTCATGATTAATACACATGCAAGTTTGCCTGCTGGTGAACTTACAGGCTTTCTTACAAAGTTTACGGGCCGTGTTTTGCTCGCCGCCGAATCCGCGGGACGCAGAGAAATGCTCACTGAGATGCTGCGGGATAATGGCATCAGCACGATATCTGTTAATAACTGGAAGGATTTCTGTAAATCCATAGAAGCACTGAACATTGTTGTGGCACCTCTGGATAATGGCATTATTTTGCAAAAGCATAATGTCTGCATTATTGCTGAACATGAATTATTTGGTGCACGGCCTGCCCGACGTCGGAAACGCAAAGTCCGTGACCCGGAAACAATACTGAATGACCTTACCGACCTGCATGAAGGTTCACCGGTTGTACATATTGATTATGGTGTTGGCCGTTACCTTGGCTTATCACATCTTGAGATTGATGGGGTTATCGGCGATTTCCTGACACTTGAATATGCCTCCAAAGATCGATTGCATGTACCTGTAGGGTCATTGCAGCTTATATCCCGCTATACCGGCACATCTCCAGAAAACGCCCCACTGCATAAACTGGGCAGTGACCAATGGGCTCGTGTCTGCAGCAAAGCTGCAGAGCAAATCAGGGATATTGCTGCTGAAATGCTTGATCTTTACGCAACCCGGGAAGCGCGTGTAGGCCGTAGCTTTCATGTCTCACCTGCCGATTATGAAGCATTCTGTGCAGAGTTTCCCTTTGAGCTGACCGAAGATCAGGCTACGGCAATAGATGCCACCCAGGAAGATTTGCACTCACCTCAGCCAATGGACAGGCTGATTTGTGGTGATGTGGGTTTTGGTAAAACTGAAGTTGCTTTACGTGCGGCTTTTACTACGGCACTTGCAGGTTCTCAGGTGGCTATTCTTGCACCCACAACACTACTTGCCCAACAGCACTACCAAACATTTACCGATCGTTTTGCTGACTGGCCGGTCAATATAGAGGTGCTCTCAAGATTTCGCAGCGCCAGCGAAGTTAAAAAAGTTATAGCCGAACTGGCCAAGGGTAGCGTCGATATTATAATTGGCACCCACAAGCTTTTGCAGGAAGACATCCATTTTGACAATCTTGGGCTGGTTATTGTAGATGAAGAACACCGCTTTGGTGTAAGACAAAAAGAACGCTTGAAGACCATGCGTGCTGAGGTTGATATTCTCACCCTTACAGCCACTCCTATTCCACGCACTCTTAACCTGGCACTGGGTGAATTACGTGAACTGTCACTGATCACTACCCCCCCGGAATCCAGATTGTCAATCAAGACTTATGTAACTGAATGGTCTGATGCATTAATAAGGGAGGCCTGTCAGCGAGAACTCAAACGGGGTGGCCAGGTATTTTTCGTGCATAACCGTATAGAAGATATAGAGACCCAGGCCCGCCGCATCAGAGAGATCATGCCAAATGCCGATCTGCAGGTTGCACATGGACAAATGCATGAGCAAGAACTTGAACAAATTATGCTTGATTTTAGTCACAGACGTTTTCATATACTGCTCTGTACCGCCATTATTGAGAGCGGTATAGATATACCCAGTGCCAACACAATTATCATTAACCGAGCAGATCGTTTTGGTCTGGCACAACTGCATCAGCTGCGTGGTCGTGTTGGGCGCTCCCATCACAAGGCATTTGCATATTTGCTGGCTCCGCCAGACAGAGTCATAACTAAAGACGCCAGAAAACGACTTGATGCTATAGAGGCTATGGAAGACCTTGGCGCCGGGTTTGTGCTCGCCACACATGACCTAGAAATCAGAGGTGCTGGTGAATTACTGGGTGAACAGCAGACCGGGCAGATTCAACAAATAGGTTTCAGCCTCTATACTGAATTACTCGGACGCGCCGTGAACGCAATTCGTCGTGGTGAAACCCCTGATCTGGAAACAACACGCTCAAGCGGCCCGGAGGTAAATTTACACCTGCCTGCATTGTTACCTGAAGATTATTTACCTGATGTACAGATGAGACTGATACATTACAAACGTATTTCAAGCGTTACTGATGAAGAGTCATTACGCCAGTTACAAGTTGAGCTCATTGACCGTTTTGGACTATTGCCTGATGCGACCCGCAACCTCTTCAGGCAAACAAGGCTTAGGTTAGGGGCTGCCATATTAGGTATACGTAAAATAGAAGGATGGCCAAGTGGCGCAACAGTTGAATTTGAGGCTATGCCATCAGTAGACCCGGCTGTAATTATTAAACTGGTGCAATCTGAACCAGAACGTTATGCTTTTGATAGCCGGCAACGCCTGCGACTTACTGCCGACCTGGAGGATAATGAAACCCGGTTTGCGGCAATCGAGGGCTTGGTTAATTTACTGACGGAGTCAAGCAATGACGCCGCAGCCTTGTCTGTGTAAAGATAGAGTCCATGAAGCCATTGACACAAAGAAACTGTTTACTCCCACTGCTCATGCTGGCAGCTATACCGGCTGTAGGACAGATAACTAATAAAGACACAACATCAGCAGAAGAGCAGGAACCACTCCAGTATTACCAGATTGAACTGGTTGTTTTCCGGCATATTGACCAGTCCCACACAACTGCAGAAATTCCTCGTATGCCCAAACCGGAAATGTCTGATTTTCTGGAGCAGGACCTGGCGCGACTCGTGGGTCCAACACCGCTTAACCAAACCACACCTGCCACAACTACTAACATCATAAAACGCACAGACACAGCGGAGACATCGATTGAAAACACAGGCGAAGAGTCTGCAATGGTATGGATACCGGTAAACCCGGAGGGATTGCTGCTGACAAAGATGGTCAGTGAGATTGAAAGAATCCCTGCTTATGAGTTACTAAGCTATTTGAGCTGGGCTCAGCTTGTCCAAGATGCAACAGTCGCACAAGCTATAGATCTTGAAGAAATTGGTGCTGATAAGGCCTTAGTTACAGGCAACATAGAACTGCATGAACGACGTTATTTGCACCTGTCACTTGAGGTTTTGCTTTCAGACCCTGATGGTGTTCCTGATTACACGTTACTGGGACCTTTTAGCGAGCCAATGTCACTGCCTGCGATTAAAGATTCTCGACGCATACGCCTGGAAAAGGTTCAATATTTTGATCAACCCCAGTTTGGAGTTATTGCTGTGGTAAGTCGATTGAAGGTGCCCGAAGAGGTTTAGGGCGGCTTTAACACAGTCAGATTGCACAGAGCCCAATATTTTCTATTGCTTCATCGCCTATATCCTTTAAAGCCTGTTCTACGAGAGTCGCTGCATTTTGAGCATTGGTCGGTACAACTGACGCAACCCCAAATGAAACAGTAATAAAACGATTAACGGGTGATCGTGGGTGATGAATAGAAAGCTCTCTGACTTTGTCCGTAATGTTGTTTGCCAGCTTGTTGGCGTTAACTTCCTCACTATTGCCTATAAGAACCACAAATTGATCATCTGAGAAACGTGCCACCAGGTCACCTGCACGTCTTAATGAGCCTGTAATTGCATGTGCTACTTTACAAAGACATGAATTAGCAGCATGCCGACCATAAACTTCACGGTAGGCATCAAAACCTTCAACCTGAAGAATCATCAGGGACAGATTCCGTTTTTCTCGTCTAGCCATCCCCCAATCGCGCTGCAACAGATCATCAAAAGCACGCCGATTCAGAACACCCGTTGCACTATCTCGCCCATCCAGACGCCGCAGATGCATACGCGCATCCCTTAGCACACCCAGTAATGCTTCACGTTCAACATCCTGATCAGCCGTTACCTCTGCAATTTGGGGTCGTTCGGTTCCTAACCAGTAACGTGGTGCACCGGGTTTATCGTATAAAGGCAGCATATCAATTGATAATTTGTCTGCTACACCCAGACTGGGGTGGCAATTTAGCTCGGTACGCTGACCAACCATAACCTCGTCATCAGATGAATCACTCAGAAGCTCTGTCCAGGGACGTCCGATCAGTTCTGCTGCTTCATAACCACTTAAAGCCTCAAAAGCCTGATTTACATAAACAAGTGGTTTTGGATGAGTTTTCAGGTCAACAATAAAGGTTGCAACAGGGGATAAATCCAGCGCCTGCTGTAAAATCCTTTTATTTAAATTAAACATAGATTTATATGTCTTTTAACTCAAGTTGCTGGGTATTTTTCGCCTGCCCATTACTCACTCGGGGTATTGTGTGTGCATATTACTTTGCATCACATTACAGAACCGTGACTCACGTCACTGTGCAAGAAGCCCTTACAGAAGAAGGAACTCAGATATTTACAAGTCCTGCAAAAAACGATTGATAAGTTGTGCGCTGTGCTGGACGCCCAGCTTTAAAAAGGCTTCAATTTCTGAGTGTATTGCGGCATCAGAGCGCCCTGCCGCATAATTCACCACACTACTGCAGCTGATATAAGGCAGACTAAGCTCACTGGCTAGCGCTGCCTCAGGCATCGCAGTCATGCCTACGATGGTGCAACCATCACGCTCCAGGCGATCTATCTCAGCAGCCGTTTCAAGTCGTGGCCCCTGCGTTACAGCGTAGGTGCCTCCAGCCACGACAGGAAGCTTTTCTGTATGGGCAGCATTTACCAGAAGTTTGCTTAGCTTTCCATCATATGGTCTTGTAAAATCAGTAAAATTCACCTTATCCTTATGACTATCAAAATAAGTGTGAAAACGACCCCATGTGTAGTCAATTAACTGATCGGGGATAACCAACACGCCCGGTTTTGCACTCTTTGCGATTCCACCTACAGCATTCATAGCAATAATGAAATCCACACCCATATCAGCCAGAGCCTGGATATTTGCACGGTAATTAATCCGGTGAGGCGGTATCACATGGTTTTCTCCATGTCGGGACAGAAAACATAATTCATGCCCCTGTTGTGTCCAGCACTTTACGGGCGCAGATGGTTGCCCCCATAGCGTCTTTGCATTATGAGCCTGAATCTTACTTGCAGCAGGGTAAAGCGCTGCCCCGCTCCCGCCTATCAAGCCTACAACACTCACCTAATCATCCCCGGTTTTTAATGCATAAATTGAAGAAAGGTGCCGCCAGCGGTTTTCTATATCCATCCCACACCCAAAAACATAACGATCAGGAACCTGTAAACCTGCATCAAAGTCGGGCCGAACAACATACTCAGGTCGCTCACGTTCCTTGATAAGCAGTACGGCTGTCAGAACCTTTACCGCCCCCGCCTCACGACAGTAATCTGCCACTGCAGACAGTGTGGTGCCCTCATCCCATATATCATCAACAATAATAACTGTATGGCCCTGTAAACTAAGTCCGGGTTCCTTAAGCCAGCGCAACTCACCACCGTCAACCCCACCGCCGTAACGTGTGGCATGACAACAGTCCACAAGAAAGTTGCCACTCAATGACTGGGCAAGGTGCACAAGTGGAAACATGCCACCGTTTAGTACACCCAGTAAGAGACAATCTGCTGTTTCTATAAGCGGTTGAATTTTGCTGGCCAGCTGCTGCATGCCTGCCTCGACCTCTGCAGCACTGAACAATTCATCTGCAGCTGGAAAGTCTACTGGCAAGGAACTGTTAGACATTACCATCCAGTTTAAAGGGCTCTGGTGGTGCTTGCACAGCTGCCTGAAGGGTCTCCATATCACGTTTCCAGTTATCGGAACCATACACGGCCTTAGCATAGCGCTCATGATTGACTCGCATACCGGCAAGTCGGGCATGCGCTGCCGGATCACTGTAGCCCTGCAGCGCACTGATTATGGGTGCAATTGAATCCCGGTCATTACATACAAGCGCCATATCGGCCCCTGCCTGTAATGCAGTGGTTGTTCTATCCGTTACGGTTCCACCAACAGTGGCACCCTGCATGCTGAGGTCGTCGGAAAAAATGGCCCCTTTAAAACCTAGTTCCTGACGTAATACCGTATTCATCCAGTAAGGTGACAAACTGGCTATCTGAGGCTCAATACCGGTATAGCGTATATGGGCCATCATGACGCCCTGAAGTCCATCTCGAATAAGGCTGCTGTACGGGAGCAGGTCATCTGTCAATTCTGTATAGGAACGTTGATCTTCAGGTAAAACGTGATGTGAATCACCCGTAACACCCCCATGTGCAGGAAAATGTTTGGCCACAGCAGCCATGCCTGCCTGTCGCATACCCTGCATATAAGCAAGACTAAGTTCTGCTACAACTGAAGGCTCCCTGTGCAGTGAACGGTCACCTATCACCTCACATAACCCCCAATCTATATCGACCACAGGTGCAAAGCTATAATCAACACCGGTATCCAGCACCTCAGTAGCCATCAATCTGGCCAACAGATGTGCCATATCACGGGCTGCCTTGGGAGATTGATCATACATGCGCCCCAACCAGCGTAAGGGTGGTAAGTCTGTAAACCCTTCCCGGAACCGCTGTACACGACCTCCTTCCTGGTCAACAGCAATTAACAAGGGTGCACGTGATGCATGAGCTTCACGTACCGACCTTATTTCGGCTGTCAGTTCTCTGACCTGATCCCTGGTAGTGTAATTACGAGAAAAAAGTATGACCCCACCAACCAGCTGATTTTGCAGCAACTCACGATCCTCAGGAGTCAGACTGGTCCCAGCAAAGTCAATCATTAATGGCCCAATAGACATACTTAACGCTCAAATAGAGCCATTGCTTCTACATGGCTGGTTTGTGGAAACATATCCATAGCACCTGCAGATTTTAAACGGTAACCATAATCATTAACCAGAATAGCTGCATCTCGTGCCAGTGACCCAGTGTGACAGGATATGTAGAGTATTTGAGGCGCTCCGGTTGCCGCTACCTGCGGCAAAACCTCAAGTGCTCCTGTACGTGGTGGATCAAGCACTACAACATCAAAAGCTTTGATACCCGAATGCCATACAGGAAGCTTACCCGGGTCACTCAGGTCAGCAGCAAGAAATTCCACATTCTCGATTCCATTTAAGACAGCATTTGCCTGAGCTTTTTGCACCATGGACTGCTCCAGTTCAATGCCAGTGACACTTTCAGCAAGGGTGGCCAGAGGAAGGCTGAAATTACCTATACCGCAAAACAGGTCCAGAACCTTTTTCCCTTTAAGTGAATACAAAAGTTTGATGGCCTGTGAAATCATCCGCTGATTCATATCCTGATTAACCTGAATAAAATCCAGCGGGCCAAATTCCAGTCGCAGGTTAAAATCAGCTAATGCATACCATAAAGGCTGAGGCGGTTTGTCTGATAGCAGGGGCACAACAGTGTCGGGGCCACCTGTTTGTAGCCAGATATCAGCATTAAAATGATTTGCAAATGCTTCCAGTAGCACTCGATCATGTGCTGATGGTGTTGCAAGTACACGAAACACCAAACTCATAGCGGTATCACCAAGACTCATTTCAATTTGTGGCAATTGCCGACTGATACTTAATGATTCTATGAGCCCACTAAGTGGCTGAATTAATGCACCTAACTGTGGCTCCAGTGTTTCACAACTATACATATCAGCAATATATGGTTTGCGTTTCTCTCGAAAACCAACCAGAACCCTGCCCTTTTTATCAACCAGTTTTGCACCCATTCGTGCCCTGCGCCGATAACCAAGGGGCTGCCCTGCCAATGCAGGTAATATCTTATCAGGAACGAGTCCACCTATACGCTCAAGTGATTGCATCAGAGCATCCTGCTTGGTGCTCAGCTGGGCCAGTGGATTCAAATGTTGCAAAGAGCAACCTCCACATACAGAGAAGTATTTGCAGGGGGGCTCAACACGGTCCGGTGAGGTTTCAATGACTTCTATTAATTCCGCCTCATCGTATTTTTTTCTTTTTTTCTGGCGGCGGAAACTGACCCGTTCGCCACGAATAGCCGCATCAACAAAAATGGCTTTTCCATCAATCTCAGTAACACCTCGACCATCAGCAGTCAGGTCACGGATGATGGCAGTCTCAATCAGCTGATCTTCAGCTTTTTGCGAACGTCTTGACATTGCAGGTATCAGAACTTTTCTGTTTCAGGCCAAGCCTGTGAGAATTCATGCAGATGGGAAAAGTCGGAATCATTCAGAACATTACGAACCAACGCATATTCTTTTTCCAGTTCAATACTGTCCAGCAAACCACGCATAAATTGAAAGCGTGCATAGACCAGATAAGTATTTAAAACATCTGTTTCACAATAGTTGCGAATTTTAGCTATCTCACCTTTGCAAAAGCATTCCCAAACTTTGTCCCCGGCCATACCCATCTTGCCAGGAAAGCCAAGCATGGTTGCAATAGCATCCAAAGGCGCTCTGGCACGGTTCTGAAAACCGGCCAGCACATCCATAAGGTCTATATGTCGCCAGTGGAAACGTGATAAATAATTGTTAAACCGGTATTCACGCTCGTTATCACCAAGCTCCCAATAACGTGGCGCCTGTACACCATGTGCCAGTGCCCGATAATGCAGCACAGGCAAATCAAAACCGGAACCATTCCAGGAAACCAGCGTTGGAGAGTAACGTTCTATGCCATCATAGAAGCGCTGTATCAGCTCCTTTTCATCACTGCCTTCATCACCAAGACTCCAAACCTTAAAACCATCATCGCTGCGCCATGCTGCCGATATAGCAACAATCCGATGTTGATAAAGTGGAAGAAAGTCGGTGCCTCGTTCCTGCATCTGATGAAACTGCATAGCCTTAGCCACATCTTCATCAGCAATACCTTCCAAGCCAAGTAAACGCGTTCCCAGACTCGTATCCGGTATTGTTTCAATATCAAAGGCAAAGCATTTCACGCTATTGACTCTCCTTTTTTTCCAATACAGCTACTGCAACTACAAGGCCTGCTTCATCTGTTAATGTCAAGTGCCCGCCGGCTACACCAAGCTCAGAGCATTTTAGTTTTCCACGCTTAGAAAAGATAATGTCGGGCCGGCCAAATTTATTCGGCATAACACCAGAGTCTCTTAACCACATGCCATTTGAAAAACCGGTACCCATAGCTTTGACTATCGCTTCTTTGGCGGCAAAACGCATAGCAAGAAACCTTACTGGCTGATTACTTCTTGAAAATAGCTCTTTTTCAACAGGCAGCAATAAACGGTCAACAAAATGCTGACCAAAACGCGCATAGGTAGAGCGAACCCGCTCAATCTGCAGAATGTCCGTGCCTATACCAAAGATCATTGTGTACGTACCATCAGCATAAGCTTTTTAATGTCTGCGACCGCCTTGCCCAGGCCCATGAAAACAGAATCAGCAATTATTGAGTGACCAATATTCAGTTCAACAATTTCTGGAATTCGGGCGATTTCAGTCACATTGGCAGTATTCAACCCATGACCTGCATGTACAGTCATCCCCAATGAATTTGCAAACCCTGCAGCAGCAATAATGCGGTCTAATTCTATCTGTCGACTCTGTTTGTCTGGGGCGTCAGCATAGCTACCTGTATGCAATTCTATAACACGTGCACCCACAGCTGCTGTTGCCTCTATCTGGTCTCTTTCAGGGTCAATAAAGAGTGAGACTCGGATACCGACGGCCTTTAATTGCTGACACGCTGCTTTTACAGTGTCCAGATTGGCTAAGACATCCAATCCCCCTTCTGTAGTCAGTTCAGCACGCTTTTCTGGAACCAGACAACAGTCGGATGGCTTAAGATCGCAGGCAAATTGCACCATCTCATCGGTGACAGCCATCTCAAGATTTACTCTGACACTCAGATGCTGACATAAATCAAGTACATCCTGATCCTGTATATGTCGGCGATCCTCACGCAAATGGATTGTGATGCTGTCTGCACCAGACTTCTCAGCCAATAAAGCCGCCTGAAGGGGCGAAGGATAGGCCGTACCGCGAGCTTCACGCAGTGTTGCCACATGATCAACATTTACACCAAGTAACATTTCTATAACACTCTGCCCTGAAGGGGCAGACCTTAAATTAGTCTGTAAAACCGCAGTTTGGCAGTTTGGCTGTGCACCTGCAATGCCTGAAATTCATACTCCGATTATTACGTATCCCTAAGTGCGTTTCATTGCGGCCGCCACACGGCGGGTCTGCAGACCCTTGCCACCAAGGTGGTAATTCAATACTGAACGCAGCAAACACTTTGCTGCATGCAGGCAATCTTCATCTTCAAATTGCATTCGACCGATTGCGAGTAAGGTTGCACCAGGAAAAACCAGCCCATCAGATTGCGGCTCAACAGCAGGAACAAGCCCAACCTCCGTATGAAATTCATAATACTGATCAGGCACCAGTGGCTTATGTGTAAGTGCATCATTGTCCAGATTAATGGCATAACCAAGCTCACTTAGTAACTGCAATTCAAATCTCCTTAACATGGGCTCGAGTGGCTCGCCACTGCCTATCCCTGCAATCAGAGAAATATAATGTGCAAATAAATCAGGATGTGGGTCATTTCTACCCAGAAGCTTTAAGAGCAGCTCATTTACATAAAAACCTGCCATTAGACGATCACCAGTCAGAACGGCAGCAAGACCTCCCAAATCTGCCTCTCGCAGGGTCGCCAGCTCGCCTCTGCCCGACCATGAGAGCCGAAGTGGCTGAAAGGGATTTAACACACCACGCAGAGATGATTTAGGTCTGCGGGCTCCTCGCGCAATAAGTCCAACCCGACCATAATCTGCAGAGAAAATATCAAGAATCTGGCTGGTTTCCCTATAGGCTCGGGTATGTAACACGTAAGCCGGATTCAGGTCTATGCGGGAAGAATTGCTCACACACCTGCTCTAAATATCACCGTCATAACCCATTTGTTTCAGAGCCTGTGCATTGTCGGCCCAGTTCCGTTTTAATTTTACCTTGGTCTCAAGGTGTAAGGGTCGTCCAAGTCGACTCTCAAGGTCAAGTCTTGCTGCCTGACCAACCTTTTTAAGTGAGTGCCCACCCTTGCCAACCACAATCCCCTTATGAGATTCACGGTCTACCCAGATGATGGCATCAATTCGTAATAAGCCTCTTTCATCTTCACCCAGTTCATTGATTTCAACTGCAAGACCGTATGGTACCTCCTGATATAAGGATTCCATAAGCTTTTCACGTATCACCTCAGCTGCCTGAAAACGTAGCCCCCGGTCAGTCAACATTTCTGCAGGATAGAGTGGGTTTTCCTCAGGTAGATATTTCACCAGCGTCTCTAATAGTCGCTGCAAATTTTCCTCACGTAATGCCGATATTGGAACCAACTCAGTGAAGTCATAACGCACTGACGATTCCTGCAGATAGGGAAGCAACCGTTCCTTGGGTTTTATCTCATCAATCTTGTTAATAACAAGTATGCATGGGATATCCGTTTGCTTGATCAGCTCGAGCGCTAATGTATCACCACTATTCCACTTGCCGGCTTCTATAACAAAAAGAATAAGGTTCGCACCTTCAATAGCACCAACAGCAGCACGGTTCATGGCACGATTCATGAGTCGACGAGATTTATTCTCTAGTCCAGGAGTATCAATAAAGACTACTTGTGCTTCAGGTTTTGTCAGCACTCCCAAAATTGCATGCCGGGTAGTATGCGGCTTTGATGTAACAATACTGATCTTGTGCCCTATTAATGAATTAATAAGTGTGGACTTACCTACATTAGGTTTGCCCACCACAGCAACAAAACCACTACGATGTTTGGATTTACTCATCGGCCAACATTAACAGAGCTTTGGCAGCAGCTTCCTGTTCCGCAGCTCGGCGACTGGAACCATCGCCTGAGGTGTAAATTGAACATGCAGCTATACAACAGGAAACATCAAATTTACGGGCATGTGGTGGCCCCTCCTCCTGCACTACCTCGTATACAGGGGTCGGCAAAGCCCTAGCCTGCAGCGCTTCTTGTAACAGAGTTTTAGAATCTTTTAACGCCTCAAGAGCAGGCAATGAAGCCAGTCGCGGTTCAAATAAACGAAGGATTACAGCTTTGGTAGCTTCAAATCCGCCATCTATGAGTATTGCACCAAGCACCGCTTCAAGACCATCAGCCAGTATAGATTGGCGCTGATGACTGCCTGAGCGTTTTTCACCAGCACCTAAATGCATAACGGTAGATAAATCTATATCCAGTGCAATTAACGCAAGAGTTTCACCTCTGACTAATGAGGCTCGCAAGCGAGTCAAACCTCCCTCAGCAACCTCTGACTCCTGACGGTACAGAGCCTCCGCAATTACAAATCCCAATACAGAATCACCAAGAAACTCCAGGCGCTCATTATTTCGGGATGAAAAGCTTTTATGCGTTAGTGCAAGGTCAAGTAATTCATCATTACCAAACTTGTAACCCAGTTTCTTTTGGGACCAGTCCCGGGAGGAAATCACCGTATGATCTCAACCTCATGTTCAAATTCTGCCAATAGAGATACATTTGCTAAATAAGGTCTCTGGCGCTCATATTCTACTGACACGAGAAAGCCATTAGGGCTGCGGCTAATAAGAAAGTCACTTCGCAAGTCAAAGTCACTCAAACTTTCAATATCAATGTACTTGTCTATATCTGTTTTTATTTGTGGCAAGGTGGCATTCTGACCATCAAGATCACTCTTTAACCCATTAAGAAGCTGCACAACCTTCATATTTTCCAGGTAAACAGGGATCAGCTGAATAACGCCAAATGCAATCAGGCCAAAAAGAGCCAACAGCATTGCAAATCCGATGGTTGTCATACCTCGCTGTTGGTTACGCATTACTCTGACTCCTATTATTGCAAACCTTCAAATCTGACTAAGGATTACTGCACCTTGCTGGCAATTCGACGCCATTTAGGCATGGATGAAAAGTCCCAACTCATCCAGATGCTTACTGCCTTACCTACTATATTTTCTTCCGGAACAAAACCAACCTGGGGATAACGGCTGTCCTGACTATTGTCCCGATTGTCGCCCATCATAAAATAATGACCTTCCGGTACAACATAGGTGCCCTCACGTCCAAGCTGCATAGGTTCAAGCAATATGTAATGACTCACATCACCAAGTTGTTCAGTGGCCAGAAGAGCTGCAGGACGGCCAGGTCGTTCATACAAACCATCCCGCTCCATCGCTACTAATACATTATTGATATATAGCCGCTTTTTGGCAACTACAACAGTATCACCCGGCATACCCACCAAGCGCTTAATATAGTTCACACTAGGCTCGGATGGCAGACGAAAAACAATAACATCACCACGTTCAGGCTCATTTACATCAAGAATTTTATTGTGCACTACAGGCAACCTGAGCCCATAAGTGTACTTATTTACAAAGATGAAATCTCCCACCAACAGTGTGGGCACCATGGAGCTAGAAGGAATTCTAAATGGCTCATACATAAAAGAGCGCACTATCAACACCACAAGCAGGACAGGGAGGAAAGAGCGTGAATATTCAACAACAATGTTTTTTGAGGGTTCCAGCCCTGGGTCAGAACGGATTACCTTTCTATAGAGAAACTCCAGCCCGCAAATAATACAGGCCAATAACGTTAGTACTACCAATATAAGTGAAAAATCCATATTCAGTATTTATCCATTTCCCCAGAATAATTCAGTGCACCACCAAACTTACTTCTGTGTAGACCCACCACCCACTTTCAAAACCGCAAGAAATGCTTCTTGAGGAATCTCGACAGAACCAAATTGTTTCATACGTTTCTTGCCTGCTTTTTGCTTCTCAAGTAATTTCCGCTTACGTGATATATCGCCACCATAACATTTTGCGGTCACATTCTTACGCAAAGCCTTAACACTTGAACGAGCAATGACATGTGCGCCAATAGCTGCTTGTATAGCTACATCGAACATCTGCCGTGGAATAAGCTCGCGTAGTTTATCTACGAGTACCCGTCCACGTGTATATGCAGTTTCCTTGTGCACTATCATGGAAAGTGAATCAACGATTTCCCCGTTAATCAGAATATCAAGCCTGATCAAATCACCTGCCTTAAACTCGGTTAAATGATAATCCAGGGAAGCAAAACCACGGCTTAATGATTTCAGGCGATCAAAGAAGTCCATGACAATTTCTGCAAGTGGTAACTCATAGTCCAATTGCACATGAAACCCAAGATGCTGCATGCGTTTCTGCACGCCCCGACGCTCAATACACAATTGCATGACCTTGCCAACATATTCAGACGGGGTCAAAATTGATGCCATCACATATGGTTCGCGAATTTCGGCTATCTCAGTGGTTACAGGCAAACCTGCCGGGTTTTCCAGGCGGTGCACACTACCATCATTTTTTAACACTTCATAAACCACGGTTGGTGCAGTGCCAATCAGAGACAAATTATATTCACGTTCGAGACGCTCTTGCACAATTTCCATGTGCAATGTACCAAGGAAACCACAGCGGAAACCAAAACCAAGTGCAGCTGAAGATTCGGGCTCAAATTGTAATGCTGCATCATTCAGATTCAGCTTGGCCAGTGCATCACGGAAGTCTTCAAAATCATCTGAACTGACGGGAAATAAGCCGGCAAATACTCTAGGCTGGACCTCTTCAAAGCCTGGCAATGTGTCCACACAAGGCCTGGCAGAATCGGTAATTGTGTCACCAACAGGCGCCCCATGAATTTCCTTAATCCCTGCTACTACATAACCGACCTCACCCGCCGAAAGGTCTTTGCAGGGAAGTTTCTTGGGTGTATAGACTCCAATATCAGTAACAAGGTGATCTTCACCCGTTGACTTGACCTTAAGCTTTTGGCCTTTAGATAAATGGCCCTTTACGATGCGGACTAAGGAGACCACCCCTACATAATTATCAAACCATGAATCAACTATGAGTGCCTGCAGGGGGGCGTCTAGATCAACTTCAGGTGCCGGGATCCGCTGCACAAGGCTGTATAGGAGCTCATCTATCCCCTCACCTGTTTTGGCACTTACCAGAACGGCATCCTGAGCATCAATTCCAATTACATCTTCAATTTGCTGTCTGACCTTATCCGGATCTGCTGCTGGCAAATCAATTTTATTAATGACTGGTATAACCTCGAGACCCTGTTCAATTGCTGTATAACAGTTTGCAACACTTTGAGCTTCGACACCCTGACTGGCATCAACTACAAGCAAAGCACCTTCACAAGCAGCAAGTGAACGTGAGACCTCATATGAAAAATCAACATGTCCGGGCGTATCAATAAAATTCAACTGATAGGTTTCACCATCGGGTGCAGTGTAATCAAGTGAGACACTCTGAGCCTTAATGGTGATTCCACGCTCACGCTCCAGATCCATAGAGTCAAGCACCTGCTCTGCCATTTCACGGACTTCCAGACCACCACAGGTCTGAATAAACCGGTCAGACAAAGTTGATTTGCCATGATCTATGTGTGCAATAATTGAAAAATTACGAATACGAGACATAAGTTATGCAGCATGCCAAAGCATGCACCAATAAAATTGTTAAATAAGATGAGAGGGGTTGAGGCTAATCATCTACTGTTACAAGCAGGTCAATCACCTGCTGCCGATCCAACTGATAGCGACACACTTCCTTTTCACCCAGATACACAACCGGCACAAGCAAACCAAAGGCTTCCTGCCACTCTGGATTGGTATCAATATCCCGCACAGAAATTTTCGCCTTACCACGGCAAAGCGGCTCAAGTATTTCAAGCAGTTCTTCACAGAGATGACAGCCACGACGGCTGTAGACAACAAACTCGTGCACCGGATTTCCGTCTGTTTAGTTGGACAATGTATGACCAGGCAAATTAGCACCTGTGGGTCGGACAATAAGTTTAGCTAATAACCTTTGCCCGCCACCCTGCGCATCATACAGCCACAGAAGGAAAGAGCCTACTGCCAATCCACATAGCGCTCCACCAGCTGCCACCAGATCACTACCCGGGACTATCAGGGTCATTAACCATGCTCCAAGAAGCATGCAGACAGGGAATATGAGGTAACACAGAGCTAATAAATAGCCCAGTCCTTCGACAGGAAGCTCAACTGTAGCTTGTGCCTTTGCCTTATAACAGCTGTATTCCGCTACGGGCAGGCGTACCTCTACGTGAGCCTTTTCATCAGGGGAACCTTGCCCGATTAAACCTGACCCGAGAGACCCCATGCTACAAACTGAATGAATCTTACAGGAACCACAGGAATTGCTACGTACAAACCGAAGAAGCACTTGCCCGTCACTGGCCGAGATAATTTCACCAGTATGCTCAATATGTGTTTTGAACAAGAGTGATGCCCTAAAGGTTGTCTAGAAAACCTGGTATTGAAATGGCAGGTTGCCACCATCACCACTTAATATAAGAATGCCCAGCAGCAACAGCCATATTAACAGGAAAGCGATTATCCAACGTTTATAACGTGAAAAAAAACCTTGTTTTGCATCACTCATTAATAGCGCCGCCCTGCTCCAGAAAAGTACGAGAATACTCCGCAATCATTTTATGTGCCAGTGCATTTGGGTGGGCGTCGTCAGGTGCAACCCACAGACTGGCAGGATCTTCATAACCTGCAAATGAACTGGTTAAGTCTATCACCGATATATCATTTGCACGCAGAAAGGTCTTTACTTTTGCATACTCTGCTGTAAAGGGGTAGTTCACCAGATCATGCAATTCAGGAAGCATAACCACCTGCAACTCTATGCCATGCTCCTCTGTAATGCCCTGCAACTGCAAAAAAGATTCCTTTACTGCTATAAAACCAGGTTGGCTGTCTTCATACAGGTCACTGTAAAACGTTTCAAATGTTTGCCCTGGGGCGGCTCGGCTCAATAAGCCACGAAAACGTGACCAAAGGAAAGTAACGGAACGCAGTCTGGATATCCACAGCCAGTTTGAACGGACTGGTGTCACTTCTGCATCATTAATAAAATAGAATACAACAACCTTATCTGGGTTGTATTTAAGACCCTTTTCTTTAAAAAGGTTTACCTGTTGTTGTGTATTGTAATTACCATGACCGAAATTAATCATTTCAGTTGGTCGTTTTTCACTTAGCATCTCTTCCAGGAGAACTACAAAAGTATCCTCCATTTCCACGCCCCACCCAAAGGTAAGTGAATCGCCCAACACAGCAATACGATAATCCTGATTTCTTTCCACAGAATGTTCTACATCTCTAAAACCATCTGAATTGATATCGACATCGACACCCATCAGATAAGCACTAGAATTTGGTGTGTGCTCATGGCCAATCAGAGGATTATCAGATTTATCCTTGATCTCTACCGCATAACGCGACATTTCAACATCATAGTAGATGTACATACGCGTATAAATCTGCAGCGTAACCTCAAGTAAAATCAAAAAAATAAGCAACGAAATAAATGCTGCCGCCAGTCCCTTGAATATTTCTTTAATGTCCATTTACAAACCTGGTAATAATTTATTCTTCAACATCGCCTCTTTAAGGCTTTGCGCGATAGTTTTGTGGCCAAGGGCGTCTGGATGCCTGTTTTTGCGCACACCACGATTTTTCCCATCCCCTAAAGCAATCAGACTATTGTAAGTATCAACAAAAATCACATCGAGCTCTTGATCTAATCTTTGCATCTCCTGCTCAACGTCTTTTGGTGGTTTTAGATACGAGAGCCACATTATTATGACGGGTATATTGTTATCAGTCGCTATTTGATCTAGCTCATAGAAAGCACGCGCAATCTGAGAGCGATAGGCGTCTTGCTCAGAAAGCTTCAAACGTGGCCGACTACTCACACGCTTCGTATACATCCCACTGCCCATTATGTAATCCAATTCGCGCAATGAGTAGGATTCAAATACAGGGTACACTTTATCCGGTAGTAATTCTCTCTTACTTGGCTCTTCCCAACGCAGCCTGGCTGTAAAAGCTGTTATTGCAACAACCAGGATGTCAGGATCCCATTCCATTACTCTGTAGCGAGCCGTATCTACAATTTCACGTAAACCATAATACTCAACACCAAAATTAAGAAATTCATAATTTTGGTGATCACTGGTTGCAGATAGCTCGGCTTCAAGAACTGAGTGATATGTATCCTGCTGGGCAACATCAGTTGCCATGGTCCAGGAGCTACCTAATACAGCAACCCGAACAGTATTGTCAGCTTTGTTTTGAGCGTACTCCTGATCTGCAAGACCAGCAGAATTGGTTTTAAAGGGAATATCATGAAACAAGGTATCAAGGTTCGGTTTTAGCTCATAAAAAATACCGGGGTACTCTGAAGGCTGCACCAGCCCGGATAAGGGAAGCATATTGAAGCTGTTAAAACGTTTTAGGCTAAATGCTGCAGAACCAACTGCAAAGTAACGGTAGCTAAGCTCGATCATACCGAAGCACAGCAATACAAATAAGGTTGTTGTTATTATTTTTCTCAGGTACAACAGGAGCAACCTCTAGAAATCAATACCCGTGGGTATAATATGTGGCCCGAAGCAGATATTGCTAGGCACAACTGAATAACGCAAACAAGTGTATGCAACTAATAATATAGTCTCAACTAATAATTTTAATAAAGGATACACACAGTTTACGTTGCCCAAGGTCACATAACAGGCATTGAAATTGACTTTAGTTTACGGAGCCTGAGAGGCTGCACCATCAAGATACATAGATTCGGCAATAGTCTGCAAGGTCTGAGGAGGCACCTCACCTAAAGCAGTGACAAGATACCCACCATTCATAACCGAATAAGCGCTTGCTGCCCCAAACGTTGAGTGACCCTCAACCTGTTCAGGTGTCGCCACACCCAGATCAAGAAAAACAGAAATGGACGCAAGTCCATCAGTATAAACAAGGTGCATACGGGGGCTATTCCCCTTCATATATTCAAAACGAGCAACAGACAGCATAAAGCCGGAAGGCACTTCACGAGCACGCCAGTTAATCTTTGCGCCATCTTGCCTCTGCTGAGTTGGTGCTTTCCGGTGACGGTCAACCTGGAAAGATGTCGTATTAATAGAAGGCTTAACCAGATCAGCGGAAACCTGATCTGGCAATAAAATTGAAATAAAGCGAATTTCTTCAAGTGGCATTGTTGGGTCTTCGCCTATCAGCTGCGACTTCAAAGGCATGGCGGTCTTTTCGTCAATCCATAATCGGTAGCCATAACGAAACTGATCACGCGGATTAATTTGTATAACTACAGCTGACTGTTCGGCAACCCTATCAGCCGCTAAAAAAGAGAGCTCATAATGCTCTAGTAACGTATCAGAAAAAGCAGGTAAATTTACCAGTAAAGGCCCCATGGCTTCATTGGTTTGTCTATTTTTAACTACAACAGATTTCTTGTCAGGAAAAACACATATAACTTCATTATGCGTGCGAATGATTTCAGCGCCCACACCATCAACCCACACAAGCCGTTCAGTTGCACCTTTATCAGTAACGCGATGATAGACACTAAATTGTTCTGCATGACCAGGGGTCATATGCATGAGTGTGCCCTGATAATTTAACTCATCAACAGCCAGCTGCATACGTTCCAGCCATAGCCGAGGAGAATCGTCAGCACTCACAACTAATGGACAGAGGCCTAAAAATATTAGGGCCTTAAAGTACGGGCGAATTGCTGATTTATTCTTCAAAGCGCGCCTGCTGTATGAAAACTCTTGAATCAACCATTGTTCCTTGTAAGGAACGTGAAAACTCACCATGTGACACTAGATAGCTAGTCATTCGTTCACTATTTTCTTTACTTTTCTGATCTGTAGATACGCTAGGTGAGTTCACTGATGACAATGGCTTATCCAGAACGGCAGCAACCTCTAGATCAGCCTGTACCAGATCAACAGGAGCATCCAGCTGATAAACACCTATCACAGTAAAAGCCGTAACTGCTGCAGCAAGCATAGAACCCACCCGCCATTTACTTGCAGCCCTGACAGGCTGAACTCCTGTAGAACCTTCAGGTGCAATACTTTCCTCTGATATTGCACGCATTACACGACTACGAAAGGCAGCATTAGTTAGTGTGACATTTTCTTTACGAAGAATACCGCCAATTGCCGAATAACGTGCCAATGTGCTCCTTAATTCCTGGTCACGTTCCAGCCTGCGAACCAACAATTCCAGCTCAGCATCCGGTAACTCTCCATCCAAAAAGGCCGAGAGTTGCTCTTCAATATTTCTGGTAACATCAGCTTCCATTTCTATACCTTAATATTAGTGAAGCACTTTACTAAGTAAAATCACTGCCATCCATTACGGGTCTAATACTTTTATCCAAGGTTTCCCGGGCCCTGAATATCCTTGACCTGACTGTCCCTACTGGACATTCCATAACCTGAGCGATTTCATCATAGGTCAAACCATCTAATTCTCTTAATGTTAAAGCTGCTCGTAATTCATCAGGCAATGACTCCATAGTAGTCTCAATAGTACGCAGTAAATCCGTACCTATTACCTGTCTTTCCGGTGAGTCAGCATCCTGAAGGCTGCTGTGCCACTCAAAATCCTCAGATTCAGAAATATCTGCTGCATACTCAAGGGGTCTTCTCCGTGCAGCAACCAGATGATTTTTTGCCGTATTAATAGCTATACGATACATCCATGTATAAAAGGCAGAATCTCCTCTAAAGTTAGGAATTGCTCGATACGCCTTAAGAAAAGCTTCCTGCGATACATCCATGGCTTCAGCAGGATCCCGAACATAGCGCATGATCAATTTTATAATCCTATGCTGATATTTCAGTACCAGTAAATCAAATGCATGCTTGTCACCCGCCTTGGTACGCTCAACGAGCAACTGATCACTGGTACGATCACCCATGGTGGATAGCCTTACGTATCAGGTTGATCTGCAATATCTGGGTAGACCCAAGCCAGACAGAAAAGTTCGCGCTGTAAGCTAATAATATGACCCTGTTCACATTAGACCCTGTATAACCATGCATTGCGTCATACAGCATGGGTAAAGCGAACTCTGGCACGTCGCCAGTGGCCTGGCTTTTGCTCACTACGCCAAAACCAGAGAACCATTGAGCTCCATGCCGGATAGTGAGTTTGTTGCAGAGAAATTCCAGCAAAACTGGCCATCCAGACGCTTTGATGCTGCAACAATAACACGGGACGGGATGAAGCCCCATCCTGAATTGACCATTCTCCTGAGGCATTAACCGACAGTTGCAACCGATACCTGTGATAACTGAAATTCCACCTGATATAAACAGGCAAGCTCAGAAGCTCAATCTCGTGTAAGAAGCCGTTTGATGACATCAGCTAAATGTTCATCTTCAGTGGTAGCCTTACCTGTTAGCAAGGCTAGAATATCGGGATCCGGCATAGAAAGAAGCTGCCTAAAAGTACGTTGCCCAACCTGCCCTACGTCACTGTAGTGCTTATCCACATAGCCCAACAGCAACATGTCCAGTTCTTTCATCCCACGCCGACAACGCCAACGGAGTTGAGACATCTCCGGATCATTCATTAGGCACTGCACTCCACCTTTAGATAGCCAAAGTTAGATAGCCGGCCGAGCCAACTAAAGTCGTCGGGCCGCGAGCATTTGTTTGGTTTCTGCAATAGCTTTAGCCGGATTCAGGTCTTTAGGGCAGGCATTTGTGCAATTCATTATCGTATGACACCGGTAAATACGGAAAGGATCCTCAAGATCATCTAGCCGTTCACCTGTCGCCTCATCACGCGTATCAACCAGCCACCGATAAGATGCCAGCAGTGCTGCCGGACCAAGATAGCGGTCACTGTTCCACCAATAACTAGGGCAACTGGTAGAACAACAGGCACACAGAATGCAGGCTGACGGCGAGTTAATTTTTTCCTGATCTTCTTTGGATTGCAATCGTTCCTGATCCGGTGGTGCTGGTGTACGTGTCTGCAGCCATGGCTTAATGGATGCATACTGCGCATAGAAATTTGTCAGGTCAGGGACAAGATCTTTAACCACCGGCATATGTGGCAGCGGATAAATTTTAACATTACCCTTAATATCATGAGTCGCATGAGTACAGGCAAGTGTGTTTCCTCCTGCAATATTCATAGCACAGGAACCACAAATACCCTCACGGCAAGAGCGCCGGAAGGTCAGCGTTGGGTCAACTTCATTTTTTATCTTAATGAGCGCATCAAGAACCATTGGCCCACAGCTATCCATATCAACTTCATAGGTATCGAGTCGTGGATTATTGCCGCTATCTGGATCATAACGATAAATCATAAATCGGCGAACATTCGTAGCTCCTACCGGCGCCTTGAAGGATTTACCTTTTTTTACCCGTGAATCAGGCGGAAGCTGAAACTCAGCCATCTTTGATCTTCTCCAGTTATCCGTTAGTAAACACGTGCCTTAGGCGGCACAGTGTCAACTTCATCAGTCAATGTTTCAAGATTAACGGACCTGTAATCAAGCTCAACATTACCGGTCTCATCAACCCATATCATCGTATGCTTCATCCAGTTCACATCATCCCTATCCGGGTAATCTTCACGTGCCTGAGCCCCACGACTCTCTTTTCTGTTGGTTGCAGCTTTAATAGTTGCAGAAGCCTGTAGAAGCAAGTTCTCTAGCTCCATTGTTTCCACCAGGTCTGTATTCCAGATCAGAGATCGGTCTGCAACACTGACGTCTGCAAAACTTGCAAAGGTAGCAGCCAGCTCTCTAACGCCTTCTTCTAGCGTGTCTCCTGTGCGGAAAACGGCAGCATGATTCTGCATGATTTTTTGCATTTCCAGACGTATCTCAGCGGTAGGCCGACTGCCACTGGCATTACGTAACTTATCCAGACGGGCAATGGTTGCGTCTCCAGCATCAACTGCCAGGGGCAACTGCCGTTCTTCAGTATCTAAAGTGGCAGCACAACGTTTAGCTGCAGCACGTCCGAAAACAACCAGATCAAGCAAGGAATTGGAGCCTAGACGGTTAGCCCCATGAACTGATACACAAGCAGCTTCACCAACAGCCATTAAGCCCTCAACTTCACCACCACGACCATCCAGCACTTCACCATGATAATTAGTGGGAATACCACCCATGTTGTAGTGGACTGTAGGTATTACCGGTATCGGTTCTTTGTTCACATCCACACCGGCAAATATTTTTGCTGTCTCAGCGATACCGGGTAGACGTTCATGAATAACCTCGGGCCCCAGGTGCTCAAGGTGCAAGTGGATATGATCTTTTTCATCACCTACACCACGGCCTGCTTGTATCTCCATAGTCATAGAACGACTAACCACGTCACGTGATGCCAGATCCTTAGCATTAGGAGCGTATCTCTCCATAAACCGTTCGCCATCAGAGTTTGTTAAATAACCACCCTCACCTCGTGAACCTTCGGTAATCAGACAGCCTGACCCATAAATTCCAGTTGGGTGAAACTGCACAAATTCCATATCCTGAAGCGGCAGTCCGGCCCGTAATACCATAGCATTACCATCTCCCGTACAGGTATGTGCAGAGGTACAACTAAAAAATGCACGACCATAACCACCGGTTGCCAGAATCACTTTTTTGGCGCGAAAGCGGTGTAACTTACCGGTAGCCATATCCAGTGAAATAACGCCACGACACACCCCATTTTCCATGATCAGGTCAAGGGCAAAATATTCAATATAAAAAGTGGCATCATGTTTTAGTGATTGCTGGTAGAGGGTATGCAACATGGCATGCCCCGTTCGATCAGCTGCAGCACAAGTACGTTGTGCCGTACCCTCACCAAAACGTGTGGTCATCCCACCAAATGGACGCTGATAAATCTTACCTTCTTTCGTGCGTGAGAAAGGTACGCCATAGTGTTCAAGCTCTATAATAGCCGCTGGTGCTTCTTTACACATGTACTCAATGGCATCCTGATCACCCAGCCAGTCTGACCCCTTAACGGTGTCGTACATATGCCAGCGCCAGTCATCCTCGCCCATATTACCCAGAGCAGCACTAATACCACCCTGTGCTGCCACAGTATGACTGCGCGTAGGAAAAACCTTAGTTATACAGGCAGCAGATAATCCTGCTTCGGCAAGCCCAAAGGTAGCGCGCAGTCCGGCGCCACCTGCTCCTACGACAACAACATCATAGGCGTGATCAATAAATGTGTAGTCGCCAGTCATGAGGCCATTCCACCAACAGAGATAACAATTAGGGCGTAAATACCTGCCACACCCATACCAATATGAATAAATTTAAAAACCATCAGGGTAATTACTTTGAGCCATTCTGTATGAACATAATCCTCAACAACCACCTGCAAGCCTAATTGCGAGTGATGCAACAGAGTACCCAGTAGCAAAACAAGCAGAATGGCATTCAGTGGCTGAGCTACCCAGGCAATGACGTTGGCATACTCCAGTGAACTTAGTCCAAGCAGCGCAAAGACAAACCACACGGTCAAAGGAATTAGTGCTACAGCCGTCAATCTTTGGGATATAAAGTGGCCAGTGCCCTCTTTTGCTGAACCATGCCCAAGAAATTTACCCAGCGGTGATTCAAAGCTCATGACATTACCCCCAGCCAGAACAGGAGTGTGCAGCCAATTGATGCTCCGAGCACAAACCACCCTGACAATCGGGCTGTTTCCTTCCCAAGCCCACAGCCAATATCCCAGCCAAGGTGCCGAATACCATTAGCAAAATGATAAAAAAAGCTTGCTGAAAAACTGAATAACACCAGTATCCCAAGTGGGCCTGAAAGTAACCCAAGCACACAGTTATAAGTCGCCTCACCTAGGGCAGCACTTATAATCCAGGCAAGCAGTACCAAAACTCCTGCAGAAAGGGCTACGCCCGTCATCCGATGAAGAATTGATAAAGAATTACTCACCCGCCATTCATAAATCCCCAAATGAGGCGAAAGCGGTCTTTTTATTTCTGGCATCTACTGCACCCCGGATGCACAAACACAGTTAAGAAACATCTGGCTGAACCTTAACTCAAGGCTGCCCACCAGACGCTTCCGGTTTATACGTAGCTAAATTACCGAAGATAGCGCATTCAGAAATCGATACAGCGGCCTTTGCGCTCCCAATCTCCATAACGCGTTGGTTCCGGTCCTGTCGGCCCACCCGTTTCCAGCGGTCGTTCAGCTGGTACAGTTATGCTAACAGCTGCTTTATCAGCAGCTGACGTTTCATGCATAACGGCTTCAGATTCACCAGAGCCTGTTACATTAACGGCGTTGTTACTGACTGTGTGGGTCTCCGACATACTGCGAAGTGTGCCAGAATGACAACCGCATTGCACCACCATAGCCACGGATCTTATGAGAAATATGCCTGACCACAGTTCTAAAGCAACAACCCCCAAGCCTCATCGAATGCTAGCTGCAATTCGGGTAAGCGGTGCAGACCGATACACTCTGCTGCAGGGCCAGCTAACACAGGACATGAGCCAACTGGCACCCGATAAGCCACTACTAGCCGGCTGGACCAATCCCAAAGGGCGGCTGATTTGTCTGTGCTGGTTGTTTGATTGGCACAACACGCTATGGCTAGTGGTTCCTGATGAACTAAGAGACCGGATCACCAAACGATTAAAAATGTTTGTCCTACGAGCAGATGCTCAGGTGGAGAATTCCAGCCTATTAGTTCAACCGGCTAACAAAGAGACCTTAAACAGCCTCTTTTCTAGTAAGGATCTGCTTGAATTAAAAGATACATATGACTGTTTTTACAGTGATTCTATATTCTTTTTGAAGCAGGCAGGACTGGCCATTGGTTCATCAGTCACAGCCGGAAACACCACTTCATGGCGACTGGCAAATATCAGGGCAGGAATACCCTCTTTGTGGACAGAGACCTGTGAACTATTTATCCCCCAGATGCTTAACCTTGACCTGCTCGGTGCCATCAGTTTTAGCAAAGGCTGCTATGTAGGTCAGGAAATAATTGCCCGCACACAGAATCTGGGTAGAATTAAACGCCGTATGTATGGTTTTAAAGTGCCATCCGGCCGTCATATACAGCCCGGTGATCCCGTATACATAGAAAATGGCACCACAGTAGGTACCGTGGTTGATGCCATTCCCAGTGACACCGTAACTGAATTACTCGCTGTTATCAGAATTGAACTACTAGCCCACAGTCTGAGTCTGGCAAAGGATGGTAGCTCAGTGCTGAAACCCGTATCACTACCCTACACAATCCCTGAAACAGTCTGAAAAATTTGAATTATTCACCCTGAGACAGCCAAATCCGTCGGATGGATATCAATCAGCTTAATATCCTCAGCTGCAAATTTTTCACCCAAAAAAGCACTTCCAACACGAGCAAAACGTTCAGGCCCGTCTGTAGCAATTAACTGTAAATCCCCACCCCCATCAGCATCTGTCAATAAGCTCAACCGCACCAGCTCCTCTTGTACGGCCTGTGCTGTAGTTGTAGCTGAATCAACTATTTTAATATCAGGCCCCAATGCTTGGGCAATTGGACCTTGTAATAATGGAAAATGAGTGCAACCAAGAATAGCAGTATCAGGCCTGAGATCAGCAGACCGTTCACGTATAAGCCCGAGATACTGTTCTGCCACTACATCCGCTACCGGCCCCTGATGCCAACCCTCTTCAGCAAGAGCAACAAACAACGAACACGGCATTTCTTCTATAACAGCATCAGGATTAAGCCGTAAGATTGCGCGTGTATAAGCCAGCTGACTTGTAGTTGCCTCAGTTGCAAGTACGAGAAGATGCTGAGACTTGCTGCACTCAACTGCGGCGATAGCACCTGGCTCAACCACACCAATCACGGGCAATGGCGCCAGATGTTCACGCAGGCTCTCTAATGCAAGTGCAGATGCAGTGTTACAGGCAACTACAAGTAGTTTTATCCCTCGCTGCACCAGGTAATCTGCTGCCTGTAGAGCGTAACGTGTTACAGAATCATGACTTTTGGTCCCGTAAGGGAGCCGTGCCGTATCACCTAGGTAAAGCAGATTTTCAGCAGGAAGCAGGTTTTTTAGTGCATGAAGCACGGTCAGGCCCCCAACACCGGAGTCGAATATCCCTATAGGCAGATTTTCCTGTGTTGTAGTTTCGTACAAGCTTTTACCTATTGCTCACGCATCTGTGGAAACAAGAGAACATCCCGAATAGATGCGGAGTCTGTAAGCAACATAACCAGTCGGTCTATACCTACACCCAAGCCAGCCGTTGGCGGCATACCGAATTCCAGTGCCGTAATATAGTCAGCATCATAATACATAGCTTCCTGATCCCCTGCTTTTTTTTGTGCGACCTGGTCCTGAAAACGTTCCGCCTGATCTTGGGCATCATTTAATTCAGAAAAGCCATTTGCCAGCTCACGCCCGGCCACAAAAAACTCAAACCGGTCTGTTAACCATGGGTCTGCTGAGTTACGACGTGCCAGTGGTGAAACCTCTGCGGGATACCCGGTAATAAAAGTAGGTTTATCAAGCCTGCCTTCAACAGTCTTCTCGAAGACCTCGATCAATAGTTTGCCACTACCGGCCGCATCCGCAACTTTGATATCAAGCTTCCCGCATATACCCACAAGATAATCTCTATCACGTAGTTGGGCTCCATCAAGATCCTTATTAAAATGCACAACAGACTCTTCGACAGTCATTCGCTCAAATGGCTGACCAAAATCATACTCACCACCCTGATAAGGAACCTTTGCATCCCCAAATAAGGATTCGGCAAGCGTTCTGAGCAGGTTTTCAAGCAACTCGATCAGGACCTCATGATCTGCATAAGCCATATACATTTCGAGCATAGTAAATTCAGGGTTATGCCGTGTTGAAAGCCCCTCATTACGGAAGCTGCGATTTATTTCATATACCCGTTCAAAACCACCAACAACCAATCGTTTCAGATAAAGCTCAGGCGCTATACGCAAAAAAAGTTCACGATCAAGTGCATTGTGATGAGTAACAAACGGTCTGGCGACAGCACCCCCCGGTATGGGCTGCATCATGGGTGTCTCAACTTCGAGAAAATCCATAGCATCAAGGTATGAGCGTATAAACTGAACTACACGAGAGCGCCGAACAAAAACATCGCGTGACTCCTGGTTAACGATGAGATCAACATAGCGCTGACGATAACGTGCTTCCTGATCACTCAATCCATGAAATTTCTCCGGCAGTGGCTGTAGTGATTTAGTTAACAGCTGAACCTCATCTACACGTACAGATAATTCGCCAGTTTTTGTCCTAAATAATGCCCCCTTAGCCCAAATAATATCGCCAAGATCCCAGTTCTTGAATTGTTTGTAGGCATCCTCTGGCAAACTGTCTCGTTGTAAAAATAATTGCAGTTGGCCGCTACGATCCTGGATAGTGGCAAAACTTGCCTTACCCATGACACGCTTAGTCATCAGACGACCACCCACCCGCACCTCAATATTTTCCTCTTCCAAAGTCTCATTGCTATAAGCATCATAGATCTGGTGCAACTGACCTGCGAGCGCTGAACGTCGGTACTTATTTGGAAAGCCAAAACCGGCAGCACGTAATTCATCAAGCTTGCGACGACGTTCAGCTACAAGCTTATTTTCTTTGTTTTTGTGTTCGTTACTACCCATGCATGTTTCCCATTTTTTCTTTAAACGCCCTGCTTCAGACTTGCTTCAATAAACTTATTTAGTCCACCATTTAATACCGAATCCGGATCACCAGACTCAATACCGGTACGCAGGTCCTTAACTCTGGACTGATCAAGCACATATGAACGTATTTGACTGCCCCAACCCACATCTGACTTGGTGTCTTCCTGAACTCGTGCTTCCTGCTTCTGCTTTTGCTCCTCTAAATCATACAAACGTGCCTTGAGCTGTTTCATTGCAGTGGCACGATTCTTATGCTGAGAGCGGTCATTCTGACACTGCACGACTAATCCTGACGGGTTGTGCGTAATTCGCACAGCTGATTCAGTCTTGTTAACATGCTGACCACCCGCACCACTGGCCCGGTATACATCAACTCGCAAGTCTGCGGGATTAATTTCAATTTCTATATCATCATCCACTTCCGGGGACACGAATAATGCAGCAAATGAAGTGTGCCTGCGATTACCTGAGTCAAACGGTGATTTACGAACCAGTCGATGGACACCGCACTCAGTTCGTAACCAACCATAGGCATATTCACCCTTTACGTGAATGGTCGCACTCTTAATTCCAGCTACATCACCCGGAGACACTTCAATTAATTCAGCACCAAAACCATTTGCCTCACACCAGCGTAAATACATGCGCAGTAACATTTCTGCCCAATCCTGGGCCTCTGTACCACCTGCGCCTGACTGTATATCTACAAATGCATTTGCAGTATCCGCACGACCATTAAACATACGCTGAAATTCCAGCCGCTCAATGAGCTCCTGCATCTTCTCTACGTCAGTGGCTATTTCCTGCTGAGTGGGTATATCACCCTCTTCCAAAGCAAGTACAAGCAAATCAGCAGCATCGACCAGTCCTGTGCAGGTATGATCAAGGGGTAGCAGAGTATTTTCAAGCCGGGCACGCTCTCGGCCCAATGATTCGGCCTTTTTCTGATCATTCCAGACGGCAGGGTCTTCAAGTTCCTGTTTGATCTGATTTAGATGATCAAGCTGGTTATCAAAGTCAAAGAAACCCCCTAAGCGCAAGACTGCGCTCAGTTAGCTCTTTGATAATATCCTGCAGCTGATTCAGTTCCATAATGACTCTTAAATTTTACGTGTTCTGGCTATGCAAAACGTCCGTAATGCTAGACGCATTCAATGTGCTGAACAACCAGTTGATGGCTTCTGTTTGCTCTGAATTCATTAATATCCAGCCTGTAGACCAGCTTAACTTCCTGGCCAACACCCACTGACAATATTTCGGGCTGATTAAAAGCAATAGCATCAATGGGCTGCATACCACCTGCAGGCTTCACCCTGAGCTTGAGATGCTGTTTGCCCACAATACGCTGGTCAATTAGTTCAAAGCACCCATCAAAGGAAGGTTCTGGAAATCCCTGCCCCCAGGGTGCGGCATGACGTAAAGTTTCCGCCATATTTAGATTAATATCAGCAGCTAATAACTCACCATCACTCCAAAGTCGCTCGATATCTTCGATCTGCTCAGCATACTTTGCAACCTCTTGGGTGAACGCCTGTGTAAAGACCTCAAAATTTGCCTTATCCAGGCTCAGACCAGCAGCCATTGCATGCCCGCCGTAACGCCTGATCAAACCAGGATTGCTGGCATCCACAGCAGCCAGCACATCACGCAAATGAACCCCTGGAACTGACCGCCCTGAACCTTTAAGTTGCCCTGCACTCTCTGCCGGAGCAAAGGCAATGACTGGCCGGTTAACCCGTTCCTTAATCCGGGTTGCAACCAGCCCTACCACACCCTGATGCCAGGAAGAATCAAACAGACAAACTGCATCAGTCATCTGATCTGCAAATTTTGCTTCTATACCATCAAGTTGCACTTCTGCTGATAACTGCATCTGAGTTTGTAATTCACGCCGCTGCTGATTCAGCTGTGATAGCTCATTTGCGAGCTTTAGAGCGCTAAGGTCATTCTCTGCAAGCAGGCAGTTTATTCCGATAGTCATATCCGTTAAACGACCTGCAGCATTCAATCGTGGGCCAAGTGCAAAACCAAGGTCACTGGTGGCCGCGGCAGATATGTTTCGTCCGGCCACTGAAAATAGCGCCTTGATACCAGGCCGGGTATTGCCCGAACGGATCCGTGCCATACCCTGAGCTACCAGCACCCTGTTATTGCGGTCAAGTGGGACCAGGTCGGCTATTGTGCCCAGTGCAACTAGATCAAGGCACGCTGTACAGACTTTACGTGCTTCACCTACGTCAATAAGACCATCAGCTTCTAAACGTTGGCCAAGAGCAGCCATCACATAAAAAGCAACACCAACACCGGCAAGTACTTTGCTGGGAAAATGGTTATCGGGGGCATTTGGATTAACAATTACGGCTGCATCCGGCAGGGTTTCACCAGGTAAATGATGATCGGTTATCACCACGTCTATTCCCAGGTTATTTGCTGCTTCAACACCCGCATGACTGCTTATGCCATTATCAACCGTGACTATGACATCGGGGCTGGAAGCGGCTGCAAGTGCAACGATAGGTGCGGACAGACCATAGCCGTAAGCCTGTCGATCCGGTACCAGGAAACTACTTTGTTTAAAACCAAAGGCATGCAGGCAGGTCATCATTAAGGCAGTTGCAGTTGCCCCATCAGCATCAAAATCACCCAGCACCAGAACATGCTGCTGGGTTTTTCGTGCATCCGCCAGCCGCTCTGCAGCCTCAGCAGAATGATCCATCTGGCTGACCGGAATCAAACTGGAGAGAGATGTATTCACAGATTCAGGGTCAAGATGACGTGCAGCAAAAACCCGTCGTAGTACGGGGTGCATATCCTGAGGTAATGATTGCTCCAGCTCAGATGGTACCAAGCGGCGAGATATCTCACGCTTTCTATTCATAAAACTAAATAATCCAATTTTATACCCAGTACCTATGTAAGCGCTCCAGGCCTGCCTGTACTATGCTATGCCAATGAAACTTACACCCGACAGCAGTGACGGCAATATTATCCAGTCTTTCATACCTGGAACAATTACGCTGCGTGACCAGACAATCCACACCAATGTAATTGTCTCTGATAACCAACTCATAACTGAATGGGCTCCCCCTACCCTTGAAGCATTGAGCATAGCTGATTTTCAACCTGCACTGGATATGAACCCTGATATCATTTTATTTGGCACTGGTCTTACACAGCGTTTTCCTGCCTTAACACTCATGACTGAAATTATGCGTACTGGTGTTGCAATTGAAATAATGCAAACAGAGGCAGCCTGTCGAACTTTTAATGTATTAATTGGTGAAAAAAGGGCTGTAGTTGCCGCATTACTCATTGAGTAGAGCCACTATTGTGCTGGTAGGTAACGAAGCGGGTCAACAGGTTGCCCATTACGACGGATTTCAAAATGTAACAGTGGTTTGCCGCCCGAGTCAGCACCCATTTCTGCAATTTTCTGACCAGACTGCACACGGTCACCCTCTGCAACCAACAATTTTGAATTAAATCCATAGGCACTTAACCATGTCTCATTGTGCTTAAGTATCAATAACTGGCCGTAACTCCTCAAACCAGTACCTGCATAGACAACTTCTCCTGCAGCCGTAGCATATATAGACTGACCCCGCACACCACCAATACGAATACCAGAATTGGTTTTTGATGACGCACCAAACCTTAACAACACAGAGCCTCTGGTTGGCCAACGCCAGGTAGGTGCTGGCAAAACAGTCGTGGTGCTAACGGTGCTTCTGGTTTGGGTGCTGTTGCGTTGGCTTGCCGTATTAGCCGCTCCAGGCTTGAGACGTAACCGTTGCCCTTGACGTATATAGGTACCACTACCCAACTGATTCCAACTGGCAATCTGTCGATAGTCCAGGTTATATCGCATGGCTATCGAAAAGAGCGTTTCACCGGATCGTACCGTGTGATAATCCGGCTGCCAGCGTAGTGCATTGCTACAGGCTGTCAGCATCAAGACGCTGAATAAAACCACCAGATAAGATGAGTGTTTTTTCAATGGCGCAGAACAAAATAGGCCACTATAAGTAATACCACGGCAATCCAACCAATAGTATCTACATAGCGCCGCATCACCGCCTCAAAGCGTTCACCACCCCAATACAACAATGCTGCAACCAAAAAAAACCGTGAAGCACGGCCAACCAATGATGCAAGTGCAAACGGTGCCAGCGCCATTGACATAGCACCGGCTGCAATCGTGAATACCTTATAGGGTATAGGCGAGAAACCGGCTGCCAAAACCGCCCAAAAACCCCATTCAGTAAACCATAACTGTGCACGGGTATATGCATCCCAGTAACCAAAATCATGCAACATGGGGATGATAGCTTCGATAAACCAAACCCCAATAAAAAAACCTGCCAGACCACCTGCCACAGAAGCAATAGTTGTAATTGTCGCAAAACGCCATGCCTTGTCCGGTTGTGCCATTACCATAGGCATAAGCATTACATCTGGCGGAATTGGAAAAAAAGAAGATTCAGCAAAGCTCAGACCACCCAGAAACCAGGGTGCCCTAGGATGTTTGGACCAGACCAGGACTCGATCCATGAGTCGTGAAAATATTTTCATTGGCCTGCACCCTTTTCTCTTCCTTCTAGCATTGGCACAAAAGATACGGCACTGAGCTTTTCATGCTCAAATCCATTTGTCGTTCGGGTTATACGATACAAGATCTGTTCCCCACCTACTGGACCTACAGGTAAGACAAGTCTGCCACCTGGCCCTAACTGCTCAAGTAATTTTTCCGGAACCTTAACAGGCGCAGCCGTAACGATGATGCCATCAAATGGAGCCTGACCAGGCCAGCCACGGAATCCATCATCATGTCGAAAACGTATGTTACCGATACCCAGTTCAGCCAACCTCTGTTTTGTCTCACGTAATAAAGGGGCTACCCGTTCAATTGAAAACAATTGTTTAACAAAGGGCGCCAGTACGGCTGTCTGGTAGCCACACCCAGTACCAATTTCCAGAACCTTGGTAAGGGGTAACAAATCACCATCCTTCTCAAGAAGCGCTTGGGTCATCAGAGCAACAACAAAGGGTTGAGATATGGTCTGCCCCTGCCCTATAGGTAATGCATTATCTTCATAAGCTCGACTGGATAATGCTTCATCAACAAACAGATGACGCGGAACATTGCGGATACGCTCAATAATTTCTGGCTGCCTAATACCACTTTGCTTTAGCCGTTTAACTAGCCTGTCTCTGGTTCGGGCTGAGGTCATGCCTATACCCTGTATATTGCGTGTTCCAGGCATCATGGATTCAACCAGCTTTCAAGACTGACAACTAAATCATGTCGGGTGAGATCCACCTGTAATGGTGTAACTGATACATAACCCTCAGCTACAGCATGGAAATCAGTACCGGGCCCAGCATCCTGACCTTCGCCGGCTGGACCAACCCAATAGACCCGCTTGCCTTTAGGGTCCTGCATGCCTACTGCAGCCTCTGAGCGATGCCGAAACCCCAACCGGGTAGCTTTAAAACCACGTAATTTATCAAAGGGTAGATCAGGCACATTCACATTAAGGATGGTATCTGTTGGCAGCGGTTCACTTTGTAGCCTTCGAAGTATTACACATGCAGCTCTTGAAGCTGTTGCAAAATGTTTAGCGTGGTCTCCTGCCAGCGAAATCGCCATAGCAGGCAAGCCAAGAAAACGACCCTCGATAGCAGCAGCAACAGTACCTGAATACAAAACATCATCACCTAAATTGGAACCATGGTTAATACCAGCCATAACCATCTCGGGTTCAGTCTCCAACAAACCTGTGATAGCAAGGTGTACGCAATCTGTTGGCGTACCATTAACGTAATAGATACCATTATCTGTCTGTGCAACCCGTAATGGAGTATCAAGTGTGAGAGAATGACTGGCACCACTTTGATTACGGTCTGGGGCCACAATTATGGGCTCAGCCAGTTCACTAACTGCGCGGGCCAGCTCAACCAGGCCTTCAGCATGGTAGCCGTCATCATTACTCAATAATATTTTCATTAGGGTCTTATGGGTACAAAAGATGGCAAACATAGCAACTCAGAGGGCTCCGCGCTATTCCGTGGGGCTGTCCGTGATGCCCAGCCACTTAAAACAAGGGGCCGACTTGCCCCTCATGACGCCCCCAAAAGCAAGCCAGGCAGGAAGAAGCGTTTACATCAAAGGGAACAGCCTGCCTCCCAAGAGGACGTGACCAGCGTAAATACAAAGACACCTGCCAGTGATCTTTGCGACAATATGTTATTCCAGCGCAATAATATTACGCATAAAACAATGCGTGAATTACGCCGCGGAAAGCACCGCATACAGGAAGAAATCGACCTGCATGGCTGTACACGTGCGGAAGCCAGGATTATTTTGGAAGATTTTATCGATGAATGTATTGACCATGGCTTGAGTTGTATTCGGATAATTCATGGCAAGGGTATGCGGTCCGGGCCTGAGGGACCAGTACTAAAATTGGCTGTTGGTCATTGGTTACAAGGCTGGGATACGGTTGTGGCTTTCTGCCCAGCGCGACCAAATGACGGCGGGGCAGGCGCTATTTATGTACTGCTATCTAACTTTAAACCCGGCTAGACATTTCACCTCAGGAAGACAGTTTTTCAACCAGTTTGCGCAACATGAGCTGTGCTTCATCGTTAAACCAGGCATCAACTGCAAGCCTTGAATATGATGACGTTTCTGAACTCACCCTGATCAGGTCAGACTTTGCTGCAAGCCGGGTTTTATTCATGGCAATAGCTGGCAATTCAAGTAAGTTTTGCGCCCAAAGCAAACAGCGTTCCACCGTCTCTCCTGGCTCCGCCAACTCATCAACCAAACCACAGGCCAACGCATCTTCTGGCATTAACAATGTTGCATTTGCAGCCAGTGACGCAGCCCTTCGAGCACCTGTTAGTAATTCCAGTGCATGCAAAACATTCCGGGTTACGGGCAATCCCACCTGCACCTCATTTAATCCATGAGAAAATTTTCCACGGGTTGCTACTCGATAATCACAATAAAGTGACAGCACAGTACCTCCCGCAGGTGCATGTCCGGTTAATGCCGCAGCAACAGGTACAGGACTGCTAGCGATTGCATGCATCGTCCGAAAGAAACACGTCCAAAAAGATTCAATATCAACTCGTGGCAAATCTATTAACACAGGCACATCGAGACCCGCGCTGAACAACCCTTCCCTGCCGGAAATAATAATTGCGCGTGCCCCTTGCGCAACAGATGCAGAAAGCTCCTGAAGCAGCACCTCCATAAGCTCGGCTGTCATTGCATTAACAGGACTTCGATTGAGAGATAACTCGACAACCTCTCCATGCTCAATAATCTTTAGCATGCGTAAAGGGTACTCATTTTAAACCTGAATTTCATTAGCTATTGGCTGTGAAAGCCTATCCTTGAGACTGAGCAACTCACGCAGAAGAACCGTTGCATATGACCCGGGACCCAGTGCAAAAGTGATATGCAGGTTCGTATCCTGGTGCTGCCAGTCCAACTTGGCAACACGCATTCTAAGAACTCGACGTGAAGCTTTAGAGCCCGCGGCTTCAAGAATTGCGCAGACAAGAGGAAAATGAGAAAACCATTCATTTTCCCGGTCTGCAACCTGATCGCTAGCCGCGCTAGTACCCTGCCCCCAAAGCAGACCTGTTGGCAGTATTTCAGGAATGAATACACTCCTGTCATCTTCAGCTAATCCACGTGGACGATCAGACACACTAACCTCTCCAGCCAGCAGGCAATCAAATTCACCCTGCCTGATGCGTTCAGCAAGATAACCATTAAATAATGCGGCTCGTAAAGCTGACAGAGCAAAAGCTCGCGGCTCTCTCCCTAGTCGATGAAAATCAGTTTCGTCACGAAGCAGATTCAGGTTGGCAAGGGAACGTCCAAATCGCTGTGGCCCAAAATAGTTCGGTACTCCCTGTGAGGATATCTGAATGAGTCGCTCATCCAGCAGGCTGACTGACTCATAATGACAGTTGCGCAGTACAATTTTAAATTCATTATAACTAAGCTGACCAGGCCTGAGCTTTCGGTTATGCCTAACTGAGCTCAATATCTCGGTACCCTCAATATTGAGCTCAGCAAGATCCGGATCAGAACGTCCGGGAAGATGCACACCAAACCATTGCTCTGTTACTGCATGGCGATCTTTCAGGCCTGCATAACTAACCGCCCTGTAGGGCACATGCAGTGAATCCGCAAGCTGCTTTGCAACCCAGCGAGTATTTTGGCTCGTCTTGCGCACCCGTAGCATTAAATGCTCACCTTCACCAGATGGCTTAAGGCCGGCTTCACTGACCTGAAAGTCAGCAGCGGTGCAACGGTAGTCCGCCGTACCAATAGCACCACCCAGAGATCTGGGCAAATCATCCAGGTCCGCACAACATCGCAATTGCGTCAACTCTGTTTCAATTGCACTCAAAACAACCCCCGGGCACTAAAAAGCTATTCGTCTGAGGTGGTTTTAGCAGGCACAAACAGGTAAAAAACTTCATCTTTTCCGACCATACCCAGATCAGATCGAGCCCTTTCTTCCAGCGCCGCAAAGCCGCCTTTCAGATCGCTAACTTCTGCCTGAAGCCGCGCATTCCTTTCAGCTAGACGTTCATTTTCAACCTGCTGCGCAGTAACGTTGTTTCGTAAGCGAATAACCTCACTCCAGCCATCATCTGTTAACCACAGGCGCAATTGCAAGACTATGGTCAATACAGCCAAACCAACCAGAGCAAGACGTGTACCGACAGTTACTGATGTCTGTTGTTGGGTTTTAGCCATTGAGCTTCAGGCTTCTCCAGTGTTTTAAAAACAAACTTAGAACTTGACAGGAAACCCCTGTTTACCAGCATAGCCAGCAGCAGAACCAAGTATCTCTTCAATACGTAACAGCTGATTATATTTAGCCATACGGTCAGATCGGCACAAAGAGCCGGTCTTAATTTGTGTGGCAGCCGTTCCTACTGCGATATCGGCAATTATTGCATCCTCAGTTTCACCTGAGCGATGAGATACAACAGCCGAATAACCAGCGTCAACTGCCATATTAATGGCATTAAGCGTCTCAGTGAGAGTGCCAATCTGGTTGGGTTTAATAAGAATTGAGTTTGCAATGTTTTTCTCAATGCCTTGCGTGAGAATTGAAGTGTTAGTAACAAACAAGTCATCACCTACCAGCTGCACTTTGTTACCGAGTTTAGCAGTCAATGCTGCCCAGCCATTCCAGTCACCTTCATCCATACCATCTTCAATTGAAATAACTGGAAAGGCATCCACAATACCTGCAAGAAAATCAACAAAACCTGCAGCATCATACTCCTTGCCTTCTGCGGCCAAATTGTAGACACCCGATTCATAAAATTCTGAACTTGCGACATCCAGACCAAGACATATATCCTTACCCGGGACAAATCCAACTGTCTCAATAGCCTGCATAATTGTTTCAAGTGCAGCTGTATTAGAAGGCAGGTCTGGTGCAAAGCCACCCTCATCTCCTACAGCTGTATTCAATCCGGCACTCTTTAAAACAGACTTAAGAGCGTGAAATATTTCAGTTCCATAGCGCAGCGCTTCAGAAAAACTGGGAGCAGTGACCGGCAGTATCATGAACTCCTGAATATCGACACTATTATCTGCATGTGCACCACCATTTATGATATTCATCATTGGCACTGGCATCTGGTATGGAGCGTCTCCCAATAGTTTGAACAGCGGCTGTTGCTGCTCACTTGCGCTAGCTTGTGCAAATGCAAGTGATGCAGCCAGAATTGCATTTGCACCGATACGACCTTTGTTATCAGTTCCATCAAGCTCGATCATGCATTGATCAAGTTCTGCCTGTTGCGTATCAGCCAAACCAACCAGAGCCTCACGAACCTCACCATTGAGATTTGCAACCGCTTTTTGGACGCCCTTACCTAGATAACGTTCACCACCATCACGTAATTCCACTGCCTCACGACTACCCGTTGAGGCACCTGATGGCACAGCTGCACGTCCTCTTGCACCAGACTCTAAAAAAACATCAGCCTCAACGGTGGGATTACCACGTGAATCAATAATTTCCCTGCCACGCAGTTCAACAAGTTTACTCATCAGGTTCTTTTCAACTCCATATCTTTACAACACCAACAGATTGAAAAAATCAGTCGGCTATTAATCCATCTTCCGGAAACCCGGCTGCTTTAACCACCTCATCAAGTTGCTTGAGCGTTGCCAGCAACCCTTCCAAATCCTTCATCGGCCATGCATTGGGTCCATCACTTAGTGCCTTGGCTGGTTCAGGGTGAGTTTCCATAAACACTCCAGCAACACCAGCAGCTATTGCTGCTCTTGCCAGCACTGGCACAAACTCACGTTGCCCGCCCGATGAAGTCCCTTGCTGACCCGGTAGCTGAACAGAATGCGTGGCATCATAAACTACAGGACAGCCAGTCGTCCGCATGACAGCAAGTGAACGCATATCCGAGACAAGGTTGTTGTAACCAAAGGATGCGCCTCGCTCACAGACCATTACCTGATCATTACCGGTTGACCGTGCCTTTTCCGCAACATTGCGCATTTCCCAGGGAGAAAGAAATTGTCCTTTCTTGATATTTACCGGCTTGCCCGTTTTAGCAACCTTAACAATATAGTTAGTTTGTCTGCACAAAAAAGCGGGCGTTTGTAATACATCCACAACATTCGCCACTTCATCAAGAGGCGTATCCTCATGCACATCCGTTAACACGGGCACACCAATATCACACTTTACTTTCTCAAGTATCCTCAAGCCCTCTTCTATACCAGGCCCGCGAAAACTATTTACCGAGGAACGATTGGCTTTATCAAAGGATGATTTATAGATGAAGGGAATCCCCAGCTTAGCCGTCAGGTCACGCAAATATTCCGCTGTAGACAGGGCTAATGACTCACTCTCAATGACACAAGGACCTGCAATAAGAAAGAATGGCTGGTCAAACCCTACATTAAAATCGAGCAACTTCATTGATTACTTACTCTTGGGTTTACGCACTGACGGCGGTTGATGGCTCCTGCGCATGATATTCACGCGCAGCTGCAACAAAGCCAGTAAACAGTGGGTGTCCTTCCCGAGGAGTTGAAGTAAATTCAGGATGGAACTGGCAGGCAACAAACCATGGATGTTGGTTTACTGGCAATTCAACCATCTCAACTAACCCTTCATTTGAATACCCAGAAAAAATCAAGCCACTGGCCCCAAGCTGCTTAATGTAATGATTATTAAATTCATAACGATGACGGTGTCGTTCACGAATCTGAGTCGAACCATACATTTCGAGCGCAATGCTACCTTCTTCAAGGTTACATACCTGAGCACCCAGACGCATCGTGCCACCTAATTCAGACTTTTCACCACGCTCCTGCACCGTACCATCCATCTCTTTCCATTCAGTTATCAGACCGATAACCGGATTAGCCGTTGCAACTTCAAACTCTGTACTGTGTGCGTCCTTTAGGCCGACAACATTGCGTGCATATTCAATAACTGCAACCTGCAGCCCGAGACAGATACCCAGAAACGGTATACCCCGCTCTCGTGCTAGCCGCACTGCATTTACCTTGCCCTGAACACCTCTGTCGCCAAAACCACCCGGTACCAGAATTGCATCCACATGGTCTAATGCACTTACATCACCGTTATCGAACTCCTCAGAATCAAAGTACTGGATAGTAACTTTTGTACGATTACGGATACCAGCGTGAATAAGCGCTTCATTGAGAGAAATATAGGAGTCTTTAAGTTCGACGTATTTGCCAACCATGGCCACTACAACCTCAGACTCAGGATTCTTTTTGACTTCTACAACAGCATCCCACTTACTAAGGTCTGCCGGTGGTGCCTCCAAGCCAAGCTTACTGACAATTATTTCATCAAAGCCCTGATCCCGAAAAACCATGGGCAACCGATAAATATCATCTACATCCACGGCAGAAATAACGGCACTTTCAGCAACATTAGTAAATAAAGCAATCTTGCGGCGCTGCTCATCCGGTATAGCATGCTCAGAACGACATACCAACACATCTGGCATGATACCTATAGAACGTAACTCTTTTACTGAATGCTGAGTAGGTTTGGTTTTAATTTCAGCTGAAGTCTTGATGTAAGGCACCAGCGTCAAATGCACATAGGCCACATTACCCGGCCCTCTGTCGACACCCATCTGGCGTATTGCCTCCATAAATGGCAAAGATTCAATATCACCTACTGTGCCACCAATTTCGACAATACAAACGTCGGCATCTCCAGCCCCTAGTTCAACCCCATTCTTTATTTCATCTGTAACGTGCGGAATTACTTGAACAGTTGCACCTAAGTAATCCCCCCGCCGTTCTTTTGCGATAACACTGCCGTAGATACGGCCAGTAGTAAAATTACTATTTCGGCCTGCCGTCATATTGACGTAACGTTCATAGTGCCCCAGATCAAGGTCTGTTTCAGTGCCGTCATCAGTGACAAAAACCTCACCGTGCTGAAATGGGCTCATGGTGCCTGGATCAACATTTAGATAGGGATCCAGCTTTATCATGCTGACTTTAAGGCCGCGGGCCTCGAGGATAGCCCCTAATGAAGCAGCAGTTATACCCTTGCCCAGCGAGGACACTACACCACCCGTTACAAATACGAAGCGTGGCATATTTACTTCCGTCCCTTACCGATCACTTGCACATTATCCATAGTTACTGAGCCTTCAGGCTATAAAATTCTAAAATCAGGGGCGCTAATAAATCAGTATATGCGCTTCATGCACATACAAATAAAGCCAGAGTCGCTTTGATTACCTAAACCACCCGTAAAGGGGCCCGGGGATAAAGCGCGCTCCGGCCTTCAGAACACCCAAACTGACCACCAGGTTGGTAGTACAAATTACCAGATAGCCCGGTCACTCACAATCAATCTGTTTCTCGAATAGGTGAATAACCTGTCCAGCAAACCATACGACCAGTCTCTGAGGGCCCAGCCACACAGGCTGCATCTACCCATAAATCACCTACCGCGAGTAACTGTTCTCCAGAATAAATCAACGGAATATGTCCACGCATCCATGGGACTATGTCAGATTCCTGCAGCAAATTCTTCAGCTGGCGGGTTCGTGACCTCGGTGCAGGACGCAGACGCTCCCCCCCGTGCCTGAACCTCACCACCAATGGTTTTGAGGTGGCAGAGGCAGAGATGCCCATACCTACAACATTAGTTAATTCCAGCCTGCCGCGCACTGGCCCCATATCTAGTGGAAGCATGCCATCCCAGTTATAGGTCCCAAGCAGTCGGTTTGTAGGTGCCAGCGGGTCATCCTCCTCAGTAAAAAACCAAAGTAAATCCCGATAACGACGGATACGAACGCCTGGCCATGCTGCCTCAGGTTGACCGTCGACCCGGGCAGCAAATAATGCATGCAATGCCTGTGATAGTTGTGCTTCCGAGGGCACCGGCATGTGCCAGTGGCGCAGGAGATAACGAAGTGCATTCTTTTTCCGGCCTGTTGATAAAGGTAGCAGCTTAGTCAGCTTGAGCTGATGTCCTGCAACCTGACCTTGCAAATCTTCAGCTGCCAACTCATCCAGTAGTTCAGCTGCTTCTGCATTTAACCGCGCTGATCGGACTGTTGCTCTGGCTGCAGCTGGCCAACGTTCCCTTATTTTTGGTAGCACTTTATGCCGCAAAAAATTTCGGTTGAAATGATCTTCTGCATTGCTCGGGTCTTCCACCCAGCTCAAGCCAGCCTTTTCTGCATAAGCCTGAACAGTTTCAGCAGGTACGTTCAACATCGGTCGTACATGCGTATAACCATTACTCATGGTGCACAAAGGCATCCCGGACAATCCCTGCAAACCACTGCCGCGTAACATTTGCAAAAGAAATGTTTCCATCTGATCCTGTTCATGATGTGCAGTCAGTAAAACCTCATCATCACCTAGCATGTCCCTGAGAATGGTATAGCGGGCCTCTCTTGCCGCAGCTTCCGGGCCCTGCCCCCCAGCACTATCAACCTCAACCTTTACGGCTGTGAACGGAACATCCAGTTGTTTACAGACCTGATCACAGTGGGCCGCCCAGTCACCGGCTTCCGGTGACAAGCCATGATCCACATAAATGGCTCTCAGCGGATAAACTGTTTGTTGTACAGCCACATGCAGCAATACTGCAGAATCCATTCCGCCACTGTAGGCAATACAAAGGGGCTGCTCTGGCCTGAGACAAGCATTCAGCACATCATAAAAGGCCGTTACAAGAACATCTTGTGGATTTGAGTCATCTTTCATGGTGGTAGTGCTACACAGCTGTGATGACCCCTGCACCTAACTCTCGCTGAAGCTCCCTACTGACTCCAGACGATCTTCCCGACGCAGGACAAGCTCACTGGCACTCATACTTTCCAGTTTCAATAGAGTATCTACCAAGGCATTCTGCAATGTCTCAGCCATCAGCTGTGGGGCACGGTGTGCACCACCCAAAGGTTCTGGCACAACCTCATCAACGAGATTAAGACTTTGCAGGCGTTGTGCAGTAACCCCCATTGCCGTAGCAGCCAACTCTGCCTTCTCCGCATCTTTCCACAGGATACTGGCACAGCCTTCTGGTGAGATAACCGAGTAGATACTGTACTCAAGCATAATAAGATGATCACAGACACCCACAGCCAGTGCACCACCTGAACCACCTTCACCAATCACGACACTAACAATAGGTGTCTTAAGCTTTGCCATGACAAAAAGATTACGAGCGATGGCTTCACTCTGGCCGCGTTCTTCTGCACCAATACCCGGGTAAGCGCCTGGAGTATCAATTAATGTCACAATCGGCAACCCAAAGCGTTCCGCAAGCTGCATTAGGCGCAGCGCCTTACGATAGCCTTCTGGTTTGGGCATACCATAGTTTCGGGTAACCCTACTCTTAGTGTTACGGCCTTTCTGATGACCGATAAGCATAACGGGTTTACCAGCAATTCGAGCCAGTCCACCAACAATTGCAGCATCATCTGAATACATCCGGTCGCCATGTAACTCCTGAAAGTCAGGACACATGAACTTAAGATAATCCAGGGTATAAGGCCGCTGTGGGTGACGTGCAATCTGTGCAACCTGCCAGGGGCTCAGATTAGAAAAAATGTTTTGTGTTAGCGACTCGCTTTTACTTTTGAGTCGATCAATTTCATCACTGATATTGAGCTTGGAGTCATCACCGACAAACCTCAGTTCGTCAATTTTTGCCTCTAACTCGGCAATCGGTTGCTCAAAGTCAAGAAAATTAAGGTCCATCGCCTAAACCTGCCCTATAAAAACAAGAAGAGAATCATACCTGACCTCCCCACTGAATGGACAGGTGCCTGTAAGACTTAACCGGGTGCAGCGCTTTTTTCATAATCAAATCTGAATGCATTAATGCCTACAGTCTCTGCCAGCTTGTCGCGCAGTTCACCACTGGGTCGCACTCGCCAGTCACCACCAAGTGGCAACCTAGCCTGAGCATCATTATTTCGGTAATGAAGCTCAACATCACAACGCCCGGGCCTGAATGGGGCTAATATTTCCCGCAGGGTATCAGAATCCATACCCGATGCTTCAGCAGTTAGCCAGTGTATCGTCAGATGTGAAGCTCGTTGTTCGATTACTCGGTCAATATCCTTAATATCCTTTACTGCTAGGCGCCACCCGCCTATGAAATCATCGTAACGAATCTTACCGCTTACTACTCGCAGGGCATGCTCAGCAATCAGATGACGGTACTCCTGAAATGCCTCACTAAACATTGTGAGCTCAATACGGCTAATACCATCATCCAGATACATCGTGACACGGTTTCCTCGCTTACGAATATCGGTTAGTAAACCTGCCAGGGAAATGTCCTTGGCAGATCGCCATGCATCTTCACCTTTGCCCGGCTTCTTAAGCCCCCCTACTACTGAAGTAATAGGCCCAGAACATATATAAGGACAATCATCGCGATACTGATCAAAAGGATGACCGCTAAGAAACAACCCCAGTGCCTCATGTTCTTTAAGAAAAAGGGTCTTGGGGCTCCATTTAGGCAAAATGGAAGCCCTGGCTGGTGATGGCGGTGGTGCTTCATCTGTACCAAACATATCGTTTTGCCCAGCTTCCTGCGCCCGTGCATGTTGTTCAGCAGCAGTCATTGCAATAGACATATCAGCTAACAAGCTGGGGCGATTTACCCCCAGAGCATCAAAAGCACCCGCTTTAATCAGTGATTCAACCGCCCGTTTATTAACTTTTAAACTATCTGCTCGTAAGCAGAACTCATGCAGACTCTGGTATAAACCATTTGCCTCACGCTCTGCCACGATAGTGTCTGCCGCCTGTCGCCCCAATCCTTTCAGAGCACCCAACCCATAGGCTATACGCCTATCCCCTGCTACGGTAAAACTGGTAAATGAGGCATTGATATCAGGGCACATTAGTGTCAACCCCATTTCTTTGCATTCACGGCGATGGTCTTTCAGTTTGTCTGTCGCTTCTATATCAGCACTTAAAACGGATGCCATAAATGCAGCAGGATAATGAGCCTTAAGCCAGGCTGTCTGATAGGCCAGTAATGCATAAGCGGCAGAATGTGATTTGTTAAAACCATATTCAGCAAACTTTTCCATGAGTCCAAAGATATGGGCAGCCTGGTGCTTATCGACACCATTATCAGTAGCACCCTGAATAAAAATGTCACGTTGCTTGGCCATCTCTGCAGCAATCTTCTTACCCATTGCCCTGCGCAGCAGATCCGCTTGTCCCAGTGAATAACCCGCCAGAATCTGGGCCGTCTGCATAACCTGTTCCTGATACAGGATGACACCGTAGGTAGTCGCCAGTACAGGCTCAAGATCAGGGTGCAGGAAATCAATTGCTACATCATTGCCACCATGCTTACGCTCGATATACGTATCAACCATGCCTGACTGCAAAGGCCCAGGTCTGAACAAAGCGACCAAAGCCACAATGTCATTAAAGCAATCGGGTTGCAGGCGCTTGATCAGATCCCGCATACCTCGTGATTCAAGCTGAAAAACCGCATGTGTTTTACTTGCCTGTAACAATTCAAAGGTGGCCGGATCGTCTCTTGGTATCTCCTCAAGCTCCACTGGGGCTTGTCCAGACATACCTTCACTTGCATTAATTATCTTTAATGCCTTATCGATAACTGTAAGTGTTCGCAGACCGAGGAAATCAAATTTAACCAGCCCAACAGATTCAATATCTTTCATATCAAACTGCGTGACTGTACCGGTCTCACCATCTGGCTGGTAAAGCGGGGCAAAATCAGTCAATGCTGTTGGTGAAATTACAACACCACCCGCATGTGTACCTGCATTTCTGGCTAGACCTTCCAACTGCCTGGCCATATCAATAACAATTTTTACCTCTTCATCAGAGTCATAAATCTGACCGAGTTCAGGCTCTTCCTCAAAGGCCTTCTCAAGAGTCATACCTGGTGTGGGTGGTATTAACCTCGCTATCCGATCAGCAAAGCCATAGGGGTGCCCCATAACCCTGCCTACATCACGGACTACTGCTTTTGCACCCATCGTTCCATAGGTGATGATCTGGGAAACCCGATCAGCACCATAACGGCTGGCAACATACTCTATGACCCTGTCACGACCATCCATACAAAAATCAATATCAAAATCCGGCATGGATACACGTTCGGGGTTCAAAAAGCGCTCAAAGAGCAAATCAAATTCCAGTGGATCAATATCCGTAATCCCAAGTACCCATGCAACGAGTGAACCAGCACCTGAACCACGACCGGGTCCAACAGGCACACCATTTTCTTTAGCCCAGCGTATAAAATCGGCAACAATTAGAAAGTATCCAGCAAAACCCATGCCGGCAATAACGGAAAGTTCTCGCTCCAGGCGCTGATCATAAATTGCCCGCTCGTGGGCAGATTGTGGCCTGCCCTCCAGCCTGGTGATCAATCCGGCTTGGGCATTACTGCTCAGATACTCTTCAGGCGTTTGCTCAGCAGGAATATCATAATCAGGTAAAACACTGTTACCCAGTTCCAAGGTAACATTACAACGTTTGGCAATTTCTACTGTATTTTCCAGAGCCTCCGGCAGATCACTAAAAAGTTCATGCATCTCAGCAGGACTTCGCAGATATTGCTGCTCACTGTAGTGATGTGGTCGTGAGCGATCCTCAAGGGTGTAACCACCCTGCACACATGTACGTGCTTCATGTGCCTCAAAATCACCCTTGGTAAGAAAACGCACGTCATTAGTTGCAACTACAGGGCACTGTAACTTGACCGCAAGTTTTACAGCCGCCTTAACATAGCGGTCTTCTGATTCTCTGCCGGTACGCTGTAATTCAAGGAAGAAATTACCGGAGAACCTCTCCATAAAATCACGAACCTGCTGCTCTGCCTGTTCATACCTTTCATCCAAAAGCCATTGGGTGACAGCACCATCATAGCCCCCTGATAAAACGACAAGCCCTTCAACACTGTCATTATCAAGCCAATCTGCCTTAACAACCGGGACACCATTCTTCTGGCCTTCAACATATGAGCGTGTAATCAAGCATTTTAGATTTCGATAGCCCGTGTTATTGAGACAGAGAAATACAAGAGACGCATAGCCATCACGTGTACCCGGTGCCTCAACAAATAAATCAGCGCCAACAATGGGTTTAATTCCGGCCACAAGGCTTGCCTTGTAGAATTTAACAAGACCGAAGAGATTGTTTTGATCAGTAAGTGCAACTGCAGGCATGCCACTGCTTGCCGTTTGCTGCAGCAATGCAGGCAAGCGTATAACACTGTCTGACAGCGAGTATTCAGAATGCAGATGTAGATGTATAAACCCGGATTGCAACGCAGTTAAACTCCCAGTGGCTAACGCAGGCCAGCGGTCTCAGCAGCTTCACGAACCGGCCGAAAACTCATTCTATGTACTGGTGTGACACCCAGGTCCATAAGAGCCTGTCGGTGTGCAGCAGTAGGGTATCCCTTATGACGGTCAAAGCCATAATCAGGGTACTGATTATGTAATTCCTCCATCATTTGATCTCGCTCCACCTTGGCGATAATTGATGCCGCAGCTATAGCTGGACAAATATCATCACCACCAACAAGCGTATGCGTCACTCTATCAAGTTCATGCGGCAATTCCGGGCGTTGATTACCATCGATCTGCAAGCGTTGTGGCATTACATCGAGTTTTTTAATTGCCCGTTGCATAGCCAGCATTGTTGCACCAAGTATATTGAGTCGGTCAATCTCTTCTACATCAGCGGTACCAAGTGCCCAGGCTACAGCTTCACTTTTAATTCTTATCAGCAATTCCTCACGTCGCCGCGCAGTTATTTTTTTTGAATCCCGTACGCCTTCAATTATTTGCCCATCCTGAAGTACTACTACTGCAGCAACGACTGGCCCAGCAAGAGGCCCCCGCCCAGCCTCATCTACCCCTGCAAGGAAACTCACATTTCTCTCCAGCCACCAACCTTTAATCGTTAGTCTGAGTACTCTCAGCTAAAACAGGCGGACACAATTAATATAAGGAAAAATTAGTGGGTCAATCATACGCAGTGAGCAAACAGACACCAGCCCTTAAGAGCAATCAGCTTAAAAAAGGACAGAACAGCTCAGGTACGTTCGAGCAACGCCTGAATACCAATAGCAGCCTGCTCACTGGCACCACATCTCAACAGAGTGGCCAATTCCTCGAATTTTTCTACCATATCCCTTGTAACATCCGGATTCTTAAGTTGATTTAGAACGGCAGACCCAAGGTGAGGACCCGTTGCCTCCTCTTGTAGGAGTTCAGGCACCAGGCTGGCATCAGCCAGCAGATTAGGCAAAGAAAACCGGTCTACTTTGACCAGGCCACTTTTTCTCAATAACCAGGCGGTTAACCAGAACACCTTATAGGCTACCACCATAGGCCGCCTCACCAACATGGTTTCCAACGTCGCTGTACCTGATGCAAGCAAGACACTATCGGCTGCAGCAATAACGTCCCGTGGCCTACCATCAATAATGCTCACCGAACTCTCTAATTCAGCAGCAGTAATTTCAGCCTGCATCAATTCATGAATCGCTGGTGACGCTGCAGCAATAACAAATTTTAATTCCGGCAAACGCTCTCTTAACCACAAAGCAGCCTGGATAAATGCTGGTCCTATATACCTAACTTCACCCATACGGCTACCCGGCAGTAAGGCCACAAGATCACTGTCATCCAGCCCAAGTAAGCGCCTGGCATCCGCTTTAATTGGGGTTGTAGCAATCTCATCTGCCATTGGATGACCAACAAATCTGGCTTGCACACCGTGTTGCGCCAGAAAATCACCCTCAAATGGCAATAAACACAACACCAGATCACAGGACGCCCGAATAGCATTTACCCTGCTACTACGCCAGGCCCAGACTGAAGGACAAACATAATGAACAGTCGTTATACCGGCAGCTCTGGCAGCCTTTTCCAGACGCAGATTAAAATCCGGTGCATCAACACCAATAAGCAAGTCAGGTGGTTCATCCAGAAGACGCTTTAATAAATCACGCTTCAGGCGTAGCAGACGGGGAATATGCCGAATAACCTCAAAGATCCCCATAATAGCGAGCTGTTCAAAGTCACCCCAGGACTGGCAGCCTGCTGCACGCATGCGCGGGCCGGTGATTCCTTCGAAAATAGCATCCGGATAGCGAATACGCAGAGCTTCAATAAGCCCACCAGCAAGCTGATCTCCCGATGCCTCACCCGCTATGATGACAATGCGTCGTGGCATGCTGCAGGCGCTTAGCGCACGAAACCGCGCTCGGAATGTTCCAAGAACTTAGCCAATATTTGGATTTCAGAACGCTCTTGTGCAAGCTCAGCAATCTTTTCCCGAGCTTCTTCCAAACGCAAACCGGAACGGTACAACAATCTAAAGGCATCTTTTATAGCCTTCATTTGATCAGCATCGAAACCCCGGCGCTTTAATCCTTCGGAATTAATACCGCGTGGTGCAGCCGGCAATCCTGCAGCCATTACATACGGCGGTACATCTTTAGCAACACCCGTATTATTGGCAATAAATGCATGTGCCCCAACCCGGGCAAACTGATGTGCCCCGGAAAAACCACCCCAGATGGCATAATCACCCACAGTGACATGGCCGGCAAGAGTCACGTTATTAGCAAATATTGCTTCATTACCAATAATGCAGTCATGCGCTATATGCACATAGGCCATAAGCCAGTTGTTATTGCCTAGTTGAGTGACACCCTTATCCTGTGCGGTACCTCGGTTCAGGCTGCAATATTCACGAATCGTATTGCCATCCCCAATTACCAGGCTGGTGGGCTCACCGGCATATTTTTTATCCTGCGGGTCTTCTCCAATTGAGGCAAACTGAAAAATTCGATTACGCTCGCCTATAGTGGTATCGCCTTTGATCACACAATGAGAACCCACCTCAGTATCGGCACCGATAGTCACTCCAGCTTCAATAATTGTATACGCACCCACACTTACACCTGATGCAAGCTCCGCATCTGTTGAAACTATTGCTGTTGTATGAATTGAGGCCATTATCCTTAATCGCTCCGGTTCTTGTTTTTAGCCACACGCTTTTCCAATGCTGCCAGGCGCTTAGCAATTTTATCAATATTCTTGAGCCGGGCTGCAATACGACGCCACTTAGTAACTGGCTCTACCGATATTGCACTGGAATAGATTCCTGAGTCCTTTATTGAATTGGCAACGCCCGAGCCACCCTGCAGATAAACATCATCCGCTATCTCTATATGCCCCGCAATTGCAGCCTTACCGCCAATAATGCAGCGGGCACCCACTTTGGTACTACCTGAAATTCCACTTTGAGCTGCAATCGCCGTATGGTCACCTACTGTAACGTTATGCGCAATCTGCACCTGGTTATCAATTTTAACCCCGTTGCCAAGAACAGTATTTTCTATTGCACCACGATCAATAGTTGATAACGCCCCTATTTCAACGTCATCACCCAGTATGACAGCTCCTATTTGAGGCACTTTCACCCAACCCTGTTCACTTTTGGCTATACCAAAACCATCAGAGCCAATTACAACTCCGGCATGCAGCAGACACCGACTACCGATCTCGCAACCATCATAAACAGAAACATTTGCCAGCAGGCAGGAATCATCTCCCACAACCGAGTTCTCACCAATCACGCAATTTGGTCCAATGGATACACGCTCACCTAATTTTACACCTGAGGCAAGTACGGCTCCTGCTGAAATTTCACAGCTAGAGGGTATGACAGCAGATTCACTCACCACAGCCGCTGGATGCACACCCGCATTGAGCTCAGGCAATGGATGCAATTCAGCTGCTATCCGGGCATAGGCTAGGTATGGGTCAGCGGCAACAAGACAGGCTACCGGACATTCTGCGGCCAGTTCTTTACTAAGTATGACTGCGCTCGCCTGTGTTGTAGCAAGAAATTTACGATAACCCGGGTTAGCAAGGAAGCTTATTTCACCCTCACGAGCATCCTTAAGAGTACCAACAGCAGAGATTTCAGTGTCAGGATGGCCGTGCAATTCACAGCCATAACGCACCGCCAGTTCAGCAAGCAGGATTGTCATTTATGCAAAATTCCTATCAGTATCCAATACAGTCTACTGCCTGGCAGCCTTATCTTTGGCCAACAGAAGCTCAAGAACTGCCTGGGTCACATTAACCTTATCACTTGCAAACACAATGCCCTCTACAAGCATCAGGTCAAAACCCTCACTCTCACTATAAGCCACAACTTCACCAATCACGTCTTGCTGTACGACTCGAAGCACCTCATTGTTTCGCAACTCCGTATCCTCACGAAACTCATTCTGTGCTCTAACAATGGAACGTTCTTCATTGCGCAGTTCTCGTTGTGCAGTTTCACGCTCTGTTTCACCCATCACTTCAAGGTCTTTTTGCAATTCAGCCGCGCGCTCCTCCAAGCTTGTTTGCATAGCAATAATCTCACGACGACGTGGAGCAAATTCGTCATCCAGCTTTGCACGGGCAGCCTGAAACTGGGGTGATTCAGACATCAGACGATTAATATCAACCACGCCGATTTTCAGCGCAGCTGATGTCTGGGCAAACGTCATAACGGGAAATGCAGCCGCTAAAAATAGAACCAGAAAGCATTTATTGAAGAGTCTCATATTCAAACCTTTTTTATTAAATCTGTCAGCGCTTAAAAAGCACCACCTATAGAAAATTGAAAATTCTCTGTCTGATCAGGAAGGAGAAGAGTCGCACCCTGAAAATTATTAACCGGTATACCATAACTGAACTTAAATAAACCTAATGGAGCCAGCCATTGTGCAGCAATACCATAGGACTGCCTGAGTTCATCAAAATCAAATGCATAAAAGTCATTTGGCAACCGGGTTATTCCATCAGACGCATAAAAAACAACATTCTCAGTGGAGAAGGTATTGCCAATATCATAAAACAGCACAAAGCGTGAACGTGACTGCCAACTTGCTGGAATGGGTAATATAAGTTCAGCTTGTCCTACAACCAGCAAATTACCACCATAGGGATTATTTAGTTCATCCAATGGCCCCAAAGAGTCTTCCTTGTACCCACGTACCGTGTCTGGCCCACCCGCATAGAAATTTTTATATGGCGGCAAGGATGTTGTATCTCCAAAGGCCTGGCCATAACCCAGGTTGCCATTAAAGGCAAAAGTAAAATAACGATTAAGGGGAATATACTTGTTATAGCGGTATCTTGAGTATATATACTCAACCTCACTAATAGGTATTGATAAACTAACATTAAGAGAATGACGAGCACCACGACTGGCAAACAAAGCGCGATTTCGTGTATCAAGGCTCCAGCCCATGTTGAATTCATATGTATCAAATTCAGTTGTCCAAGCTGAACCACTAAAACTTGCATTACCATTGTCCCTAACCCAGTCATATGCCTGCTGGGAACTTGAAATACTATTTGCTCTGAGAGTCTGATTCTGGAAACCACCCCCAAAATTAATACGCTGATACTCAGTAAGTGGATACCCCCAGTTCACACCCAAACTAAGGCTCTTGGCATCCAGGTCAGAAGAATCAGAAGTGAATTGGGTTGTTTTACTATAGGCCGCACTCAGTGTACGGCTTACTTCATTTAAACTGACATAGGGGTTTGTATATGAGGCAGAAATAACTTTAGTGTAGTCGCCTATATTTAAATCGGTCTGAACCCGGTTACCCGTACCCATAAAATTGGTATGCACTAAATTTGCGTTAAATATTATACCCTGAGAATCAGAGTAACCTAGCCCACCGCCAAACTGACCCGGCAAACCCTCAGTTATATCAAAATCCACATCTACCAAGTCTGATGTACCTGGTACAGGATTGGTATCTACCGTCACGGCCTCAATATACGGCAACCTTTGCAGGCGTACACGGGACCTGTCAACATTATTTTTGGACAGGTAAGCAGCTTCAAACTGGCGCATTTCTCGCCTGAAAACTTCATCGTTTACAGCATCTGCACCATCAAAATTTATGCGACGCACATAAACACGGTTTTTGGGATCGACATAGAATGTTACTTCAACTTCATGGGTATCTTTATCGAGTTCTGTAACTGGCTCTACATCAGTAAAAGCATAGCCCTCCTCACCAAGGCGTAACTGAATAAGCTCTTCAGTATTGGTTAGGAGGCGTTGAGAAAAAATTTGCCCCGGCCGTACTTGTATATAAGGTGCAAGAGCCGACTCAGGCACAATGAGTTCACCGGCCAGCTTGACATCAGATACCGTATAAAGAACGCCCTCAACAATATTTATAGTTATGAATATATTTTTTTTGTCAGGTGAAATAGCAACCTGAGTTGAATCAAGACCAAAGTCTGCATAGCCACGATCCATATAATATGAACGCAACGACTCAAGATCACCCTGTAATGCTTCACGTGAGTAGCGATCATCCTGACGGATAAATGATAGCCAATGCGGCGTACGTAACTGGAAAAACTCCAGAAGCTCATCATCATCGTATACAGTATTACCAACAATATTGATCTGCCTGATGCGCGCTCGTTCACCCTCCTTAATATTGATGTTGACTTCAACCTGATTATCCGGAAGTTCTTTGACATCTGCCTTCACAACAGCGGAATATTTACCCTGAGAGAAATACTCATCTGTCAGAGAACGCTCTACATCATCAAGTACAGACTGGTTAAGAATACGGCCGCGTTTAAGGCCTATAAGCGAAAGGCTCTCCATGAGCTCTTCTGTTTTTATATCTTTATTACCGGCTATCTCAAAGTTTGCAATAGTAGGACGTTCTACTACAGAAATAACAAGCGTTGATCCATCCTGCCTGAACTCCACATTGGCAAAAAACTCAGTAGCAAAGATGGCCCGCATTGCTTCTTGTACGCGCTGTCTATCAAGTTCATCACCAATACTTACAGGGAGGTAATTAAATACGGCACCTTCTGAAATCCGTTGTAAACCTTCAATTCGTATATCCCTGACTACAAAGTCAGTAGACTCTTGAGCCAAAATTGGAGCACTACAGACCAGCATGAGCAGAACTGCCCGCACTACTGATCGACAACTCCAATTGCCTGTAAGTATTAGTGTCACTAGAGAGTCAGCTGAAAAAAAGTGATAAATCGTTATAGAACGCAATGCTCATTATCAGCACTAGAAGAATAATTCCAACTTGCTGACCGACCAACTGAGCACGCTCCGATAGCGGCTGGCCCTTAATTGCTTCAGCCAGTTGATAAACAATTTGCCCACCGTCCAGTACTGGCACAGGAAATAAATTAAGAATACCAAGGCTTAGACTAACCACCGCAAGAAAATTCAAGAATGAAGCAAAGCCTATAGATGCTGAGTAACCAGCATATTGGGCAATATTAATTGGGCCACTTATGTTTTTAACAGAAACATCACCCGTAAGCATACGCAAAACCATACGCACCGTAAGCTCTGACATACTCCAGGTACGCTCGACAGCAACCGGTATTGCGGCCAAGGCACCATACCGCTGTTCAGCGCGGTATTGATCATAGAAGCCCTCGGGAACAAAGGGGCCCACACCAATACGACCAATACGACTGCCATCCTCCAGCTCTGTCGCTCCAATTTTAAGGGCAAGTTCCAATTGGCCACCATTCCGGTCAATAAGAATATCCACGGTCTGATCTGGACGCTCACGAATAAACTCAACCCAGGAGACCCAGTTAGTCATCACTAAGCCATCGGCCATCAAAACTCTGTCGCCCGGCAATAAACCCGATCCTTGTGCTGACCCGTCTGGTGACAACTCACCGACTATGGGTTCCAAAGATGGTGCCCAGGGACGCATACCAAGCCCAGTAAAAAGTGCACCCGGCTCAGTTAACTCACTGACCTTGCCAGCGAGCTCCAGATAAATCTCTTGTTCCTGGCCGTTTTCATGTTGAACTGTTAATGACACATTCTCGCTACTGAGCATATTGTCCAGAATAGCAAGCACCCCTCCTTCCCATGTTGCTACAGATTGCTGACCAACAGAAACAATTCTGTCGCCACTAAGCAAACCTGCTTTACTAGCAATACTTGAGGGCTCAACATTTCCAATAACTGGCAACAGTCCTGGCACACCAACCAAAAACATGGCCCAGTAGGCAAAAATGGCAAACACAAAATTCATCAGTGGACCTGCAACAAGAATCGCTATACGTGCACGTACTGACTGTCGGTTAAACGCACGGGATAGTTCATGTTGAGCAACATCCCCCTCACGTTCGTCTAGCAATTTGACATAACCACCCAATGGAATAGCAGACAAGCAATACTCAGTTGCATCAGGGCCGGAAGTTTTTGTCCATACAGGTCGACCGAAACCTATGGAAAAGCGGAGCACTTTCACTCCAACCATACGCGCAACTATGTAATGCCCCCACTCATGGACCGCCACCAGCACTCCAATAGCCAGAAGAAAAGCACTAATTGAAAACAAGACTGTATTCATAAACCCAATAGTACTAAGTCAGTTACGCAGAGGCATGTATATAAGTATAAAAATTAGCTGGCAAAGGACAACGCAAACATGGGTAACACAGCAATCAGGCCATCAACTCGGTCAAGCACACCGCCATGTCCGGGCAATAACACACCACTGTCCTTAAGCCCAGCTGTCCGTTTAAAGCTGCTTACCCAGAGATCCCCCAGCACAGATGAGGCAGCAAAAAGAAATCCGAGTAATGCAAAGCTCAGTCTAAATTCATCAGTATAGAGCCCGGATGTCAGTACCATTGTTGCCACACCACAAATCATCCCTCCTACAAAACCCTCCCAGGTTTTGCCCGGACTGATTTGGGGGGCAAGTTTACGGCGCCCAAAGTTTTTGCCCGCAAAGTAAGCACCAATATCGGCTGCAGCAACAATCAATATACACGCTAAGAAAGGCCTGTAACCAGAACTTCCCTGAGCAAATATCGTAAAAGCATACCAAGCAGGAAGCAAAGCAAACAAACCTGCAACAGCTGTTAACAATGCACCAGATATACGAACCTTGAAAAGGAAAGATGCCCATACTAAAAACCAGTAGAAAGAAGCTGCCCACAGGAGTTTAGGCAATACACTCTGGTACTCTGGATAAATAAGGGGAATAACTGCCAGTGCCATTACAAAGATCACAAAAACTAATCGCCAAGTTATAGCACCAGCAGAAAAGAAACCCGACCACTCCCAGGCTGCCACAACAAAGAAACCACCAACCAGCACTAATGCCGCAGGTGATGGCAGGGCAAACAAAGTGACAAGTATTACGGCAACGAGCACCACCGCAGTAATAATTCGTGTAGCTAGATTACTCAACATGCTGCATGTCTAACCGTCAGCACTGACACGGACCTGTTCACCAGTGCGACCAAAGCGACGCTCCCTACTACGAAAAAAATCAATCGCCAAGTCTAAATCCTGATCACAAAAATCAGGCCACAGAGTGTCAGTGAAATATAATTCTGAATAGGCAATATCCCATAAGAGAAAATTACTGACACGATGCTCCCCTCCCGTTCTGATAAGCAGGTCGGGTGGCGCCATACCCGCAAGAGACAAGTTACTGGCAATCGCATTCTCATCAATATCTGCTGCCTTAAGTTGCTGCTGCTCCACCTTAGTAGCAACCGCCTTAACAGACTGAAGAATATCCCAGCGCCCCCCATAAGCTACAGCCAAAATAAGCTGCATTCCTGTGTTGGTGGCTGTTTTTTTCTCTGCGGCAGCTAAATGCTTCTGCAAACGCTCAGGTAATTCATTCCTAGCACCAACAAACTTAACCTGAATATTATTTTTATCCAATGCGTCAACTTCCCGCTGCAGCACCTCAAGAAATAAGCGCATCAGGCTAGTCACTTCCTCTCTCGGACGATTCCAGTTCTCACTACTAAAGGCAAACAGCGTCAGAGCCTTAACTCCTCTTTCAGCAGCTGCTTCTACAATATTTCTGGTTGCCTTAACACCTGCACGGTGCCCAGCATGACGAATACGTCCATTAGCTCGTGCCCAACGCCCATTACCATCCATAATGATCGCAATATGTTGAGGTAACACGTCAGGGTTTTGTGATTTCTTCGCAGACATGATCTAGTCAAAAGAATCTCAATACCCTAGAAATCCATAATTTCATTTTGTTTATCCTCAGAAATTTTGTCAATTTCTGCAACATACTTATCTGTTATCTTTTGGATATCCTGTTCTGCTCGTCGCTCATCATCTTCGGATATTTCTTTTTCCTTAAGCAGTGTCTTGATATCGCTAATAACATCACGGCGTATGTTGCGAACAGCAACCCGCCCCTGCTCTGCCTCGTGCTTAACTAACCGAGCCAGATCACGACGTCGTTCTTCAGTAAGGTCTGGAAGAGGCACACGTATGACTTTACCGGCTGTAACTGGATTGAGACCGAGCCCTGAATTCTGAATTGCTTTTTCAATATCCGGAATCATTTGCTGCTCCCAGGGCGTTACTGACAATGTTCGTGCGTCATCAACAGCCACATTAGCAACCTGATTCAATGGTGTGTTTGAACCATAATAGGAAACGGAAACCTGCTCAAGCAAGCTGGGATGGGCACGGCCCGTTCTCAACTTGATTAATGCCTGTGTAAGCGCAGCAACACTTTTCTGCATACGCTGATCAGCATCTTTTTTCAGGTCTTCAATCACTTGGTTCTCCTCAGCATACTCTGATGATAAAACTTAATCTGGCACAACCAGCGTTCCAATGTCTTCTCCCTTTATTAGCCGCATAAGATTGCCCTGCACATCAAGGTCAAACACCCGTATTGGCAAATTATTATCCCTGCACATAACAACAGCCGTCGTGTCCATAACATTCAAACGATCATCAATAACTTTATTAAATGACAGCTTTTTGTAACGCTTGGCATCAGGTACTTTTTCCGGGTCAGCATCATAAACACCATCAACACGTGTTGCCTTAACGAGAATATCGGCACCAATTTCGATTGCACGTAAACTTGCGGCTGTATCTGTCGTAAAAAAAGGATTCCCCATACCTGCACCAAAAATGGTTACCCGCCCTTTCTCAAGGTGCCGAACTGCACGTCGCCGGATGTAATCTTCACAAACCTCATTAACCTGCAACCCTGACATGACACGCGCCATAACATCCACACGCTCTAAAGCATCCTGAAAAGCAAGTGAATTGATAAGTGTGGCAAGCATGCCCATATGATCACCGGTCACACGATCCATACCAGCACGTGCAAGACCCTGACCACGGAAAATATTGCCCCCGCCGAGAACAACTGCAATTTGCACACCTAAGGCAGCTACATCCCTGACTTCATTGGCCATTCGACTTAGCACTTCAGGATCAATACCAAAATCCTGTTTACCCAGCAATGCCTCCCCGCTAAGTTTCAGGACTACGCGCTTGTATGGAAGGTCAGTGTCTATCATAGGTCTATCCAGAGGATCAAAAACGGTATGGCCAAAATACACTTAAAGCTATTGCTTGCACCGGAACTAACTCACTGACTGGCACGAACCTGAGCTTCTACTTCTGCAGCAAAATCTTCCTGTTTTCTCTCAACACCTTCACCAACCTCCAGCCTAGCAAATGCATTTACGGTTGCATCTTTCTGCTTAAGGAGCTTGGCGATAGTAATATCCGGGTCTTTCACAAAAGGCTGGCCCACTAATGTAATCTCGGCAAGATACTTTCGTAATCGGCCTTCGACCATTTTAGAGACAATCTCAGCTGGCTTACCTTCCTGCTCAGCCTGTTCAGTCAGTATTCGACGCTCTCGCTCAAGCTGATCCACAGGTACATCCTGCTCTGCCAGACAGACTGGTGCAGCGGCTGCAATATGCATAGCCAGATCCTTACGCAACTCAGCATCACCACCAGTTACATCAATGATGACCCCAATACGACTTCCATGTGCATAATGACCAATTTCACCAACGGCATTAATAGCCTCGAAGCGCCGCACACCAATGTTTTCGCCAATTTTAGCAATCAGGCTTTTACGTGCATTTTCTAGTGTTTCACCTGAAGGCAGGCTGCTTGCAAGCAATGCCTCAATATCACCTGGCTGTGAGTCAAGGGCTAGTGCAGATGCTGATTTGGCAAATGCCAGGAAGCCCTCATCCTTCGCAACAAAGTCTGTCTCGCTATTAATCTCAACTACAACGACACGTTTGCCAGTTTCATCAACTGCTATCTCAACACAGCCTTCTGCAGCAATACGGCCAGCTTTCTTTTCAGCGCTGGCCTGACCTTTCATACGCAGTAATTCAGCAGCGGCCTCACTATCTCCACCAGTTTCAACGAGCGCTTTCTTGCAATCCATCATGCCAGCACCAGTGCGCTCGCGTAGTTCTTTAACAAGACTTGCTGTAATAGTCATTTTTGTTTTCTCATAAATCAGACAGCACACATCACAAACATATTTTCATGTCAGTGACCCATGGTGCACGAGGGTTACACTAATCATCCTTAGCGGCAGTTTTTTTGCTTACTTTCTTCATTGCTGCTGCCTTCTTAGTTACTTTTTTCTTTGTTGCAGCCTTTTTAGCAACCTTCTTTTTGACTGCTGCAGGTGTTTTTTCAGCTTCAACCTCAACTGCAGTTATTTTTTCAGGCTCAGCCTCAACCTCAACCACAGCTTCTTCAGCAACTTCTGGTGCTGCATCAGCCCTAACCTCAGCAGCTACCTCTTCAGAGGCTTTGGTTACCAACTTCTTCTTTGCTGCAGGCTTGCGCGATTTTGTTCTTTTGGTTGCTGGGCGCCCTTCACTGTCTAGTTCGACAAACTCATCATCCCCATCAGGAACCTCTGGCAACATTGCTTTACCTTCCAGTACAGCCTCTGCAACACCCAAACCATAAAGCTTAGACGCACGCATAGCGTCATCATTTCCCGGAACAATGTAATCAACATCATTTGGTGAGCAATTAGTATCAACTATTGCTACTACGGGTATACCCAGTTTACGGGCTTCATGTACGGCAATCTTTTCGTGACCGACATCAATCACAAAAATAGCATCCGGTAATGAACGCATCTCTTTGATACCTCCGAGGCTGCGCTCTAACTTTTCTTTCTCTCGCCGTAGGCCAAGTGCTTCTTTTTTTGTCAGCAGGGCAAAACTACCGTCTTCAGACATTACTTCAAGGTCTTCAAGCCGTTTGATTGATTGTTTGATTGTCTTAAAGTTCGTCAACATGCCGCCAAGCCAGCGATGACTGACAAAAGGCATGCCGCAACGGTCTGCCTCAGTTCTTATGGCATCACGGGCCGCCCGTTTTGTCCCAACAAACAGAACTGTGCCGTTATCAGCAGCAACACTCTTGATGAAATCGAGAGCTTTATTAAACAGGGGAACTGTCTGTTCAAGATTTATAATATGAATATTATTACGGTGACCAAAAATGTAGGGTGACATTTTTGGGTTCCAGTAACGGGTCTGATGTCCAAAGTGCACACCAGCCTCCAGCATCTGACGCATGGATATTTCTGACATTTTGTAACTCCTTAGGGTTCTGCCTCCATGTACCCCATACGGCAACCACTAACAGAAACTCTGCAGCAGCACCCAGCCATATGTGTCGATACATGTGTGGATTTGATTGCTTAAAATGCGCGCGCTTTATACCATAGGACCCCATCGGCAACAATGATTTCTCGCTCTGGCTGTATGGTTTATCATTCAGCACCCCATAACTAACCTTAAAGGCACCCCAGACAGCCTTTTAAAACACAGTTTTGATGCATACAGCCTGAAAATAGGCCCTCTACAGCCTACAGAGGCAACACAGATAACGATGGGCAGCCATCTATGCAAATTACTTATATAATTCAAATATATGCCAATTACTATTAAGAATCCTATTGAACAGGAAAAAATGCGGCTTGCCGGACGCCTGACGGCTGATGTACTTGACATGATTGGCCCACACGTTCAACCAGGAGTGACCACCCTTGAACTGGACCAAATCTGTCATGACTTTATTGTCGGGCAGCAGCAAGCGATTCCTGCGCCTTTAAATTATCGCGGATTCCCCAAGTCCATATGCACATCCATCAATCACGTTGTCTGCCATGGAATTCCCGGCGATAAGAAATTACGCACCGGCGATATGATTAATATTGATATTACTATCATCAAAGACTCTTATCATGGCGATAGCAGCAGGATTTTCTTTGTGGGCAAACCCACTGTTCAGGCTGAGAGACTGGCAAGGGTTAGCCATGACGCCTTATGGCTAGGCATACAGGCCGTCCGGCCTGGCGCCAGACTGGGAGATATAGGCCATTGCATACAAAGCTTTGCCGAAGCAGAACGCTTTTCTGTTGTCCGTGAATACTGCGGACACGGTATAGGCCGTAGCTTTCATGAGGACCCGCAGGTTCTACATTACGGAAAAGCCAACTCTGGCATTGAACTGGTCGAAGGTATGACTTTCACCATAGAGCCAATGCTGAATGCAGGCAAACGACATGTAAAACTCTTAAAGGATGGCTGGACTGTAGTAACCAAAGATCATTCGCTCTCAGCCCAATGGGAGCACACTATTCTGGTAACCCATGATAGCTACGAGGTTCTTACACTGGGCGCAGCAGAACGTCCATGAGCAACAAAACCAGGCAAGACACACAGGATCCGGCACTAACAATCACCCCCGAAGATGCAGCTCTTGCGCAGCGTTGCCTGACAGAAGACGGTACATCGCTGGATTGGGAAGGCATAGACACATGGCTCGTAGAAATAGATGGCGCTGATCTGAGTGAATATCGCCAGCTACTCAAATCTACCCGTGAAGCACTAAAGCAACGTTTTCTCCATGGTGACTCTGTTGAACGTCTGGTACGTGACCGAGCAACCGTCATAGACCGGGTTATTGTGGCTGCCTGGCTGCACTTCAGCAACAGGTACAACAGCCGAATTGCCCTGATTGCAGTGGGTGGTTATGGGCGTGGCGAACTACACCCAGGCTCAGATATTGATTTACTCTTGTTAACTGGACTGAATGCACGCAAGGAACGCAGTGCCATTGCAGAATTTCTGGCCTTTCTTTGGGATATCGGACTCGAGGTTGGTCACAGCACCCGTAATATTGCTGAATCTAAATCTGCCTGTAAAAATGATCTCACGATAGCCACCACTCTCATGGAATCACGCTTATTGCATGGTCCAGAGAAGCTCTATACAAAGCTTACCAAAGCAATTGAACCACCTGCTATATGGCCTGCACGAGCTTTTTTCGAAGCCAAGCTAATTGAACAGCAGGCTCGCCACCTCAAGTATGATGATACTGCCTATAACCTTGAGCCCAATATTAAGGGCAGCCCTGGTGGCTTGAGAGACATCCAGATTATTAGCTGGGTTACCCGTCGTCATTTTGGGACGGGAAATCTGTCCAGCCTGGTAGAAGCAGGCTTCCTAACTGAGGCCCAACTCAGAATTCTGCGCCAGGGCCGAAAATTCCTCTGGCAAATACGCTTTGCCCTGCACATCCTGACTGATCGGCGTGAAGACAGACTGCTCTTTGATTATCAGAAACGAATAGCAAATTTATTTGGCTATGAAGATGCTGCCTACACCCTGGCCGTAGAACAGCTCATGCAACGCTATTACCGAACAGTTATGGACCTGAGCCGGCTGAACGAAATGCTGCTGCAGCTTTTTCAGGAAGCCATCCTGATGAACCCAGATGCACCTGCCAAACCATTAAATGCAGATTTTGAAGTAAAAAATGGTTTTTTACAGATTGCCCATGATCACGTATTCCCAGACAACCCATCAGCGTTACTAGAGATTTTCCTAATGCTGCAACAACACCCCGAACTTAAGGGTGTTAGCGCCAATACAATTGCCCTACTTCGACGCCACCTGCACCTCATTGATGATGCATTTAGGCAGGACCCACGCAACCATCGTTTATTTCTAAAAATTCTGGCTGCATCTGCAGGTGTTACACATGAACTCCGACGAATGAACCTCTATGGAGTTCTGGGTCAGTACATCCCAAGCTTCGGTCGCATCGTTGGTCGTATGCAATATGACCTGTTTCATGCCTACACAGTAGATGCACATACATTATTTGTAGTAAGTAACCTGCGGCGTTTTGCATTGGAACGCTTTAATCATGAGTTTCCCCGCTGTACAGAAATCATGGCAACACTGGAATCTCCGGAAGTTATTTATCTAGCTGGTTTATTTCATGATATTGCCAAGGGCCGCGGTGGAGATCACTCCAAACTCGGCGCAGTAAGCGCTGAAGCATTCTGTCTGGAGCATGGCATGAGCCGCTATGACTCCAGACTTGTTGCATGGCTGGTACGGCATCATCTGACACTCTCACTGACAGCACAAAAAAAGGACATCAGTGACCCGGTGGTTATACGGGAGTTTGCCCATCTTATTGGTGATGAAAAACATCTGGACTACCTCTATTTACTGACTATTGCAGATGTACGTGCAACCAACCCACAAATGTGGAACAACTGGAAAGCGCAACTCTTCCATGAGACCTATGAGCTTTCCAAACGAGCATTACTCCATGGGCTAGAGACACCGATAGATAAAGATGTGCTCATAAAGGAAAAACAACAAAAAGCCCTGTTACTTATGCAGGCATCTGAAACAACGGCCGATCAGGCGAGAACGCTTTGGCATGCATTTGGCGATGATTATCTACTGCGTTGTCGCCCGGAGGAGATAGCCTGGCACACTAAACTACTGGCAGATTTACCTGATTTACCTGAAAAACTGACAGTGGATGTCAGGGAAGCAACAAGTACTGGAGGTACTGAAGTTATGGTGCACGCCCCTCAGGGACAATTTACCTTTGCTATTGCAACTGGCGTACTGGATGAATTTGGACTGTCAATTGCAGATGCTCGCATCATCCCTTTAACTAATCAGCAAAGTCTGTCCATCTACACCATCCTTGAGCGGGATGGTGAGGCAGTTGAAGATATAAACCGCCGCGAAAAAATTCGGTCTCGCTTACTCAGCGAACTTAAAGTCAGTGATAAAAACCCTATTTTAATTACCCGCAAAGCACCAAGACAAGTACGTATGTTTACCACATCCACTGTAGTCAGTTTTGCTAAAGATCAAACCAATAACAGAACAGTTATGGAATTAACCTCAGGTGACAGACCTGGTTTACTTGCCGAAACAGGCCAAGTTTTGCGGGACATGAATATTTACATACAGATGGCAAAAATTGTTACTGTCGGTGAACGCGCAGAAGATGTTTTTTATATCACTGATGATCAGGGCAAACCCCTATCAGAAGAAATACAGAATAAGCTTTGTCACGCACTGGTTTCCGCAGACCAAAGCAATCTGTAATATCATATTTCACTATCAACAGTTAAGCAGCTAACGATTTAACCGGAAATGGCATGGATAACCTAAAAAAATTAATAGAAACTTCATTTGATGAACGCGACACACTGGATCTAAGTAACCCTACCCCTGAGCTTCATGATGCCATTCAGACCAGCATAGAAATGTTGGATTCTGGTGCAGCTCGTGTTGCTGAACCCACCAATACAGGTTGGCAGGTTAATGAATGGCTAAAAAAAGCTGTCCTACTATTTTTTGCAACAGAAAAAAACCAGACCATACAGACTGGCCATACAAATTATTTCGACAAGGTTCCGCTGAAGTTTTCCGACTGGACACAGCAACGATTTGCCGAGTCAGGCATACGTGTTGTACCGGATGCCGGTGTACGTAAAGGCGCATATATCGCACGCAATGTTGTATTAATGCCTTCCTATATAAATATTGGTGCCTATGTAGACAGTGGCACACTTGTGGACACATGGGCAACAGTTGGTAGTTGTGCACAGATTGGTAAAAACGTTCATTTATCCGGCGGGGTTGGTATCGGTGGCGTCCTTGAGCCATTACAGGCAAGCCCAACCATAATAGAAGACAACTGTTTCATCGGTGCACGTTCTGAAATTGTAGAGGGTGTTATTGTCGAGGAAGGTGCCGTTATTTCCATGGGCGTCTATATAGGTCAGTCCACACGAATTTATGATCGTGAGAAAGATAAGGTTCTTTATGGACGAGTTCCTGCAGGGGCAGTAGTTGTTCCTGGCAGCCTCCCTTCCAGCACCGGCAATTGCAGCCTTTATGCAGCCATCATTGTGAAACGTGTAGATGCAAAAACACGTGCTAAAACCGGCATAAACGAACTGCTACGGGAAGATTAGGGACGTGCTCACCCTTTACGGGATACCTAACTGCGATAAATGCAGGGCCGCCAAAAATTGGTTTTCTGCTCATGGGTTTGAATTCAGGTTTCACGACCTGCGCTCAGACGGCCTTAGCACAACCCTCGTAGATAAATGGCTCAGGCAGGTGGGCTACAAAACGTTAATCAATACCCGTAGTAAAACCTGGCGCAACCTGCCAGATACATCCCGAAAACAGCTGAATGATTCAACTGCCTGGAAGCTGGTTCTTGAATACCCTACCCTGATCAACCGTCCGCTAGTTGTTAGTGGCTCCGCCCTCATGGTCGGTTATGATACAGATGCCTGGGCAAAATTAAGCTAATGTATATACAAATATGAATTCTACCCTGCAATTTGCCATAGACCTGATCGAACTAAAATCCATCACACCGGATGATGCCGGCTGCATGGACCTTATTACCACACGCCTTAAGGAAGCGGGTTTTACCACCGAGCGGCTGAACTTTGGCGAAGAAGGTGGCCCAGGGGATGATGTTAGTAATCTATGGGCTACCCATGGCACAGGTGGCCCTGTGCTTTGCTTCGCTGGCCACACTGATGTTGTACCGACCGGCCCACTGGAAGAATGGCAAAGCGACCCGTTCAAGGCGGAAATCCGTGACGACAAATTATTTGGGCGAGGTGCAGCAGATATGAAATGCTCACTTGCAGCCATGGTTGATGCCGCCGCAAGTTTTACAAATAACCACCCTGATCACAAAGGCACTATAGCATTCCTTATAACAAGTGATGAAGAAGGTCGCGCTCAGGGCGGGACCAAGTCAACTATACGCACATTAAATGAACGCGGGATCCATATAGACTGGTGCGTCATTGGTGAACCATCCAGCAGCAATAAACTGGGGGACACAGTTAAAGTGGGTCGACGAGGTTCACTTAGTGGGATGCTTACCGTACATGGTGTTCAGGGTCATGTTGCATACCCACAATTAGCAGACAACCCTATAGAACGTTTTGCACCAGCACTTGCTGAACTTTATGCAATGACCCTGGATAAAGGGAATGACTATTTCCCACCATCAAGCTTTCAGGTAGTTCAGTTACAAAGTGGCACTGGCTTTCCAAATGTAACACCCGGTGAGCTCTTCACCCGCTTTAACTTTCGCTACTCAACTGTCTGGAATCATGAGCAACTAAAAGAACATGTCAGCACAATACTCAACAAACACAAATTGGAATTCACACTGGACTGGCATCTGTCTGGCGAGCCCTTCCTGACTGAAGGTGGTGAATTAATACCCGCTATGCAACAAGCCGTAAAAACAGTAACGGGGCTGGATCCTGAGCTATCAACCAGTGGTGGAACATCTGATGGGCGCTTTATCTCTCCAGCAGGCGCACAAGTTGTGGAATTTGGCACAGTGAATGCAACCATTCATAAATCCAATGAAGAAATACTCATTGATGACATTGAAAGTATGCGCGCCACACATGCCGAGATATTAAGACTGCTAATGCTGTAAAACAGACCTGCATTTTTTACCTGCAGATCTCTGGCCTGTATTTCTTTCCTCTGCGCAAATTCACCCATACTCCGTACAAACCGAGCAAGACAAATGCAATCAGCACCCACGCAGGCATACTTAAACCCAGCAAAGACCAACTAATCTCAGCACATTCCCCAGAACCACTAAAGACCATTATCAAAGCCTCAGCAACCGGAAAAGCATCCAGCATGAAATCAAGACCCGGACCACATGCAGGAACTTTATCCGGCGGCAGACTCTGCAACCAAATATGACGGCCTGCCACAATAACGCCAGCAGATGCTGCCAGAAAAACAAGCAGCGCATAGATCACAGACCCTACTCTGCCTACATTGTGTAGTGACGCAATAAGAAAAATAACACCCAATGCAATAACTGATATTCGCTGGAAGACACATAATGGGCAGGGTGACAAATCAAGAAAATACTGTGCATAAAGTGCATACATCATGAGCCCTGCACAAGCACTAAAACCTGCCAAATTAAGAATACGTTTATCTGGAATATTCATTAGGTCACTACATACCTGCAAATCTATTGCGTCACGTTATCCCGAACATAATTAGGTAATGCTTGGTGTGCAGATATGGATAAACCATCAGCAAACTGATTTCGAGCCAACTCCAGAACATCAAAGGCCCGAGGCCATACAGTAAAGTCCGCATCTGCGTTATGGTCAACTAACATAGCCGGCCAGATTTCCCAGCCATTACCTGCAGCAAATGCATCCGGGTACCTGGCAACCAGCTTATATTCCTTAGGATTAATGAGCGCATCTTTAAATTCACAACGAAGCCGACCATTACCAAGCATAGTGTAAACACCCAGGTATGCCTCATCCATACGTGCATCCAGGCTGGCTGCCACCATTAAGACTGACTTTTCTCGCATTACAGATGCCGCCATCGCTTCAAGAGATGAGACCCGGCATACGGGCAAGGCCTGAGCAAATGCGAGGCCCTGAGCCGCACTGGCAGCGACTCGTACACCCGTAAAACTACCAGGCCCAGAACCATAAGCAATACAATCAAGATCACCTGGATGCAGTTCCAATTCCGCAAGCACTTCTGCAACTACACCAAATATTTCCCTTGAGCTTGTTTTGGAATCTTTCAGCATACGTATAGCTACTTGCTCACCCGAACAGGCTGCTACAGAACCCTGAGCTGTTGCTGTTTCCAGTGCAACACATCTAAATTGTGACATCAGACCCCCCCTTTAGGACCAGCAGAGCTGTTAGCAGAATATTCATCAAAAAAACACATCACCTGTTCCGCATCCTGTGTAACAGGAAAAGATGGCAGGCTTGCCAGAAAACGCTTGCCATAACCTTTACTTGTCATACGAGGATCACAAATTACAACAACACCATAATCGCTATGATCTCTAATCAGCCGACCAACACCCTGTTTTAAACCAAGCACTGCCTGTGGCAATTGATACTCATTAAAAGCTTTGCCGCCACGACGTGTAATAGCCTCAAGTTTTGCCTTCAACATAGGGTCGCCTGGCGAGGCAAAGGGTAATTTATCAATGACTACCAATACCAGCCGATCACCACGCATATCCACTCCTTCCCAAAAACTTGAGGTTCCCAGCAACACAGGGTTTTCACGTTCAGCGAACTGTTCAAGTAACTTAGATCGAGCGGCCTCTCCTTGCACCAGCAACGGGTAACGAAAGTCATCACGCTGGCGTAATAAACCAGCTGCCTCACGTAAGGCCCTGTGACTAGTAAACAGTATGAATGCCCTGCCCTCACTTGCATCTAATAACGGCAGTAACTCATCAAGCATTTGGACGGTATAACTGTGATCTGCAGGTTCTGGTAAACCCTGGGGCAAATAAAGTAAGCCGCAACTGGAGAAATCAAAGGGACTTGGAATCATAAGTGTACGTGGATCCTCCAGGCCCATGCGCATCAGAAAATGGCTGAAATCATCTGCAACTGTGAGAGTTGCTGATGTGAATATCCAGCTACAGGCTTGTGCATCCAATAATTTTCGTAAATTATCAGCTACTTCCATAGGTGTATAGTTCAACACAAAACCCAGCCGTGTCAGGCCTACCCACCGTAAACCGGCAGTCTCATCAGCTGTTGTAATGAGTTCAATACTATCCACAGCTGCACAGGCACGCTCACGACAACGCTGTAAACCCTTAAGAGACTCATCAACTGACTGCAACCAGCTAATGATGTCATCCAGTGCTTCTATACACTCATCCAGTCGTCGGAAGAACCCGGCATCAATACGATCCCACATTAAGTTATTGCCGCCTGAACCTATACTCTCGGAACCCTGGTTCTCTGATCTAAGGCTCAGACGCACATCACGAACCGCCTTTACCAGTGCATCAGCCAGTCTGGCGGGTAAAGTATCTCCAGGCATAGCGTGTAATGCTTCACTGCGCAGATCACTGGCAAGATCAAACAAACGACGGCTACCGAGACTAACATTGAAAAACCCCTGTGCAATATCAGGAAACTGGTGCGCCTCATCAATAATTACAGCCTCACAACCGGGCAATAACTCACCAAAGCCCTCATCCTTAAGCACCAGATCTGCCAGTAACAGATGGTGATTAACCACCACTATGTCAGCAGCCAAAGCAGCTTGGCGTGCAATAACAACATGGCAACTATCATACAGCTCACACTGATTACCCAGGCAATTCTCCAGTGTAGAGGTTACCTGCGGCCAGACCGGTGAATCTTCTTGTATACCATCCACCTCAACGATATCGCCAGTACGTGTAGCAAGACTCCAGTTATGCAGTTCCTTTAATTCGCGTGCCAACTGATGATGGGCCTGTGGCTGCTCATAAACCGCACGCAGTCGGTGCAGACAAAGATAGTTACTGCGACCTTTTAACTGTACAGTTCTTGCAGGCCGTCCAATGGCAGCTGTCACCATAGGTAAATCACGATGAAATAACTGATCCTGGAGTGTTTTTGTTCCCGTGGACAAAATCACCCTGCGTCCCGATAGCAGTGCCGGAATCAGATAAGCCAGCGTTTTACCCGTTCCAGTACCCGCTTCAACCACCAAGTTGGCACCTTCATCCATTACCTGAGCGATAGCTTCAGCCATAGCAGCTTGACCTGGCCTTGGAGCAAAACCATCCAGACAGGCCGATAAAGGGCTGGCAGCTCCAAACAGCTCCGCTATAGATGGGGGTATATTGGCTGAAAAAGAATCCATAAAAAACCTAATATTTTCTTTCTATTCATAGTTTTAAGTACTTTTTTTCAGACATAAGTCAAAGATCAAAAATAGACCAATAACCAAGTAAATAAAGCTAAATACACAGAACTATAAAATGCCCATAGGGGTTTCACTGATATTACGACTCTAAGCGAAGCGGTCTCTATAATACGCACTCCCCGAAGCCGGGGCTCAAAGATTTATCATTGCAATCTCCATAGTTTGAACTACAAAAGTTCGTTTACAGGCCAAGGAAACTGATGAGCACGCAGAACAAAAACCTTCAGCAGTGGGCAAATGAGTAGAGGCATTGGCTAAACCAAATCAGTTGTACGGGAGCGGCAGCTCAGAGGACAAATACAACAAACGTGTCCAGCAAATGCTGCTCTCAGAAGAACTACTGGAACTGAATGAAGATTCTTACCCCGATAGTTACCTGCATCATTCAAACCCATCTGATGTTGCCCGCGTAGAACATCTGACTTTTATCTGTACAGAATGAACAAGAAAAGGTACTAGCTGAATTGGCTATAGTAAGAACAAAAAAGCCTATAGTCTCATCTGCAATACACTACTCTTCACACTCATACTCAACAGCAAGTGTTGTCCCTTGAGCAGCTACACGCCCAAGACCAATTAAACCACTGCCCGTTAACGGCGCACTGTCCCTGCGTACATAAACCTCTTCGCCATCAAATCGCTGCACAAAAGTACCGTTAGTACTTTCATCAATAATCATATAAGTAGATTTATTGAGTTCTATGCGTGCATGTACACGAGAAATAAGATTACCTTTGACCGTGACATCATTCTCATCAGCACGCCCCAGTGTCACCTTACGAAGCCCTTCTGAGGACAAAAAAAGTTCTTCACCCTGAAATTTTAATGACAGCTTCCCGGGTTGCTTAACCTCAGTATCGCTCCAGTCCATTTTAGGTAGCATACTGGTCGCTTCTTCTGGCTGCCAGAGCACTTCATATAAGCCGACTTCATCAATCTGGCCCCGTAAAGTTGCTACACCGATCTGACGGACAACAGCCTTCCACTCTTCGCTCAGCAGTTCAATAGTGCTTTCCGTGGTAATGATCTGCCCTGCCTTGGCTTGTGATGTCATCCTGTTTGCAGTTGAAACAGAGGCACCAAAAACATCACTTTCCTCTATGACAACATGGCCAAAATGGCAACCTATGCGTATTGAGACCTGAACATCATCTTTGCCGGATAAGTTGCCACTGGTAATGCGTTGTTGCATCTGACTGGCAGCCTTCATTGCCTCATCAGCCGTAGCAAAGGTAGACATAACCTCATCACCCATTGTTTTGATAATGTTGCCATCAAACTCAGATGTGCAATCTTTCATGCACTTTACACACCGCTGTACAGTCTTACTGGCATCATCATCGCCCAGAGCTCCATACAACTCCGCGCTGTCAACTACATCAGCAAATACAATCGCTAATTCCTTGTCTTTAGCCATTTGGAAATGAAAGCATCATGAGAATATGTAAAGTCAAACAAGAAATTATACGGTAACGGGCCAACCGCACCACCAAAGTGACTGATTTTAATGATAAAATCTAGCTACACACAGAGTAAATTACCGCCTATTTCTCAGCAACTATATAGGCAATCCAACCTGCATCCGCTTCGCCACGGTCATCGGGCGTAAATACACCGTCACCTTCCCCATCCTTATCCGTACCCTCCCAGTACACAGTTGGGTTCCGGAATCCTGCCTCAAGCAATAATTCCTTTATTTCCGGCAAAGTCCATAGACGCCAGGTATATGAAAATGCTTTTTTCAGTTTGGATTTATCAGGAAATTTAAAGTGAATATGGCATTCCATTTCTCCACTTACCGGAGAATACCTGGCCTGATCCCATACATAAGTGAAGTTTTCATACTTGGTCTTTTCCTTCATCTCTTCCATCGACTCATAACCACCAAAGGCATCAAGGAAAAATAACCCATCATCTTTTAGTGCTTCACGAATTTGAGAGAAGTACTGAATCATCAGGGGACGGGTCTGAAATATCCAATAACTGAAATTCATGGCCCCAACAGCATCCACCTGCTCTGTCGACACATCCAGCACATCTGACTCTATAAGTTTGACACGACTTTGTTCCTCAGCTGTCAGGCGACTCAGTCGATTTTTTCGGCCCCAGTCAAGCACCTCTGGATCAAAGTCCACACCTATAGCAACACGCTCTGGGCCAAGTGTGATCCAGTGACAGGCAGCACTTGCCGTACCACAAAAATCCTCACGCAAACTCTGTGGCTCTCGTCCCCGCAAAGCCTTAAATGTATTTGTAATGAAGCGACATTCTTCCTCAACATTCTGGACTGATGCCTCATAGAGTTCATGTCGGTCAGCTTGCTCCGCCATTGTCGGGCCCGCTATTTCCTTCTTTTCCAAGATATCATCACTACGCACAGCCATTCGTTTATCCCTTTATCTAAGGTTTAAGAAACCCGTTCATATAGTCCAATCGTATAATTGTATATATATAGCTAACATTACCCAACTACAAATAGAAATAAGCTTAATGACGCAGCGATTCAAGAAGAATCTCAGGACCTGAATCCGGATTAACAGCTCCTTCACTGAGAAATCTGCGCCAGGCTCTTGCACCCGGTTGCCCACTATAGAGGCCCAGCATATGTCGGCTAATATGATGTAAACGTGTTCCGCTGCTGAGCTCACGTCCAGCATATTCGGCCATTTGCTTAACAATGCTCTCACGTGACGGGGCTTTCCATTTTGCACCAACAGGTAACAAAAGACCTTGTAATTCTGTAAGCCAATAAGGGTCGCTGTAGGCTTGCCGCCCTATCATCACCCCTTCCACTTCTTTCAAGTGTAACTTGGCATCTAAAGTTGTGCGCACCCCACCATTTATAACAATGCGCAGTTCTGGGAACTCCTGTCTGAGACGATATACAACATCATAGTGCAGCGGAGGAATAGATCTATTTTCTTTGGGGCTAAGCAGACCCTTAAGAATAGCTTTACGAGCATGCACAATAAACATTGTGCAACCGGCAGCGGCAACAGTTTCTATAAAATGAGCCAGGTATTCATACTCATCATGATCATCAATGCCAATACGCGTTTTAACAGTTACTGGGATACTGACAACCTCACCCATAGCATTGACACTTGCTGCTACAATTTCCGGCTCAGCCATCAGACATGCACCAAAACGACCCGACTGCACCCTGTCACTGGGGCAACCAATATTAAGATTAATTTCATCATAGCCCCACTGTTCACCTATCCGGGCTGCTTTGGCAAGCAATGCAGGATCACTACCTCCAAGTTGTAAGGCTAACGGGCTTTCCACTGGATCAAATCTCAGTAATTTTTGGCGATCCCCTTTTATAACGGCCTGAGCAACGACCATCTCTGTGTACAACCTAACATCTGGAGCAAGCAAGCGATGAAAATACCTGCAATGACGGTCAGTACGTTCCATCATGGGTGCAATAGATATTTCCTTTGCTACCGGCGGAGAAATCATGTCTTGAAAGCCAGTTGTTTTAATAATATTTGCTGCGCAAACAATATTTTCTTTCGCACAAATATGAAACCAGAAGATAACGAGCTTAATAACTTATTATTGCGCACTCTTTGCGCCTCCAGCTGTTTCATCAACAAGAAAATGTACAACAGACCTCAAAGCATCCTCTTGCGTAGCACCATCTCCTAGTGCCGCCTCCATCACTGCAACTTGTCGGTGTGCACTGGTACCCCTCTTCATAATGGTAAACAAATGTGCTATTTCCTGCTCACAACCCAATGCTGCTGCATCTTCACTAATAAGCTCAATAATTTCCTGTAACAACTCGGCAAAAGGCACAAGCTCACCCTTCACCAAGTCAAGCAAGCCTTCATCCAGGCCATAACGCATTGCCCGCCAGCGATTCTCGTTAATGAGCATACGGTTATAAATCCGCCAACGCTGATTTTGTAAGCGTAGCCGGTATAAAGTACGTAAAACACAAACATTGAGTGCGGCCAGAGCAACCGCATCATCAATACTGGTACACACATCAAAAATTCGTGTCTCCAATGTTGGATAACGACCACTTGGCCGCATATCCCACCAGACCATCGTACTGTCTTCAATAATGCCTGCACTTACCAGCTTATCAACATGACGCTGGTACTCTGCAAAACTATCAAACTCCTCTGGCAACCCGCTACGCGGCAAAGCATCAAAAACTGTCAGGCGATATGAGCGTAACCCTGTATCCTGACCTTCCCAAAAAGGTGATGAAGTACTTAGAGCCAATAAATGGGGCAAAAAATAGCGCGCCTGACTCATAAGATCATTGCGTAATTCATCATCACTGATACCAACATGCACATGCATACCACAGGTCAGTAATCGTCTGCCTGCAGCCTGCATCTCCATAGCAAGATGACTGTAGCGGTCACGAGTGGTGGGTTGTTGTTTTGTCCAGTGTCCAAAAGGATGTGTTGATGCCGCTATAGGTGCATAGCCATATTCTCGAGACACATTCACCACAATCTGCCTTAACCTGGTCAGATCCTCACGAGCCTCATGGATATCAGCGCAAACTTTTGTACCTACTTCTATCTGTGAGCGAAGTAACTCAGGCGTTACCTGCCCACCACTTTGTCGGGCACACTCTTCGATTATTGCAGCAGGTGGATCTACAGACAGCTCCATAGTCTGTGTATCAACAAGTAGGTACTCTTCTTCAATACCCAGTGTAAATTGTGGCTCAACATTCGTCACACGCTATCACCTCCCTTCATGACCTACTCCCAGCACGATGAGTAAACAAGGTATTATCCTCAAGTATAGGTTTCAGAGCGTTTGCCAGAATGGCTGCCCAGTATTTTGCTCCGGTATCACTGTCTATAAGATCCTGCCTAATCTCTATACCCAGATGCGGCAAACCTTCTGCTTCAGCATGATGGTCAAGCGTAAAATCAGCCGGGTGACGCCCTGAGTAGGGCTCATTATCACCAACTACAACATTAGTCGTCTCACGAAAGTGCCTGATGAACGGTAATGCCATTCGGTCGTCTTTATCCCATAAAGCCCCCAGATGCCAGGGGCGGAGTGAGCCATTCATCTGCGGGGTAAAGCTGTGAATAGCTAATAAAGCAGGTGCCGCTACCAACTGTTCAAGATTGCGTAATGCATCCCGCACAGCATGATGATAGGGCCAGTAGAAAGCATTGGCCCGTGCTTCCCGCTCTTCAGTAGCTATAGACTGATTACCCGGCACATTTACACCATCACTTTCAACAGGAAATGCTGTTGGATCATCAAGATTACGATTACAGTCCACAACCAGACGGGAGTGGGCGCCAAGCACAACCGGTACATTCAGCAATTGCCCCAGTTCAGCTGCTACCGCTCCGGCACCAATATCCCAGGCTATATGTTCAGTTAACTGCTCTTCAGTAACCCCAAGATTGTGCAGTTCTTGCGGTATGTGTGAACTGGCATGATCACACCCAAGCAATACAGGATATTGAGCATCACAATTCAGAAGGACATGGGTATCATATTGGGAATAGCAAGAAGTCACCATCAAAACAGCTCTAACTCCAGCACATTGGTATTTAACGATAACTATCTGACTTATGTCAGACAAAAGATTTTACTAATAGTGACAGAATATAAGACAACCGGTACAGAATTATTGGTATTCTACCGCCATACTAAAATAATAACTTAAAGAGACAAACTCGCATATGAGCTCAACTAGCATTCTTGTTACAGGAGGCGCCGGTTATATCGGCAGCCATGTCACGCGTCAACTTATTGAGGCAGGTGAGAACGTTGTTGTACTTGACAACCTATCCACCGGGTTCAAATCAGCTGTACTTGGTGCCGAGCTCATTGTCGGAGATACGGGTGATCACGATCTGGTAACAAAAGTGTTAGCTGACTATAACGTCGACACGATCATGCATTTCGCTGCTCATATTATTGTACCGGAATCTGTCGAAGACCCCCTTAAGTACTATGGTAATAACACATGTTCCAGCCATAACCTGCTTAGCTGTGCTGTCCATGCTAAGGTTAAACATCTTATTTTTTCTTCTACGGCTGCTGTCTACGGAATACCAGAAACAGGCCACGCCTCAGAAGAGTCTCCGAACCAGCCCATCAACCCCTATGGCAGCTCTAAACTTATGACTGAGTGGATGCTCAGGGACACCAGTCGTGCAACTGAGCTAAAGCATGTTGCCTTACGTTATTTTAATGTTGCTGGCTCAGACCCAGGTGGTCGTATAGGGCTCTCCACCAGTAAATCTACCCTGCTGGTAAAAGTTGCTTGTGAAGCTGCTGTAGGGAAACGGGACAAACTATATATTTTTGGTACTGATTACCCAACACCTGATGGCACTGGTTTAAGGGACTACATACATGTAGAAGACCTTGCCAGCGCACACCTTAATGCGCTCACGTATCTTCGCAAAGGTGGCGAATCAGCTACGCTCAATTGCGGCTATGGGCATGGTTACAGTGTCCGCGAAGTACTTGCAGCAGTTGAAAAGGCACATGGTTCATCATTAGCTATCGAAGAAGGCCCACGCCGTGCTGGTGACCCACCCATGTTAATCGCCGTAGCCGACCGCATTCAGGAAATGCTTGGCTGGAAACCCAAATATGACGACCTTGATATCATTGTGCAATCACAACTGGACTGGGAAAAACACCTGCTCAAATATCCTGCAGAGTAAAGCAGCGAGCAAAGCTTTCAGCTCTTCTCTGACCTAATACCGTACTTTTCCAATAAGTCATACAAAGTCGGTCTAGTAATACCCAGCGTTTTAGCGGCTTTAGAAATATTGCCGGATGCATGTACCAGTGCCCGTCGAATTGCCTGACCTTCAGCATTCCGGCGCACCTCTCGCAAGTTCAGACTCGGTGGAGTGTCATCAACGTCAGTCAACGCCATGTCTACTGCTGTAATCTGCTTGCCCTCTGCCATAATGATGGCACCTTTAATTTTATTCTCCAGCTCACGTACATTACCAGGCCAGTGATAATTTTGGATAGCATTCTGTGCATCTGTACTAAAGCCTTTAAAAGCCCTCCCCTGCTGGGCCGAAAATTTCTCTAATAAACTTCGGGCAAGGATGACACGCCCACCTTTACGCTCACGCAAAGGTGGTATATCAATTGTTATTTCACTAATACGGTAATACAAATCTTCTCGAAACCCGCCATCCTGGATGGCAGTCTCAAGATTCTGGTTTGTCGCACAAACAACCCGTACATCTACATTGATTTCCTCACGTCCACCAACACGCTCGATAACGCGTTCCTGTAAAAAGCGTAATAACTTGGACTGCAGTGCGAGCGGCATATCGCCTAGCTCGTCTAGAAATAATGTACCCGTATCTGCCGTTTCTATGCGCCCTTGTGTCTGCTTAACGGCACCTGTGAATGCGCCTTTTTCATGCCCAAATAGTTCACTTTCCAGCAGACTGTCCGGAATCGCAGCGCAATTTATTGCCACAAAAGGCTTGTCGGCCCTGTCACTCAGTGAATGCAGTGCACGTGCAAGCAACTCTTTACCTGTACCACTCTCCCCCAAAAGCAGCGTTGTCGCATTAGTCGGTGCCACTTTCTCAACCATACGACAAACTTCCAACATCTTTTCACTGGCCGCAATAATCCCATCGAGTGGAGATGTACTCTCCTGTCGCAACAAACGTTGATTTTCCTGCTCCAGTTCACACATCTGGTAAGCACGATCAACAATTAACTGAAGAGTTTCTGTCTCTACCGGTTTTTGATAAAAATCATATGCACCAAGACTGACTGCACGTAAGGCATTTTCCTGGTCACCATGCCCGGTAACCACTATGACCTTGGTATCAGGTGAGATTGATAGCGTTTCTTCCAGCGTTGCGAACCCTTCAGCCACACCTTCTGAATCAGGTGGCAAACCCAAATCCTGCAAAACCACAGCCGGCTCATGACGTCTCAACTGAGCCAGCGCAGACTCCCTGTCCTCAGCAACAAGCACCTCATAATTTTCAAAGCACCAGCGTAACTGACTCTGCAGGCCAGGGTCATCTTCCACTACAAGTAATTTTCTTGTGGGCTTACTCAACTTCATCTCCATGTGTACGCATGCTTCGACTTAGATATATATCAACACACAAAGTTAGTTTACCGATATACCTACCTGCTTGACCATACTATTCAATACCTTAAACTCAGATTTCTGCAAGTGGTAGCTGTATAGACACCAAGGTCCCTTCACCAGGAGCTGAATCTACCCGCATTGAACCACCTGTTGAAACAATAAATGATCGGGCCTGATAGGCACCTATGCCCATACCCTGACTTCCCTTGGTCGTATCAAAAGGACGAAATAATCGGTTACGAACAAATTCTTCTTCCATCCCACAGCCATTGTCACGAATATCCAGACAGATACGGTTATCTGAAATATCAAGTTCAATGCACACCTCTCCTGACGCATCACAAGCATCCTGCGCATTACGGATCAAGTGCGCAAGAATGCTTGTCAAACGCTCAGCATCAATGTTCACCTCAATGTCCAAAGATGGCTCAGTAAATATAGGTTCAGGCTCCTGGCCTATACATTTTCGTTGTGCATCTTGTATACATGACGCCATGCTAACTACACGACAGGGACCACTGGCATCACCCGTCTGCAGTTGTTGCAACAACTTATTCATACGTGCAACTGAATTATCAATAGTCGCCATCGCATCTTCAAAAAACTTCGGGTTGCCCTTATGTTTTGTAGCGTTCTTTACCATCAGGGACTGCTGGGCAATAAGATTCTTGAGGTCATGCATGACAAAGGCAGTCAAACGATTAAAAGCCTCAAACTGACGTGACTCTGCCAACTGCCGGTCAGCATGGTATTGCGCCAAATGAGCAGCAACCTGTCGTCCTGATGTTCTTAACAGATCAATCTCTTCAAACGTCAGTCGAAAAGCAGAACTTGATTGAAGTAAAACTACAAAACCAATTACTGTTTCACTGCTAATCAACGGCACAATCAATAAAACATCAGGAAAAGATTCCAGCCAGCCAGGACGACTTAAACCCGGGTACAAATCTGGCTGACGGTTAAGCTCTGCTGTATCCAGAATCCATTGACGTTCACGCATAAACATGATGACCGGGTCAGCAGGGTCAACCATGACATCTGATGACAGCTTAGTGTTCCAGGACTCTATACACTGAAAGGCACCCTCCTCAGAGGTACGCATCCAAAGTACACCGGCAGGGCTGCCAACAATCTGTGCCAGCGCCTGAATAGCTCTCTCAGGTAGAGGCTTTTCTTGTCCAGGGGAGGCCAACGTATCAATCAAACGTAACCATTCTTCTCTGTAGTCATACCGAAACGGCAGAAAGTGCTTACTGACAAATACACGCAACTGAGCCCTCAATTGTTCTGAGAACAGCACCGGCAGAAAAAATAGCGCCAGCATCACGACATAAAATGGGGCAGCCCAAATAACTGTATCCGGATTAAGGGCACGGAACAGTGGTATGGATACCAGCACCAGCAATAAAACACCCCCCGCTGTCAGTAAGCGTGGCGCATATACCCGAGCCTCAGGGGACACAAAAATAGCCAGTGACCACTGAGGATTAATATGGACACAAAACGCAAGCAAGCCTGCTGCAATCAGCAAAGCCACAACCCTTAGCAAACTAAGCCAGTCCGGTGTAACCGGCATCAGTAACACAAGAGCATACATAAAACTCTGACTACCAAGAATCAGCACGGCCGCAAGACAAAAAGCGCGCAGAGCTGAGTATGGCTCAATAGTGGCATCACCGTATAACTGGGCAGATAAAACAAAGGCAAGCAGACTTAGTGTCAGTAAACCCGCAGGCAGAACTTCATAAAGCGGCAGGATTTGCTGCAGACTGGCCGGTGATAGGAGCACAACGGTTGCCAGCAATAACACCAACAGCCATACCCAGCGTACCCCTCTGCGTACCAGCTCAGGCATTGATTGCAGATATGGGCCACGTAAAATACGTTCCAGTAAACCGAACCAGCCTATCAATAGTATTAATTCAGCAAGAAATGATCCGACACCACGGTCCCAGTCCTGAGGGACAAGGCCATACCACAAAGCCCAGACCAGGCCAGCCAGTGCGGCACCGAGCACCTGGGAACGAAAAATAAGACCCGCTCCTGCAGTCAATACATAACAAGCCAATATCAGGCTAACAGCCGCAACAGCGATATACGGAAATATCTGATTCAAACCCACACCCGTTAGTAACACCGCCCACATCCTGTTGTATCCACCTACAACACGAATTACGGCATTGCCTGTATTTTCACATAGCAGACAGGGTGTTACCAACACAACATATACACCCTTTAGAATATCTCACGGACTCAAAAGGAGAAACTCACCAAACCCCTCAGGTACTCTGATTACAGGGGCTAGAAGCCTCTGCCTTCCTTGACACCCCCTGGGGGCTCGCGTACAGTCTCGCCGCGACGAGCTTGGGGCTATAGCTCAGCTGGGAGAGCGCTTGCATGGCATGCAAGAGGTCGGCGGTTCGATCCCGCCTAGCTCCACCAAGTTTGCGATAGCTTTGCTACCGTCTCGTCCCCATCGTCTAGTGGTTAGGACACCGCCCTTTCACGGCGGTAACAGGGGTTCAAATCCCCTTGGGGACGCCATACAATTCAAGGGCTTACAGCTTACACTGTAAGCCCTTTATTCTTTGTACAGATAATACACAGACGATCTCAAGTAAGCCTTTAGCTGTTGTCCATTGCTATACATAGATGCAACTCCCAAAGGGCTAAACCTGCTAGGTTTGCTATTCAAACTGAGGTTTTCCCTTAGTGAGGGAGTAAAAGCAGACTGCAACCAGAGAGGCCACATAAGAGCACTCAGGGGGCATTAAAATGATCTAAATCTGCTTCCTGTTGAGCGCATAGGTAATCAGGTCCATTTGATTTAATCTGCACTGTCGCCCCATCTCCATTTTAATAGGTGAGTTTTTTGTGGCTATATTTTCTACCCTGCCGCAATCCTAGCATCTATATACACCACAGCTTTACCCAGCCTAGCCAGCGTTCGCTCCTTGCCAACCAACTCAACCGTTATGTCAATCGGAGGACTTATCGGCCCTCCCGTAACAGCAACCCTTAAGGGCTGACCAATTTTGCCAAATTTAAGCTCACGTTTGTTGGCCACTTTTTCCATAGCTGCATGAATATTGGCAGCACTCCACGTATCGATAGTTGCAAACTCATCGCTTAATGCCTCAAGCGCATCCTTAATAACCGGGCGAAGATTCTTTTTGGCAGATTTCTCATCCAGCGGCACCTCATCCTCATAGAGGTAACGCACACTAGCAGCCAGCTCTCTAAGCGTTTCAGCCCGCTCACGATAGGCTTCAATCACCCTTTGTGGCGCCGGTCCCTTAGAAGGGTCTACACCCACCTTACCCATCTGCTCAAGAAATTGCGGCATCAGATCAATAGGGTCAGCCGCCATGATGTATTGCTGGTTTAACCAAGTCAGTTTTTCCGGGTTAAATTTTGAGGCTGATGCATTGACATCACTAACATCAAATAACTCAATCATTTCATCAAGACTGAATAATTCCTGATCACCATGAGACCAGCCAAGACGAACCAAGTAATTCAGTACTGCCTCTGGCAAATATCCCTCTTCACGGTACTCCAGCACATTGACTGCACCATGGCGTTTTGACAAACGCGAACCATCAGCCCCCAGAATCATCGGCAGATGTGCATAGACCGGACGTGTAAACCCAAGCGCTTCGATAATGTGTACATGACGGGCTGTATTGTTGAGATGGTCGTCCCCACGAATAACGTGTGTTATCCCCATATCCGCATCATCTATAACTACACCAAAATGAAATGTGGGTGTGCCATCCGGACGCATAATGACCAGATCATCCAACATGTCATTTTCATAGGTCACTTTCCCGCGCACAAGGTCATCGATCTCCACATGCCCGGTTTCAGGTATATGAAAACGGATAACCGGGCTCACATCCCCACAAGGTTCTGTACGCTTTCGACAGCGGCCGTCATAACGAGGGTTCTCACCTCGAGCAACCTGCTCTGTACGTATCCTATCCAGCTCTTCCTTGCTGCAATAACAACGGTAAGCTTTATCATCAGCAAGCAGCTTGTTAGCCAGTTCCTTATAGCGGTCAAAGCGGTCTGTCTGGTAATACGGACCCTCATCCCAGCTCAGCCCAAGCCACTTCATGCCCTCAAGAATCGCATCAATAGACACCTGGGTAGAGCGTTCCCGGTCCGTATCTTCTATACGCAGCACAAATGAGCCTCCATGCCTTCTGGCATGCAACCAGGAAAACAATGCCGTACGGACACCTCCTATATGCAGATAGCCGGTTGGGCTGGGGGCAAAACGTGTTTTAAGAGTCATATTTACTCGGCCAGATCTTGTCAGGGCGGGCAATTCTAGCAGAGCAGGCACATGCATTGGCAGAAGCGGCTGTCTTTCGGCAAACTGCAACATATGAACAGCAACATTATCCCAAATACAGACATCCAGCTGCTAAGCCTGTTTCCAAAAGATATCGCAGCGCATTACTCAAGGGCCCTACCCGAGCATGCGAGCTTACTGCCTGCTGAAGCGGACTGTACTCACAATATGATCAAGAAACGTCTGCTGGAATTCACACACGGCAGATACTGTGCGCATCAGGCAATGCAACAGTTGAATCTACCCATGACAGCAATACCAAAAGGGCCTGATCGTGCCCCAGTCTGGCCGAATAACATCTGTGGCAGCATCAGCCATAGTGGTGGCCATGCTGCTGCAGTTATTGCTTACCGCTCAGTAATAACGGGCATAGGCCTGGACATTGAATCCGCAGAAACACTAAGCCCTGAGGTAGCAAAAATGATCTGCCGCCCTGAAGAACAATCGACCTATATAATTAATGAACATGCAAAGCTGCTATTCAGCATTAAAGAAGCTGTTTACAAATGTATTTACCCACTGGTTAATTGCTTTGTAGACTTTCAGGAAATGGAAATAGTGCTGCATGAACAGGATGCAAGCTTCAGTGCTCAATCACACAGCGAAAACTTTGATGCATCTCTGGTTGATAAGTTACAGGGGCGCTACTATAAAAACAGTGAACTTATAGTTAGCAGCGCATGGATCTCACAAAGCCATTAACCTAAAAATTGATTAGGTTAATTAGTACGACGTATAGATTCCTGACGGCGATCAATATTAGACCTTCGTTCCGGTCCAGTATAATTAACATTTAAACCTTTCCTGCGAGCGATGGGGGACCTTCGTTCAATCTGCTTACGACGGCATATTGAGCGACTCAGGAATCGCATAACCCGCCAGGCCCGGCTGACAGCAAAGTAGTAAAGTCCGCCTCCACTGAGAAATAATACTGCCACTAATAAATCAGGAAGTTGAAAATAGATACTACCTAAGCCGACTACAACACCAGCAACAGCAATACCTGACATGAGCGTGACAGTCTCACCTACCGAAAAACCTGCCAGCAGGAAAATATGATGAAGGTGTTCACGGTCAGCCGCAAATGGCGAATGCTTCTTTAGAATTCGTCGCACCATCATGCACACAGCATCATAGACGGGCAGCATCAGAAACCAGAGCGCAGAAGCTGGGGTAATAGCCCTTTCAGCACCCTGCGACAGACTAATGGCCATCCATGACAAGGCCATACCCAGAAACATGCTGCCCGCATCACCAAGAAAAACCCAGGCATTCGAGAACCACAGAGTACGCAAATTAAACATTAAAAAACTGGCGACACATGCGGCAAATGCCACTATCAGATACTGATTCCCCATGTCACCCCACAGGGTATTTGCAATGCCGAAACCAAGCAGAGCGATCAATGCCATGCTACCGCTTAAACCATCAAGCCCGTCACACATGTTCATGGCATTTATTACGCCAAGACATGCAAATACAGTAAATGGCACAGCTAGCATGCCCAGCGCTAAGGGGGTACTGTTGAAACTAAGATAGCCAAGATCTGTTAATACAGTTCCACCACCATAAATCATAACCAGGCTGGCAATAACCTGCGCCAATAACCGGACTGATGCAGGCATAGGACGATAATCATCCAGCGCACCAACAACCAGAAGAATGAAGCCAGCAAGAAAAAAAGAAGGTAGCGGTGAAGTTGTTAATGCTTCTGAAGGTATAAATTTTTCATGCACAAAAATTGATATCAGCACACCAAAAAATATGGCCAGCCCGCCAATAAGCGGTATATTACCTGCATGATTTTTCCGGCCAGAGGGGATATCAACAAGGCCAATAGCTTTTGCCAAAGGTCTAAGCAGCACGATAAGAACCGCTGTGGTGGCGAACGCCAAAATTGGACCTAGAAGATTCATTGATATATATATTTAAGTAATATATGAAAACTGATGAATTTGCAGTCGATGAACTATGTTACATCCTGAACGTAAATTACGTGAAACTTGTCACATCGCAGCACTAAACAACAATTCATCAACCACGTATAGTTTAAAACCAATTAACAAACAGAACTAGCCATACCTAATTGATTGTAGTGATTACCTAATTAATTGTAGTGATATTATTATACTGCACCGCATCACCCGCCCTGCAGTTTTGCGAGTGCGAACTGGTTTGCAGCGAAGTTTGGGCTTTTCGCGTAATATCCCCCGCTCGATATGAATTACTGGCCAACACAAGCAGAGATAAAATAATGTATAAGCAAGTAGTTAGCAGCATAATCGTGATAATTTTCTCATTTATGGGATCTATCGTCTGCGCACAGGAAACCAACTCGCCTGCACCATCAGTCTCAAGTGATGACTACCGATTAAACCCAGGCGACATCATTTTAATCTCGGTCTGGAAAGAGGAAGATTTGCAAAAGGAAGTCCTTATTCGGCCTGACGGTAAATTTTCATTTCCACTGACTGGCGATATCACTGCTAGCGGTCGCAGTATTGAGGAAGTCAGGGAACAGGTAGCCAAACGTTTATCGCGCTATATCCCTGACCTTGTGGTTAGTGTTTCTGTAATGCAGATAAACGGTAATAAAATCTATGTAATTGGCCAGGTAGCAAGGCCTGGTGAAATTATTGTCAACCCACATATTGATATAGTTCAGGCGCTCGCGGTTGCTGGCGGGGCAACCCCTTATGCAGACCTGAATAATATATCCATATTACGTCGCACTCCTACTGGCCAGAAATCAATTCCCTTTAGATATGGGGATATAGAAAAAGGTAAGCGTCTGGAACAAAATATCCAGCTGCAAGCAGGTGATGTTGTTGTTGTACCCTAACGGACACGGCTCAAACACCCGTATATAGTCGCCAACTGATAATGTTTTTCCGGTCACACCAAAACCTGTACAAACTTGCACAAACATGTACATTTTTATTTCCACTGTTATTTCATTACAGCACAGTGGATGCAAGTGCATGGGATTGGGGCTCCAAAGCATCTGTTTCATCTTTTTACAGAGAAAACCCAACGTTGCAGTCAGATGATCGTGAGCAGCCGAGTTTATTTAGTTTATTAGCTACCTATGAAATGGACATTACGCGAACATCAGGTAACAGTAGGTTCACCCTCACCCCTCGAGTAACTCGCAGCTTCTACCCTGACAAGAAAAATAAAGACCTGGAAAACACGGGTTATTACATAATTGGTCGCTCTCAATACATTCGCCAAACTATAACTTGGGGCTTATCATTTAGTGCAAGCCAGGAAAGTGTTTTGAGTGACGACAACTCAATAGCACAAGACGGTTCTCGCAACTTTAGGGAAGATGACATCGTACACAATTTTACCCTAAGCCCTAACTTTACATGGTCAATAACTGAACGAGACCAATTCCAACTGGCTTTTAATGCCGGTGTCACAAACTACGACCTGGATTACACAGGACGGTCAGACTTAGAAAACTATTCAGCAAATGCAGCTTATAGTCATGCGCTTAGCACCCGGCAGAAAGTAGGTTTATCAGGGTATTACAGTGACAGCACAGCTAAAGGTGAGAATTGTATATTAAACCTCAATCCATTTATTCCCCTTCCTCCACCTAGATTCACACCCTGCGACAATGATGGTTTGCCGCCGGGGTTGGTTAATGCATTTACTAAGAATAAAACAAATTCTTTAACCCTGTCATTTGATTACCAATTTGCTGTATCTTCAACATCAAACTTAAAAATTAGGTATGGCCTACAGCAATCTGACTCAACCCAGCAATGGAGAGATGCAAATGGCAACACGTTAATAGCTAACGCAGATGGCCCCTCAGAAGAGATTGCTACTGTCTATGACAGCACCTCCTACAACATTACTTTTAACAAAAGGATGGAATTGTATGAGTTTGATTTGAGCGCCCGACGCAGCGTACAGCCCAGTGTGGAAGGCACACCACAGGATAAAGACCAACTCACCTTTAATGGCAAAGTAAAACTATCTCCGCGTCTAACAAGTGAGCTCTATATAAACGCATGGGAACGGGAATCTATTTTTCTGGCCTCTGAAAGTAACCCGACTAATTTTCAAAGAAAAACAAGATATCTGCAGGGAAATTTATCTCTATCATGGCTTTTTACAAGGAAGTGGGGCGTAAGCGGCACTTACACCTATCGCCGACGTTTCCAAGAAAAAGGTCTTGTTGAACCTTCAAGACTAGCCACATCAAACAGCCTTCAGCTTAACCTGACCTATAAATTTAAAGAAATACGCTAGAAATTCTTACTAGAGCTGGCCTTCAATAAGCATTTCTGCAGATATATATTCTGTAGTCCAGTTCAGACTCGGGCGAATGACACCACCCGGACGCCCTTCCCACCAGCCAGCGCCTATAGCTTCACCTTCAGGATCAAGAACGTTGAATGAGATCACATCCCTTTCAGTAAAGGGGCGATATTGGCGTTTTACTGAACGCATAACAGCACGGACGTAATGAGTCCCTGCAGCAAGCAGCCCTTTAGGAACCCAGGCCGTTACAGTATAACGTCCTGGCTTGCGGAATTCTGATTCATACCGTTTGTCGGCATCTATACTGGAAAATAAATCAATTCCTGTTTCACTGATCACTGTCACATATGGGTTAAGTACCTGACCTTCCTCCAAAACATCAAATACCATTTGTATGCCAATCTGGTCATGAGCATTGATCATACCTGCCGCGACTCCGGACTCAGTCACAATGCCAACCCTACGCAGCCGGACACTGTCATCACCTGGCGCCTCAGCAATATCAAGCCACTCTCGCCAAGACGTCGTCAGACTCCCGGCAGTCACATGACTGTGCACAATATCAGCAGCCGAGCCATCCTGAATAATACGACCACCTTTCATCAGAAAACCTCGGTCACACAAACGTGTGATCGCTGCCATATTATGAGACACAAAAAGTACAGTTTTTCCGTCCTTACCTACATTGCTCATTTTATTAAGGCACTTACGTTGAAATTCTACATCACCAACGGCCAAAACCTCATCGACAACCAGTATCTCTGGCTCAAGATGAGCCATTACAGCAAATGCAAGACGTACCGCCATACCGCTCGAATAACGTTTAACAGGTGTATCAATAAATTTTTCCACCCCTGAAAAATCGACAATTTCATCAAATTTGGCATCTACTTCACGCTTACGCATACCCAAGATGGTACTGCTCATGTAAATATTTTCCCGGCCCGTTAATTCAGGGTGGAAACCAGTTCCCACTTCAATTAAACAGCTGAGTCGCCCTCGTGTTGTGCAGATGCCTCTGGTTGGTGGGGTAATTCGGGAAATCACCTTAAGCAGGGTCGACTTACCCGCACCATTGGCACCAACCAACCCAATCACCTCACCTGAATCAACCTCAAATGAAACATCATTAAGAGCCCATAAAATATCCTTTCTTGACTCAGAACTATTCAACTCTTCATCTGAAAATCGATACAAGGAGCGATATTTTCGTAGATTGTTTAGTGGGCGTTTGAGAAGACGAACAACAGGGTTTGCACTGGTATCGTCAAGATCTGTGGAGTTTCCAAGCCGATAAAGCTTACTAACATTCTCGACCTTCAGAGCCTTCATCGCCGTATACCTTTGTTAAATGACATCAACAATGACTCGCTCCATGCGTCGAAAATAAACTGAGCCGCTTATCAGTAAAACTGATGTTATAACGGCACTTGTCAGTAATGAATCCCACTGTATTGGATAGTCATAGCCTAAAAAGCATGCACGGAAGCCTTCTATTACTCCAACAAAAGGATTGAGGATGTACCACTGACGCAAATCATCAGGAATCTTATCACTCTGGTACATCACCGGAACTGTATAGATAAGCATGCGCATAACCATGCCCATAGCAATTCTGAAATCACGAAAACGAATAGCTAATGAAGCTAGCCAAACCCCAATAGACAGGGGAACCAACATCATAAGTAGCAATACAACTGGTAATAGAAATATCTGGGATGTCAGGGGAACCTGATAATAAAACATTACCGCAATGGTGATAACCTGCGACACAAGGAATGGCACTAGGTTGCCAAATACCTGAATGAGCAGGAACGTAGCACGAGGGAAATAGACTTTTGCCATGAGTGCTGAATTAGTAACCAGACACTGACTGGTTCCATCAAGCGTTGAAGACATGTAACTCCATGGAATAACAGCCAATGTCACCAACAGGAAGTAATTACGACCATCTGCATCCAAACCAAGCAGCCCACCAAAAACAACAGCAAACAGAATGATCTGCATCGCAGGCTGAATAAGCGCCCATGCAAGGCCTCCTATACTTTGTGCATACTGAACCTTTAGCCCCCGCCAAATCATAAAGTACAGCAAATCCCGGTACTCAAAAACTTCCCTTAAATCTATACCCCCCCAGGAAGCTACTGGAACTATACGAGTCTCTGGCAAGTCAATATCAGCTTCATTCATTCATTAATTCTCGACAAGCAGCAATCATTTCTAGGGTTAATAGTATTTGATTATAAATACGCACGTAGTGACAGAAGTCGTTACACAAAAGTCCAATCATAGACAAAATAAGAAGCCGTTGATTCTATTCATACATATGTATTTAGCCAAGTATTTTCAGTATCTGACCAAAAAAAGCCCTTTTCTGCGGACCAGCCCTCAACATAATGACAATATTTACTATATTTTCCAGGACATCCTTAAATACACAAGACTTACAATTAATGATTACTGGCAACCAGTATCCAGGAAAAGACCGCTCAACCTTTTACTCCGGGTCACCCTTATAGCCAAATATCACCCTGCTCCCAAGAATAACAAATCCAAATACACCCAAAAATGCACTTAGCATAAGCCCCATCTCAATAAACTTGAGTTCTGGTGAAACCAGCCAGAACACACCCACAACAACACTAAGAATCAGAGCGCAAATTGTCAGAACCATGCCAAGCAATTGAAATTTTTGTAGGGTTTTATTATGAGTTAAGTTTGACATGGTTAGTTCAGGGACCTTCTTCAATTAGTAGCAAAAAACCGCACCGGGCTGGGCTTACAAAGTATTTTGGCAGGGCCATTCAGGTTCAACCAGATCAAAGGTGAAGAGCATAAAAATCAGGCGCCCCGCCCGATCGCATAATAGCTGAAGCCAAGTTCCTGCATGTGGGCCGGGTCATAAATATTGCGCCCATCAATTACAACTGCAGCAGATAAAGCAATTTTCATTTGCTCAAAATCCGGACTACGAAATTCACGCCATTCAGTAACAACTACTAAGGCATCCGCTGATTTAAGCGCACTCTCTGCCGAATCACACAACAAAAGGTCTGGCCTGTCGCCATAAATACGTTTAGCTTCCTCTATCGCTACCGGATCATAAGCCTGAATAGTGGCACCTGCTGCCCAGACAGCCTCCATTAAGTTACGGCTGGGAGCTTCCCGCATATCATCTGTATTAGGCTTAAACGCCAGCCCCCACAGCGCGACGGTCCGACCTTTAATGTCATTATCAAAATGCTGCATCAGCTTGCCAAAGACAACTTCTTTTTGCCGGTTATTAACTCTTTCTACTGCATTGATCAGTTCAGCATCAAAACCAATTTCTGCAGAGGCATGTGCAAGCGCCCGCACATCTTTAGGGAAGCAGGACCCACCAAACCCACAACCAGGATAAATAAACTCATAACCTATACGCGGATCTGAGCCTATACCTACACGTACCTGCTCAATATCAGCACCCATACGATCAGCTATACCCGCCAGTTCATTTATAAAACTGATCTTAGTGGCAAGCAGGGCATTGGCAGCGTACTTGGTCAGTTCTGCTGAGCGAATATCCATAAAAATACTACGATTATGATTCCTATTAAAGGGCTCATACATTTCCTTAATGAGGGCTTTAGCACGATCACTGTCTGTACCAACAACAATCCGGTCGGGCTTCATAAAATCATTGACAGCCGCACCTTCTTTTAGAAACTCCGGGTTTGACACCACATCAAAATCTAAATCTACACCCCGCTGTGCAAGCTGACTGGAAACCATTTCCCGAACCTTGTCAGCAGTACCCACCGGCACAGTAGATTTATTAACTATAACCTTGTAGCTATCCATTTCAGAGCCAATAGAATTAGCAACCTCAAGTACATACTGCATATCTGCTGAACCATCTTCATCAGGTGGGGTTCCTACTGCAATTACCTGTACATCAGCAAAACTGATGGCTTTAGCTATGTCAGTGGTAAATTGGAGACGGCCATTACCACAGTTTCGCTGAACAATGGCATCAAGACCGGGTTCGTAAATGGGTATGTTACCCTGCTGCAAACTGCTGATCTTGTCAGCATCTACATCCACACACATCACGTGATTACCTGTATCAGCAATACAGGCTCCAGTAACCAGACCTACATACCCTGTCCCATGAAATGTAATTTTCATTTCAGACTACCTTAAGCGTACTTTTAGAAAATTTGCAGAATTATAGCCGCTATTGGTATTGATTAGCGCCCTGTATCGCGACTACGAACATGTTTTTAGCCTGATCAGGTATCAGACCAGTTAAGTAGCTGTTCACCTATACCGGGCAATACATCTTTGGCTTTATCTGTGAGTGCGCTAGCATAGGTTTTAGCCTGCAGTTTGCCCAGTTCAACACCCCACTGATCAAAAGGATTAATCCCCCAGATCACACTCTGCACATAAACCTGATGCTCATAAAGCGCCAGCAACATACCCAGATTAGCAGGGCTAAGACTGCGCAAAAGAATAATACTGGATGGGCGATTGCCCGGATGAACCTTTTGTGGCGCCAGATATTTTATTTGCTCACTCGTAAGACCATCTGCAGCGAGACCTGCTCGAACATCAGCTTCATCCTGGCCACGTGCCAGCGTTTCTGCCTGAGCAATCATGTTTGCAAGTGAGAGCAGGTGAGCACCTGACAAGGCAGCATCTGAACCATTAGCCGTAGCTATATAGGTGATATAGGCCGATGCATTACCCTGCTGAAGCCACTGAGCAAAGGAATGTTGGGCATTAGAGCCAGGGCCGCCCCAAAGCGCACCGCCAGTAGTGTGATCTAGGGTCATACCATCACGCCGCACCCCCTTCCCTTCACTTTCCATCACCAGCTGTTGCAAATAATCAGGCAGGTACTCAAGGCGCTGGTCATAGGGCAGCACTACATTCTGCCCAAGCCCAAGAAAGTTCTGATTCCAGATACCCAGCAAGGCAGTAATGACCGGCAAGTTGCTGCTAAAAGATGTAACACGAAAATGTTCATCCATTTGTGCAGCACCGTCTAACAGCTCACGGAACACCTTACTGCCAGTTGTCATTGCCACAGCAAGCCCTATCGCAGACCAGACTGAGTATCGCCCACCAACCCAATCCCAAATGCAAAAACGAGCATCCGGGGCAATACCAAAGTCATCAAGTGCGGAATGATTAACAGAAACTGCAGCAAAATTGCTCGCAACAGCATCTTCCGGCAGGCGTTGTAACAACCAGGCCCGAGCCATATCTGCATTAGTACGTGTTTCGAGCGTGGTAAATGTTTTGGAACAGATAATAAATAATGTAGCAGCCGGGTCGGCTTTGTGTAGTAACTCCTGCAACTCTATGCCATCCAGTCCAGCCGCAAAATCCACCTGCACCGGTCCATCAGCAACTGCTAGCGCCCTACTAAGCATGCGCGGACCAAGGTCAGAACCACCTATACCAATATTAATAACCTGCCGAATACGCGTATCACCGTAACCCTTAAGCTGGCCATCACGGACTGCATCAGCAAAGCTGAGAAAGCGCTCTCGCTCTGTCTCAACCAGCGGGTAAATATCCTCATTATTCAGCGTAATGTTCGATGAAGCAGCCGCACGTAATGCGGTGTGCAAAGCTGCCCGGTCCTCACTTAAATTAACGTGCGCCCCACTGAACATTAATTCTATATGCTCGGCCAAAGCTGTCTGCTCTGCCAGCTCTGACAACAGATTTAAGGTCTCAGATGTGACTAGCTGACGAGAATAATCAAGGCAAAGTTCATTTAGTTGCAAGGAGCAACTGCTATAGCGGTCAGGGGTATCAAGAAGTGTCTGCAGGCTTGTGCCTTGCAAGTCTGCAGCATGTTTTTCCAGTAGAGCCCATGCAGGCGTCTGACGGGGGCTTTTTAATAGGTTATCCGCTGTCATCTGTGATATTTTTTTAACCATTGCCTTTCTGATCACCATAGTAATCCAGATACCACTTGATAAAACAGGAAACACCTTCTTCAACCGTAGTCTCAGGCTGATAGCCGGTATCGGCCACCAACGCCTCTACATCTGCATAGGTATCAGGCACATCACCTGGTTGCATTGGTAGCAGGTTCATTTCGGCCTTTTTACCAAGGCAATCCTCGATTACATGAATGTAATGCATTAACTCAATGGGCTTACTGTTACCAATATTGTAAATACGGTATGGCGAACTACTGGTACCAGGATCCGGATTATCTGAATCCCATTCAGGTGCCGGAGTGGCCGTATGGTCCAGCGTACGCAGTACTCCTTCAACAATATCATCTATATAAGTAAAGTCCCTGCGATGTTTACCATAATTGAATACATCAATGGGTTCGCCAGAAAGAATTGATTTGGTGAAATAAAACAGCGCCATGTCAGGCCTTCCAAAAGGGCCATAGACAGTAAAAAATCTTAACCCTGTAGTTGGAATGCCATATAGATTGGAATAGGTATGGGCCATTAATTCATTGGCTTTCTTTGAAGCCGCATAGAGTGACAATGGATGGTCAACATTATCATGTACAGAAAACGGCATGGTGGTATTGGAACCATACACAGAACTGGATGACGCATAGACCAGATGCTCCACAGGGTGATGCCGGCATCCTTCAAGGACATTCAGGGTACCCACTATATTGCTGTCTATATAAGCACGTGGATTTTTAATGGAATAACGAACACCTGCCTGTGCTGCCAAATGCACAACACGATCAAAACCTTCATCAGCAAACAACGCCATGAGCCCATCAGCATCTTCCAAATCCATGCGGGTAAAGCTGAAGGCAGGATTATCAAGGATCACATTCAGTCTGGATTCCTTAAGTGACGGATCGTAGTAATCATTGAGGTTATCAAGACCCACTACCGTGTCCCCCCGTGCCAACAGGCGTTGGGAAACATGGAAACCTATAAATCCAGCAGCGCCAGTAACGAGAACTTTCATAAGTTAAAGTCGACCATCAGCTTGTCCTGCAGGCAGCACATCTTAAACATCTCTAACAAAGGAAAATTTATCGGTTGCAGCAATCTCCTCTTTAAAAATATCAAAGATGGAGCCTTTACCTACTGCTAACTTATCAATACGAACGGGAGTTGCATCAAAACCAATGGCTTGAATGCACTTACTGAACTCAAAAGCCAGTGGTAAGCCAACGTAGCCCAACCCGCTTATGGCAATTTTTGTTTCATTCAAATCATGCATGTTAGTCGCTAATTATTTTGCATTTTTTCTTTAATAAAAAAGGTGAGTAAACCAGCCCTGCATGAACAGCGCACATACCGCAACCTCAACCATCTAACAGTTAGTAATTAACAGTTAACAGCATGTTATCCATTACCCATCAACAAGGAACCCGGGTTACGTTACAACAAATAATAAACTGCCAGAAATCCTGTAATGCTCATGCTAACCGTATATGGCAATGCCATCCATACCATACGCCCATAAGATAGGCGTATCAGTGGCGCCAAAGCAGAAGTTAGCAAAAACAGGAATGCAGCTTGGCCATTAGGCGTTGCCACACTGGGAATATTGGTTCCGGTATTGATCGCAACAGCCAGTAACTCAAAGGTTTCTCGATTAATCTGGCCCGTATCCAGTGCTTCTTTAACTTCAGAAATATAAATGGTTGCCACAAAAACATTGTCACTAATCATAGAGAGCACGCCATTAGCTATATAAAACATAGCTGTCTGCATCTGCCCTTCCAGAGTAAACACCCAGTGAATAATTGGTGAAAAAAGGTTCTGCTGATCAATAACAGCCACAACACCAAAAAACACAACTAACAAGGTAGTAAATGGCAATGCCTCTTCAAATGCGTGACCAACCTGCTGCTCAGTTGTAATGCCCGCAAAAGCCGTTGCCAGAATAATGACACACAAACCGATAATACCTACCTCAGCAAGATGAAACGCCAGTGCTATCACCAGAAAAACAGCAGTTAATGCCTGCACAATAATGGCAGCCCATTCCTTTGATGTACGTCGCTCATCTTCATGAGCCGCAAAGTTTTGCAATATTTCTCGCACCGCAGGCCTTAACTGGGTCCCATAACCAAACCAGCCTGTTGTCTCGACAAACAAGCAGGTCAGCAACCCTATGAAAAGCACCGGCAACGTGACTGGTGCCATACGAATAACAAATTCAATAAACCCCCAACCTGCCTCTTCTGCAATCAACAGGTTCTGTGGCTCACCCACCATCGTCATAACACCACCTAATGCAGTTCCAATTGCTGCATGCATCATCAGGTTGCGTAGAAAAGCTCGGAATTCGAGAAGATCTTCTTTATGCAGTTCATGCACCTGATCATCATCTGCTGAATCATGGCTATGGTCATAGCCCTTACCTGACGCAACCTTGTGATAGACCGCATAAAAGCCTTCCGCCACTGCTATCACCACAGCAGTAACAGTTAATGCATCAAGGAAAGCAGATAACACGGCTGCCACAAAACAAAATAGCAGTGAGAGGGTCTTTTTTGAACGTATGCCCAGCAGAATCTTGGTAAAAACATACAGCAGCATGTCTTTAAGAAAGTATATGCCTGCCACCATAAACATCAGCAGCATGATGACCGGAAAATTATGCTCAGCCTCATGATAGACCGCTTCTGCAGTGGTCATACCAATAATGACAGCCTCTATAGCCAGCAATCCACCTGGTTGCAGCGGGTAACATTTGAGTGCCATGGCAAGGGTAAAAATAAATTCAGCTACAAGTGCCCAGCCAGCAACTACCGGGCCAGCAAAATACATCAGCAATGGATTGAGCACCAGAAACCCAACAATTGTCAGTTTGTACCACTCCGGTGAATTACCCAGAAAATTATGTACAAACGCAGAGCGCAGTGATTGATTCATATTAATTACTTAGCTTTGTAAATTTTGTTTAGTGACAGACAATTGCAGCACCGATATACCACAAAGGCAACCAATCACTACAAATCAGATTTGGGGAGTTTATCAGGCTTTAGCACTCCGCCAGAGCGCACCATCCGTACCAGCTGCCTCTATAAGATCCAGCTGCGCATTATGTTGCTGCAATTCTTTGGGTGTTGCGTGCACCACAACCAGGTCCATACCATTACGATCCACACGCTGTGTGACTCCCGGGCCTGTCTTTTGCCCTCCATCAATGGAAGCATCCAGTGATAGAGCACCCTGCCCACCAGTTAAGGCCAGATAAACATCGGCTAGCAAACGCGCGTCCAGCAGAGCACCATGCAGATCACGCTTGGAGTTATCAACGCCATAGCGCTTGCACAAAGCATCTAGACTATTACGTTGCCCGGGGTGAATTTGTCGTGCCAATGTCAGTGTATCCAGAATTTGATTCTTATTAATCAGCTTCGCTTCATCCCGACCGGCCAACCCAAGCTCATTATCCAAAAAGCCAACATCAAATGAAGCATTGTGAATAATGAGTTCAGCATCACCAATAAAGTCCAGAAATGACTGAGCAATATCAGCAAAAACTGGCTTATCAACCAGATCCTGATGCGACATGCCATGAACTTCCTGAGCCGCTTCATCCACTTCACGTTCAGGATTAATATAGCAGTGAAAGTTAACATCCGTCTTACGACGGTTAAGGATTTCGATGCAGCCTATCTCAATAATACGATGACCTCGCTCCCAGTCCAAACCCGTAGTTTCCGTATCCAGCACTACCTGACGCATAATTACTTCCTATTGATAATCACAAGCTGTTGCACAAGCATAACCTCTATCAGGCTATTGAGTTGTTATTTCACCAATCACACCATTTTCACTGCATGATCCATTTGGTAATACCCTTACATGCATATTGCAAATCCGTACACACAAGCACTTTACAGTTCAGCTTTAATACTGTCAGCTGCCGTTAGATCCATCCATATGAAGTAATATTTCATTCACACAATATTCCTTGTTGTTGGGTTGACCAAACCACCTACCAATCGTGCCCGATGCATAACACGAGGGCGAATAATGGTCATTGGAATTGTTTCCTTAGTTGCAACCAGTAAATAGGCGCTCGCAAACCAATGCCAGCGGCGCAATAACTTACCCGCCTTGCCTGCTGAAACTGATGCATAGCAACCAGTAACACTCTCTATATTCAGATTGAGCAAGCGCAACCAGTCGCTTAAACGGCGTTTGGGTATCTGGCGGCGTAAACCAGGAGGAAACCCCGATGGAGAAAGCGTATGCTTTAGCCCCCACCAGCTTAACGGATTGAACCCAAGCACAATTAATTTGCCATCAGGTCTTAATACCCTATGGACCTCACGCAAAACAGCGTGGGGCTCCAGACCAAGCTCAAGAGTATGAGGCAGCAATACAGCATCAATACTGTCAGTTATGACTGGTAAACGCTGAGGCGCTACTATTGCACCCACACCTGGCAGCAACTCATTACCCAGTAATGCCGCAAACTGGGTGCGTGCCTGAGTTAAAAATAACTCAGGCGCTCCCCAGTTGCCTATCTGGACAATCTGATCACCAAAAACACGATCCAGCACCTTGCCCACAAGTTGCTGCTCCTGCAGAAGCAGATTTTGACCCACACTTGTTTCCAACCACTCAATCTGCAAGTACTCACCTCTAAATCCGCCTACAGGCTATGGCATAAATCATACCCAAGCCAAAATTCAAGAAATAGCATACAAAATACACCAAGCCGCTTGTATGCTGCACATAAAGTCGCTCTAATAGCCGATATTAAATGACTAACGGGAATATACATGGGGTTTCTTAGCGGTAAACGCGCCTTGATCATCGGTTTAGCCAGCAAACGTTCTATAGCCTGGGGCATTGCTGAAGCTATGCATCGTGAGGGTGCAGAATTGGCATTTACATACCAGAATGAAAAGCTCGAAGACCGAGTAACCAAATTCGCGGCTGAACTGGATTCCAGCATTGTTCTGCCTCTTGATGTTTCAAGTGACTCAGAAATTACAGCTGTATTTACTGAGTTAAAGAAAGACTGGGATGAACTCGACATTATTGTCCATTCTGTCGGATTTGCGCCGAAGGAACTGCTTGCTGGCCGGTACGTTGATTCAGTGACACGTGAGGGCTACACCATTGCTCACGATATCAGCGCCTACAGCTTTGCCGCTATTGCAAGAGAAAGCCTGGGCATGCTCCGGTCCGGCGGCGCCCTGCTGACCATGAGTTACCTGGGTGCAGAACGCTCCATTCCAAACTACAACGTTATGGGGCCTGCTAAAGCCAGCCTGGAAGCTAATGTAAGGTTCATGGCATATGACCTAGGTCCGGATAACATTCGTGTTAATGGTATTTCCGCCGGGCCTATAAAGACTCTTGCCGCCTCTGGTGTGGGCAATTTCCGCAAGCTGATGCAACACAGTGCTGCAGGGAGTCCAATGAAGCGGAATGTCACCATCGAGGACGTAGGTAATGCATCTGCATTTCTGTGTTCAGATCTTGCCGCAGGCATCACCGGTGAAATATTGCACGTTGACTGTGGCTACAGCACGGTTGGCATGACCTTTAGCATTGATGATGATGAGGATGTTCTTGCCTAGACTGTGTACCTGTAGCGTCTACCGGGCCTCTTCTTTGACCAACACCTATCCGTTTGTTTCAGGGGCTGTCATTAACTCATCAGCTACCGACACACCTTCAAGCCTGGCCACAATAACCGCACAACAGCTATCCCCAAAAACATTTACACTGGTACGCACCATATCCAGCACCCGGTCAAAGACAAACAATACTGCTATTGCTTCTACTGGGAGTCCGACAGCAGCCAGGATAATTGCAATTGCTACCAATGAGGCAGAAGGAATTCCCGCAACGCCTATAGAAGTAATGAGCGCAGTAAACACCACCAAAAGCTGTGTCATGACCCCCAACTCAACCCCATAGGCCTGTGCAAGAAATAACACCGCACCACATTCATACAAGGCAGTACCATTCATATTTACCGTAGCACCCAGTGGCAGCACAAAACTACTGATCTGATTGGGCACCTTCGCTCCATCTTCAACACATTCCATTGTTATAGGCAGTGTGGCCGATGATGACGCTGTAGAAAAAGCCGTTAGCATCGCCGGACTCATCATGCGGATAAAGCGAAATGGCAGTATTCCACCCACAAAACGTAACAGCAGTGGCAAGGTCACAAAGGTATGCACTGTTAAAGCCAGCAGAATTACTGCGGCAAAGGCAAGCAACGGAGCGGCAGCATCAAAGCCGGTGCGGGCGACTACCCGTGCAACCAGACCAAACACACCAATAGGTGCGAATAGCATGACCCATTCAGTAATATGCATCATGACGTGAAAGACCCCGGTCCAGAAACGCAACAAGGGTTGTGCATAATCATGTTCCAGGCGGGTCATGAAATAGCCAAACAGCAGGCAAAAGAAAATAATACCCAACATCTGACCTTCTGCTGCTGCTGCAATAATATTGGGAGGTACTGCACGCAGCACTACATTAACAAGGTCGTTCGCACCATGTGAGGCGACACTGTCTGCAACCTCAGTTGTTGAGGCATCGAGCGCAAGTAAGTTACTAACGGGTTGCCCGTCACTTATTCCAGGCTTAAAAAGATTAAGCAAAATGAGGCCAACGACAATCGCTGCAAGCGTCGTTAGCAAATAAAAACCCAGCGTCTTACTTCCCAATCTCCCCAAGTTGCCACTTGAGCCTATACCGGCCACACCAACAATAATCGAAGATGCTATCAATGGAACAATGAGCATTTTAAGAGCATTTAAAAACAGCGTACCAACAAACTCATACACGCTGTAGGCAGTGACTCCAGCAAGCGCAAAAGTATCGCCCGTTAACCAGCCAGCCAGACCACCTAAAAAAATTGCAATTAATATTTGCCAGTGGAGCTTTAGCTTCATCATCTATCTCCGCCCATAAACCTCACCAAACCAATGTTATCTTAAGGACAGTCTATGGCAAGCTACTGCCCTCAAGCCCCAGAAGATCACGAGTAACACCAACAGATGATTCCAGAACCAGTGTTTCCACCAGTGCTGTTGCCTGGCTGCCGCCAAGCCTACCTGCTAGCTGTTGTTTACGCAGGTCTCGATCCTCCTGACTGTAAAACTCAGGACTCGCAAGATCTGAAGCCGTAATGGCAAACACGGCAAAATCACCAGACGCCAGTAACAAACCCGAGTATCGCAGAGCAGACATTGCTGCCGGTTTAGGCGCACTGAACAAAGCTGCTGCCAGATCGACAGGTAACTCCTGAGCGCCCCTGTGGGCGCCCTCTACACGCTGCCACTGTGTTCCCACAGGCAAACTAAGCAACTCACGCCCCGCCCCTTCGTTTAACTGTTTTACTATGTTAGCGCCAGCTGTTGCTGCAAGTGAGATAGACGCTTCACCACTTAGTTGCACCTCAATAGCATTGCTAACATCTTCCAGAGGAAGCACTTCAGACGGACGGTATTCACGTACCCGAACGACAACTGCACGTCCTTCACCAATGTCTATAACCGGACTGTTCTCACCATCCTCCAGAACTTCCAGGCTGAATGCCGCACTAATAAGATCAGGAGAAAAGCCCAGTGGGTCTCCACCACCACGAGTAAACTCATCAATTACACCAAGCTCAACTCCAAGAGACTCAGCCACAGGAGCAAGCCCATCAAGACTTTCAAGAGCTCTCTCATCCAACTCATCTATACTGTCTGCATAGATATCTGCAGCCTTGTTCTCACGCAACCGCAAAATCAAGTTATCTTTGACATCTAAAAAATTCAGTGTGCGACCCGCACGCAAACCATCAAGCCGAATCAGGTGAAAACCAAACTCGGTTCGTACCGGTGCAGAGACTTCTCCTTCTGCCAACACAAATAAGGCATCTTCAAATTCAGGTGCAGGTGAATCTTCTGCACCTAACCACCCCAGGCTGCCACCATTACCAGCGCTGCCTTTATCAGCCGAGTACTCAATAGCAAGGGCCTCAAAATCCTCACCATCATCAAGCTTAAGCTTTAACTCTGCTACCAGAGCACTTGCCGCGGCCTCATCATCACCGAAAGGAATCAGAATATGACTGGCATTACGATCCTCAACCCCCACAAACTCTTGTGGATTAGCCTCATAATATGCTTCTGCCTCGGCTTCGCCTACTTTAACCTCAGCAAATACAGCACTGTAATCAAGCTCTATATATTCAAGCGATACCGTTTCTTCACTCATGTAGGCCTGTTGATTAAGCTCATAGTGGTCAGCAATCTGTTCAGGAGCAATCACCACCTCACCCATCCAATTAGCAGAGGGCAGTAACAGATATTCAATATCCCGAGTCTCACCATCCAGTTCTATATAACGCCTGAACTCACTTGGGGTATAAAAAGCACTGTACCCAACTCCCTCAACAAACTGAGACATCTCCATATTCTGGCGTTGCTCAAATTCGAAGCGCTGGGTACTCAAACCCTCAGATGCAAGGAGCTGCTTATAAGAGGGCCGGGAAAATTTGCCTCCCACATAAAATCCAGGCATTGCTTCAATTGCGGCAATAACCTCATCATTATTCACTCGATAACCCATGGAGTGAATATGCTGAGCCAACACACGATTCCTTACCAGTGATTGAACAACCTGATCAGCCATATCCTGTGCCATAGCATCAGGAATCTGCGCCCGGTAATCTCTTTCCCATTGCTGGCGTTGTCGCTGATACACACGTCGAAAATCCTGGATAGGAATTTCTTCGCCATTCACTGTGGCTGCCGTACCAGCACCAGAAAACCCGGTATCAATATTGCCAAAGGTTAGCACCAGAGTAAGTGCAATTGCGCCAAGAATAAATATGGCGAACCAGCCTGTTAGTCGTTCTCTAATTATCTGCAGCATAGTCTTGTCTGTTTTATTTCCATATCTATAACGGCTTATGGGCTTATATTGTAGCCGTACCTGAAACGAAAAAGGCGCCCCATTTGGGACGCCCGGATTCTCGATCAATAATCATCGATTATAATCAATGGCGGAGTGGACGGGACTCGAACCCGCGACCACCGGCGTGACAGGCCGGTATTCTAACCAACTGAACTACCACTCCGCATAAACTGGTGGGTGCTGAGGGGATCGAACCCCCGACCTACGCCGTGTAAAGGCGCCGCTCTCCCAGCTGAGCTAAGCACCCAGGGTAAAGCTGCTTGCGCATTTGCTTTACAACTGGTTTAACAACTTACTTTTAAACGTTCCGGACCAAAAAAATCGGCGCTCTTAAGCGCCGATTTTTTTGGCATCAAGACCCAAATTAAAGATCCGCGCCAGCCCCCAAAAGGGCCTATATGCGCTAAAGGCGCGCTAGTTTACAGCTTCCTTCAAGGCTTTGCCAGCCTTGAATCCAGGCACATTACTGGCTTTAATCTGGATTGTTTCACCGGTGCGGGGGTTGCGGCCCTGACGAGCTGCGCGATGCTTCACCGTAAACGTACCAAATCCAACCAGAGATACCTGATTACCACCTGAAAGAGCACTTGCAATAGACTGTACTACAGCATCAACGGCACGACCCGCATCAGCTTTAGAAAGACCTGCAGATGCAGCTACTGACTCAATTAATTCACCCTTGTTCATCAATCCACCTTTTAACGAACTAAAAAAAACTCAAAAGTCATCTAGTGATGACCACCCGTAGCTACCGCCTTGCAATCAATCTTACAAAGCGGCCTTATACCAAACCGCAAACCCAAGAAATTCAACGGTTCTGGCTACTACCCTTTTCTTATACCAGCCACGAAAAAGCGCTGTCAACATAAAGTCCCACAGAAAATTTTAGAGAGGTTCTAATGTGGCCTCACACCCTTCTCATCTGACTCGCCAGATTTACCCTGCTTGTCGTCTTTTGGCAATACCTGAACCTTGGATTCAGGCATATGTTGGAGTGAATATTTAAGCACTTCTTCTATCCAACGTACTGGAACAATAGTCAGCTTGTCCTTGATGTTCTTGGGTATTTCGACCAGATCTTTTTCATTCTCACTTGGAATCAGAACCGTGGTGATACCGCCCCGATGAGCTGCCAGCAATTTTTCTTTCAGGCCTCCGATAGGCAGCACCTCCCCCCTGAGAGTGATTTCACCCGTCATGGCAACATCTGAGCGTACGGGTATATTTGTAAGGGCTGAAACCAAAGCTGCGCACATTCCAACGCCTGCACTGGGCCCGTCTTTGGGTGTCGCACCTTCAGGAACATGGATATGGATATCCAGTTTCTGGTGAAAATCCGCATCAATCCCAATCAACTCAGATCGACTGCGAACTACAGTTGTCGCAGCCTGAATAGACTCTTGCATAACCTCACCCAGCTTTCCGGTATGCATTAATTTACCTTTACCTGGAATAACCATAGCTTCAATGGTTAATAATTCGCCACCCACCTCAGTCCAGGCCAGCCCGGTTACCTGTCCAACCTGATCATTATCTTCTGCACGACCATAACGGTACTGACGAACCCCAAGGTATTTCTCAAGGTTCTTTGCTGCTACATGTGTTTGCTTGTCTTTAGGCTGCAATAACAAATTCTTTACAACCTTGCGACAAATTTTGGCTATTTCCCGCTCAAGATTTCGCACACCTGCTTCCCGGGTGTAATAACGCACCACATCACGAATTGAGCTATCAGCAATAGCCAGTTCTTCAGGCTTAAGGCCATTAGCCTTCATCTGCTTGGGCACCAAATATTTCTTAGCAATATTAAGTTTTTCATCTTCCGTGTAGCCCGGAATACGAATCACTTCCATACGATCAAGCAATGGTGCAGGGATATTCAGCGTATTGGCTGTACAGACAAACATAATATCCGATAGATCAAAATCAACTTCAAAGTAATGATCAGCAAATGATGAGTTTTGTTCCGGATCCAACACCTCCAGCATCGCTGAGGAAGGATCACCACGGAAGTCTGTTGACATCTTGTCAACCTCATCCAGCAGCATTAATGGGTTGCGAACACCTACCTTGGACAGGTTCTGTAAAATCTTGCCTGGCATAGAACCAATATAGGTTCGGCGGTGGCCACGAATCTCAGCCTCATCACGTACCCCACCTAAAGACATACGTACGAACTTACGATTTGTAGACCGGGCAATACTCTGGCCTAACGAGGTCTTACCTACGCCAGGAGGCCCCACCAGGCAAAGTATGGGCCCTTTAAGCTTACGTACACGTAGCTGGACGGCAAGATACTCAAGAATACGTTCCTTAACCTTATCGAGTCCGTAATGATCTTCCTCAAGGATGGTTTCAGCCTTGTCCAGCTTGCGCAGGATGCGGGTTTTCTTTTTCCACGGCACCTTGACCAGCCAGTCGATGTAATTGCGTACCACCGTCGCCTCTGCAGACATGGGCGACATCATTTTCAACTTATTAAGCTCAGAAACAGCTTTTTCCTTGGCCTCAGCAGTCATACCGGAGTCCTCAATCTTTTGCTCCAGCTCAGCCAACTCATTAGGTGCATCTTCCATCTCACCTAATTCTTTCTGAATCGCCTTCATCTGCTCATTCAGATAGTACTCACGCTGACTACGTTCCATCTGCTGTTTAACACGGCCACGGATCCGTTTTTCAATCTGCAGCATATCGATCTCGGCATCAATTAATGCCATGACATGCTCAAGACGCAACTGAATACCTGCAATCTCAAGCACTTTCTGTTTTTCATCCAGCTGCAGTGACATATGGGCCGCAACAGTATCAGCAAGACGTCCCGGCTGATCAATACTGGACAAAGAGGTCAGTATCTCGGGCGGCACCTTCTTATTAAGTTTCACGTAATTCTCAAACTGACTGACAACAGTACGCTTTAGCCCTTCCAGTTCCCGCGAGTCTTCCTCAGGCAACTCATCTATATATTCAATATCAGCAGTAAAGTATTCGCCTTCATGCACCTTGGTAAGGTTAATACGGCTACCACCTTCTACAAGAACCTTAACGGTCCCGTCAGGCAGCTTCAAAAGCTGCAGGATGGTTGCCAGAGTACCAATCCGGTAGATGTCATCCAGCGTCGGTGCATCGATATCTGCTTGTTTCTGGGCCACTAGCAATATTTTCTTGCCGGTTTCCATCGCTGTATCAAGAGCCAGGATTGATTTCTCACGCCCGACAAACAAAGGAATCACCATGTGCGGGTAAACCACCACATCACGTAGCGGTAAAATAGGCACATTTGTCATCGGTTGTTCAACAGAATCTGACATTCAGGGTGTCTCCAGTTTGATCGTTTACTGCTCGCACGTGACCACACAGTCACGTAAAAGGCTGCATCTCAAGCTACGGGTGATGTGTCTTTAACAGCGACAGGATAACGATAGCTTCAAGCTCTGTCAGAACCAGTGGGAAGTTGCTCTTCCCCGGCAGGCTCCGAATCCTGTATTTCTTCAGACTCATAGATTATGTAAGGCTTAGTCTCGCCGGTCACAACACCTTCATCCACCACAACTTTTGATGCATTTTTCATGCTTGGTAAATCATACATGGTGTCTAAAAGGACACTTTCAAGGATTGTGCGCAAACCACGTGCACCTGTCTTACGTTGCATAGCTCGCGCAGCAATTGCCTGCAGTGCATCATTACGAAATTCAAGACTCACGCCTTCCATCTCAAATAACTTGGCATATTGCTTGGTTAAAGCATTGCGAGGTTCAACCAAAATCGTGATAAGTGCTTCTTCATCAAGCTCATCAAGCGTTGCCACAACCGGTAACCGACCCACAAATTCAGGGATCAGTCCATACTTGATAAGGTCTTCCGGCTCAACATCAGCGAGTAATTCACCTATATTCGGCTGCTCTTCCTCTGTTTTGATCTCGGCAACAAACCCAATGCCTGAACGAGCCGAGCGACTGAGGATGACCTTGTCCAGGCCAGCAAATGCACCACCTACTATAAACAGAATATTGGCTGTATCCACTTGCAGGAACTCCTGCTGAGGGTGCTTACGGCCTCCCTGAGGGGGTACTGATGCAACCGTACCCTCAATCAGCTTCAGCAATGCCTGCTGTACACCCTCACCTGAAACATCACGGGTAATAGAAGGGTTGTCTGATTTTCTAGAAATCTTGTCTATTTCATCGATATAGACAATGCCAGTCTGAGCCTTTTCTACATCATAATCACATTTCTGCAGCAACTTCTGGATGATGTTTTCAACATCCTCACCCACATACCCTGCTTCAGTCAGTGTGGTGGCATCTGCAATGGTAAACGGCACATTCAATAAACGTGCAAGTGTTTCTGCCAGCAGGGTCTTACCGCAACCGGTTGGACCTACTAATAAAATATTACTTTTGGATAACTCGATATCATTTTTGTCATTGTTCAAACAAGTATCGAGTCGTTTGTAGTGATTATAGACAGCAACCGACAGCACCTTCTTGGCGCGCTGCTGACCAATCACATATTGGTCAAGAACATCTTTAATTTCCTGTGGCTTGGGAAGCTTAGCCTGTCCATCATCAGACCTGTCCTCAAGCTCTTCACGAATAATATCGTTACAAAGCTCTACACACTCATCACAAATAAATACCGATGGCCCGGCAATTAGTTTGCGAACCTCATGCTGACTCTTGCCGCAAAAGGAGCAATAAAGCAACTTACCCTCTTCGCCTCTACCTTTCGTTCCTTCAGACATCCCGTACCTCGGCGACCCATTTTTTACCGGATCAGCTATTGCGCGCACTCACCCCCCGGCGAGCTTCCAAACCTATATAACATGGCTGCACTCAAGGGTGCAAAGCACCACGCCATGCATTTTACCATCAAACCCTTATTCTGTGACCTCTGTGCTGCTTTCTGACAGTTCACGGCGTACCAGCACAGTATCAATCAAGCCGTATTCCACAGCCTCATCACCACTCATAAAAAAGTCACGATCTGTATCATTCTGGATCTTCTCAAGTGGCTGCCCGGTATGCCCAGCCAGTAATTTATTCAGACGATCCTTGGTCTGCAGTACCTCTTTCGCATGAATATCAATATCCGATGCCTGTCCCTGAAAGCCAGCCAGTGGCTGATGAATCATCATCCGTGAATGAGGCAAAGAAAAGCGCTTACCCTTGGCGCCACCTGACAACAGGAATGCACCCATACTGGCCGCCTGACCTACACATATGGTGCTGATATCAGGGCGGACAAACTGCATGGTGTCATAGATGGCCAGCCCAGCGCTTACTGAACCACCCGGAGAATTGATATACAGATGAATATCCTTATCAGGATTTTCTGATTCAAGGAACAACAGCTGCGCCACGATAAGATTGGCGACGTGATCTTCAACCTGGCCCACCAAAAAGACCACCCGCTCTTTTAGCAGACGTGAATAAATATCATAGGATCGTTCCCCCCGGGAAGTCTGTTCAACCACCATCGGCACCAGATTGAGCGCTTTCGTTTCCATTTACCTCATACCCTTATCATATTCAGATTAATTTAATACTCAGTTCAACCTGCCTGATTAACAAGCTCAGGCTGGCAATTCCATCAATTCCTTAAAGCTCATTGTCTTACCACTTACTTTTGCCTGGGTAGTCAACCATTCAACTACCTGCTCTTCTAAAACCATGCTCTCTATCTGCCCCAGAAATTGTGGGTTCTGCAGATAAATATTGCGTATTTCATCAGGGTTGTCATACGGAGCACACATTTCGTCCACTTTTGCAGTAACCCGACTCTGATCCAGTTCAAGGTCGTTCTCACGTATAGCCGCACTCATCAGTAAGCCCAGGCGCACACGTCTTTCTGCAGTTTCACGAAAGGAATTAACTTCAGGTGCTTGATTTTCATCAGTAATACCAGCCCTTTGCATCGCCTCTTTTTGCATGGATTCACATTCCTGACGCACCAGAACATCCGGTATATCAATACTGTTGCCGTCTATCAGGCCGTCTAAAACCTGTTTTTTCACATCCGCTTTGGTCTTGGCTTCATGCTCACGCTCCATATTGGCAACGATATCCTTTTTCAGATCCTCCATCTTTCCGCTTTCAAGCCCATATGCCTTGATAAACTCGGCATCCACTTCAGGCAGAACCTGTTCAGCAATCTGGCTGACATTAATCTTGAACTCAACCTTCTGACCAGCCAGTTCTGTAGCATGGTAGTCCTTGGGAAACTTCATCTTGAAGGTTTTTTCTTCACCCGCTGACACACCTGTGAGGTTTTTTTCAAAATCCGGCAGCATGGCTCCTTCACCCAATACAACGGGAAATGCCTCTGCACTACCACCTTCAAAGGGTTCACCTTTTAAGGTACCTGTAAAATCCAGAGTCACCTGATCGCCATCAGCGGCCTTACGCTCAACAACATTCCAGGTAGCACGATGCTTGCGCAGATTTTGCAGCATCGTATCGATATCACTGTCATCGATCGTTGCTTCTGCCTGCTGCACTTTTATCTTGGCCAGCCCCTTTAGTTCAAACTCAGGATAAACCTCAAATATGGCTGTATAAGCGAGATCCTCACCTTCCTCAAGGCTCTCCGGTTCTATACTTGGCCCACCTGCAGGCTGGAGCTTCTCCTGTGTTACCGCTTCGGAATAGCTGGATTGCAATATCTCCTGCAATACTTCCTGGCGCACTTCACTACCGTATTGTTGCCGGATAACCTTAGCGGGTACCTTGCCGGGCCTAAAACCCTTAATCTTGGCGCTACGCCCTACTTTCTGGAGCCTGGCATCCACTTCCTTATCTATTTTTTCTGCTGGAACCTGAACGCGCATACGTCGCTCAAGTCCTGCTGAAACTTCTACAGAAACCTGCATTATCTTTTTTTCCTGTGTTGTTATCCGGGTCTGTTCAGTAATTCGTAATCGCTCTGACATATGTGTTAACCATATTTCAGAGTTGCCAGAAACGGTATGGTGCGAAAGGAGAGACTCGAACTCTCACGGGTTACCCCACTGGTACCTAAAACCAGCGCGTCTACCAATTCCGCCACTCTCGCCTTTTTCAGGTTAACCTGACCGTTAAAGCGTCGTTATTATAATGCAAACTACCAACTGTTGGTGCCTCATTCCACGAAAGAGGCGGTCTTTAATAAAGCATGGCAAACTGCCGAAAAATCACACCACAACGGAAAGAGCAAAAGTACAAGGTTAATGTCTCAAACAGCAGGCCTGACAAGCTTCAAAAACCACAGAACATATACAGGGGCTAAGACTCATGAATGTAGTAATTACGGGCAGCACCAAAGGAATCGGGCTCGGAATGGCTCGGGAGTTCCTGCAGCGGGGCCACAAAGTGCTGATCAGCAGCCGTAGTCAGACCGATGTAGATAAGGTGGTTGCCAGGCTCAGTATGGAATTTTCAGCTGAATTGATAGCCGGACAACCCTGTGATGTGGGCAATTATTTCCAGGTACAGGCTCTCTGGGATGCTGGCATTGCGGCATTTGAGCGTATTGACTACTGGATTAATAATGCCGGGCGTGACGGCATACATGAAAATTTTGCCAATACACCACAAGAGGACTATGTCGCTACTATCAACACCAACCTCACCGGTGTTATGCACTGCAGCCGAGTCGCAATGGCCGGTATGCTCACACAAGGCAGCGGACGCATCTGGAACATGGAAGGCTTTGGCAGCAATGGCCAGACCATGGAAAAGTATGGGCCTTACGGTGCCAGTAAATATGCACTTCGCTATTTCACCAAGGTTATGGTCAATGAGTGTAAAGGCACACCCGTTGAGATGTGCTACCTAAGCCCCGGCATGGTATTAACAGAACTACTCATCTCCAAAGAAGCACAGTCAGCACCTGACTGGGAGAGAAAGAAAGGTGTATACAATATTCTTGCTGATACTGTAGAGACTGTTACGCCCTGGCTTGTTGAGAACATGCTCGCAAGCAAAGGTAACGGCGCAGCCGTACGCTGGCTCACCACTCCCAAAGTAATTTGTCGCTTCCTGATATCACGTTTCAAAAAACGCGACATCATTTCAGCACTGGAACAAAAAGTATGACTCAATTTGGTCTCGTTATGGAACCATCAGCGGGTTATACAGCCCGACTAGCCGGTAAAATTGAGGCTATGGGTTTTGACTATCTGCTTTGCCCCGATACCCAAAACCTTGCTCCTGATCCTTACGGGCAGTTATCACTTGCATCAGCTACTACCACTTCACTACAACTGGGTACCGGAGTGACAAACCCCATCACACGTGATGCGGCAGTTACAGCTACCGCCTTAATGAGCCTGCAACAAGAGTCCATGCAAAATGGTGGCAGGGGTCGGACTATCTGCGTCATAGGTCGCGGTGATTCATCCGCTGCCCATATTGGCAAACACAATGCGACTACCAAACAATTACGTACCTATGTCAAACAATTGCAAGCTTATATGCATGGTGAAACCATCATGCGCGGCGAAAAAGAATCGGCACTGCGCTGGTTAAAGGGACTGGACATTCCCCCTGTACCTGTTGATATTGCCTGTACCGGTCCAAAAACTATTCAGATGGCAGTTGAAACCGGAGATCGCATCAGTTTTGCTGTTGGCAGTGCGCCCGAAAGAATTACATGGGCCATAAATACAGCTACAGAACAATTACAAAAAATTGGTCGTAGCCGCGACTCAGTCAGTATCGGCGCATTCATAAACCTTGTATGTGACCCAGATGAGCAACGTGCTATTAACATCGGCCGCATGATCGCTGGCATGGTTGCTCATTTTGCGGGCATGAAAAATGCCTCACTTGATCATCTACCTCCGCAATTAAAAGAGCTTGCTGCCCATATGCAAAAGCAATATGACATGGATAACCATGCTCAGGAGGAAGCAGGCCACTCCACTGAAGTCAGTGATGACTTTGTTAACTGGTTCTCAATATGCGGACCGGCAAAAAAATGTGAGCAGCGCTTAAAAAGTATTATTGATCTGGGACTGGATCACATTTATATACTTGCTGGGTCACCCATTGCGCACCCACATGGTGAACGACAAGCAGGCATGGTTGAGCAAAGCCGATTATTTGCTGAGCAGGTAATGCCAAAGTTTAAATAGGATCAAAGCAGAAACTTATAAGTAAATACCAAACCAGCCATTACTCTGGACATCTTTGCTACAAACTTAATAGTTACAAACGCGGAAAACTCACTGCCCCCAATAACTCATCCGTGGCGGTATCCTTAACGTGCACCAAAATCGCATCATCGCTATACCGCATACCAAGAATAGCAATCTCTGCAGAACCGTTATTGTTAATGTCCGGGCAAACAACTGCATCTAGCCCCATTAACTGCTCGCTGAAACGCACCGTGCTAAGCAGTTCACCAGTGCGGCCATCATTGATACGCGCTTTATGCCGTGTACCACTTGTTTCATATTCATAAACAACAGTTTCAGATGAGCCATTATCGTTCATATCTGGGGCAACCAGAAGCGACATTGCAGTAAAAGGTTCACCTAAGCCAATAGGCACCGGCAGGTCTGTAGCCAGCGCTATCCCTCCTGACATATCAACAGTATTATAAAGTGACAGACTATCGACACCGGTATCCGCAAACAATTTAAGTACAGCAACTTGGGGCGAACCGTCACCACCGCTATCAGGGATGAACACCGCTTGTAATGGTATGCGCCCAGCGCCTAAGTACTGCGAGCTGTCTGCAATACGAAAAAAACGGGCAGCGCCATAGACCTCACCTAACCCCCTAATTCCAGATTGTGCAGAGCTGGGCACTCTGAACAGGGATCGTGGATCACTATCTCGGTCAGCGTTATAACGCAGGAGCTCACCGGTCTTACCATCTCTTACTTGAATTACAGCCCAATTACGATCACTGAGACTCGCCACCTCTGGGTAGCCGTTACCGTTTACATCATCCACTATCTCCAGATCAATTGGCGGGAGGGTGGTTAAAAAATTTACTGCCGAATGCAGTTCAAAGGTAGCTAAGTCTCGCAATTCGGTAAGACTGGTGCCAAGAACAATGAGTTCTGGTGAACCGTTTCCATCTATATCAGGTACTAACTCAGAATCTATAACTCCATGCGCATACTCCAGATCAAAACGAGATGTGGTTGTAGCATCGATGTCGCGTATTATCACACGCCCACCTGATGTAACCGCAACCAGATCGGGCAGACCGTCAAGATTGACATCACCTGGGCAATGAAGGTTGGCATAGTCACCTGGAGAATCCTCACGACCAGGTGCACTTGGGACACGGTCCGCAATGTCGCCATCAATTAGGACCCACGGCAGGCCGCGCTCAATAACCTGAGAATCCGGCTCTTTTTGTGCACCGATACTGATATCGAAAACCCAAGGGTTCTGCTCACCCAGGGCAGAATCAACAATATAGTAATCATTAGAATTGTCAGGGCTACTCAGAAAGCTGAAAGGCCCCTCGTTAGTGAGCCCCCCTCCAGGTTGTGGACAAGTGTCCGGTAGAGTCCCACAAGAGGGAAGATTGCCGAGAGTAATAGAATACATATGAGCAAGTTCACTTATTGCAACATCATGATACTGACCACAGTCAACACCTTTGGTACAGCCATCACCACCTACATCAACAAACTTAGGCAAACGCCACTCATCTACACCAAGAAAGTGTGTGCTATTTAGATAGTTAACCCATAGCAATGCATTCGTTAGTCCCGTCCAGCCTCTCGGGTTACCCCCTGTGGCATCGACCGCGAAGGTAGATCCCTGGCTAACCGCTAGTCCCGGTTCCGCAGTCCAAGTCACGTCTAAGGTACTGTCATACCAGGCGTCAACAATTCCATCATTATTAAGATCACGTGACTGTAGAGTTGTTTCCCAAGTGCCTTGAGCTAAGACAGTTTCCTGACTTGTTACATCAACGGAGCTACACCCACACATAAGCAGCAGAACTGCCGCAAGAAGATTTTTCATCCCCTGCCCTCATTTTTTTATTCTTATACATTTATCATACACTTGGGGCATACAAGGAACATCCTTAAAGCAGGCAACATATACAAATTTATTACCCATTATGTTACCTGCAGATTGCTTCCAAGCCCGCCCTGACAGCGTGATCATGAGTGATTCGCCGCAACATATATTCAAAGCTAACCATCACAATACTTAATAAATCATAATTGAAAAGCAAAAATCCCGCACATCATCAGCATAAACAAGCACCAAAGGCCCACCATAAATAAAAAAAGCCCCGTATTTCGGAGCCTTTTTTTATTTATGGTGGGCCGTGTAGGGATCGAACCTACGACAAATTGATTAAGAGTCAACTGCTCTACCAACTGAGCTAACGGCCCAAAACTTTTCCAGCAAGCTGCAAATGCAGTCTCATTTTAAATGGGGTGGATGACGGGACTCGAACCCGCGACGGCTGGAATCACAATCCAGGGCTCTACCAACTGAGCTACACCCACCACTGTCTTTTTACTACTGCACCATTCATTGTCAGAATGGCGCGCCTGGCAGGACTCGAACCTGCAACCCCCGGCTTAGAAGGCCGGTGCTCTATCCGGTTGAGCTACAGGCGCATATACCAGGTTTATTGTAACTGCTGCAGCGGTGCTTTTATTAATACCGCTACCAAGTATAAATCCCACCACCGTCTCAACATCAATCACACTACCCTAAAGGTCAATAAACCCTTACGCCTCCTGGACAATTCTGCATAAGCCCAAGAGCTGCTTCTAGTGGGTGTTGCTAAATGCGATATCAATCGTACTGCCATTAGGGTCTATCCAACCCTTATGCCAGAAACAGCTTATCGTGCGCCCTTTGGGTGGCTCTCCACAACCTTTTAGGCTACTTTGAACTTGAATCAAGCTTCTCTGGATAATTAACCCACATTTTCAATCAAACACAAGATTGGTCGGGGCAGAGAGATTCGAACTCCCGACCCTCTGCTCCCAAAGCAGATGCGCTACCAGGCTGCGCTATGCCCCGACACTTCTTGCTACTGAGCATTATACAAATCCATACCCAGCGGCGGGGGATGATACGGGGCGGACAGATACAGGTCAATGAGCCAAGATAAATGCCGGTCGGGCTGTTGACTGACATAAGGCTCTGGTATCTTGTGCGCCCTGCAATACAACATCTGCTTTTTGTGAATATTGGGAAAAATCAAGCATGTCTGCACAACTTATAGACGGCAAAGCAATCGCACAGAAGGTCCGTTCCAGCGTTAGAGAACGCATTGCAACCCGTGTGGCTGCTGGCAAAATGGCTCCGGGTCTGGCTGTTATACAGGTTGGTACTGACCCTGCCTCAGCCATTTACGTACGTAATAAGCGTAATGCATGCAAGGACGCCGGCATCAAGTCTATTGAACATGACCTACCCAAGAACACCTCACAAGAAGATCTGCTGCAACTTATCGATACCCTCAATCAGGCCGAAGAGGTTAACGGCATTCTGGTTCAGCTACCCCTACCCACACACATTGAGCCCCATAAAATTATTGAACACATCGATCCCCGCAAGGATGTGGATGGATTTCACCCTTTCACCGTGGGCCGTCTTGCACAACGGATACCCGCACTGCGCCCATGCACACCCTTTGGCATTATGAAAATGCTGGAACATATAGGTGTCGATCCAAAAGGCAAACATGCCGTGATCGTAGGCGCATCTAATATTGTGGGCAGACCACTGGCACTGGAAATGCTGCTGGCAGGCGCCACTGTTACCATCTGTCATAAGTTTACAACCAACCTTGAAGCCAAAGTCCGCCAGGGTGATATTCTGGCAGTTGCCGTTGGTAAAGCCGGTTTGATACCCGGAGAATGGGTTAAACCCGGCGCCATTGTCTTTGATGTAGGCATTAACCGACAGGATGATGGAAGCCTGCGTGGTGACGTGGGTTTTGAGGCAGCTGTTGAACGAGCTGCATGGATCACGCCTGTACCAGGTGGCGTTGGCCCTATGACAGTTGCCATGCTGATATACAACACACTTGCCGCGGCAGAACGCTAAAGTAAAGCAGACTTAAAGATAGATAAAAGCCGGAGTACGCCATTGAACACCCGTAACTTTATACAACTAGTTTTTTCCTGTGCACTTATTAGCCTATGGGCATCAGCTCCTGTGCTGGCAGAAGATAAACTACCTGATTACCCAAAAGTGGCCGTAGAAACAAACATTGGAAACTTTACCATTGAACTCTTTGCTAAACGCACGCCAAAAACAGCACGCAACTTTGTAAACTATGTAGAGAGCGGTTACTACGACGGTGTGATTTTTCATCGCGTTATTGCTGGCTTCATGGTGCAAGCTGGTGGTTATGATTTAAATTATAAAAAGAAAGAATCACAGGCAACTATTGCCAATGAATCAGGCAATGGTCTTAGCAATCGGCGTGGCTTTATAGCAATGGCAAGAACCACTGACCCACACAGTGCGAACTCACAGTTTTATATCAACCTTGGTGACAATCTTGCCCTTGACCCCAGCCTCACTCGGTGGGGTTATACCGTATTTGGGCGGGTTATTGAGGGCATGGACGTTGTTGATCAGATCGGTTACGTAGCAACAGGCCCCGGCCCGATCCCTGAATTATCAAAAGATGTACCCATTGAGCCCGTTGTAATCACCCATATGGCCATGATTAACCCTGACTCAGGTACAGAAATCAATCAAAGTGAAACGGCACCCTGACCTGGGTTTTGCATGACCACCCTATTTATATCTGACCTACATCTGGATCCATCACGTCCAGCTGCCACCAGTGCATTCTTAAACTTCCTCAGCAAGAAAGCGGCAGCTACCGAAAGACTTTATATCTTGGGAGATCTTTTTGAGGCATGGATAGGTGATGATGATCCAAACCCTCACCATAAAAAGGTGATAACTGCACTTGCACAACTGACTAAGTCTGGCACGCAATGTTTCTTTATACCTGGCAACCGAGATTTTATGGTTGGCAAGCAGTTTCTTGAAACCACAGGGATGATTCAGCTACCTGACCCAACTCTTATTTATGTTGCAGGTGAATCAGTAATCATTAGCCATGGCGACATTTATTGCACAGATGACCTGAGCTACCAACGCTACAGACGTTTTGTACACCACCCACTATCCATGCGGATTTACCATGCATTACCTTTCTTTTTAAGGCGCATGATTATTGATACCGCACGGGGCAAAAGCCAAACCAGTATCCAATATAAATCAGCACAAATAATGGATGTAAATCAAGGGGCTATTGAAGAAAGCATGAAAAATCATCATGTGAATATACTTCTGCATGGTCACACACATCAACCCGCTATTCACAATTTTGAGGCTGATGGTCAGCACAAACAGCGCATCGTGCTTGGAGACTGGTATCAGTCCGGCAGTGTACTCAGCTGGGACTCAAATGGTCCGCAACTACTCACACTTGACTTCTAGTCAAGCAGTAGCCGGGTACCACTCCAGCAATTCTTTAACTGTCTGAAAACGGTGCCTCAATCTTTTTGCCATCATCTTATCAATAGCAGGCTGATAATGTGATAGGTGTTCAGGCAAACGCGGGATAGGCTCCCGTGCATGTTTGAGAATTACAGCCATCGCAGTATTGCCTTCAAACGGTTTATGGCCTGTCAACATTTCATAGAAAATAACACCTAAACTGTAGATGTCTGAACGCACATCAAGTGATTCACCATGACCTTGTTCTGGGCTCATGTAATATGGCGTACCAAAGATCTCCCCTGTTCCTGTAAGTTCCGCTTTTAGATGAGCCTGCTTGGCAAGCCCAAAATCTATTAATGCGACGCTTTCATCTTCCCTGAACAAAACATTTGTTGGTTTGAGGTCACGATGCAGCACCCCAAGCTCATGAATGGCACCTAATGCTTCGGCTATCTGACGCATAATATCTTCAGCACGATCCGCATACATCCCAATCCGTATTCGCCGTTTCAAGCTACCACGGCTGCAATATTCCATTGCAATAAAGGCATGATCATCCGCTATCCCCAGGTTATAAATACTGACCACATTAGAGTGGGATATCCTGCCAATCAGATCAAATTCTCGCAAAAACCGGTCGAAAACCACATTACCGCCACCAGAATCCGGAACCTGTCGCAGGACTTTCAATACAACATCACGACCACTACTCATATCCCGGGTCAAGTAAACAGATGCAATTTCCCCCCGAGAGATACATCGTTCTATCTGGAAGCCTTTAAGTTCAGGAATATCAAACCCATTTGTGATTGTCGAGGAACGTGAGCCCACTCCTGCGTCAACTGAATCCAAAGCTGCCTCACATATTTCTATCAGGGCTTTATGTGACACATTTGCACGTGAAATATAGTCACTTGCACCGGACTTAATGGCAGCAACAATACTTGGAATATCTCCATCACCCAACATGATCACAGGAGGAAAACCCTTAACTCCCCTGAACTGACGCAACCAATCCAGACCGCTCTCTGCGCCTAAAGGATCACCCAGTACAACGAGGTCATTCCCTGCTCCGGAAAAGTCGTCTGAAAGTCGACCCGCTTCATCCGGGTCATATTGCGTCACTTTGCAGTCAGGCCAATGTGTCTGCAGGTGATGAGAAATTAAGGATCGATAATCCTTGCTTGACTCAATAATAATAGCCTTAATACTCATCTAAGGTGACAGTGTCAGAAAATTCTGGCAGATGAGTCTGCTTTATCTTTTAGCTCAGCCTGATCAGCCAAGCGATTTCTGTCTGCCTGTTTAGCTTCGTCTGAACGACCAACTTCAATACGACGCAAATAGTCAGGTGTAACATCACCCGTCACATATTCTCCGGAGAAACATGAGGTATCAAACTCCCTGATGTCTCCATTGTCATACTGAACCGCACGAATAAGGTCATCAATATCCTGATAAATCAGCCAGTCAGCACCAATCAGGTCAGCAACCTCTTGCTCAGTACGATTACATGCCACTAATTCAGAAGATGCAGGCATATCAATACCGTATACATTTGGAAATCTCACTGGTGGGGAAGCCGATGCAAAATAAACTTTACGTGCCCCTGCCTCACGTGCCATCTCTATAATTTGCTGCGAGGTGGTACCACGCACAATAGAATCATCAACCAGTAAAACAACTTTGTCACGAAACTCCAGATCAATAGCATTGAGCTTGCGCCTTACCGAGCGCTTGCGCATTTCCTGCCCCGGCATAATGAATGTTCGCCCAATATAGCGATTTTTAATAAAGCCTTCCCTGTACTTAACCCCAAGGCTGTGCGCAACAGACAAGGCGCTCGTGCGGCTTGAGTCAGGTATCGGGATAACAACATCAATATCATGATCCGGTCGTTCTTTAAGTATCTTCTTGGCAAGCTGCTCACCCATTCGTAAGCGAGACTTGTAGACAGAAATACTATCGAGAATGGAATCAGGCCGGGCAAAATATACAAACTCAAAAACACAGGGTGTGTAACCTTCCTGCGGCCCGCACTGCTTGCTGTGTAAGGTGCCATCCTTTTCAATAAAGACTGCTTCACCCGGCAGGATATCGCGCTCCAGCTCAAAACCCAGAGCATCCAGGGCAACACTTTCTGAAGCAACCATATGCTCAACTATACCGTCTGATTCACGTCGACCAAGTACTATTGGACGAATACCATGTGGATCACGAAAAGCGACTATACCCTCACCCATTATCATGGCGACAACTGCATAACCGCCTTCACAACGATTATGTACACGTTCAACCGCATCAAAAACAGAATTGGGAGTCAACCTGGGAATATTCTGAACCTGTAATTCATGGGCAAAGACATTGAGCAATGCCTCCGTATCTGAACCTGTATTCAGATGCCGTTTATCCTGCTGCTTAAGCATGGCCTGTAATTCAACCGTATTCGTTAAATTACCGTTATGTCCAAGACAAATACCGTATGGTGAATTTACATAGAAGGGCTGGGCCTCATCAGATTTAGATGAACCTGCGGTTGGGTAACGCACATGACCAATACCCATGTTCCCCCGCAGCCGCATCATGTGCCCCTCCTGGAATACATCCTGGACGAGCCCGTTATCCTTATACTGGCACAAAATGCCATTATCCTCGGTCATGATTCCTGCAGAATCCTGACCGCGATGCTGCAAAACAATTAATGCATCATAAATAGCCTGATTGACAGACCGGTTACTAACTATGCCAACAATACCGCACACGTGTGAGTCCCTGCGTTAAAAAGCTGTCGCCATGCCCGAGGTCCGTTCAAATAGCCTCTGGCATCGTTATTCTATCTACATATTTAAAGCCATTCTCAGCCTCATGACGAATGATATCAGCCACAGGCGCAGCATACGGCAATAATTTTGATTCGTGCCACCAAACCGAATTTGAGAATCCCATCATATCCAATACCATAATCAGAAGCCCCACCAGAATTACCCCACGACCAAAGCCAAACACCATTCCAATCGCTCGATCAGTACCTGTCAATCCTGTACTAAGTATAAGAATATTAATCAACCTGCTAAGTAACCCACCGGCAAGCAAGCCAAAGACAAATATCAGGACACGAGCAAGCCATAAACGTAATACGGGTTCAGTTACCCAGGGTTCCAGTTCTCCAGAAAACTGCACCCCAAAGCGCCATGCCAGCCAGATGGCAATCACCCAGGTTGCCAGAGAAAGCGCTTCTTTAAAGAAGCCACGAAACAGACTGATCACAGTCGAGATGAGCATGACTGTAATTAACAGATAGTCAAACCAGATAATGTCAACCACCACCTGCACCACTCAAGTCAACAACCATAACACTCTGACCATCAGCTACCAGTCTGGCGGCCAGTTTATCAGCCTCCTCACGTGTTGTTCTTGGACCGGCATAAACACGAAAGACGGCACCACTGGATGCAGCCGCCCTCTTTACAAAAACCGGATACTCAGCCTCACTGATACTGCTCGCAAAACCCATAGCATTATCCCGACTGGTGAAACTGCCCAGTTGCACCGCAAACCCATCTCGAGGAGCCTGCTGTCTTGGTTTTGGGGCGGCAACTGGTTTTACTGGTTGAGAAGATATCTTTTTTGGAGCTGCCTTAACTTGCAGTTTGACCGCTTCTACAACAGGGGGTGCAGCGGGCTTACTGGCATTAAGCACTATAACTTCAGTCCTGGTACCAACTCGGGAACCTGAGGCATCAGCTCGCCCTTCATTGTCATCCTGACGACCATCAAGTAGAGCAGGAACAAATACAACGAACAACAGCACGAGCACAACCGCTCCTACCATACGCTCTAACAATGCCCTATCCATGGAATACCCTCCAGTACGGGGTTCAGTATAGACCAAGCAACTCAAGGGCGGGACCAACAACCAGAAATGAACCACAAATAACAATGCGTCCACCCACAGGTGCTCTTTCCCGCGCCCGATCCATAGCAACTAGCACCTCTCCTGTAGCCTCTACCGGCACATCCAGTACCCCAGATAATCTTTTAGCCAGTTCATCCGCGGTACTGCCACGAACCGCTGCCGTCGAACAGACCAGCCAGCAATCAGCCACTCCTGCCAGTTCCTGAGCAAACAACTCTACCTGCTTATCTGCCAGCATGCCCACAACTATAGTTGTCGGTCGTTTATCCAGTTGCTGCAAACCAACTCTTAATACAGCTGCAGCCTGTTGGTTATGAGCAACATCAAGTACCCAATGATGAGTATCACTAAATTCATGGAAACGGCCCGCCACCTGTAATTTGCCGAGCACCTTCCTGATTTGACCCGGGTCAGACAGCAAACCCGGTTCACAGGCTTCAACAGCTGCCAATGCCAGCGCCTGATTTTTAATCTGCACCTGTGCACACTGAGAGGGCATGGGCAGCTTGCTCAAAGAGACTTCATGCCCCTGCCATGTCCATGTATCCGCATGCACACAATAAGAGTAAGCCTCGCCATTGCAACTAAGTGATGCTCCGATTTCTTGTGCATACTCACGGATACTAAGCGGTACATTTTCGTCTCCATAAAATGCAGGCTTACCCGGCCGCATAATACCAGCCTTCTCTGCAGCAATTTTCTCAACCGTATCACCAAGCCAGTCCTGATGATCCAGATCAACCGTGGTAATGATGGCCGTATCAGCATCAATCAAATTTGTTGCATCAAGACGACCACCCAACCCTACTTCCAGTATCCAGGCATCACAGCGTCTGTCACCAAAAATACACAATGCAGCCAATGTCCCGAATTCGAAGAAAGTAAGGGGAGTGTCCCCACGTACGGACTCAATGTGCTCAAATGCATCCACAAGTATCGCATCATCAACAAGCTGATTATTGATACGAATTCGTTCGTTATAACGTATGAGATGAGGCGATGTGTAGAGGCCTGTAGTTAAACCAGATACCTGCAGCAAAGCTTCAAGTGCCGCAGCACATGAGCCCTTACCATTAGTCCCTGCAACCGTAAACACATACCCGGCCGGCGGATGAAGTTTCAGCCGTCGAGAGACTGCCAGCACCCGATCAAGGCCAAGCTCAATTTCTGCAGGATTCAGAGATTCCTGCCAGATAAGCCACTCAGGCAACGATTTAAGCGTCATTAGTCATACGCCAGATTAACGTGAAGCAGGTGAACTAAAGAATAACCCCACTCAGTGAGATGGCATTGGGAGCTTAAGTAATTTTAATAAAAGTGCAGAAATTTCATCACGCATATGACGCCGATCAACAATCATATCGAGCGCTCCATGCTCAAGTAAGAATTCACTACGCTGAAAACCTTCCGGCAATGTTTCACCAACAGTCTGTTGAATAACACGTGGGCCTGCAAAACCAATCAAAGCATGCGGCTCAGCAATATTCATATCCCCAAGCATGGCAAGACTGGCAGATACGCCTCCTGTAGTCGGATCAGTCAGAACGGATATATAAGGAATACCAGCCTCAGCAAGACTGGCAAGTACAGAACTGGTCTTAGCCATCTGTAGTAACGAGAACAATGCTTCCTGCATTCGCGCACCGCCACTGGCAGAAAAATTAATTAAGGGCATATGATTTTCTCTGCTATAGGCTGCAGCCCTGGCAAATTTTTCCCCTACTACAGAGCCCATTGAACCAGCCATAAAACTGAATTCAAATGCACATACAACGACCGGCTGCCCCTTAAGCATACCCGTCATTGCAATAAGGGCATCTTTTTCATCGGTACTTTTCTGCGCCTGCACAATCCTGTCACGGTACTTTTTGCTGTCTCGGAATTTTAACGGGTCATTAGGGCTCAACCGTTCTGCAATCTCCCTGCCTGTATCAGGATCAAGAAAGACATCCAGACGCTGGCGAGCGGATAAACGCATGTGATGATTGCATTTTGGGCACACCATCAGATTCCGCTCAAGCTCGGCACGATAAAGCTGCGCACCACAGCCAGGACATTTCTCCCAGATACCTTCCGGCACAGAACGCTTACGTCGCTCTGTCTTAATCCGTGATGGAATAATTTTTTCAAACCAGCTCATAGTGTGCGCATAATAAACGAGAGACGCTCAGGTATCACCTAAATAAATAATAATCATGCTGCCGGGAGATCACCTGCATCAGATTGACCCAGCAATCCATGAGGATAACCAACGCTAGTCAGCGTCAGACCAGCAGCAGGCGCCGTAATGCCCGACTTCGTCCGGTCCCTTCCATGCAGCACATCTGCAAGCCACTTTACAGAGGCCTCCCCCTGCCCTATACGTATCAGTGAACCCACTATATTGCGGACCATATGATGCAAAAAAGCATTCGCTTTACAGTCCACATATAAATAATCACCTGTTCGGGTGACATTAAGGTGCTCCATCACTCTAACCGGAGTATTGGCCTGACATGCCGAGGCACGAAACGCTGAAAAATCATGCTTTCCAAGCAATTGCTGAGCAGCGGCGTGCATACGCTTGTGATCGAGTGGATGATAAATCCACCAAACACGTTCCCGTTGTAGGGCTGAGCGCACCTGACGATTAAGAATTACATAGCGATAGGTGCGGGAAACTGCTGAAAATCGCGCATGAAAATCAGCTGTTACAGGGCGTACCCATAAAATACTGATATCGTCCGGCAAATTACTATTCGCGCCTAACAACCAAGAACGAGGTGACCGACTAACACTGGTTTCAAAATGCGCTACCTGCCCACTGGCATGCACACCTGAATCTGTTCGCCCGGCACCCAAACATTGAAGCGGTTTAGCAGCAACGACACTAAGTGCGCGATTTATTTCTTGCTGAATGCTGGGGGCGTGCGGCTGACTCTGCCAGCCACAATAAGCAGCTCCATCATACTCAATGCCAGTTGCAAATCGTTGGAGTGACTGCGCCGTCAGTATCAATCGCCAAGCTCTTCAAGCAGTTGTCGGGCTTCTTGCTGTTGCGATTCTCCACCCTCTTCAATAACCTCATTCAAAATACTGCGCGCACCATCAGGATCACCCATATCGATATAAGCCCGGGCCAGATCAAGCTTGGTGCCGACCTCTGTCATAGTGGCATCTTCAGGAATTACGGCATCCATACCAAGCTCATCATCCACGGAAATTTCCGGCTGTTCAGCCGTGTCACCGTCAGATGTATTCTCCGGTGATGGCTGTTGTAGCGTATCTCCCAAAGCGTCAGTCTCTTCTGCCGCTATCATATCTTGAATATCATCTGCGTTAGACAGCATGGTGGGCTCATCATCCACACTGCTCTTGCGCATATCTTTCGGAGTCAAAAATTCACCTATGTTATCCAGCTGATTAAGGGCACCATCTTCATCAACCGGTAAAGGTGTTACTTCATCTTCAACTGACAAATTAGCCAGTCCGCTCAGATCTATATCCAGTGAAGCAGGATCAGCCAATGAGTCCTCATTAAGTACGGGCATCTCTGATGTATCTGCTATGGAACCTGGCACTTCAAGCGTGGGTGATTCCATAGTGACGGCAAGATCCTCATCCGGGCGCAGTGTTGCATCAAAAGTATCAGCATCGGCCTCCTGCAAGCCTTGTTCTGGCTCAGAATCAACAGCCTCTTCACCCATCTCATCAAGGTTTAGTGGCAAATCATCAGTATCAGCAATAATAGAAGTTTCAGAACCTAAATTGAGGGATAAATCTTGGTCAGCCACATCGCCAAGCAGATCGCCACCCAGGGCCATATTAAGGGAACCTTCATCCAGCGCTTTAACTTCTGTTCCACCAAGACTGAAGTCAATTCCAGTATCACCAATATCAGACAACTCAAGGTCCATTGCATCAGCAATTGTTGCGCTTGAATCACTGCCTGCAAACAACTCAGCATCAGGACATAACTGCTTGCCAAGAATCAGCACTTTGCTCCAGTCAGAATCTGAACTGTCAGTGATTGATTCATGAAGCGCTGTAGCCTGCTTCAGGAAGCCCTCTTTATTTTCCCAAACAAAATATACTTCGATCAGCTTCACGCGATAGGCACGATTATCTGCTTCATCTTCCAACGCTCGTACCAATAAATTAGCAGCCTGATCGTAAAAGCCATAAGCCATATGAAATTCAGCTTCTGCAATGGGATCAGAATTATCAAGATTAAGCGGTGCTCCTGTACTAATCGTTTTCTCTAGTGGTAACTCTCCCTCCTCATCATCACGAGGGTCGAGAGCATCTGACACATCCGGTGATGCGGCTGACTCAGTCATATCAGGCGGATCAAAATCCACCGGCGAATCAATATCAAGCTTGGCTGCAGCTTCTCGCATTGACTCTTCTGCTGCTTCGTCAAATATTGGTGATACTTCAGGTTCTGCTTCAGGTTCAGAAACCTCAGCTGGCCCAGCTGCATCTTCTGCTAATGCATCATCAATCTCATCATCAACAATAGAGTCTTCAAATGATGGCATATCGGCAAAATCATCAATAGACTGGTCATGCAATGATCCTTCACCTGCATCATCCCAGGTATCGGTAGAGTCAGGATTGGCTGTGCCTGTACGTCGACGTACCAGGAAAAACACCAGCAGCAATAAGCACGCACCAACAGCCCAGCCCATCAGTGTATCTACCAGGGATGCCTCACCCTGTTCTGGCAACTGAACAACCTTACTGGTATCGGTCGGCTCACCAGCCATATCCTCAACCGGCATTGCTTCAACCTGAGCTGACTGATCTTTTGAGTTATCCGTTAATAGCTCAGAATCATCCACAAATGGTGAACCAACTGGCTCATCAATTGCTTCAACAATAATTTCTTCATCCTGCAAACCTAATTCAGGCCCAAGCAGAGCCTCATCAATTGCAACGTCACCTTCTACAGGAGTCTGTTCAGCTTCAACTATCCGCTCCTGTAAGGCACTCAGCTCATCATCCTGCACCTGCAAAAGACGCTGATCTTTTTCTGATCCTGTTTCCCATACGCCAGCATCCGACTGAACATTGCCCTCACTATCAACATCAGCATTGACAAAAGACTGTGCACTATCTGCGGTGTAATCTGTCGTTGGTGCAACCAATTGCAATTGATCACCAACTGGCTCAACTTCACCTGGTCGGACAGAACCACCGGCCCAGGCAGCATGCTGCTCAACCGCTTCATTAGTTGCTTCACTAATACCAACACCACCAGCTTCCTGCTGCTCAGGTATACGTAAAATAGAACCAGACTTAAGTGCATTAATATTGCCAAGAAACGCTTCAGGATTAGCACGAAATAATGCCAGCATCATCTGATTCATAGTCAGACCGCTATCGCCTCGGGTACGATTGGCAATACTCCATAATGTATCGCCACGTTGTGTCATATATGAATCACCAAGCATTTGAGCCTGTGGCTCTGGCAATACCTGTGATGGCTGCTCAGCAACTGCTTCCTGTTCAGGTTCTGGCTCAACTACAGCTCGTAGCTCATTCTTCTGTTCTTTAGCAGGCGCAGGTTCATCTGTAACAGACTCTTGCAAGGGCTGACGTACAACCTGTCCTGCTGTATCTGTTTCAAATGGTGTTGCAGTTAAAGCTGGCTTAACAATTGATTGCTGTTGTATGACCGCCTCTTCAAAAACAGGTGGATCAAGCAATACGGTGTACTCACGCAACAACCGACCCGATGCCCATTTAACATCCACCAGAAATGTAACAAAGGGTTCAGGAACCGGTTTAATTGAAGTAACACGTATGACCGGTTGGCCATTATCAACATTAACAACCGTAAATTTAAAGTCATTAAGAAATTCAGGCTTATCAAGATCATATCGTTTAAATGTATCATTGGTAGCAAGAGATACATTCAATAGGTTCAGATCAGTACTACCAAGAGACTGCAGTGGGATTTCGGCTGCAAATGGCTCATTAAGAGCCGAGTCCAGTGAAATATTTCCCAGCCCCAAAGCAGAGCCGGTAATAGGCACTAACGCAAATAAAATCCAGCAAGCAGCGGTCGTACACAAACGCATCACAAATCCCCAGACTTGCGGTTATATCAAGCGGCTTCGGCAAAATGCTCGAAAGGCACGCTAATTAGGTTGAATACAGCACAACAACGCACTCACTATAGCCTATAAGTATTCACGTACCAATATCTCAGCAATCTGAACACTATTTAATGCTGCACCCTTACGTACATTATCCGCAACTACCCACATGCTAATACCTCGTTTGTGGGAAATATCTTCACGAATCCGCCCTACATATACCGGATCAGTGCCTGAGGCTTCTGTGACAGAAGTCGGATAACCACCCATTTTAAGTTCATCTATTACAGAAACACCGGGAGCTGCAGCCAATAACTCGCGCACACGCTCGGCTGTTATAGCTTCACGGGTTTCGAAATGGACCACTTCAGAGTGCCCAATGAAAACAGGAATTCTCACTGCCGTCGGGTTGACCCTGATAGCTGTATCAGCAAATATCTTCTGGGTCTCCCAAACCATTTTCATCTCTTCTTTGGTATAACCATTGGTCTGGAATACATCAATGTGAGGTATAGCATTGAAAGCTATCTGTTTTTCATCACCTTCCAACTCAACAGGTCGGCCGTTGAGCAAGCTCGCAGCCTGAGTTGCCAGCCGCTCAACAGCACTTCGGCCTGCGCCGGATACTGCCTGATAAGTCGCCACATTAACTCGCTCTATACCCACCTCGTCATAAATAGGCTTCAGAGCTACAACCATCTGAATAGTAGAACAATTAGGATTCGCAATAATATTCTGTGCTTTATAACCCTTCAGTGCTGAGGCATTAACCTCAGGCACCACAAGCGGAATATCTTCTTCCATACGGAAATGTGAAGTATTGTCGATAACGATACACCCTGCATCAGCAGCACGTGGAGCATATTCTGCCGAAACATCTCCACCTGCTGAAAATAAGGCTATATCTGTGTCCGAAAAATCATGCGTATCCAGCACTTCACATGGCACTTCACGACTACCGAACATTACACTTTTACCCAGTGAACGCTCACTGGCCAAAGGATGTAGCTTACCTACCGGGAAATTTCTTTCGGCCAGTATTTCCAGCATTGTTTCACCAACCATGCCGGTAGCGCCAACCACGGCAACATTAAATTTATCTTTCATATTCAGGATCCTGGAAATATATCCAGTATTAAATTATTTTATTAATTCAGGAGCTTATTATAGGTGTCTCAGTAACAACATCAGCATTCTGCCCACGCTGTCTTAAATAGTGATCCATCAACACTATTGCCAGCATAGCTTCAGCTATGGGTGTGGCACGTAACCCGACACAGGGGTCATGTCGGCCTTTGGTCATTATCTGTGCAGGCTTACCCTGTTTGTCCACAGTCTCGCCCCCTAAACGGATACTGGATGTGGGTTTAAGCGCAATACTTGCCAGAATATCCTGGCCTGAGGAAATCCCTCCCAGAGTGCCACCTGCCGAATTACTTCGAAAACCATCAGCCGTAATTTCATCACGGTGTTCCGTGCCTTTTTGCTCAACCACTGCAAAACCATCACCGAACTCCACACCTTTAACCGCCATAATGCTCATAAGCGCATGCGCCATATCTGCTTCAAGGCGATCAAATACCGGCTCACCAAGGCCAACAGGCATGCCAGTTACTACAACATTAATACGTGCCCCTATGGAATTACCCTCTTTTCGCAGGGCATCCATATAGGCTTCCAATTCATTAATACGCGCAGGATCAGCACAGAAAAAAGGATTGTCATTAACGACAGAAAAATCCTTAGCCTCTACTTTCACTGGCCCCAACTGCGCAAGATAACCGTGGATTTCTATACCGGCCACCTGCCGTAGATACTTTTTAGCAATTGCACCCGCTGCCACACGCATAGCTGTTTCACGTGCCGATGAGCGGCCACCCCCACGATGGTCCCGAATACCGTATTTTTGCTGGTAGGTATAGTCAGCATGGCCGGGTCGAAATTTATCTTTTATCTCGCTGTAATCTTTGGACTTTTGATCAAGGTTTTCAATCTGTAACCCAATAGGTGTACCGGTAGTCAGACCTTCAAAAGTACCCGAGAGAATTCGAACCTCATCTGCTTCACGGCGCGGACTATGATGACGAGACTTACCTGGACGACGCCTCTCCAAATCTGGCTGAATATCTGACTCATTAAGCTCCATCCCAGGCGGGCAACCGTCCACAACGGCACCAATACAGGGGCCATGGCTCTCACCATAAGTGGTGACCGTGAATAGTTTGCCAATAGTATTGCCAGCCATAATTACTACTTCTTTAAAAGAACTTACTTAAGATGCAGGGATTTTAACGCTATTGTCTTCATTATTGCTGCAAATCAACTGCCTGAAGTACAGCCACCCCTTCACCACCATGCTCAAACTCAAGCCAGATAAAGGGTAACGAGGGAAAAGCCTGTTCAAGTGCTTCCCATTGAGCACCAACCTCCAATACCAGTATTCCGCCAGCACTCAATAAACGCGGGGCATCTTGCAGGATTCGTCGCGCCGAATCCAGACCATCCGCACCACTGAAAAGCCCAAGCACAGGTTCATGCAAATATTCTGAGGGTAATTCAGCACTTTCATGGTCAGGTACATAAGGTGGATTACTAATAATAATATCAAAAGACCCTTCAATTCCGTCTAAAAGATCGGCTTTAACCAAGCTCACCTGCTCAGCTAGCTGATAACGATCAGTATTCAGCCTCGCTACCTCAAGTGCGTCAGGTGAGATATCCGTAGCAGTGACCTGGGCGGTTGGGAACTCAAGTGCACAGGCAATGGCTATACAACCACTACCTGTACCAACTTCAAGAATCGAACTAACCTTATCCTGATTAACCCAGGGCTCAAAGTGACCTGTGATGAGTTCTGCTAAAGGTGAGCGTGGTATCAGAACTCGCTCATCAACAGTGAAGCGAATCCCTGCAAACCAGGCTTCCTTCAGCAAATAAGCCAATGGTTTACGTGTCTCAACCCGACAAACGGACAATAATTGCACCCGTTCATGCTGCTCAGTAGTCACTTCATGCTGATACTGGTCAACATCCCCAGCATGCTCCAGCCCCATTACATGAAACACCAAAGCAGCAGCTTCATCATAAGGATTATCCGTGCCATGGCCATAAAAGAGTTCTGCCTGAGCAAACCCCGTAGCTATATCTTCAATTAATTGTCCTACCTTTAAAACCATTATAAAAACTATCCTCACACTGCTGCAGTGTAGAATAACGCGTCTCTTCAATCACCACACTACCTTTAAATAGACATGACCGTATCTTTAAGCAACCGCCTTATCGTTTTTTTTCAGCAAATTCTGCCTGCACGGACTATAGGGAATATTATTTACAAGCTTAGCCGAAGTGAGTCTCGCTGGTTTAAAAATAATTTTATTAACGTTTTTTGCTGGCTATACTCAGTTAAGACAAGTGAAGCTGAAAAAGAAATTCCATCTGATTACAAACATTTCAATGAGTTTTTTACCCGCAAATTACAAGCAGGTGCCCGACCTTTAGATCAACAGCACAATAGTTTTATATGCCCTGCTGATGGCACAATTGCCCAAACAGGTTATGCACAACAAGAGCAATTACTTCAGGCCAAGGGAATAACCTTTAGCATGCAAAGTTTGTTGGGTGATACGCAAATGGCCACTAACCTCGCTAATTGTGCTTACACCACCATCTACCTTGCCCCCTACAACTACCATCGCCTGCATATGCCAATAGCAGGCATACTGGAAAAAACCCTGTTCATTCCCGGACTACTTTATTCAGTTAATGCCCGTACCACCGCATCCGTGCCTAACCTGTATGCGATTAATGAACGTTTAGTTTGTCAGTTCAACAGTGACCATGGACGCTTTGCATTGGTACTTGTTGGTGCCATGAACGTTGCCAGTATCTCAACTGCATGGGAGGGTGAAATCTTTCCTGCAGGGGATGGCAATATTGTCCATACAGACTTCACTAGCCCATCTGCTCCACAACTCGAACGTGGCGCCTATATGGGGCACTTCAACATGGGATCAACCATTGTTGTACTTGCACCACCCGGCAAACTAATCTGGAACAGTTCTCTACAGACAGGTAATACGGTTCAGGTTGGGCAGCGTATTGGTCAATTATCAGAGAACTATGCAGCACAATAATTCCTGGCTACCAGCCACTAACCTTATAACACTGCAAACCCGAGCAGCTATGCTTGCTAGTGCAAGAAAATACTTTGCAGACAGATCTGTACTTGAAGTCGAAACACCGGTACTTGTCACACAAGCAGTCACAGACCCACATCTGCAATCCATAGAACTGGATGTGCAAAATTCAAAACGCTGGCTGCGAACATCTCCTGAATACCACATGAAACGGTTACTGGCTGCATACCCTCAGGATATTTACCAGATAGCTAAAGTTTTCAGAGACGGTGAGACCGGAACCCGTCACCAACCAGAATTCACAATGATCGAATGGTACAGGCTGAGGTTCAACCTGAAAGCAATGATTGATGACACATGCGAATTAATTAAAAATCTAAGTCAACACGGAAATTTGCCAGTCACAAAATACAGGACCATCAGCTATACAGAAGCATTTCAATCAGCCTGCAGCCTAGATCCTATCTCCGCAACACTTGAAGATATTCGCTCAACTGCCCTGAACTCCCTTGCAGATATTATTGATAAGCAGCTCATTGATGCTATTGGTGATGACCGTACTTGCTGGCTTGATTTACTTGCCAGTCACATCGTAACTCCTTCCTTTGAAAAAGATATCCTGTATGTCATGACCGATTACCCGGCCGAACAGGCTATGCTGGCAAAGTTAAACCCTGACAATAAACTGCTTGCCGAACGCTTTGAGGTTTTCCTGAATGGACTGGAACTCGCTAACGGCTATTGCGAACTACAGGATGCAACTGAGCTGGCAGAAAGGTTCCAGCAAGACAACAAAAAACGACAGCAATCAAACCTTGCCACTGTAACTATAGATGAGCACTTACTTGCCGCTTTAGAATCAGGCCTACCGGCCTGCTCTGGAGTAGCAGTCGGATTTGACCGTCTATTAATGATTACTACCGGTCATAACTCTGTAGGAGCGACCCTTAGCTTTTTGCCTGGCGGCTAAATCATTTAACCCGGGAAACATACTCACTTGTCCGGGTATTAACCTTTATGAGTTCGCCTTCCTCAACAAAGAGCGGCACCCGGACACTGGCACCTGTTTCCAGTCGTGCTGGCTTAATGCCACCTTGTGCAGTATCACCCTTAAGCCCCGGATCCGTTTCAACAATTTTCAGTTCAACAAAGTTTGGTGGTTCGACTAATAGCGGAACATTATTCCACAAGGTTACATTGCATATTGCCTCTTCCTTTAGCCATTGCTTTGCATCAGTAACAGCTGCTTCATCAGCCGGATATTGCTCAAAACTCTCAGGATCCATGAAGTGCCACTGATCACCATCGTTATATAAATATTGCATTTCAAACTCAACGACATCCGCTGCCTCAACGGATTCACCCGATTTATAAGTCCGGTCAACTACTCGGCCTGTCTTCAGGTTGCGAATTTTGACGCGATTAAAAGCCTGTCCTTTGCCCGGCTTAACAATATCATTATCAATAATGGTGCATGGGTCACCATCAATTAGCAGTTTTAAACCAGAGCGAAATTCATTGGTACTGTAGGAAGCCATCTTAAAAATACTCTCTAAAAAATGCCCCTGAGCACTTAATCTGTGCCCGAGCGCTTGAAAGGGGCGCCTATCATACAGAGTCCGACACCAAACACAGCTATACGTCTCAATCATTTGAGTGCCCCAGCCTACAAATACCCATATTACATAATAATCACCATTTCACATTATCCGACACAGGTCACACCCAAACAGCTCACAGACCTTTAAATTAGTTGCTTTGCAGAGTTTTATATCTGCAAAAACAGTAATTATGCTAATTAGGTACGGATTTTGAGTGAGTCTATGGGCATTTCAGTCCTGATAATTACAGTTAAAGATGATGATGTCGCAGCAATCAATACTGCGCTTCGGGATGCAGGTCATGCTGCACATTGTGTACGTGTCCAAAACCCCGGTGACCTGAAGAACGCCATTGCAAAGCATCCACCCAAATTAATCCTGCTATTTGCGGAGGCTGATTCACCTGAGCTTAAACAGATAGTGAAAATACGGGGTAGCAGTGGAATAAGTACCCCCATATTACTTGTTAACAATAACATTGATGAAGCAAACATAGTCACCGCAATGAAGAACGGAGCCAGAGATGTCATCTCTCTTCTAAATATTGAGCGCCTACAGGCCGTTGCAGGACGAGAGCTGAAAACATACAAACTTGAAAACACTCTTGAAAAGGTGCTGGTATCTGCCAGCCAATACAAACAAGAGTTACATTCCCTAAAACAGCTAACTATTGATGCTATAGCAGACATCCAGGAAGGTATCATTGTTAATGCCAACCCAGCCTGGTTGGCATTATTTGGCTTCCCTCAGGATACAGATCTAACTGGGTATCCGATCATGGATTTATGCACCAAATCAGACCGCCCTACTCTTAAATCTGGACTTGCCGACTGTCAGAAAAGCAAATCAACTGACTCAAAACTTAATATTAAATGTCTCAGACAAGACAGCAGCAAGCTACCTCTTGCCTTAAACCTTGAGAATATTGAATACGATGATGACCCAGCTATTCGGATACTGGTAAGCCCTGAGCAAACTCCAGAAGAGCTACCTGAAGACTTAATTGAACAAGCAATCCAACACGATCAGAAAACAGGGTTTTTCAATCGTAGTCACTTTTTAAAAATTGCCGGCAAACGACTTGAACGCACACCCACAGGTGGTGTGCGTGTTGTTGCTTATATACGTCCTGACAAATTTTCTGAAGCTCTGGATGATGTTGGACTAATAGGTACTGAAGTAATCATTACTCAGATTTCTCAAATTCTACAAGAGTTTACCCAATCCAATGATATCTATGGTCGCTTTGGTGGCACAATATTCACCGTCGTGCTGGAACGCGGCACAATGTCTGATGTTGAGGCTTGGGCTGAACAGCTTCTAAAAACCATCAATGACACAGTATTTGAATATGAAAACCGTTCGGCCATTATTACCTGCACTGTAGGTATATGTGAGATTGATTCCACAAATACTTCTATTATTAAACTATTAGAAGATGCTGAACACGCATGCAAAGCAGGTCGAAAAGCAGGTGGCAATCGCATCCAACTTAGCAAGTCCAACAGCGCAGCAAAGGAAATAGGTCAAGACGATACTATCTGGATACCCAGGATCCGTAAGGCGCTGATGAACAACCGTCTGCGCCTCAAACACCAGCCCATCGGCGGTCTTAATGAAGACATCAATGACACCTATGACACACTGGTCCGTATGCTCGACAAAGAAGGCAACACCATCTTACCAGGCGAATTTATGCCGGTGGCAGAGCGAACTGGCCTAAGCAAGAATATTGATCGCTGGATTATTGGGGCATCTATGTCCTTTTGTAATTCAAATAAAGTCAGGCTCGTATTTATTCGTTTATCCGCAGACTCCATTCTGGATGAAACCCTACCGACATGGATACAAAAGCAAGCAGAGCATGCAAAGGTAATTCCAAGCAAGCTATGTTTTGAGGTTGCAGAAGATATCGCTGTCAAACATCTTCGCCCTACTCAAAAACTTGCTGAAGCACTACATAAAAATGGATTTAAATTTGCTGTAGAACACTTTGGCAAAACTGATGCCTCAAACCGTATTTTCACACATATACCAATGGACTACATGAAGATTGATGGCAGCTTAATGCAAGCACTGCATAAAAATACTGAAGCCCAGAACAAGATAAAGACATATGCGCGACAAGCCAAGGAAAAAGGTATACGAACCATTGCGGAACGCGTGCAGGATGCCGACACCATGGCCATTCTATGGCGACTCAATATCAGTTACATGCAAGGCAATTACCTGCAAAATCAGGAAATTATAATTGAGGGCACCAGTCGTTCATCTGCTGCTAAAACCCCACTGAGAATGGCGGACGCCATTTAGGGAGATACCCGCGCCTAATGTGACACAAGCTACTGTGCAAGGCAGAAATGCACAGGCAATCAAAAGGCCAGGTATCAGACACCCCAAGCAGACGGTCTACTCAGCATCATCATAAATAATTTCTGCTTCAATCCGGTCTACCTTACGATAATTACGTGGCAGCAAACTTCCACGACGACCCCGTTCTGCCATATAGCGATCTTCAATTTCCCGTGCTTTAAGTGTCATTTTCCGGGAACCACAATAAACAATCAGATTTTGCTCAGGCTCCAGCAAAGCCATTGAAACCATCCGCTCTTCACCTGCCTTATATTTTTTACCTGGTATGCCTATTAATTTATTACCTTTACCCCGTGCCATCTCCGGCAACTCAGATGAAGGAAATACAAGCAAGTGTCCGGCTGAACCCACCGCTGCAACCAAAGCATCTTCAGGGAATTCATCACCTTCTATAGTCACAGGGGCAAGAGCCTTGCCACCCTCTGGAACACGCAGCATCGCCTTGCCAGCCTTAGCACGTGAATAAAGGTCACCCGGCTGCACAAAAAAACCATAACCTGCATCGCTTGCAACCAACCACCAGTTTTCCGGGTCACCCGCCATCACACCACAAAATGCGGCACCATCAGCGGGCTTAAAGCGGCCCGTCAATGGGTCGCCCTGCCCTCTGGCAGACGGTAAAGTATGCGCCTGAAGGGTATACGCACGACCTCGGCTGTCGACAAAAACAACCTCCTGGTTACTACGTCCCTGTGCTGCTGCAAGGAAACCATCACCTGATTTATAGCTCAACGCACGTGGGTCCACTTCATGCCCCTTGGCAGCCCTTGCCCAACCACGTTCTGATAAAACAACAGTGACAGGTTCAGTGGGCAACAGCTCTTTTTCATCCATCGCTTGAGCCGCTTCACGCTCAACTATTAACGTACGACGGTCATCACCAAAATCTTCTGCAGCCTGCAACAGTTCACTGCGTACCAGCCCCTTGAGCCTAGCCTTGCTCTTAAGGAGCTTTAACAAATCTTTAAGCTCAGCATTGAGCTCATCCTGCTCACCGCGGATTTTCATCTCTTCAAGTTTGGCAAGATTGCGTAAGCGAATATTGAGTATAGATTCGGCCTGAATATCAGAAATTTTGAAGCGCTTTATCAATACCGGTTTTGGCTCATCCTCTTCACGGATAATTTTGATGACCTTATCTATATTCAGGTAGGCAATTAGTAAGCCATCAAGTATGTGCAACCGCTCAGTAACCCGATCACGCCGGAACTCAAGCCGACGCCGCACAGTTGCCAATCTGAATTCCAACCACTCAGACAGCACCTCCATAAGACTGCGGACAGCAGGTCGGCCATCCAGGCCAATGACATTAAGATTGACCCGCTGGGTCTTTTCCAGGTCAGTCGTAGCGAAAAGGTGCCCCATAAGCGCACCGACATCCACACGATTAGAGCGTGGAGTAATAATCAGTCGTGTTGGGTTCTCATGATCAGACTCATCACGCAGATCATCCACCATCGGCAACTTCTTGGCCCTCATCTGTGCAGCAATTTGCTCCAGCAGTTTACTGCCCGAGACCTGGTAAGGCAGGTTCGTAATAACAATATCCTGACCTTCCTGTTCCCAGGTTCCCCGCACCCGCAGAGTACCGTTACCCGTTTTATAAATATCACTGATCTCGGACTTTGGTGAAATAATTTCACCGCCAGTTGGAAAATCCGGGCCTTTAATATGACTCATCAAACCACGCAGCGTGGTTTTAGGCTCATCCAGCAAACGCACGAGGGCACTAATAACTTCATTAATGTTATGTGGTGGCACATCTGTAGACATGCCCACAGCGATACCAGTCGCGCCATTGAGCAATAAGTTGGGCACCTGTGCAGGCAATAACACAGGCTCTTGCAGGGTGCCATCAAAGTTAGCTACCCACTCTACTGTCCCGGCACCTAGCTCCTCCAGAAGCAGCCGTGCATAGCCAGTCAGTTTGGCCTCTGTGTAACGCATCGCTGCAAAGGATTTAGGGTCATCAGAAGAACCCCAGTTGCCCTGGCCGTGGACTATTGTGTAACGATAGGAAAAATCCTGCGCCATATGCACCATAGCCTCATAACAGGCGGTATCACCATGTGGATGAAACTTACCCAGTACATCACCAACGGTACGCGCAGACTTCTTTGCTTTAGAAGCAGCACTAAGACCCAGTTCACTCATCGCATAAATAATGCGTCGCTGCACCGGCTTAAGCCCATCACCTATATGTGGCAGCGCACGGTCGAGAATCACATACATGGAGTAATCCAGATATGCCTTCTCAGTAAATTCAGCTACGGGCAGACTCTCAATACCTTCAAAATCAAGTTGGTTTTGTTTGGCCATGATCTTTCACTCTTTGCGCAGGATTACTGCGTCTACACAGGCGGTCAAATCTCAGCAAGGTTACCCTTGTTTTCCAGCCATACACGCCGATCTTTGGCGCGCTTCTTGTTCAGGAGCATATCCATCACTTCATCTGTCTTAGTAGCAGTATCATTGGTAAGCAATACCAGACGACGTGTTTCCGGCGCCATCGTTGTATCGCGCAACTGTCCGGGACTCATCTCACCCAAGCCCTTAAAACGGGTAATACTGACCTTACCCTTAAGTTTTTCAGCTTCAATGCGATCCTCCACACCCTGCCGTTCCTGATCATCAAGCGCATAGAAAACCTGCTTACCCACATCCACTCGAAACAACGGTGGCATAGCCACATACACATGACCAGCTGAGACCAGAGCAGGGAAATGCCTTACAAACAAGGCACATATCAAAGTAGCAATATGCAGACCATCAGAATCAGCATCAGCAAGAATACAAACCTTGTGATAACGAAGTTGAGACAAATCCTTACTACCGGGGTCTATACCAATTGCCAGACTGATATTATTTACTTCCTGCGAGCCAAGAAGCTCTCCAGAGTCAACTTCCCACGTATTAAGTATCTTGCCGCGCAGGGGCAAAATTGCCTGCGTATCACGATTACGCGCCTGCTTGGCCGAACCGCCTGCCGAATCACCTTCAACCAGAAATAACTCACCGCGCTCAGGGTCTGTGCTTGTGCAGTCTGCCAGCTTGCCCGGCAAGGCAGGTCCTGACGCAATTTTCTTGCGCTTTACCTGCTTACTTGCCTTAATACGGCGCTGAGCGATGTCTATGACACGCTGGGCTATCAGGTCTCCCGTATCGGCATGCTGATTAAGCCACTGCGCAAAGGAATCCTTAATAATTCCTGATATAAATGCAGCGCACTCACGTGATGACAGGCGCTCTTTGGTCTGACCCGAAAATTGTGGGTCTTCTATCTTGGCAGACAACACAAAGGCAACTCCATCCCAAACATCCTCAGGAGCTATGCGTACACCTCTGGGTAATAAATTACGCACATCACAAAATTCTCTGAGAGCTTCAGTAAGGCCAGCTCTGAAACCATTAACATGGGTACCGCCCTGCGCAGTAGGCACCAGGTTTACATAGGATTCATTTACCGGAGGCGCATCACTATTTACCCACACCACCGCCCAATCGACTTCCTCTGTATTGCCTTTCAGACTGCCGCCAAAAGGCTCAACTGGCAATGTCTCGGCCTTGCCCAGCTCCTCCAAAAGGTACTGTTCAAGACCTCCATCATACTGCCACTCAAACTTGTCATCCGTTTTTTCAACCTCAAAGCGAATACGCAGTCCAGGGCACAATACAGCCTTAGCACGTAAGGCATGCTGCAAACGTTTTACTGAAAAATTACTTGAATCAAAATACTTAGGATCAGGCCAGAAACGTATTGTCGTTCCTGTATTCTGCTTGCCAACCTTACCTACAACCTCAAGCTTGCTGCGCTTTTTGCCGCCTGCAAAACTAATGTTGTATTCCTTGGCATCACGACAAATCCATACCTCAAGATTCTTTGATAAAGCATTAACAACAGAGACACCAACACCATGCAAGCCACCAGAGTACTTATAATTTTCACCTGAAAACTTACCGCCGGCATGCAGGCGAGTCAGGATAAGCTCCACTCCAGGTATCTTTTCTTTAGGGTGCTTATCAACCGGCATACCCCGACCGTCATCACTAACCGCAAGTGAGCCATCTTTATAGAGCGTGACATCTATACGCTTGCAATGACCTGAGATTGCCTCATCCACACTGTTATCGATCACCTCATGTGCAAGGTGATTTGGTCGCGAAGTATCGGTATACATGCCCGGGCGCCGACGAACCGGTTCCAGACCACTGAGCACCTCGATATCTGAGGCGCTGTAGCTTTTACTCACAACAAAGGTATCCTTTCCAAAGTATACAAAGATGACCGCACATAAAGCAGCCTCAAGACAACACTAAACCCAGCAGAATAATATTCGACTTCTAGAAATATGCAATGCAATTATTCATTGATATCACCAACTCAGCCCCTGTAGCAGAGATAAATTGACCCTCGCCCGGGCATATGCAAACCTTACACACTCTGTAACCCCTCAAAATCAGGAGAAAAACAAAGTGACTACCAGCCGTAAACGTGCACCCGACCTGGAAAAGTCCCTGACCGCACTGGAAACCATCGTACAGCAACTTGAGGATGGTGATATCCCTCTGGAGGAAGCCCTCAAGCAATTTGAGAAAGGCGTGAAGCTAAGTCGTGACTGCCAAACGGCTCTACGTGCAGCAGAACAGAGGGTTAAAATACTGCTTGATGGCGACCTGAAAAACCTCGAAAAAGCGGTAGAAAGCAAAGATTAACTACCGGCAGCCTCACCGTCACCCTGTAGACGGTGAATTAAAGTGCTTAGAAATACTTTATTAAAACGCAACTGACACTCAGTAGATAACTGCTCCAGCATAGTTGCCCCAATACTGACTACCGTAACATTTTCGCGCGCCTTAATGGTCGCAGTACGCTTGGCACTGCTCACATAACCAGATTCCCCAAAACAATCACCCATTTCCATTGAGCCAAGCATCATGCCGTTACTCTCAACGATACACTCTCCGGTAACAATGACATAAAAATGGTCGTCTAATTCACCTTCACGGACAATATCTTCACCTGCTTTAAAATCCAGCCAGTTACTTCCCCGTAATAACTCACGAATTTCACCATGTGAAAAATCATGAAAGAAATTCAGGCGGCGAAGAATGGCAAACCGTTCCTTTTGATCAACCTCATCATGGTTATCTTTGGTAAATTCCTGATATACACGTGTTAACTCGACCGCCATCTCTGCACCACTTGAGTAGCGCTTTTCCGGTTCTTTCTGCATTGCACGAGCAACAATTTCTTCCAACCCCTCTGGAACATCATTTCGTAGTGTATGGATAGGGGGCGGAGTCGCAAATACTATCTGGTTGAGCAACTTAGCCAGTGCATCTGCACGAAATGGACGAAAGCCGGTCAGCATTTCATACATGACAGCACCCAAAGAATACAGGTCTGATGCCTTTGTTAATTCCATTGACTGGACCTGATCCGGAGACATATAGCTGGGTGAACCAGCAATACCCTGGATAACTGACAAATCAGCTCCCTTAAGCAGTGAAATGCCAAAATCAATAATCCGCACATCATTATCGGGTGTCAGCATAATATTGCTGGGTTTTATATCGCGATGAATCAAACCGCGACCATGTGCATAATGCAGCGCCTTGGCACACTTATATAAACTTTTAATGACATCTTCGATATTCAGAAGAGTGCCAGGCTTGCAATAAGAAGCCAGGGTGCGTGCACCACGCACATGCTCCATTACAACATAGTAATGACCATCCTCTTGACCCGCATCAAAGATGGGCAAAATATTCGGGTGCTGCAACATACCTACAATATGCGCCTCATTGAAGAACATCTTGCGGGCAACATTGGCCGCCTGACTATTTGCATCAGCCTGAGCGTGATACACCTTAACCGCAACATCACGACCATAATACGGATCATGCGACAAATAGACATCACCAGTGGTGCCTTTACCTATTTCATTGATAATTTCGTACTTGCCAACCTTGGCAGGCACTGCACGACCACCTGAATTTTTTGCCATTTGAATTGGCATCGATCGCAACCTGTTTTTATACGTAATTAGAAAAGTAGCTTATGCAAAAAACTCAGTAATAATGCGGCATACAGAGCAGCTAATACGTCATCGAGCATAATCCCGAGGCCCCCATGCAATCTGTGATCCAGGTCGCGAATCGGCCATGGTTTCCATATATCAAACACTCTGAAAGCAAGGAATGCAGCCAATATCCATGCCGGTTCCATAGGTACAAATGAGGGTATAACCATCAGCACCAGAAACATCCCAACAATCTCATCCCAGACAATACCAGAATGGTCATGCACACCAATACGCCTGGCGCTCTCACCACACAGCCAAATGCCCACCACAAACCCAACCAGGGCCACACCCACCTGCAGATAAATATCTTTTGGCAATAACCACCAGATAAGGACACCAGGCAGTGACCCCCATGTACCAGGAGCTACGGGCATTAGTCCTGCACCAAAACCAAATGCCGGCCAGTGCAGCGGATCACACAATACTTTTTTTACCAGTTCACGATGTGTCAACGCATAAACTCACTTAATTAAAAATGCCGGTAACCCGAATCCGGGATTGCATATGATTCTTCACCCTGACGCCATTCAACCTGGGCAGATTCTGTAACAACCCCTATACAGGCCAGGCGGCATGACCACCCTTTCGCCAACTTATGCACCTGCGCAACATTCCGAGGCGAAACAGCAAAAAGCAATTCATAATCTTCACCACCGCACATTGCCAACTCAATTGCCTGTGCCCTGCTAAAGCCTGATTCGACACCCGCATGCAAACATAATTTATCAACATCAAGAGCGGCACCTTTGGAGCTCGCAGCTAACAGATGCTTCAGGTCCGCATGCAAACCATCGGATATATCAATCATTGCATTTACCAACGGCCGCAACTCCAGCCCAACCTGAAGCCGTGGCTCGGGGTACATAAATTTATTCGCTAATGCCTGAGTGCTTGCCGGTAATTCTTCTGCCTCAGCTAAAAGCAGTCTTCCAGCAGCAGCTGCACCAGGCTCACCTGTCACATATAACAAGTCACCTGTTTGCGCCCCAGAACGCAGCACAGCCTGAGCACAGGGCACACTGCCCTGAACTGTAACTGCTACAGATAAGGGACCACGGACTGTATCGCCACCAATAAGCTCAACCCCACAAACATCCGCAAGCGCAAAAAAACCATCGGCGAATTCATTCAGCCATTGCTCATCCACCGCTGGCAAACTCAATGCCATACTGGCCCACAATGGTGTAGCACCCATAGCAGCAATATCACTCAGATTAACAGCAAGGCACCGGTGTCCAACTGAGTGCGCTGGTGTCTCTGGTAAAAAATGGGTGCCCTCTGACAACATATCGGTAGCAGTAACAAGATCTGCCTCACCAGGATTGTCAGGTGAAAAACGTGTCACTGCAGCATCATCACCTATACCTATTGAGACATCCGCTCGTAAGCGGCTGCGAGCACGCCGGGCAAACAATTTTTCAATCAGGCAAAATTCACGCAGTGATGCCGGGTCAGATATAGTCGGCTGCTCTGTCACGTAGTCACCAATAGACTCTTGGTACCGGCTTACCGAAGTTCTGCTGAAGCTTTATCAAGCAGGCCATTAATATAGCGATAACCACCCTCTGCACCAAATTCCTTAGCGAGCTCTATGGCCTCATTAATAATCACCTTGGTCGGAATATCCCCACAGACCCTGAGCTCAGCAAGTGCAACCCAAAGAACAGCATGCTCTGTCGGATCCAGCTGATCTGGTGGAATATCACCAAAATCAGCAATATCAATCTCAAGCTGCCCTTGCAATCCAAACACCGCAGACAACTGCTGATTGAAATACTGCATATCTGAAGTTACTGCTTCAGGATGATTGGTAAACTGCTCTGCCAATTCATCCATTGAATGTCCGGCTACCTGCATCTGATAGAAAGCTTGTAGCAGCATTCGCCGCGACCCATGCCTGCCTTTTGCTGCCATGCTAGTTACCCAGATCGCGTAGCAGATGTACCATTTCGATAGCAGCCAATGCTGCCTCAGCACCCTTATTGCCTTGCTCACCACCAGCACGATCAACCGCTTGCTGCATAGTATCCACAGTCAATACACCATTACCCACCGGAATATCACAATCAAGTGCGACACGCCCCAGACCTCCAATACTTTCTGCTGAGACGTAATCAAAATGCGGGGTTCCCCCACGTACTATCGCTGCTAAAGCAACAATGCCATCAAAACGTCGGCAACGTGCGGCTCGCTGAGCAGCCAGCGGTACTTCGAATGCACCTGGCACGTATACAGTCTCAATTGCTGACTCCACTACACCATTTGCCAGCAGAGCCTCCCGTGCGCCGGCAACCAGCTCATCAACAATTTCCGCATTAAAACGTGCTGCAACAATACAAAATGCAGCATCATACAATTGCCGCCGTATGCTAACCGGACGAGTCTTTTCTGGAGGTTTTGTCATTCGTTTTTATCTATGTATTCAACAATTTCTAAGCCAAAGCCAGAAATAGCGTGCATTTGCTTTGGTGCGCTCAATACCCGCATTTGAGTCACACCGAGATCACGCAGAATCTGTGAACCAGTACCATAAGTACGCAACACATTACCGCCATCACGCTTACCTGCAATATCACCAACCGGAGAGTGCAACCCATTGATCGCTTCAACGAACTGGCGTGGTGATTCTGAATATTTAAGGATTACAATAACCCCACGCCCATCTTCAGCAATAGTTTTAATAGCTGACCGTAATGGCCATCCCAACTTGGAATTACTTACCCCAAGTACATCCCCCAATGTATCCTGCAAATGCACGCGCACTAAGGGCGCCGACTCTCCGGAGAGGTCACCCTTAATAAGGGCTGCATGCACATTACGACTAATATGATCCTCAAAACATACCAGCTGGAACTCACCAAATTCAGTTTCTACTGTTTGCTCTGAAATACGTTCAACTGATTGCTCTTTTTCAAGCCGGTAACGAATAAGATCAGCAATACTGCCAATCTTCAGTCCATGCTCACGAGCAAAGATCTCCAGTTCAGGCCGCCGCGCCATCGTGCCATCATCATTTAGTATCTCGACTATAGCTGCCGCAGGCTCAAGACCGGCAAGCCGCGCCAGATCACAACCCGCCTCAGTATGACCAGCACGTGTCAGCACCCCACCAGATTGAGCCATGAGAGGAAACACGTGTCCTGGCTGGCGCAGGTCTTCAGGTTGCGCATCATCAGCTACTGCCGCACGTATAGTACGAGCACGGTCATGCGCCGATATACCAGTTGTAATACCTTCAGCCGCTTCAATTGACAAGGTGAAATTGGTTGCCAGAGCCTCATTGGTATCACTAACCATAAGTGGCAAGCGTAATTTTTTGCAGCGTTCACGTGACAGTGTCAGGCAAATCAAACCCCGCCCATAACGCGCCATGTAATTAATATCTTCAGCCTGTACTTTGGCGGCCGCCATAATGAGATCACCCTCATTTTCACGGCTTTCATCATCCACAATGATAACCATCTTGCCATCACGTATATCCGCAACAACCTCTTCGATACTACTGAACCCGATAGTTTGATCAGTCTGTGTAGGCATATGTTCTATGTCACCCTGCATGGGTTTTATAACCTCTATTTTTAAAATTGCTTATTCACTGTGAAGTGTACTGCATGAGGCGCTCCAGATATCGAGCAATCATATCTACCTCAATATTTACTGGCGTACCGGGCTCATAACCATCAATAATTGTGGCTACCTGCGTATGCGGGACAATCATCAGCTCAAAAACAGCACCAAACACACTATTTACAGTGAGACTAACCCCATCAACACACACCGAACCCTTTTTAGCTATATATCGTGCAAGTAACTCAGGTACTTCTATCTTCAAACAAACAGAACCTGCATCAGGGAGTACTGACCTGACTGTGCCTACGCCATCAATATGCCCTGTCACCATATGCCCGCCCAGCGAATCCCCGAGCGCCAGTGCACGCTCAAGATTGACACGGGCCTCAACCTGACAATTAGCAAAAGTGGTCATACCCAGCGTTTCTCTTGATAAATCTGCACTGAAGCTTTTAGTAGAAAAGTCAACCACGGTAAGGCAAACACCATTAACAGCAATACTGTCCCCTAATTTGACACCTCTCATGTCAAGTTCTTTTGAGGCAAACGTAAAGCGTGCCTGACCTTCCTGCCGGTCAATCGAACTTACCGTTCCCTTTGCGCTCACTATTCCAGTAAACATTGCTTCACCTTGTCACTCAATCTCTTTTTCCATGCCTGACTTCTAAGCTGACTTTTTCAATTCAGGCCGCCAGGTCAATCTCACATCATCACCAATGCGACACACATCCGTAAGATCAAATTGCTTTCGTGCTTTCATGCTCTTTAATGGCTCTATACCAAACATACCCTGTGATGAGTCACCCAGAATGCTACCTGCCTGATACACAATTAATTCATCAATCAGATCATCATTAAGGAAAGCACCATTAAGCAATGCCCCTGCCTCCAGCCAGACATCATTGATACCGCGCTCAGCAAGTTTTTCCAACATGCTTTCTAAGGCAACCTCACCCGGACCATGCCCAGGAACTCGCAATAACTCAGCACCTTTTGCAGTCAGTGCATCTAACCGCAAGCTGTCATCCGAACAATGACAAATTAAAACCGGCCCTTCAGTCTGAAAAAGTTTTGCTGTTACAGGGGTACGCAGACCTGAATCCAGCACAACTCGAAGTGGCTGGGTAAAATGACTAATACCTTCAGGGCGTGCATTTAGTGAAGGGTCATCAGCCAGTACTGTGCCAGAGCCCGTCAAAACAGCAGAACTGCATGCACGCCAACGGTGCACATCCGCACGTGCCTGCTCACCCGTAATCCACTGACTTTCACCATTGGCCAGCGCTGTCCTGCCATCAAGACTGACAGCAATTTTGCTACGCACCCAAGGACGGCCAGTAACCATTCTCTGCACATAACCACGGTTCAACTCATCTGCCTCAGACGCCAGAATACCACCATCAACTTCAATACCAGCTGCACGCATCCGTTGTGCACCTGCACCTGAAACTATGGGGTTTGGGTCTTCTGCTGCATAGACTACACGTTTTATACCCGCCTGAATTAACTGATCAGCACACGGCGGTGTACGACCATGATGACTGCATGGCTCAAGCGTTACATAGGCCGTTGCATCAGCAGCAGCTGCACCAGCCTGAAGCAATGCAAGTGGCTCTGCATGAAGCATTCCTGCACGTTCATGCCAGCCCTGGCCGACAACTTCACCTTCAAGATTAACGATAATGCAGCCCACAGCCGGATTTGGATCAGTCGTATAAAGACCAAGCCGTGCCAGACGCAAAGCATCTGCCATATAACGATAATCTTCAGCAGAAATACTCATACATTACTTTTTATCATCAGGTAGTAATGACATCTGATTGCGACGTGAAGTATCACCTGTTATTTGCTGTAAACGATGAATCTCATCCTGAAATTCAGTTACGTCCTGAAAACTTCGGTATACCGATGCAAAGCGCACATAGGCGACCTCATCAACAGCCTGCAATGCCTCCATAACCATCTCACCAACAATACGAGCTGACACTTCCTGTTCACCTTCCGCCTGCAGCCTGTGAGTAATACGAGAAACAATTTCCTCGATGGTTTCACTACTGACAGGACGTTTTTCCAGAGCGCGCACGATACCGTTGCGCAATTTAACCTCATCAAAAGGCTCACGCGTATCATCCCGTTTTATTAACCTTGGCATCACCAATTCTGGAGATTCAAAGGTAGTAAAACGCTCATGACAGCCACCGCATTCACGACGACGGCGCACTTGCCGACCTTCGCCAGCCAGACGCGAATCTATAACCTTGGTTTCTTCATGACCGCAAAAAGGGCAATGCATTAGAGTTTATTCGGGCATCATGAATAAACAGGAAAACGTGCGCAGATTTCCAAAACCTGCTCCCGCACCCGGGCATTCAGTGCCTCATCATCCAGGTTATCAACAATATCAGCTATCCAACCAGCTAGTTCACCAACCTCTGCTTCTTTAAAACCACGAGTAGTAACTGCCGGTGTACCAAGCCGTAAACCACTCGTTACAAAAGGTGAGCGTGGGTCATTGGGTACAGCATTCTTATTCACAGTAATATTAGCGCGACCAAGTGCAGCATCAGCATCCTTACCCGTTATCTCTTTAGAGATAAGGTCAACAAGAAACATATGACAATCTGTACCACCAGAAACAATACTTAACCCTCGTTCCTGCAAAGTCTTTGCCATATGAGTTGCATTTTTCTTGACTTGCTGTTGGTAACTTTTGAACTCAGGCTGCATGGCCTCTTTAAATGCTACTGCTTTGGCAGCAATAACATGCATTAATGGTCCGCCCTGGCTACCCGGGAACACTCGGGAACTTAATGCCTTGGTAATTTCTTCATTTTCCTTAGCAAGGATCATTCCCCCTCGTGGCCCACGAAGCGTTTTATGGGTCGTGGTAGTTGTTACATCAGCAATATTTACCGGACTTGGGTACTCATCAACTGCAATCAAACCTGCAACATGAGCCATATCAGCCATAAGGTAGGCTCCAACTGAATCTGCAATATCCCTAAATCGCTGCCAATCAAGGGTACGTGAATAAGCAGAGAAACCAGCCACAATCATTTTTGGTTTGCATTCATTAGCAAGCTTTTCAACATTCGCATAATCAATTTCACCGGTAGCCAGATCAAGTCCATACTGCACTGAGTTATAAATTCGACCAGAAAAATTAATGGGCGCACCATGCGTCAGGTGACCACCCGCATCAAGAGACATCCCCAGAACAGTGTCATGCGGTTGCAGTAAAGCCATATAAACTGCACCGTTTGCCTGCGAACCAGAGTGTGGCTGTACATTTACATAATCGGCATCAAACAATTCCATTGCCCGTGCTATTGCAAGTTCTTCAGCAACATCTACATATTCACAACCACCGTAATAACGTTTACGTGGATAACCTTCAGCATATTTATTAGTCAGCTTGGAGCCCTGAGCTTCAAGCACCCTGGGACTCGCATAATTCTCTGACGCAATTAACTCTATATGCTCTTCCTGCCTTTTAGATTCATCTTGAAGTGCCTGATAAAGCTCAGGATCGAACTCCGCGATTGTCCATTCATCGCTATACATACTTAAACTGCTCCGTCTTGGGTTTATCTGGTTGTAGAAAGGAGGCGTAGTGTACCGGGAAATGAGCCTCTGGCGGCGATTTTCAGTGTGTCTTCAGGTGCCTTTAGCAGCCAATTCCCGGACTACAGCCGTCCAGCCCCTGGCCAGGTTGTCACGATTATAGCCACCCCCGCCCATAGCTATAATTCTACCCTCACAATGCCTATCTGCTATAGCACATAACCGTCTGGCAGCATGAGCATGAGCCTCCGGCGTAAACTGCAAATGTGCAATAGGGTCTCCGGCAATGCTATCCGCTCCACACTGGAACAATATGAATTCAGGCCGGGCATCCTCCAAAAAGGCTTCTACCTTCTCCCAAACCTCCAGAAACCGTTTGTCATCAGCACGAGGTCGTAAGGGAATATTCAGTTTAGTCCCCTCTGCAAGACCCTTACCGCACTCACGAGCATGCCCTGTACCGGGAAAAAGTGCCCGGCCATCCTCATGGATATCTGCAATATAGATACCAGGGTCCTCTTCGAAGGCGTAATACATGCCATCTCCATGATGAGCATCAATATCAACATAGGCGATACGCTGTAATCCATAATCAGCACGTAACACCTCAGCAGCAATCCCGCAATCATTGAATACACAGAAACCTGCCGTATGGTCCCTGCCAGCGTGGTGCAGCCCGCCTATAGGTATAAAACCTCGTTTTGCTTTACCGGCCATGATTCCATCTACAAGATTCAAGGTGCCACCTGCTACCCAGGCTGCCGCCTCAAATAACCCCACAAATGCGGGCGTATCATTTGTATCCAGCATCACCTGATTGCTTTTGCAAGCCTCACGCACATACTCAATATAGCGGTGGGTATGATAGGCGGCCAGCTCTGCACAGCTGGCTTTACGTGCACCAACAAATACCACTTGGGCTGCCACACCTGAAGCCTCCAATTCATTGTGGAATACATCATGCCGGTCAGGCCCAAACGGATGACCCTCACCAAAGCCATAGCGGGCTATCCGCTGATCTTTAATAACCAGCACTTTAGAACCATCAGACAATAGAAATCTCCACCAAAAACCTCATTTTTTCTTACCAAGCCACAAGCCTAGGATAAGTATAACTGGCGTAACTAAAGCACTTTCCGGATAATCAGATATCTTTCACAGCTTGAACACTCAAACAATTTTAAACCAATACATTTCAAACCATCCAACAGGCGATTTATTTTATGGCCCAGTATGTTTTTACAATGAATCAGGTTTCGAAGATCGTACCGCCCAAGCGGCAGATTCTGCGGGATATTTCTTTAAGCTTCTTTCCTGGAGCCAAGATTGGAGTTCTGGGCCTGAACGGTTCAGGTAAATCCACCCTACTGCGGATCATGGGTGGCATAGACACTGAATTTGATGGAGAAGCACGTCCTCAAAAGGGCATCAAAATTGGTTACCTACACCAGGAGCCCCAGCTCAACCCCGATAAAGATGTACGCGGCAATATTGAAGAAGGCATTGGCGGCACACTAGAGCTGGTCAATCGTTTCAATGAAATCAGCGATCGTTTTGCTGAACCTCTTGAAGATGAAGAGATGAATAAGCTCCTGGAAGAACAAGGTGACCTGCAGAATAAAATAGATGCCTGTAATGGCTGGGAAATTGAACGACAGCTGGAAATTGCAGCTGACGCACTGCGCCTGCCCCCCTGGGATGCCGATGTAAGCAAGTTATCCGGTGGTGAAAAACGGCGAGTTGCCCTATGTCGCCTATTGCTGTCAGAACCGGACATGCTACTACTTGATGAACCAACCAACCACCTAGATGCAGAATCAGTTGCATGGCTTGAAAGGTTTTTGGAAAAGTTTGCAGGCACCGTTATTGCAGTGACACATGACCGCTACTTTCTCGACAATGTAGCCGGCTGGATCCTGGAGCTTGATCGTGGCCATGGTATACCCTGGGAGGGCAACTACAGCTCCTGGCTCGAACAAAAAGAACAGCGTCTGAAACAAGAAGAAAAGCAGGAAGTGGCTCACCAAAAAAGCATTAAAACTGAACTTGAATGGGTACGTTCAAACCCGGGAGCACGTCGAGCCAAAAGTAAGGCACGCCTTGCCCAATTCGATGAATTGAATTCACAAACTTTCCAGAAGCGTCAGGAAACCAATGAAATTTATATTCCACCTGGCCCACGCCTAGGCAACCTTGTCATTGAGATAAGTAATCTGCGGAAAGCATTTGGCAACAAATTGCTGGTGGATAACCTGAACTTATTAATTCCGCCCGGTGCCATAGTGGGTGTTATTGGCCCAAATGGCGCGGGTAAAACCACACTGTTCAGAATGCTAACCGGCTCTGAGCAATCTGATTCAGGTGAAATTCGACTAGGTGAAACAGTGCAAATGGCCTATGTAGATCAGTCACGTCAGTCATTGAATGACAGCAATACTGTATGGCAGGAAATTTCAGGAGGCGATGATCTGATACGCGTTGGTAACTACGAGACATCTTCACGTGCTTACTGTGGTCGCTTTAATTTTAAAGGCACGCAACAACAGCAACAGATAGGCGAACTATCCGGTGGTGAACGTAACCGTGTGCATCTGGCCAAGGTTCTGCAGGAAGGCGCTAACGTCTTGCTGCTGGATGAACCAACCAATGATCTTGATGTAGAAACATTACGTGCACTCGAGAATGCTCTACTCGATTTTCCAGGCTGCGCAGTTGTTATCTCCCATGACCGATGGTTTCTGGATCGCATTGCGACACATATACTTGCATTCGAAGGTGATAGCCATGTGGAGTTTTTTGCAGGAAACTACGGGGAATATGAGGCTGACAGGAAGCAGCGACTAGGCGATGCTGCCGACGCTCCGCACCGTATTCGCTATAAGGCCCTGACAGGCTAATTTATAAACCAAACCAACAGTTTAGTGCTAGTATGTATAAGTATTAGCACAAACTTTGGACATAAAAATAAACAACCGTCCTCATGCAAGATAACGACAAACAATCAGAACAGTTTCATTACAACTATCTGCCTGCGCCTGTAGCAGCCTACTTTCAGGATGCGCTGGGTTGCTACCGCCATGGACTAGCACATGCCTTTGCCGTCATGTGCCGCCTCACCGTACAGGCTGTATTTGCAGAACAGGGTGAAAGCTTCAGACTAAAATTATTTGATCAAGTAGAGGAAACTTCCAGACTGGCTAATGTGGATGATCATATACATCGGCAGATACGTGACATCCTTTTCGGTACAGATACAACCAGCCTGTATCAGGCAGATGGATTAAGCCGTGAAACGACCGCTGTGCTGCTGGAAATCATGAAGGATATATTGCAACAGACTTATATAAGGCACGCACTACTCAGACAAAAACTCAAAATGCGACGTTTTTTTGCAACCCAGTCCGATGAGATTCTGGATGCTGAGACAACCAACCCAAAAGTATCTCAATTCAAGCGACCAACCGGCACCGGCTAATCAACCCACACCCGCGCATTACGGAACATCCTTAACCACGGCCCATCCTCACCCCACTCTTCTGGTGACCATGAATGCTGCACGGTGCGATGCACCCGTTCAGGATGCGGCATCAGCATAGTTACCCGGCCATCGGCTGAGCTTGCACCGGCAATTCCTTTATAAGAACCATTAGGGTTCATTGGATAGCCTTCTGTAGGCTGACCGTAATTGTCCACATAGCGTACGGGCACCTTTGCAGAGGCAATAAATGCTGCTTGCTCCTCCATTGAAGCAAACTCTGCACGACCTTCACCATGTGAAGTAATAATTGGCAAACGTGCACCCTGCATACCCGAGAGCAATATTGATGGTGATTCAGCAACCTCAACAAGACTCAAGCGTGCTTCAAACTGCTCAGATAAATTTCTGACAAAACGTGGCCAATATTCGCTACCGGGCACAATATCCTGCAAACTGGCAAGCATCTGGCAACCATTACAAACACCCAACGTAAAAGTATCATTACGCTCAAAAAAAGCTTGAAAAGCATCACGCACCTGAGCATGGAACAGAACTGATTTAGCCCAGCCCCCGCCAGCACCAAGAACATCTCCAAAAGAAAATCCACCACAGGCGATTACACCTTTAATGCCTTGCAGATCATGCCGACCTGCAAGAATATCGGACATATGTACATCAACAGGCTCAAAACCAGCCTTATAGAATGATGCTGCCATTTCATTGTGGCTGTTAACGCCCTGCTCACGTAGGATAGCAACCTGCGGCCGCACACCCGTAGCAATCATTGCTGCTGCAATATCTTCCTGCGGGTCAAATGGCACATGCGGACTGAGCCCCGGGTCATCATCATCCAAAATAACGTCAAATTGCTGCCGGGCAGTTTCAGGATTATCACGCTCTGCCTGCATACGGTAACTAACTTCTGACCATGTCTGTTGCAGGCTTGCTCGTGTGTCAGCAAATACCTCATTGTCACCATTCAGGATTCTTATCTGGCAATTCTCATTCTGACCATGTTTATTGGGTGCGCCAACCACATGCATTGCATCAAGCAACCCATACTCATCGAGTATGGCCTTAAACTGGTCACGGTCTGTATTGCGTATTTGCACAACGGCACCCAGCTCTTCACTAAATAAAGTGCCAGGCAAATCATCAGTATCAATTGTCACATCAATACCCATATGACCTGCAAACGCCATCTCACACATAGTGGCAAATAAACCACCATCAGAACGATCATGATATGCAAGCAACAGACCTTCTTCATTGGCCAGCTGTATTACCGCAAAGAAATCCTTAAGGCGCTGAGCACTAACAAGATCGGCAGGCTCACCACCAGGCAAATTAAATGTCTGGCTCAGGCAGGAAGCGCCCAGCCGGTTATACCCTTCACCAAGATCCAGTAATATGAGTGAGGTGTCTGCCAAAGAGCTTAGCTGCGGTGTCAACGTTTTACGTACATCAATTACCGGTGCAAAGCCTGTGACAATCAGTGATAACGGGGCATAGACATTTTTGCTGACGCCTGCTTCTTGCCAACGCGTCTGCATAGATAACGAGTCCTTACCCACCGGGATAGCAATACCAAGCTCACGGCATAACTCACTACCTACAGCTTTAACAGTGTCATAAAGCGCCTGATCCTCACCGGGGTAACCACAGGCCGCCATCCAGTTGGCAGACAAACGTATATCACTCAAGCTGGCGATATGCGAAGCAGCCATATTAGTAACAACTTCTCCCACTGCAAGACGACCAGATGCTGCAGGATTCAGGACAGCTACAGGCGTACGTTCACCCATAGCCATAGCCTCACCAGCAGTTGAAATAAAATCACGTGCCGTAACACCAACATCACTTACAGGCACCTGCCAGGGGCCCACCAGTTGATCTTGAGCAACAAGCCCACCAACTGTTCTGTCACCTATATGAATAAGAAATGATTTATCTGCCACTGTCGGAAAGCGTAATATCCGTCGGCAGGCCTCAGGTATATCCACTTCTGCCAGCTCAGAGAGCGGAATATTACGTTCCTCACGCTGAATATTTTTTTCAGTTTGTGGTGGCTTGCCAAGCAAATCACTCATTTGCATATTGACCGGTGCATCTCCGGTCAATGCATCACGAACTTCAAGTAAGCCGGTAGCATTCATTTGCCCAACAACAGCATATAAACATCGCTCACGCTCACAAATAGCCGCAAAAGTATCCATATCTTCCGGCATCACTGCCAGCATGTAACGTTCCTGCGCTTCGTTACACCAAATTTCCAGCGGTGACATACCTGGCTCTGCGTTAGGTATATCCCGAAGCTCTACGATTGCGCCCAACTGACTGTGATCAACCAGTTCAGGAAGTGCATTGGATAAACCACCCGCACCCACATCATGAATAATAATTATGGGGTTGTGACCCTCATCACTTGCACCCAATGCCCAACATGCATCAATAACCTGCTGTGCACGTCGCTCCATTTCAGGATTACCACGCTGTACAGAAGCATAATCAAGACCTTCACTGCTGCTACCGCTACCCATAGATGATGCAGCACCACCACCCAGACCGATGAGCATGGCTGGCCCACCCAGAACAACAATAGATGCAACAGCCGATACTTCCGGTTTTTCCACATCTGCAGAACGGATATTGCCCATACCACCGGCAATCATAATAGGTTTGTGGTAACCAATTGCCTTGTTAGGGTCATCTGCTAACTGCTGTTCATAGGTGCGGAAGTAGCCAACAATATTTGGCCTGCCAAATTCATTATTAAAGGCAGCTCCGCCAATGGGGCCTTCCAGCATAATGTCGCTGGCACTGGCAATACGATTGGGCTTGCCAATGGATGACTGTACTTCCCAGGGCTGTTCGAACCCGGGTATACGCAAATGTGAAACAGAAAAACCCGTTAGCCCTGCTTTTGGAGTGGCGCCACGTCCCGTAGCACCCTCATCCCTAATCTCTCCACCAGAACCAGTTGCCGCACCCGGGAATGGGGAAATTGCAGTCGGGTGGTTGTGCGTCTCCACCTTCATCAATATATGAATGTCTTCTTTTTTAAAGGTATAACGCTGACTCAGCGGATCAGCAATAAGCCGCTCACCCGGACCACCTTCTATAACAGCACAGTTATCACTGTATGCAGACAGCACACCATCGGGTGAGGCTTTATGTGTAGACCTAATCATACCAAAGAGGCTTTCCGGCACCTCTTCCCCATCAACAGTCCATGTCGCATTGAATATCTTGTGCCTGCAATGCTCTGAATTTGCCTGCGCAAACATCATTAACTCGGCATCTGTTGGATCACGTTTTGATTTTGTAAACACCTCAACAAGATAATCAATTTCATCCGAGGACAGCGCCAAACCAAGTTGCACGTTGGCTTTTTCAAGTGCAGGTTTACCTTCGCTAAGTAATGGCACATGTAGCAGCGGTGCAGGCTCATGAGTAGCAAACAACAAACTAACATCCGCATTATTCATCAGCACGGCTTCAGTCATGCGGTCATGAAGATAGGGAGCAAGTTTATCTATATGCGCGGCAGTTAATTCATCTACATCGATTACATAGACAATACCCCGCTCAATCCGACGCACTTTTTCCAAGCCACAATTACGAGCAATATCAGTTGCCTTACTGGACCAGGGTGAAATAGTGCCGAGTCGCGGCACAACAAGTACTGAACTGCCTGGTGCCATATTACTTTCATAAGAAGGACCATAATGAAGCAATTCATGTAAGACCTGAAGCTCATCACTCTGAAGCTCAGCCTCGAGGTTAATTATGTGTTCATACCGTGCAGTAAGGCCTTTTATAGAGGGCACGAGAGACTGCAAAGCAGGCAGCAATTTATCAATTCGGAATGTGGAAAGTGCCGGAGGTCCAGGCAAACGCAAAGCTGGCATATCTAAAATTTGATTCCGCTTAGTGGCTCTGTTTTGGTAGCCAGGATAAAACAGACATTAACTGTCTCCACCCCCACCTTGACCGCTGGGTGTATAAACCGGCATTGGAAATGGCGACACATTACTACCATCAACTGAGCTCACCTTGCTCACACCCGGCTTTTCTACTTCATCAATACGAATAATTGAGTGCATCGGTAGATAGGTACGTTTAACAGCATCAAATTCATCCTTGAGACGTTCCTCAGAAGGATCAACTACCACAGTTGTACGCTCGCCAAAGACCAGCTCCTCAACCTCAATAAAACCAAACAGGGAGCCCTGACCTACGCTACGAGCATAAATCTCATAGACCTGCCCCTGATTCATAAAAATAACCTTATATAACTGACGCACTGCCATATGACTCTCTGCATGCCTTGAATAATGCTGCTGTGAATTAAGTTAAATCAACTGACACAAAAACCTAACACGAGTAGATTATACCTCAGTGCGGCTACCTGAGACGCATGAATAACCTCAACTCATAAATACCGACCAAATGCACCGGAAACTGTGATGTACGCACCAGAATATATGCCATTTCCACTGCAACATCTTTGGTGGATACTATTGTACTGGTGTTGAGTAAACATCAGGCAGCAATTTTTAGGAAAAAAGATGCCGCTACAGTTACAAATTGTGAGCGCACACCGCGAGTCTATGGGCGGAGCATATATACAGGAATTCACAGCCTGTGGTGGCTCTATTGGCCGTAGCCTAGAGTGTGACTGGCCCCTGCCTGATTCTAAACGCTACATCTCATCCAAGCACGCCATGATTAATTATCAGGATGGCTGCTATTACCTGGTTGATTTAAGCCGGAACGGCGTTTATATCAATGGTTCCGATCTCGCTGTTGGCAACGGCAATTCACAACGCCTTTTTGATGATGATATCGTGCGTTTTGGTGAATTTGAAATCAAAGTTGCGCTTATAGAGGATATATCAGAAGCAGACCAAGACGGTATGAGTGATTCCGTTGCACGTGCACAGATGGTGCAGATAGATGATGAATCTATAGAACTGGCTATGGTATCACCAGACAGCATGAACGATGGTATTGCACTTGACGCAATGCTGACACCAGGCGGTGGCTCAGGTGAACTCAGCATGTTGAGTGAAGAACTGCCTCCTCAAGCCAGTGCAGAATTACTTAGAACAGCCCTGGATCATGGCATTTCTGCAGCAGCTGAAGAGTTCCTTTGTGCCGCAGGCATGGATCCAGATGAATTTAAGGCTATAGACCCCAAAGAGTTACTAAAAAATGCAGCCCACTTACTGGCTAATCTGACTAATGGTGTCCATGCCCTGCTGAACTCAAAAGATGCTATTACGGCACGCCTCAACTTAAATGAAAACGCCAAAAACACACCTAACAATCCTCTGCGTTCAGCAGATAGCATCGATAATGCACTGCGCCTGTTACTTACTCCCGATACTCACAAGTCCCTCGGCGGACCTGAGGCCGCTGATGCTGCCTTTGATGAATTATTGAATCACCAGCGCGCAGTTATGGCTGCCATGCGTATTGCACTGAAAGATTACCTTGGGTGTTTTGAGCCAGATGCTCTGGAGATTTTTTTTACTGCACAAAAAAAATCAGGTAATACAACCGATGATTTCCGTGAACGCTATGCTCAGGCCTATGAAGCTCTGGCACAACTAAATAACCATATGCTCCCGCAACGTTTTGATGATGAATTCACACGTGCTTATGAACTTCAGACCACCAAATAGCTATACCCTACATCATATATTTTGCACATATCGGTCACTAACATCAGCCCCGATCTAACTCTTTAGGTATAAACCCCATATCCTTTGGCTTTTCGTTAGTTATAATGATTCTCATTTGCATTAGAATGCCACGTCATGACATTAGATGAATTGAAACTGGGGCAACAAGCCACCATTACCCGCGTGGATCATGAAGGGCCACTGGCACAACGGCTTATGTCATTGGGTCTGCTGGAAGGCACAACGGTAAGCCTACTTCGCAGCGCTCTCGGTGGTGATCCTATCGAAATAGATGTTATGGGCTACGCCCTATCGCTACGCAAAGCCGAAGCACGGCAGATTGATATTTGCCTGGTTGACGGATAGCAGCAATATGACTGATGCAACCTCATCAAAAAGCACCAACCCCGTTATTGCGGTTGTCGGCAACCCCAATACCGGCAAAAGCGCGCTCTTCAATAATCTGACAGGCCTGCGTCAGAAAACAGCTAATTACCCAGGCGTTACTGTTGAGCGGCATACCGGCTTGCTTAAACTTGAATCCGGCCCCATAACACTTGTGGACTTACCTGGTGCCTACTCACTTGCCGCATACTCACCCGATGAAATGGTCTCTGCCGATGTGCTGCTTGGTCGCATCAATGACATGCCACTACCTAGTGCAGTACTGATTGTTATTGATGCCGCCAACCTGCGACGTAACCTGTTTATGGCAACCCAGGTATTAGAACTTGGCATTCCCACAGTTGTGGCACTCAATATGGTTGATCTGGCAACCAAACGTGGCATAAGTATTAACCCAGAATTGCTGGGGGAAAAACTTGCTGCCAAAGTTGTGCCGATTGTTGCTAACAGTGGCAAAGGCACTGCTGAACTTAAGAAAGCTTTAGCCAAGGCATTAAAAGAAAGCCCAACTGAACGGCCAGGCCTGATACCAGAAATCAGAACAGCGGGACGAACACTTGTAGATAAGCTCAATGGAACAGACACAACGTTAACCCTGTTTGAGGCCGAACGAGCACTGATAGATAAAGATGGTGCAGCTGAAGAACGCCTGCTGAACCTGGCAGGTGATGAAGCCCGGCAAATGCTCACCAGAAGCCGTGACAAACTCTCCAGCAATGGCACTGTCGCAGCTCTGGAGGCACGCACACGTTACGCCTGGATTGACAAAACGGTACAGGCCATTGAAACCAGACAGGCAAGTAAACAGCTGCTAACAGATACACTGGATAAAATCACCAGCCACCCGCTCATTGGGCTCATCTTGTTCTTTGCGGTCATGGCCACAGTATTTCAGGCTGTATTTTCATGGGCAGGTCCAATCATGGATTTCATTGACAATCTAACAGCCATCATTGGTAGCCAGTTGAGCTCTACCATGCCCGAGGGTGCCCTACGCAGCCTACTTGTAGATGGTGTAGTTGCCGGTGTCGGCAGTGTCATTATCTTTTTACCGCAAATTATTATTCTGTTTGCCTTCATTATTTTTCTGGAAGACTCTGGCTATATGGCACGTGCCGCCTTCCTGATGGATAGAGTCATGAGGTCGTGTGGCTTATCCGGCCAATCCTTCATTCCAATGCTATCGAGTTTTGCCTGTGCGGTACCTGGAATTATGGCAACCCGCGTCATACCAAACCCACGTGACAGACTGGTAACCATGCTGGCCGCACCTTTCATGACCTGCTCAGCCAGACTGCCGGTTTATGCCCTGTTGATTGCTGCCTTTATACCTGACACCACCCTACTGGGCTTTTTGAACACTCAGGGACTGGTTCTGTTTGGTCTTTACTTGCTCGGCATTTTTGGCGGTATTTTTACTGCGCTCATCATGAAACGATTTGCCCTTAAGGGCCCAACACCGACCTTTCTAATTGAACTGCCTCCCTATCGTCTGCCTAATTTCAAATCAATGGGAATACGGTTACTCGATCGAGGTCAGGTTTTCCTCTACCGGGCAGGCACCGTTATTTTTACTGTTGCACTGGTAGTCTGGGCACTTGTCTACTTCCCACGCCCAGAAACAGTATTTGCTGAATTTGACTCACAACGTATAGAGGCTATAGCAACGCTGAGTGATAGCGCACTGGATGACAGACTTGCTGAAATAGACCGTACCGAATCAGCAACACTACTGGAACAAAGTTATCTTGGGCGCATGGGTAAAACCATACAACCAGTTTTTGCACCATTAGGCTGGGACTGGAAAATAACAGCAGGCGTTATCGCCAGTTTTCCCGCCCGTGAAGTTGTGGTTGCAGTATTAGGTACCATTTATTCTGTTGGTGGTGATGTCGATGAAACAGATCCACGACTTCTGCAGCGACTACAAAATGCAACCAACACGGACGGCACACCCGTCTTTACCACCGGTGTAGCTGTAGGTCTGATGATATTTTTTGCTTTTTGCCTGCAGTGCATGGCCACGGTAGGCATCATGCGCCGAGAAACCAATGGCTGGAAATGGCCAATCTCTGCCTGGTGTTACATGACAAGTATGGGTTATATCGGTGCACTACTTGCCTACCAACTAATCTAAAGCAACCCAATATGGATGAGACCACCCAAAAAATCCTTGCACTTTGCATAGTTGCTATTGTAATTGGGCTGGAACTACTGCGGCGTTATAAAAAGAAACATACGGGTAAAGCCGGGTGTGATGGCTGTGACACTAGCAATAGTGCCAAGACTAATGAGAAGGGTGAAACGCCGGTAAAGTTTTATAAGCGGCATTAGTATTAACCCTAAAAAGAGGGTAGTCTTTAAAGCACAGACATCAATCAATTAAGGACTAACAATGACTAATAAATTCTTAAAAAATGCTCGTACAGGCATCTCTTTGGTATGTCTTGCACTATTAACTACGGCATGCGTCAGCCAAAATAAATATGAAGCAGCTCAAAGTAAAAACGACTTACTGCGAAAGGAAAATAACATACTGGCTATGCAGAGAAGTGAGCTGTATACAGCAACTATTGCCCTGGGTCAGGAACTTGAGATCCGAAATGAAGATATTGCCATTCTTCAGGAAGAGCAGGCCGAACTAGCTATAGAAATGGAAGTATTGATTGCTGCCGGCACTGTCAAAATGGAGCTGATGAAAAGCGGACTTAAACTGACACTGGATGAAAGCGTTTTATTTAATTCAGGTTCCGCCACTATAAAACCAGCAGGAGTAGACACTATAAAGGCACTAGTAGCTCAGCTTGAAGAGTTGCCATACCAGATTGTTGTTGTTGGCCATACGGATAATGTACCCGTTGGCCCCAACATCGTTGATCGCTTTCCCAGCAACTGGTCACTTGCAGCCGCACGAGCAGCAGCTGTGGTCAAATTAATGTCTGATGAAGGCATACAAAAACAACAGCTGGTAGCCGTTTCCTTAGGTGACACACAACCCATTGCAAGCAACGATACCGCTGAAGGCCGTGCAGCCAACCGACGGATTGAAGTTCGGCTACGCCCTGTTGTAAAAGAATAAGCAGCTAATGCATTTTAACTGTTATGAAATAAATAAAAAGGCCGCCCATGAGGCGGCCTTTTTTTAACCTGCCGGTAATGCCATGTAGGCAGCATTAGCTTTCACAGAAACTGGCGGAGAAGGTGGGATTCGAACCCACGGTACGATCGCTCGCACACCTGATTTCGAATCAGGCACATTCGGCCTCTCTGTCACTTCTCCACGGCACCTTTAAGCAGTCGCGATTATAAAGACTCTCCCAGATAAGGCTAGAAAACCCGGCAGACCACCGTCCGGACAAAGCACAAGCCCCCCTGCTCTATATCTGGTCTGGCATCTGGAAACCAGCCATTATTCATTCCTAAAACCATACTGCAGGAAGTCAGAAACTCATGAACGAAGCAGCTCAAACCAGTAGCTCGGGCCTTAATAAAGATAAGTTGATTCGCTACTCCCTTTTTTTCATTGTTATGACTTTGTACACCTTGCCAATGCCTATTCCATTTCTTGGCTGGAACGGCATAAAGGTTATGCCTCCCCCCGGACTGGATGGTTATCTCTTTCTGCTGGTTATTCATGAGTTTTCCGGATTTATGTTCTTTGGGCATACCCTGTTCAGCAATATCTGGGCAATGCGGGTACGAACCATCGGTGACAGAGAGACGGGAGTAATGGCACGCAGCATGCTCCGCATCATGGCACTAAGCATTACCATGCCAACATCCATACTTACCCCACTTGCAGGACTGATGCTGGTTAACAAGTATTTTGGTGGATTTGAAAATGCCCCCTGGGCATTACATGCCTATGTGGCATTCTGGATCATGGCCGTTCAGCAACTGGTACCCGATATCATTCGTTATGCTGTTGATACACACAAAGACGACCCCAACCGGGACGTCAAACAAGCAGCTATACGCGGCATTGCTTCAACCTTTCTTACCTTCTATATCATCTGGTGCATGGTCACTAAAACAACCGCTTTTTAAGCTCTCCATACACAAGTTAAGGGGCTTTTTTTCGCCACTTACGCTGTACTCAGCAGGTGGGTATTAATACAAGCAAACCTAGCAACTACATGACATTAGACCCACATGTCATTGTTTTTATTTGCCTTTACATAAGTATCATTCCAAATATGACCTTTAAAACCATAGCCCTGACCTGAAGGATCATGTAACCTTAATAATTCAAAAAACACGTGAACGTGTCTGTTGCCCACCTAGAGAAAAACCAAAGGGCTTCCCGCACCAACAAATGCATGAGAAAAGCGGCAATCATATTGTTTGCGCTGGCTTTGGGCACCTGCTCAAGACCACCGACAACGTTGGAAGAGGTTCTATCCTCTGGTCAACTGCGGGTGATTACCCGAAATAGCCCCACTACTTATTATCATGGCGCATTGGGTGAAGATGGACCTGAATTTCAGCTTACTCAGGGTTTTGCAAATTTCCTTAGCAAAAAATACGGGCGCGTAATCAAAGTTGATTTTATACCTGTAGACCAGTTTGCCGAATTACTTCCGGCACTTAAGCGTGGCTATGCACATCTGGGCGCAGCTGGCCTTACTGTTACAGAAGAGCGCAAACAGCAGGTTGCCTTTGGCCCTGTCTACCAGACTGTCAGGCAGGAACTTGTGTATCGGTTAAATAGCGGTAAACCCCGGAGCATCAAGGATCTGCATGGCAAACAGCTGGAAATTATGGCCGGCAGCAGTTATGTCAATACACTCCATGACATCAAGCAACTTCATCCTGAATTAGCCTGGGCAGAAAATACCGAGACTGAAATCAGTGAACTACTGGTAGCAGTAGAAGAACAGGAAATTGATTACACGGTAGTAGATAGTAATGACTTTGCTGTTCATCGTGCTTATATGCCGGACCTGCGTGTTGCCATGACTTTAAAAGAAGAAGACCAACTTGCCTGGGCATTTGGTCTTCACCGCAGTCAGGATATACAAACAGAAGTAAAAGATTACTTTGACAGTATCAAAACAAGCGGTGAACTGGAGCAAATTCTGGATCGTTACTACGGTCATACTAATCGCTTCGACTATGTAGGCACACGCACCTTTATAAAGCACTATAAATCCCGCCTAAAGCCCTATGAGCTTTCATTTCAGACTGCTGGCCTGAATACTGAAACTGACTGGCGTCTGCTTGCTGCAATTGGTTACCAGGAATCACACTGGAATCCTGATGCCATATCGCCTACAGGTGTACGCGGCTTAATGATGCTAACCAAAGTAACAGCAAGCACTGTGGGCGTTGCAGACAGACAAGACCCACATGAAGCCATACCAGGTGGAGCCCGTTATCTTGCTGAGCTGAGAAACCGCCTGACTAACATTCCTGAGCCAGACAAAAGTTGGTTTGCACTAGCTGCCTACAATGTTGGTTATGGGCATGTACAGGATGCACGTGCAATAACAAAGCAACGGGGCGCTGACCCTAATCGTTGGCTTGATGTTAAGGAAGACTTACCTTTGCTGGCTATCCGTAAATGGTATAGCCAAGCACCACATGGCTATGCACGTGGCTGGGAACCTGTACAGTATGTCAGCAACGTACGTACCTACTATGAGATTCTCAACTGGCTGACTCAAGATGAGCAAGCACAGGGGAAAGCAGAGGAAAAAACAGACAAACAACCTCAGGTCGGAGTTTCACTACAAACAGCCGATGGTGCATCCTTACTAAACTGGCTCTAGTTACCTGATTGAACATTCATTTGCGTCGGGCACGAAAGAAAGTCTGCAATAAATTTTTACTCTCATTTTCAAGCACTCCATCAGTAACACTCATACGGTGATTTAATTCATCAGCCTGAACAAGATTAAATACACTACCAGCAGCCCCACTGCGCGGGTCACTACAAGCGTATACAAGCCGCTCTACCCGGGCATGCACCATTGCACCTGCACACATAGGGCATGGCTCTAAAGTCACATAGAGCGTGCTGCCTTTAAGCCGATAATTGTTACTGTGGGTTGCGGCCTCACGTAATGCCTGAATCTCAGCATGGGCTGTTGGATCTGACAGGCTTATGGATGCATTACTGCCACGACCAACAATCTCACCATCAACAACGAGTATTGCACCTACAGGCACTTCTCCATTAGCCTCTGCTGCCTGTGCCAGACCAAGCGCCTGCCCCATAAAATGCACATCAGCATCAGTCATGGTATCAATATCTGCAGGTACCTGTTTCTAAAAATAATATGAACTATTCCCACTCAATTGTAGCTGGTGGCTTACCCGAAATGTCATAGGTGACTCGGGAGATACCATCAATCTCATTAATAATTCGGCGTGAGACATGATCTAGAAATTCATAAGGCAAATGTGCCCAGCGCGCCGTCATAAAATCAATGGTCTCAACTGCACGTAAGGCAACAACATAGTCATAACGACGACCATCACCCATTACCCCTACCGAACGAACCGGCAGGAAAACAGCAAAGGCCTGACTAACCTGATCATAAAGATCAGCCTTCTCAAGTTCCTGAATAAAAATATAGTCTGCTCGTCGTAATAGGTCAGCAAACTCCTTGTTCACCTCACCCAATATACGTACACCTAGCCCGGGTCCTGGGAATGGGTGTCGATACACCATGCCGCGTGGCAACCCTAACTCTATACCGATCTTTCTAACCTCATCTTTAAATAAGTCACGTAGTGGCTCGATAAGCTTGAGCTTCATGTCTTCCGGCAGTCCACCCACATTATGATGCGACTTGATCACATGCGCCTTACCACTTTTTGCTCCGGCAGATTCGATAACATCAGGGTAGATAGTGCCCTGAGCAAGCCATTCAACCCGGTCTAGTTTGTCTGCCTCTTCTTCAAATACATCGATAAAGAGTCCGCCAATAATTTTACGTTTGGCTTCCGGATCCGTTTCACCTGCAAGGGCTTGCATAAAACGCGCTTCGGCATTAACACGGATGACATTGACTCCCAGATTCTGCGCAAAGATTTCCATGACTTGGTCACCTTCATTAAGACGTAGCAAGCCATGATCAACAAACACGCACACTAACTGGTCACCCAGTGCCTCATGCAACAAAGCCGCAACAACCGAAGAATCAACTCCACCGGAAAGGCCAAGTAATACCTTACCCTTTCCAACCTCATCACGAACTTTCTCTATATCTCTGGCAATGATATTTCCAGGGTTCCAAGTATTGGGACAGCCACAGATCTCATGCACAAACCGCTCAATAATGAGCTGACCATTATCCGTATGCGTTACTTCAGGATGGAACTGCAAACCATAATAATTGCGGGTTTCATCTGCCATAGCTGCGAGTGGTGCATTAGCACTGCTGGCTGCAACTACAAACCCTTCAGGTAACTTCTTAACCCTGTCCCCATGACTCATCCAAACATTCATGGCCGCCTTGTCATCGTCACCAAGGCCGTGCAAGCCATCCAGTAAACGATTCTTACCGGTAACTGTGACCTCTGCATGGCCAAACTCTCGCTCATCCGATGGTTCAACCTCACCACCGAGTTGTGCAGCCATGGTCTGCATGCCATAACAAATGCCCAACAACGGCACACCCAGATCAAAGACCAGCTGAGGTGCACGAGGCGGACTCGCCAGCACCACTGACTCAGGACCACCTGCAAGCACTATCCCATTCGGTGCAAATTCACGAATCAGTGTCTCGTCAACATCCCACGGCAATATCTCACTATATACACCGGCCTCACGTACACGCCTGGCAATCAGTTGCGTGTACTGGGAACCAAAATCAAGAATAAGTACCCGATGCAATACAGCTTCATCAGTAGCTGTTGCAATGCCGGTAGCTGACGACATGCTGCTTTCCTCTGTTTAAACAGAGCCTCACATAGTTGTAAGGCTATTTTGATCGGTAGTTAGGGGCTTCTTTAGTAATAGAAACATCGTGCACATGACTCTCACGCATACCAGCTGAGGTAATACGCACAAACTGAGGTTTACTACGCATCTCATCAATACTGCCACAACCGGTGTAACCCATCGCAGCCCGGATTCCACCCACCAGCTGATGCACTATTGCCACCATACTGCCCTTGAACGGCACTCGACCCTCGACACCTTCAGGCACAAGCTTTTCCAACTGCTCAGATGAATCCTGAAAATAACGGTCAGATGAACCATGCTGTTGCGACATAGCACCTAAAGAGCCCATACCTCGGTAGGACTTATAGGAGCGCCCCTGATACAACTCAACCTCACCCGGAGATTGCTCAGTACCTGCAAAGAGACTACCAATCATAGTGCAGGAAGCACCTGCCACTATTGCTTTAGCAATATCACCGGAATACCGAATACCACCATCGGCAATCACCGGTATACCCTTCTTCAACATGGCCTCAGAAACCTCAGCAACCGCGCTTATCTGAGGAACCCCAACACCTGCCACAATCCTGGTTGTGCATATGGAACCTGGCCCTATGCCAACCTTTACCCCGTCTACACCAGCCTTAACCAGCGCCTCAGCGGCATCACTCGAAATAATATTGCCAGCAACTACCTGCATATCCGGGTACTGTTTCTTAACCTGCCCAACCCGGTCTATGACACCTTTGGTGTGACCATGAGCCGTATCAACAACAATCAGATCAACCCCGGCGGCTACCAGTTGCTCCACACGTTCATCCGTGTCGCCGCCGGTGCCAACAGCAGCACCAACACGTAATGCACCACGATGGTCCTTACATGCCAGTGGATAGTCAACCGCCTTCTGAAAATCCTTGGCAGTAATCATTCCACGTAATTCAAAATTATCGTTAACGATTAATACTTTTTCGATACGGTATTTATGCAGCAACGACAACACCTCTTCTTTGTCGGCGCCTTCTTTTACAGTAATGAGCTTATCCTGATGTGTCATTACGGATGACACAGGTGCATCAAGCTGGGTTTCAAAACGCAAATCACGGTGCGTCACAATACCAACTGTCTTACCCTTATCAACCACTGGCATACCGGAAATGCCTTTGGCTCGAGTTAGCTCTATAACTTCTCTGATAGTTTTATCAGGAGACACAGTAATTGGATTAGTGACGATACCGCTTTCAAACACCTTAACCCGACGAACTTCTCGTGCCTGATCAGCTGGGCTCATATTTTTATGGATGATGCCCATCCCGCCCTCTTGCGCAAGAGCAATAGCAAGCCTGGATTCAGTAACCGTATCCATGGCTGCAGATACAAGCGGAATATTAAGTTGAATTTCGCGGGTGACCCGAGTATTCAGTTCCACCTCGCGTGGCAAAATGTCCGAATATTCCGGGCGGAGCAATACATCATCAAAGGTGAGTGCTTCCTTGGCTATCCGCATAAGTTAACCTTATTTATATGTTTATTGTATGTACACAAATTCGCCGGTCTCACCAGGGTGGCCGGTTGGCATTCGCGTGAGGTCAAGCACGTAATGGTACGCCTCGAGCAAATCCGCGTAAACTACCTATTACACAGAAACAGGCATAAACGACAACAAAATGGCTCCTGATAGCAATAGAAGCAATATTTTCAGCTCCAATTCCAATCCAGGCGACACTGATGTCTTTACCGTCAGCCGCTTGAATCGTGAGGCGAGACGTCTGCTTGAAGGCGGGCTTCCAAACCTCTGGGTGTCCGGAGAAATATCTAATCTGGCACGCCCTGGCTCAGGGCACATCTATTTCACCCTTAAAGACGACAAGGCACAGGTCAGTTGCGCCATGTTTCGGGGCAATAACCGCAAACTGAATTTTCACCCTGAAGACGGATCTCTGGTACTTCTACAGGCACGCGTTAGCATTTATGAAGCACGTGGAAATTACCAGCTAATTGTCGAACACATGGAGGACGGTGGTGAAGGACTGTTGCGCAGAAAATTTGAGGACCTCAAGGCCAGACTAAGTAAAGCAGGCCTGTTTGATGTGCAGCATAAACAAAATTTACCAAAACTACCCGGTCGTATCGGCATCATCACTTCCCCGACTGGCGCTGCTATTCGGGATATTCTGCATATACTAAAACGGCGCTTCCCGACTGCCGATATCATTATTTATCCAACCCGGGTACAAGGTGATGGCGCCAATGATGAAATTATCCATGCACTACAAGTTGCCATTAATCGAAACGAATGTGACGTGTTAATTATTGCTCGTGGTGGCGGTTCACTGGAAGACCTCTGGTCATTTAATGAAGAAAATGTTGCGCGTGCAATATATGACTGCCCACTACCCATAATTTCTGGTGTAGGCCATGAAATAGATTTTACAATTACAGACCTGGTCGCTGATGTACGTGCCCCAACCCCCTCTGGTGCCGCCGAACTTGTCACACCCGACAAGGACGAACTGTTACGCACATTTACTGCCATAGATCGCCGTGCAGAGCTATCACTGCGGCGCTTGTGGGCTGCGCAATCTGAACAGCACAAACAATTATCAAGCCGCCTGAATCGTATACACCCAGGTGCTGTACTGGGCCAGCTACAACAACGAAGTGACGAACTTATCCGCAGACTTACAACAAGCACCCAGGAACATCTGGAAACACAGCAGGCTGAATATCAACAGCTCACCATGCGGTTACGTAATGCAGTACCTGCTGAAAAGCTGGCTCGACTTACCGAGCGACTAAATGCAAAACAACAGCAACTTACCAGTGTCATGCGTCACATTCTTAATGCTGTGAGTAGCCGTGCTGCAATTACTGCTGGCAGCCTGAATGCAGTCAGCCCTCTGGCAACGCTGGAACGCGGGTATGCAATTGTGTGGAGCTCAACATCCGGTAAGCTGTTAAATAATGCTGGCAACCTTAAACCGGGTGACAGGATAAAAACGCAGCTAGCCAAAGGTCAATTTGAAGCAACCGTTGAAAAGACTATCCCTGAAAAGCCAACCAAAACCGGTAAGACTAAAGCAGATAAATTATGACCGCTTAGTCAGCAAGGAAGTCATGTACGGGTGGACGGAACCTGTCCATATCTACCAGAAAGGAGTCATGCCCCTGGATAGATGCCAGCTCAAGGAATTCAACACTGCCTGACGACTGCCGGATGCCTTCCGCAAGCTCCTCTTGCTGATGCACTGGGAACAACAAATCAGTTACTACACCTATCACTAGTGCTTTAGGTGCATTTATACGCGCCAATCCGGCCTCTACTGACCCACCGTGCTCTGCAATATCAAAAATATCAGATGCGCGTGACAGATAAAGATAGCAATTGGGATCAAACTGGCCCGTAAACTTGTTTGCATGTGCCTCAAGATACGACTCAACCTCAAAGTCCAGCGCAAAACTGTCACCGGACTTACGTTCCTCAGGCACCCGTTCACGACCAAAGCGCTGTTCCCATTCTTCAGCAGAACGATAAGTAATCATGCCCAGCTTACGAGCCAATCGCATACCCGTAATAGGTCCACCACCTTCAGGGTAATCACCATTATTCCAGTCAGGGTCACGACGAATCATTTCACGTTGTAATGCACGTAATGCAGTAGCAAAAGGCATTGAGCGCGCCCCGGCTGAAAGTATCAGCAGGCGTTCATAGGTACCCGGGTACATAGCCGCATAAGCCAATGCTGTCATGCCACCCATAGATGGACCGACCAATGCATAAAGGCGCTCAATAGTAAGACTGCGGACCACCTCTCGACCAAGGTTTGCCACATCTTCCAGAGTCACCAGAGGAAAATCCAGTCGGTAAGCTTCGCCTGTTGCGGGGTTTACAGATGCCGGACCGGTTGAGCCAAAGCAACTGCCCAGTGAATTAATACATATCACGAAAAATTTGCGGGTATCAATGGGTCGTGACGGCCCCACCATCTCTTCCCACCACCCTGGTGCCTTATCCTCCTGTGAAGAACTTGCATGGGCAGAGGGTGACAAACCAGTGAAAATAACTACGGCATTGTCACGTGCAGCCGATAGCTCACCCCAGGTCTCATACGCAACCCTGGGGGTTTCAAGGACACCTCCACGGCGCATTTCAAAAGTACCCGGGAAATCAAAATATTTACGTGCTGTGCTCACAATGCTCTGCCATGGATCTTCAACAGCGTCTATTATGCGACACAGGAAACGCCTGCAAAGCGCTGATTAGTTATAAGTTCATAACGCCAAATGGCAATACCAGCCAAAGCCTTTCAACGCTTGGCACGGTTACGCACCCGCAAACGGCTGCGAGCCTGTCGGGGGGTCAGCTTATTACGTTTACCCTCATAGGGGTTCCGGCTGGTTACCAGTTCCAGACGCATCGGTGTACCCGTCAGACGAAAAGCTTTGCGAAAGCAATTCACCAGATAACGACGATAAGCACCCGGTAAACGTGAAGTCTGGTTTCCATGCACCACAACTACAGGTGGATTACGCCCACCCTGATGGGCGTAACTAAGCTTAATTCTGCGGCTCCTTACCATCGGAGGCGGATGAGCAGTAATAGCATCATTGAGTATCTGACTCAGTCGGCTGGTTGGCATCTCACAAAATGCACATTCTGCGGCGTCCACAGCACTGGCAAGTAACTCATAGATATTGCTGCCATGCTTAGCTGAAATATGGTGCTGATTTACAAAATCAACAAAGGGCAACTTCCGGTCCAGTTCACGACGTAACTTACCTTTTTCAGCACTACTCAGGCCATCCCATTTATTAATGCCTATAGTCATTGCCCTGCCACGCTCTAACACTAGGCCAATCAATGACACATCCTGATCGGTAATACCCTGATGCCCATCAAGCAGAACCATAACGACATCAGCTTCTTCGATGGCTTTAAGTGACTTAACTACACTGAATTTTTCAACACCTTCCTCTACCTTTGCACGACGGCGAATACCTGCTGTATCAACAAGTACAAAGCTCTGCCCTTCAAATTCGAAAGGCACGTAGATACTGTCACGCGTGGTACCCGCCTCATCAGTTGCAACCAGGCGTTCCTCACCTAGATAACGATTGATTAAGGTGGATTTACCTACATTGGGCCTGCCAACCACAGCAATACGCGTCCCCGATGGCACTACACTTGTTGTCCCATCGGTATCGGGAGGGCACAGGGCTAATGCTGCAGTTAGCAAATCATTAACCCGGTCACCACGCGCGGCAGAAACCACATGTGGCTCACCCAGCCCCATAGACCAGAATTCAGCTGCTGTTTCTGCTGCAGGTAAACCTTCAGCCTTATTAACTGCCAGCAACACCTGCTTACCAGAATGACGCAACAACCGGGTAATCTCTTCATCACCAGCTGTAACGCCCGTAGCTGCTTCTACCAAAAAGACAACCACGTCTGCTTCGGCGACTGCCAATTCGACCTGTTTAGCCATGAGACGGCTCATCTCATCCTGATCACCGCTTAAACCACCGGTATCAATTATGATTACCGAATCATTAGCAGAACGACAATAACCGTAAAGTCGGTCACGAGTCAGACCGGGAAAATCAGCAACAAGTGCATCACGCGTACCGGTCAACCGGTTAAACAACGTGGACTTGCCTACATTAGGCCGTCCAACCAGAGCAATCGCAGGCAGCACAGTTCATTCCTACCGGTTTTTAGATGATTTGATTTTGTACGCATACATAGAGCCGTTATCACTCATAACGTACAGGATGTCATTAACAACCAATGGCTGAGAGCTTATGCGATCTGAACCTGCCCTGACCCTGGCCTGCAAATCTCCGGTTTCAAGATCAAACCAATGAAGATAACCTTCGTAGTCACCCACCACGACTGAACCACCTATTACGGCAGGGGCCGAAGCATCTCGATTACGCAGCTCTTTCTTTCGCCACAATTCTCGGCCTGAGCCGCGTGACAGTGCAACAAGTTCACTAAACTGATTGGTGACAAATATTGTACTGACATCTACTGCCAGGCCACTGTAGCTGGACATATCCCGTGACCACAATAACTTGCCTGACTCTATAGCAATGGCCGCAAGCTGGCCCTGATAGCCAACGGCATATACATCACCACCAGCAACAGCAACGGTTGAATTTATATCGGCAAGTCGTTCAATCTCAGAGCGCCCACTTGGTAACTGAAGCAGCACATCCCAGATAAGGGCACCATCGTTTAAATCAAATGCAGATACCCGGCCGTTATCAAAGCCACTAATAACATTATTACGTGCAATTACAGGTGCTGCAGTCCCACGTACTGACAGCTTGGGCATTGATTGTTGTATTGACCACAACTGCTCACCAGTTTCATTACTAAACGCTGCCAATTTACCGTTTACAGTACGTACAACAGCCCTATCCAGCACCACAGCAGGCGCAGCAAGCACTTCACTGGTAACACTGATACGCCACAGTTCTGCTCCCGTTACAGCATCCAGTGCAACCAGATCACCATCACTAGAACCAGCAACAACAACTTTACCATCGGTCCCGGGGCCACCGGAAATCGGCAGGCCCGTTTTGGTTTTCCAGATACGGCGGCCTTTTTCTGCCTCTACTGCAATAATCTTCCCATCATGAGAAGCTCCATATATTGCAGTACCATCCGTTGCAGGCCGTAATGCAAGACGTAGATTTTCGGTATCATCACCCACACCCCTACGCCAAACCTTGCTTATTTTTATTGACGGTTTAAATTTGACCAGTTCTGCCGGCAAGTCTTCTGGGTCAATATCAGCTGAGCTACATGCCACCAGTGCGAGTGCAAGCACTACAGAAAAAAGGATTTTACTGCCGTACTGCCAATATTTAAGAAGAATACGCATGATTAAAACCAGGAAATTTCTAGCTACTCTTCCTCACCGGCAGGAATATCTACTGATGGTATTTCCTGTTGAACCACAGGCTCGACCTTCTCATCTATAACCATTACTGCAATAGAACCTGATACATCATCAAGCTTAATCTGCACATAGGCTCTATCAATAACAGAATACTTATCCTTATCGAGTGCTAGCTGATATTCATCAAGGGCATTCTCAAGCTGCCCTTGTGCAAAAAAAATGTCGCCACGTAATTCATGGAATGAAGCCACAAATGGCGTTGCCTCATCAGGGCCAAGAATAGCAAGAGCCTCATCAAAACGTTCCTGATAGAGGTAAATCTGTGCAATACGTAATTCTGCAATTGTAAGCAATTGATTATCAACCGGGCTTTTAATCAAAGCATTCAGAACATTAAGAGCTTCTTCCGGTGAATTACGATCCATGTGCATGCGTGCAATAGCCAATCTGCCCTGATCAAGATAGGGGGTCGTTGCATAGTCACTTTCCAGCAATGCCAGTATTTCATCCACTTCGTTATAACGCTCACCTTCAATGGCAGAGCGTAACTGCTCCCAGACTACTGAAGCTTCACCTGCCTGCACAAGCTTGTGTTCTTCCCAACGCTGCCAGCCAAATAATAAAGCCAGACCAAGCACAATACCTGCAACAACAAATACGCCATTCTCACGCAACCATTGTTTAGCACGATCTGCCTGTTGATCGTCTGTTAAAAACTCGTCCACTTAAAAACCCTCAAATCATTTCATGCCCAGTCAGACCGAACATCACAAAACTGTATATTATTGCACCCTTCATATGCTAGGCGGGGTATTCTCAGTATTATTTGCCCCGTTCATTCAGTCGAAGTTATAGCTGCAGCTGCCTTCTCCCAGGCTACTGTGAACTGCTCTGCATCCTGCCTGAGGGCTTTAATACCCACCTGTCTGGACTCAACCTCCTGCTCACCAAGAATTAATGCCACCCGGGCACCACTTTTGTCAGCTCGCTTGAACTGGGCTTTATAGCTGCCCCCACCACAGTTCACCTCCACAATCATCCCCGGCACCTCATTACGCAGCATTTCAGCGAATAAGAGCGCCTGAGCTGCGGCGGCATCACCAACTGCCACCAGATAGGCATCAGGAGCTGTCACTGGGCCAGCCCCATTGGTCACTCGATACAATTCTATGAGTCGCTCAAGACCAACCGCCCAACCTATAGCAGGTGTGGCCTTACCACCAAGATGCTCAACCAGACCATCATAACGCCCACCTGAACAAACAGCGCCCTGCGCACCCAGTTTGTCTGTTACCCACTCAAAAACTGTTCGTGAATAATAATCCAGACCGCGCACCAGACGACTATTAACCTTAAATTTTATGCCTGCCCCACCAAGTAGCTCCTGCAGACCTGCAAAATGCTCTGCTGACTCATTATCAAGGTGATCTGTAATTCTGGGTGCCGCTTCAATTAAAGCCTGCATTTTAGGATGCTTACTATCAAGCAAGCGCATCGGGTTACGCAGCAGGCGAGCCTGACTCTCATCATCCAACTCATCTTTATGCGCAGAAAAATACTCTATCAATTCCGCACGATAAGTAACGCGTGACTCAGGGGTACCCAGTGAATTGAGCTGCAATTCAAGTGCATCAAGACCCAGCAACTTCCAGACCCGTGCAGAGATCATAATCAGTTCAGCATCAATATCCGGGCCTTCGTAGCCAAACGCCTCCACATCAAACTGATAAAACTGCCGATACCGTCCTTTTTGTGGTTTCTCATATCGAAACATGGGACCCGTTAACCACAGTTTTTGCTTCTGGTTATAAAGCAGACCATTGCCGATGCCTGCCCGCACAATTCCTGCCGTACCTTCCGGACGTAGTGTCAGGCTTTCATCATTACGGTCAGAGAAGGTATACATTTCCTTCTCAACGATATCAGTCACTTCACCGATAGACCGTTTAAAAAGCTCAGTCCGCTCGACTACTGGCACACGCAATTCATGATAACCGTAACTCTGCACAACTGTTTTGAGCACTCCCTCAATATATTGCCAAAGCGGTGTATCTTCCGGTAGCACATCACTCATGCCACGAATACTACTAACCTGTTTACTCATTCCTGTTTTGCCTCAGATTTATCAGTAGCATTGATAGTAAATCGTGCCGTATTGTTTCTGGAGCGTGCTCTGCCTGGCACCATAAAAACCTCACCATCCAGCTTCATACTGACAGCCTGCAAATTACCAAGAAACAGACGCAATGGTGGTTCACCTTCTACTGTGATAGATGTACCCGGCTTCTCTAGCCCATAGATCAAACGATTACGAGTATCAGATACTTCGACCCAACACTCTTCTGTAAAACTGAGTGTCAATTGCATCAACACCGGCCCTGTTGAAACAGGCTCTGCTGCTGGTTCTACAACTACCGAATCAGTTACAGGCGCTATAAATTCACCTTTATCTACTTCACCGACAGGTTCCTTTTCATCACCAATCATCAGATAAATTAAACCAGCAAAAATAACTATGCCTAATAATACCCAGAGCATAAAATTAGCCAGACTGGCACCTGGTTTAACCACTGATTGTGTAGATAAAGTACGAAATTCTTCAGGTTCTGTCTCATACGCTACAAAACCCGCAACTATTTCGTCTTCTGGTAATCCCAGAAGACGCGCATAACTACGCATATACCCACGGATAAACACCGGGGCGCCCAAGGTCTCATAATGAGCAGCCTCAAGCGCTATGACCACCTCATAATCAAGACGCAAATCATGAGCGGCCTCTTCAGCACTCATGCCCATAGTTTCACGAGCCTTACGCAACCGGTCACCCGGGCTTGCATCAACCATTTCTTCCGTTGTGCTTGGGTCAGCCTCAGTTTCAGTTTTGTTAGCCAATTTTTTGTACATCACGCTGTAATTCTTCAAGCAACCTGGTCTCTATGGATGCAGGAAACTCTTCAAGCAATCTGTTACTGAACTCTTCTGCAGATAACTTATCGTTTAATTCAATCTCTATACGGAAACCCAACCACAGCACCTCAGGTGATGCAGGAGCAACTTCCATACGACGCTGAATAAATGCTCTGGACTGCAGGTAACGCCCACGCCTGAAGGTTACATCTGCCATTTGGTAGAGCCCTTCAGGAAAGATCGCATTTTCAGCAAGCCCCTTACGTAAATAGCTTTCTGCCAGCTCCAGGTCAAATTCCTTGGCACAAATGCCTGCATTGGTATAGATGTTATAACGACTTTTATAACGCGGGACCTTTAATGCTCGGTCATAATATTTAAGCGAGGCACGAGCATCACCAGTTGAACAAATAAAACTTGCAAGCTGATTCAATGCGTCCGCATCATCAGGTCCCTGTTTAACCGCAATTTGATATTGCTTTTTTGCACTCTGCAAGTCATCCATTCTTTCATACACCAGTCCCAACATACGGTGTGCCGTTGGATTATGGCTTTCTATATCAAGCGACTTCTGCAACTTGTACATAGCCCGGTCCAAATCACCCTGGCGCAGATAGCTTATGCCCAAGTCCATATTCAGCCGTGCCGCATCTTCTTTGGATTTCGGCATATCAGCACTATTAGTCGTAACACAACCAATTAACAGCATGCCTAAAAGAATCGGAATCAATTTATGAACATTCATGATTTATTCACCGTATGCAACATCTTTTGTGCCAGCGGGACCCGAACTTTGTTATCCAGATTACCTGCAAGCTGCCCGCAAGCAGCATCTATATCATCACCGCGGGGGCGACGCGTAATTGTAATGACACCCTTATCCATCAAAACCTTTCGAAATGCATCTACACGTTTCTGTGGCGTTCTGCCAAAAGGCGTGCCAGCAACCGGATTAAACGGTATCAGGTTTACTTTTGCCGGATACCCCTGCAGTAAACCAGCAAGCTCAATAGCATCTTGTCGGTCATCATTTACACCATCAAGCATAATGTATTCAAAGGTAATCTGTTTACTATTAGTCTGAGCCGCATAATCCCAGCAAGCCCGCAATAATTCAGTAATTGGGTGCTTGCGGTTAATAGGCACCAAATCATTACGCAACTCATCTCTTGTCGCATGTAAAGATATAGCCAATGCAACATTCGTAACCTCTGCCAGACGTTTTATCTGCGGCACAAGCCCTGATGTACTCACCGTAACTCTGCGGCGTGATAAAGCAAAACCAAGATCATCAGTTAGCAGATCACATGCAGCAGTTACCTCACGGAAGTTTGCCAGTGGCTCCCCCATGCCCATAAACACGACATTTGTTACAGGAGAGTCCTCACCTGTGCCTCCCAGATCTCGTACAGCAAGCAGCACCTGACCAATAATTTCAGCTGCTGACAGGTTACGGTTGAACCCCTGACGCCCGGTAGCACAAAAAGGGCAATCCATAGCACAACCCACCTGTGAGGATACGCATAATGTACCCCGACCCTCTTCTGGAATAAAGACAGTCTCAACATCCTGACTTTTACCAACATCCAGCAACCATTTAACCGTGCCATCTGTTGATTGCTGACGGTCTCTGACATCAGGCAAACCAAGGCTGATTTTGCCATTCAAATGATCACGCAGCGCCTGACTAAGATCTGTCATTTCAGCCAAGTCCAGCACTGAGCGACGATACATCCAGCGCATTAACTGTCTGGCACGAAATGGTTTTTCTCCCATAGATGAGAAATACGCCTCGAGATCACCTCGAGGCATACCCAACAGATTCAGAGATTCTGTATTCATCATGAAGATCAGCAACTAATCATTGCGAGAAAACATACAAAGCACTTCAAGAGCCGTTAAATCTAACGTGTGCGCGGGCAGATTCCATCATCACCAAAGAAGAATTGAATTTCTTCTGCAGCCGTATCAGGACCGTCTGATCCATGCACAATATTTTCTTCAATACTCGCGGCATAATCAGCACGAATAGTTCCTGCATCCGCATCCGCAGGATTCGTTGCACCCATAAGTGTCCGGTTCTGCACGATTGCATTCTCACCTTCTAGTGCCTGCACCATAACTGGCCCGGATGTCATATAAGCAACCAGATCATTGAAAAAAGGACGTTCACTATGGACTGCATAGAAACCTTCTGCCTGCTCTTTTGAAAGATGGATCATCCGTGATGCAATAATATGCAGACCTGCCCCTTCAAAGCGCTTATAAATCTCACCAATTAAATTTTTTTCTACTCCATCAGGTTTGATGATGGAAAATGTTCGTTCGATAGCCATACTGTTTGTCCAATACCTTAAGTTATTTGCATAAAATCGCAATTTTGCATAGCGCAAAACTGCGAACCATTTGTTTTTAAATCATTCTGGATCCACTGAACCGGACGCGAATGCGCCACATACGTCCGCCTAAACGTTGAAACTTTCTCCGCAGCCGCATTCACTACTTGCCTGCGGGTTCCTAAACTTAAATGCCTCATTTAAGCCTTCCTTAACAAAATCGACCTCAGTACCATCAATTAATGCAAGACTTTCCGGGTCGACAACAACAGATACGCCCGCATCCTCAAACACGATATCGTCAGGCTCAACCTCATCCGCATAATTAATGACGTAGGCAAAACCGGAACAACCTGTTTTCTTAACACCGAGCCTTAACCCGAAACCCGACCCCCGGCTTTCAAGGTAGCTCCGTACCCGCTCAGCAGCACTGTCTGTCAGTGTTATTGCCATATTTTCCTCATTAAAATAGCAGCCTGCCTCTTTTAGCTTTTACAACTAAGTGACGCTTCCAGCAGCCGCATAACAACTGGTAAAGGCATCCTTGAGAATCAGTAGTTTACCTGCTTTTTCAACAGGAATCTCGAACTCTTGCTGCAGTTTATCCAGCTGTATATCCTGCAATGCCTGCACTGGTGCACCTTCAAGCACCTCAACAGCCCAATGGCAGGCAGCGATTATATGTGGACAGGCAAATGCGTGGAAACCCACATTTTTTAACTGACCTGCCTCACAATCAGCTGCTATAGCAATCCATGCACCCTGCTCTACAGAGCCTGCTTCGCCTTGCAGCATCGTACCGCCAGAACAAACCGGACGGTGAAAATAAGCAACAACCTGCTGCGGGTATCTACTCATCCATTAACCTTCATACTTGCCCCGCAAGACAATGCCTGCAAATAGGCTAGTGCACGGGTGAATAACTTAATGGCCTGATCAATATCAGCTTCCGTAGTAAATCGTCCCAAGCTAAAACGGATAGATGCCTCTGCCAGCTGATCTGACAACCCCAGGCTGCGCAACACATAGGACGGTTCACCACTGCTTGAATTACATGCAGAACCACTGGAAACAGCCAGGCCATCAAGCGCAAACTGCAGACTTTCACCCTCCACCCCCGCAACGCTGACATTTAAAATAGAGCACAAACGCTGTTCAGGGTGCCCATTCAGAACTACCCCAGGGAGCTGTCCTATGCCCTGCCACAGCCGGTCACGCAAGCAAGAGACTCGGCTTGCTTCTGCCTCCATCTCATCACCCAAAATACGTAAAGCTTCCCCCATCCCAGCAATTTGGTGTACTGCCAATGTTCCGGGTCGTATGCCCCTCTGCTGCCCGCCACCATAAAGCAGTGGTTCAATCCGTCTGATACGCTCACGATTAAGGTACAAGGCACCAACCCCCTTGGGCCCACATGCCTTATGAGCATTGAATGAAAGCAAGTCTATTTGCTGAGCAATTACATCAACAGGCAACTTGCCAATACTCTGTGCAGCATCAACATGCAGGAGAACATCATGCTGCCGACAGACCGAACCTATAGCACCAATATCCTGAACCACACCCGTTTCATTGTTCGCATGCATGACCGAGACGAGAGTTGTATCCGGACGCAATGCTGCTGCAAGGTCTTTAGCACTAATCAGACCTGTGCCATCCGGACGAAGATAAGTCACCGTAAAACCTTCCTGCTCTAACTGTGCACAACTTTCCAGAACAGCCTTATGTTCGGTTACCACAGTGACAATATGCCGCCCCTTCATAGCCTTAAAATGAGCGGCACCTAAAACTGCAAGATTGTCAGACTCGGTTGCACCTGATGTCCATACCAACTCATCCGGGCTGGCATTAATCAATGTGGCCACATCTATTGCGGCTTGCCTGATTACAACTGCTGCCTGTTCACCGTAAACATGGGTACTTGATGCCGGGTTACCAAAGCCTTCGCTTTGCTCAAGGCACATCACCATACAATCCCGCACACGCGGATCAACTGGCGTGGTCGCTGCATAATCAAGATAAACCGTTTCTTTCAGATCATCAGTCATCGGTATCACCTGTCTCTACTGAGGCTAGCAACCCCCGCAAAATATTAAGTTCATGCTCATCAGGCTCAGCACGATTAAACAAACGCCGTAACTTGCGCATTGTATGGCGCGGGTTATTAGGTTTCAGAAATCCACTGGCAAACATTACACGTTCAAGATGCTCATAAAATAATTCCATATCCCGACCGGATGCGGGTGGAAATTCGGGTTCCTGCAAAGGCTCAAATAAATCTTGTGCAAATCTCAGTTCATAGGCGATCAGTTGCACTGCTGAGGCAAGATTAAGTGAACTGTAATCTGGGTTCGCAGGAATATAAACAAGTGCATTGCACTGATCCATTTGTTCATTGGAAAGCCCCACACGTTCAGTACCAAAGACTATAGCAACCTCTTTGCTTGCAGCCATTGTCAGTGTCCTGCCTGCACATTCACGTGGGTTCAGTTCCGGACAATGATGTTTACGCCGACGGGCACTCGCACCCACCACCAGGCCACTATCAGCTATCGCTTCACCCAGCGTAGCCACCACTTTAGCCTGCTGCAATACATCCACAGCACCTGAGGCCCGGACATCAGCCTCCCTGCTGGGAAATTCCTTTGGATTTACCAGCGTAAGGTCACTAAAACCCATGGTTTTAATCGCCCGAGCTGCAGCACCTATATTCCCCGGGTGGGAGGTTTCACAAAGCACAAAACGTATAGGGTGATTCATTTTCTATCCTACAAAAGGTATCTGCCATTCCACAGCAGTTCATTTTAAGCTGGTGTTCTACAGCTGGTTTGCTTATTCTACCGCGCTCACCGCGCATGGCGCGTCTGGACTGATGATCTGCATCTGTTACCAGTTTTCTCGGAATATCTATGCAAGCACTGCTAAATACCGCTATCGAGGCCGCCCGCCGTGCAGGCGATCTTGCCATGCGCTACACAAAAAAGCTGGACCAAATTGAGGTGCACAGCAAAGCGCGCAACGACTTTGTCAGTAAAGTTGATATTGCCGCCGAAGAAGCCATTATCGAGCTTATCCATGAGCGTTACCCGCAACATGGCATTCTTGGCGAAGAATCGGGCCTGCGGGAAGGTGATGAGCATCTTTGGATCATAGACCCACTTGATGGCACAACCAATTATCTACATGGCTTCCCCATGTACGCTGTTTCTATTGGTTTACAAATTAAAGGTCGCATGTCTGTCGGTGTGGTCTATGACCCAAACCGCCAAGAATTATTTACGGCTATACGCGGTGTTGGTGCCCAACTCGACGGCCACCGTATTCGTGTAAAAAATCAGCAACGTCTGGAAGGCGCCCTCATCGGCACAGGCTTCCCCTACCGGTCAAGTGACCAATGGATGGAAACTTACCTGAATCAGTTTCGCGCCGTTATGCAGGTGGCTGGGGATTGCAGACGTCCGGGTTCAGCAGCGCTCGATCTGTGTTACCTGGCTGCAAGTCGTCTGGATGGTTTCTGGGAATTTGGCTTACAGCCCTGGGATCTTGCAGCTGGCAGCCTGATACTGCGTGAAGCTGGCGGCATAATTAGCAGCATGACAGATGACGGGGACTATATGGAAACCGGCAACATCATTGCTGGCGCCCCTAAAGTACATAGCGACCTGGAAAATTTATTACGCCCGCTATTGACCCCGACTATGGCCTGAGACACCTGAACATTAGCAACTGATATCTATCAGGGCTCACTATCAAATTCATCATCTTTCTTTTGTTCCAGCAAATCCTCCGGACTTACATTAAGTGCCAATGCTGTAGTACTGGCTATATAGATTGATGAATAAGTACCCACCACAATACCGACCATAAGCGCGCTGGAAAAACCACTTACCACTTCACCGCCAAGAAAAAATAACGACATCACAACAAGCAGTGTCGTCAGACTAGTGATCATCGTACGACCTAGCATCTGGTTAATCGAAGTATTCATAATTGCCGCAGATGTACCCCGGCGAATCAAACGGAAGTTTTCCCGAATTCGATCAAATACTACAATCGTATCGTTTAGTGAATAACCGATCACAGCCAGGACTGCTGCAAGCACCGATAAGTCAAATGGCAACTGCAACAAAGAAAAAACACCAACTACAATGACAACGTCATGCACCAGTGCGGCAACTGAACCCAATGCAAACTTCCACTGAAACCGAAACATGATGTAGGCCATGATCATTAAAATTGCGAATATCATGGCGGTACCACCCCGCTCGGTCAGCTCCTCACCAACCTGTGGACCAACGTATTCAACACGGCGCAATTCAACAGCGACATCACCAGCCTTTAATAACGTAAGTATCTGCTGACCTAGTTGTGCGGTTTCAACATCAGGACGTGGCAGCATGCGAATAAGCACATCACTGGTATTACCAAAATGCTGTGCCTGTGCACCTTCAAACCCGGACTCTTCCAGGCGCTCACGAATAGCACCCAGGTCAGCAGGCTGCTCATAACCCAGTTCCAGCAACAGGCCGCCAGTAAAATCAACACCAAAATTAAGGCCTTTAATGGCTAGTGATGAAATGGATACAATAATAACGAGCGCCGACAGCGCCATGGCAATATTACGCCTACCCATAAAATCAAAATTAGTTTTACTGTTAATAACTCTCACGATTCAACCGGCTTTAAATGGGAAGTCGCTCAAGACGACGACCTCCATAAATTAGATTTACCAATGCACGAGTACCAATAATGGATGTAAACATCGAGGTCACAATACCCACTGATAAGGTGATAGCAAAACCCTTAACCGGGCCAGTGCCAAAAGCGAATAAAACAATCGCAGCAATCAATGTTGTAACATTGGCATCAGCAATAGTAGATAAGGCCTTCTCATAACCAGAGTGGATACTTGCCTGTGGTGAATTACCATTACGCAGTTCCTCTCGGATACGCTCAAAGATCAATACATTGGCATCTACAGCCATACCAACCGTAAGCACAATGCCTGCAATACCCGGCAAAGTAAGAGAAGCCTGCAGCATAGACAGTATTGCCACCATAAGAACCAGATTAGTAAACAATGCAATGTCGGCCGCGATACCAAACACCCGGTAGTACAACCCCATAAACACCACAACCAGAGCAAAGCCGAGCAGTATTGCGCTAAGGCCCCTGTCTATATTGTCCTGCCCAAGACTCGGACCTATCGTACGTTCTTCAACCTTATAAATAGGTGCGGCAAGCGCACCTGCACGCAGCAACATAGATAGGTCACGTGCTTCAACCACATCTACACCTGTAATCTGAAAACGACTGCTGAATACACCATTAATCGTTGCAACATTAATAACTTCTCGCTCAGTTTGAGTCACTTGTACTGTTTCGCCGTCCCGTTCAACCAGTTCCCGGCTCTGTTCAACAAAAAGGACTGCCATCGGCTTACCAACATTTTCACGAGTCGTACGTAACATCTCATCGGCGCCTTTACCGTCGAGTGATACGTTCACAGCGGGGCTACCATCAGTAAAACCCTGACTTGCATCTATCAGCTGATCACCTGTAACTATCGCACCCCGTTTCAGGAGTACTGGCTGTTGCTGACGGTCATAAAAAAGCTCACAACCAACATTGAGCGAGCGCCCACGCCGCTGGGCCTCATAGGCGTTTTCACCTTCACAAACCAGTCGAAATTCAAGTGTTGCAGTAGCATCAAGTATACGTTCGGCCTGTGCTGGGTCCTGCACTCCTGGCAATTGCACAACAATACGGTTTATGCCCTGACGTTGTACCAGTGGCTCAGCAACGCCCAAAGCATTCACACGATTACGCAATGTGACAGTATTTTGCTGAATAGCAAAATCCTGGCGGGCACGAATTTGATCATCGGTCATACGCACAATAATCTGCTCTTCTTCGCCAACAGTAACCCTGCGAATATCCAGCAGACTGTCATAGTCGCTTATCAGTTCCTCAGCCTGATCCAGATTGCTGGCATCACCCAATCGAACACGCACTTCATTACCGCTAACCCGAACAGCCCGACGAATACGTTTAGCGCGTAACAAACGATTAATGTCATTGGAAATGATTTCCATGCGCTGAGATATGGCTGCATCCATATCAACTTCAAAGAGGAAGTGCACCCCACCGCGCAGATCAAGCCCAAGACTCATAGGCTGCAAGCCAATTGCACGAATCCAGTCTGGTGTACGTGGCGCCAGCGTCAAAGCAACAACATAGTTTGCCCCCAGGTTGTCACGCAGTAACTCACTGGCCAGAAGCTGCTGCTCCACATCATTAAACTGCAACATCAACCGACCTTTTTCTACAAAGGTGTTTTCAGCCACAATACCTGCTTTATCAAGAGCACCTTCTATTTTCAGTGTTGCTGCTTCAGTCAATTTGCCACTGTCATCACGGCTTATCTGAACTGATGGAGCTTTACCAAACAAATTGGGTAAAGCAATAAACACGCCAATTACCAAAACAAAGGCAACCAGGAGATTTTTCCAGGCAGGATAATGATTCATCAGATGTCGTCAGAAATACGTAAAGGTAAATTTTTTTGTGCGCAGTCAGAGGGCATCATGCCGCTTTGATTGTGCCTTTAGGCATAACAGCGCTGACTGTATGTTTCTGCACTGTCACAACAACATTACTGGCTATCTCAATTTTGACAAAGTTATCTTTAACATCAGTAACTTTACCTAACAGACCACCTGCCGTCGTTACTTCATCACCAGTCTGCAGACCCGCAACAAGGTCCTTATGTTCCTTCTGCCTTTTACTCTGAGGCCGAATCAGCAGAAAATAAAAAACCACGAAGATCAGCACGAGTGGTAACAGGCTTGTCAGGCTCTCAGCGCCACCAGCTGCTTCCTGGGCATATGCGTTATTTATAAAGAAATCCATTGATCGCTACTTTTATTAACGTTGAGCAGGCCACCGCGGCCCACAAAGGCGGCGTATTATGGCACAGATACGGCAGTTCAAAAGACTGTTACCCCAAAAATACAAGCTATACCTCACCTGCAGCCTGGCGATCCCGGAATTCAGCGTCAAACCGGTCAAATTCACCTACTTCAATTGCCGCTCGAATCCTGCTCATCAGGGTCAGATAAAAATGAAGGTTATGGATGGTGTTCAGCCTTGAGCCCAGCATTTCACCGCAGCTATCCAGGTGCCGCAGATAGGCCCGACTGTAATTCTGGCAGGTATAGCAGGCACAATCAGCCTGTATAGGCCCCAGATCATCCCTATAACGTGCATTGCGGATACGCACCGTCCCATCATCAGTAAACAAATAGCCATTTCGCGCATGGCGCGTTGGGATAACACAATCAAACATATCCACCCCCCGTTTTACCGCATCAAGGATATCAGTAGGCAGGCCAACACCCATCAGATAACGTGGGATAGCCTTAGGCATCAACGGCAGAGTGTGATCCAAAACTAATGTCCGTTCCTCTAGCGGCTCACCCACAGAGAGGCCACCCAATGCCAGCCCTTCAAAACCTACCTTCATGAGCCCTTCCAGCGACTCGCTCCTCAAATCCGGGTACATACCACCTTGCACAATGCCAAACAAAGCCCGGTCAGGGTTATCCAGAGAATCAAACTGATCCCGACTGCGCTTAGCCCAGCGCAGTGATAACTCCATGGAACGGCGAGCTTCATCCTCAGTGGCAGGATAAGTAGTGCATTCATCAAATACCATCTGGATATCACTGCCAAGCGCATTTTGCATATCCATCGAAAGCTCTGGCGTTAGCATCACCCGATGACCATCAGTAGGTGCCTGAAACGCCACTCCCTTTTCACTCACCTTATTGCGCGTAGTCAGACTCCAGACCTGGAAGCCGCCGGAATCAGTAAGCACAGGTTTATCCCAATGCATAAAGCCATGCAGCCCGCCATGCTGGCGCATAGTCTCAGGGCCTGGTCGCAACATCAGATGAAAAGTATTACCAAGGATAATTTCAGCCCCCAGACCCGTCAGTTCTTCAGGAGTCAGCGTCTTGACTGCACCGTAGGTTCCAACTGGCATGAACACAGGCGTCTCTATAGTCCCACGCGGGAAATGCAGCCGGCCACGACGGGCCACACCATCAGTAGCCAGCAAGTCATAACGTATATTACTCATACAGTTACGTCCTTCTTCTCAAGAAACATCGCATCTCCATAACTGAAGAAACGAAACTTATGCCGGACAGCGTATTGATAGGCATCTAATAACGCACTGCTACCATGGAATGCACTCACCAACATAAGCAATGAAGACTCCGGCAAGTGAAAATTAGTAATCATCGCATCCACTACCTGAAATTTATAACCCGGCCGAATAAAAATATCGGTTTCCCCACACAAAGGCTCTACTGCTCCTGTTTCACCCGCCACAGCGGCTGACTCTAAAGCTCGCACTACAGTTGTACCCACAGCAATAACCCGACCGCCCCGCTTCCGTGTCCTACTCACAGCCGCACAAACATCCTCATCAATGATTATGCGCTCACAATGCAGGCGGCCTGATTCTATTTGCTCCGTTCGTAACGGCAGGAAAGTACCTGCGCCCACATGCAACGTTAGTTTAGCAAGTTCAATGCCTTTTCCTTCCAATTCAACCAACAGCTCATCATTAAAATGTAGCCCTGCTGTAGGTGCAGCTACCGCACCAGGCTCACGAGCAAATACCGTTTGATAACGATCACGATCCATATCCTGATCTTCACGTTGAATATAAGGCGGTAAAGGAATATGACCGTACTGCTCAAGAATAGGCTGCAGATCTGACTCAAAACGCAGGAGAAAGAAAGTACCCTGCCTGCCTTCAACCACAGCTGTGATATCCGGCTCAAATACCAGCTCACTACCCTCACCCGGCGAGCGACTGGAACGCAACTGAGCCAAAGCCAGATCTGGCTCAAGTAATCTCTCAAGCAGCATCTCAACCTTGCCTCCACTCGACTTATGCCCATACAGACGGCCTGGAATTACACGCGTGTCATTAAATATCAGCAGATCACCTGCCTGCAGCAATTGACTTAGCTTGCTAAATTGGCATTCCTGATAGTCACCGGCAACAGGCACATACAGCAGTCTGCTCGCTTCACGACGCGCCAGAGGCTCCTGCGCAATAAGCTCTACAGGTAGGTCATAATGAAAGTTAGCTGGATCCATAGTCCGGCATTGTACCGATTGATGCTATTGAATATGGAACAAGTATGTCAGCACGTGTATCCTAGCATCCGCCGAATCAGTCACTGGGTCCTCAAAAATGCCGGGGTGCTGGAATTGGCAGACATGTATGGCCGAGTGATGGAATTGGTAGACATGAGGGATTCAAAATTCCTTGCCTTCGGGCGTGGCGGTTCGAGTCCGCCCTCGGCTACCACTTAACTAGTCTGTTCAGAACCCTAAAGTAAATAAAACAGGATCAGAGCAACAATGAATATCATCGGTTTTTACTCTGACCCTAATTTATTCTTCTTATGCAAGCTTAGGAAGTAGTTTCTTATCTCTTTCGGGAAATGCACGGTGTTGATTCCTACAGTTTTTAATAAAGGGAAAACCTAAAGAATATTCAAGCTAAGTGGCGGGTGAGTCCACCACGCCCATTCTTGATAACGCTGAAAATTTTCAAGGAAAAACAAGAATTATGGAGAACATGGACAGCCCGGTGGTGATTATCGGGTAAATTCCTGCACCTATTTAAGGATACTCGATTCGTATTCGGTAACCTTTGTCCTCATAACCTTCTCGCCCCGAAAACCAGCCTTCATCCTGCCCAACAACAAGAACATCGCCTTCGACTGACAGTCGGCCATCCCAGCGGTCACCTAAAGATATATACCCAAGATTCTTGACAAGCAGGCGGTCATTCAGAGGCTGCACAACCATCACGTCTTCTGCCCCCTCAACTTGCTGCAGCCCTTTGTCCAGAGAAACAGAAACAATCATGATGCTATTGAACTGGCCTGACCCTCCGGTATTCTGAACTGTATGCAACAGATGCAAACCGGATTCTGTCACGCCAATTCTTTTGTATACAAAGAAGCCGCCTTCATCCTCATTCACCAGGAAAAAGCCGGAGCTTTCAACAAACGTAATGTCTTCACAGCAAACCCAATTGCTTTCCTGTGCATCAATTACATTTACCGAAACAATTTGATGACCTCCGTCAGAAATCCAACCTTGAAGGGCCTCGATTATTGACGGGTGTATGGGCTGCCCATAAATACTGAAATGGTCAGTTGCGCATCCCAGCAATAATTCTATCTCGGCAGTCTCGTCGGTTTGGCGGCACTCTGCAGGTAGGGCCGCCTTTGCCCAATTGGCTATAGCTAACTTTGCCTGTGCGCCTTCAAGTGATGAAGTCGCGGCATTAAGGCCGGGGTCTGCAACTAAAGATAACTCATACTTATCTATCGCTCCGGCTAGATCCCCATCGCGTTTAAGCTTATGCCCTTCCTGAAGCAGAGACCAAGCTCTTTTCTGCTCATCTTCTGAAACGTGCACCTGATGCTCTGCCGCATGAACCATACCAAAACATAAAATAATAAATATAGATATAAGCTGCCGCATGCGCTCTCCTTACCAAGCAGTATCTTTTAAAATCTGCTCCAATATTTTTGCCTATCTAGCAGAAATCGGCCTGACTGAAATCACGCGCTACTTGAGCTTCCAACTTTGGCCGCTCTTCCGAGTAATCATTCGGTGCCACGGACTGATAGAAGCCAATGGAGTCAACTAATTTATCACGCACAATCTGCTGCACTTCGAGCACACCGCAACCTGAAAACAGATCGAGCATTTTTCTTAGCAATTCCTGCCCCATCGCCTCTGCAATTATGGATTGCTCGGCTTTATCAAGAGACCCATCCCGGATAGCCGCAGCGGCCATCAACCAAATTTGCAGGGACTCGCGGGCATCCTGAATGCGCTGATGAGCCGGCCCATCTACAAACTTCTGTATATCCTTAGCCAGGCGCTCATCCACCCGTGAAACGGGCTCACTGCCAACACCGCTTACGTACCTCGCAAATCTGGACGCGCCCTAAAAATATGATCCGCTATAACGGGCGGAATAATGTATTTCCTTGTTGTTTTCTTGAACCAGACTGAACACCCTGAAAATAAAATGGCATCATCATGGAGCTCCTTGATTTCTGAAAAAGGGATATAAACTTTCCTCAGATCAAGAGTTAAGGGTAAATTCTTGTTAATAAAGAAACCTTCCTGATTGACTGTATAAGTTAAATTGGTATGCCCAAAGCCTGAACGTAATCGGTACTTTTCCCCTGCAACAACCCCATTAAACCGATACGAATTCACTACCGCATTCCATCCCGTGAGGTAGGAAACAGGAATATCTGACAGATACCAAAAGAGAATAATAGCTAGCAGCAAAATGCTCTCACCAATCACCACGAACCCCTTTTATAGAAGGCCAAACACAGCACTGAAGAAACTGTCATCAAGTGTAAAACTCTACAGAATAGATATTAATTGGATAACTTGGATAATATTAAATGCCATCAAATCTAGATACACCATTCAAGCTGAAACCACAAATATCATTCAATTTATTAGGAAAAGAAAAACACCGCTCAACACACAAAAGGCCACAGAGCAATCAATCTATAATATTTCAGGAAATGCCACTTCTAATAACTCCAATAGTCATTGATCCACAGGTCAGAATACAAACTGAAATCTGGCGAACTGGAATACTGATATAAAAAACCCGACGCTAGGTCGGGTTTTTAAAGATAAGATTTTGGTGTGACTTAAACGATTTGTTTCCGTCTCAGCCACCCCAAACCTGCAAGAGCCGAACCAAATAACCAGACTGCTGCGGGAATAGGCACTACAGAGAAGTTGTACACATCTGTACCAGAAGACGTTGTCATTGACACATAGTCCACATAACCTTCCTGATTGGCGTTATAAGTGCCAACTGTCAACCCAATACCAACCAAATCGGCATCCAACAGTGCGCTGTAGTCAAGCACCACATCCTCAGTTAAGGCCGCAGTAGACGAAGCAGTACCATCGAGAATGTTTTGCAGTGTAAACAATGGGGGGCCACCGGCACTATTATTCAGCCCTAGACCACCATTAGCCCACATCGGGCCCTGAGTAAAATCAATATTTGCAGTAATCCAGGTATCTGTCGTCACTGCCGTGACACCTGTTCCCCAATAGTGTTCGTATTTAATTTCAAGAAAACCATCGCCGACAAAATTTTCATCATGCAGAAACAGGCTTAAAGCCGGGGCCGCATAAATGTTGCCACCTGCAACGTCTGCTTTTTGGAAACGGTATTCAAAGTTCAGCGCAGAATCGTTAAGCAAATCCCCAAAATTGCCAAAGGAGCCATCGACCGTGACATTTGCTTTGTCGTTTACATCTACGTTAGTGGTCAGGCGGAGGGCATCAGAACCATCGTAATGAACGATACTGGCGGTACCTGAACCGGCAATAGTAGAGCTGACTGGTGCAGCATCCGGATCGGTTATGTTAATAACAGCTGCGTTCGCAACACTGCCAATTGTTAGTAATACAAGTGCAGACAACGCCGCCTGTAAGCTCTTAATCACTTTAGCCCCTTGTTTAGTGGCATAGTTTTTTATGAGATTGAAACCGCCAACAAAGCTGCCTAACGGTCCGTTTTTATTAAGCCTCTTTTGGAAGAGTTTAACATAATAATGGCGGCACAACCTGCTTCATGGCAGCAAACATAACGCTGCCAGACTGATGATGAAAAAGATCGCACAATAATGCCTCCAGCGGCTTTGCAGAAGTAGGAACACCCTGCCGGTGCTCTATGAGGCCCTCTTCTTCAAGCAGGTCCAGAGCATGACAAATGGTGGCACGAGATACGTCAAATTCTAAACACAGCAACCTCTCACTGGGCATAGGCTCACGCCAGTCTTACATGCCATTGAGTATCTGATCACGCAGGGACAGAAAGACACGGTGATATAGAGGGAGTACGTTCATATATTTATGGTGTCAGACACCAGGAAACAGATGGCAACCTTAACTCATTGCTACAAATCAGTGGCTATACTCATTTCAGGACTTAAACCAGGAGGATGACCCAAAACCTGCTGATGTTAGTTTCAGTATTTGACCGGCAACATTAATCACTGGCATCCGAACTTTCACTCAGTTGACCCGACTTATAGTCAAGAGGCATTCGATAAAGTCCTTGTCTACCCGTTGCATATAAATAACCAGACTCTTCACTGCCCAATGTCACACCTGAGAGAAAAGCCCCGCCTGGGAGTTTTATAACCCCAAGGTGCTTGCCATCAGCAGAGTACACCTGAATGCCCATAAATGACGTGACGTAATAACGACCTTCACCATCTACTGTCATACCATCAGTGCCTGGCCGACCATACAAATTAGGTTTCTCTCTAGGGAAATTGCCCATCAGTAACGGCTCAAAGAAATCTGGCTTCTCCTTCAAACTGCCATCCGGAAGCACATCATATGCCCACAACTTTGGCGCATAGCTGTCTGTAGTGACCAATATCTTTTCATCAGGCGAAAGAATAATTCCATTGGGCCGATGACCGCTGGCAACAACTCGGGCTTTACCTTCCGGGTTAAGGTGAATCGTCTGCTTGTTCAACCGATCATTAAACCAGATATGACCTGAAGAACTCACAACCAGACCATTACAGAACTCCATCTTTTTATTCTTGCCTTCACTCTCTGGGTCAGGGGTCAGTTCACCTTGCAGAAGGACTTCGCGCCCACCCTGCATATCATAAGCCACAATTTGCGCATCAAAATTACGACAACCAATAAGCCGTCCATCCGCGGCAAACATGAGGCCAAAAGTACGGGCTGTTTTTTCATCAAAAACAGTTAGCACATCATCGGGAGCAAGCTTATAGATACGATCCTGAAAAATAGAGGTGAAATAAATATTACCGTCCTTATCAAGGGCCGGGTCGATGGTAAACACGTAGTTACCAATCTTCTCCCATTCGCCAGGCAGCTGACCGGAAGGCGGAACATAAAGTGGTGGTGGCTCCACCTGAACTACAGGAGGCGGACCGCTGTCGCAATGGGTTAACCCAATTGCCAGCACCACCAAAAGAACGCTGCTGAAATATTTCACAGCTAACTCCCAAATTATTTGTCAAAAAACAGCTGCCCATCAAGGCCGTTATCTTCGCTTCACTCGCAAAGAAGTAAAGAAGTAAAGAAGTAAAGAAGTAAATATCCTACCACAGTATAATTATGGTCTAAGCGATCAGTTTAGTGTCATAACCCACTGGGGGGGAGGTAGCCACTTTTGCTCATTTGCTGACCCATGTAATACTGTCCTCAATCCACCATGCACATCAACAATTTTTTGTTTAAAGCAGGATACTTCGACGTGACTAACAAACCCTTAGGTCAGCAAATATCCAACTGTTCAAACTGTGGCAGTAATGTGGACGTAAAAGTGCCAGACGGAGATAACAAGCCCCGTTACGTCTGTTCAAGCTGTGGAACAGTACTGTATGAAAACCCAAAACTGGTGGTGGGCTGCGTCACCGAGTACGAGGGCAAAATCCTGCTGTGCAAACGCGCCATAGAACCCCGTCTTGGCTACTGGACTGTTCCAGCCGGATTTATGGAATTAAGTGAAACCCTGCAAGAAGCCGCAGCAAGAGAGACTCTTGAGGAGGCCTGCGCCAAAATCACCCTTGGCTCTATGCTCACCGTTGTAGATGTGGTCCAGGCAGGTCAGGTGCATGTCTTTTTCCGGGGCACACTGGATAATGGCGAATACGCCACAGGCGATGAAAGTCTGGATGCCAGACTTTATGCTCCTGACGAAATACCCTGGGATGAGATCGCCTTTCCCAGCGGAATCATTGCCCTGAAACAGTTTCTAACTCAGCGCAAAACCGGAATAGAGCACGTACATACGGAGTCAGCAACCCCAATAAACCACTAGCAGACACCATCCAGGTTCCACAGCACGGATTAAAAGTCTATTTAAGGACCGTATTGGGACATCAGGGTCTTGGAATTCTGAGCCTTTGCCGCTACAGTACCGCGCTCTGAGGAAGCGGATTATTTCAGGAGAAGTCAGTGACTTTCGTTGTTACCGAAAACTGCATCAAATGCAAATATCAGGATTGTGTAGAAGTGTGCCCCGTGGACTGCTTCCATGAAGGCCCAAACATGCTTGTTATCGATCCTGAAGAATGTATCGATTGCACACTGTGTGAGCCAGAGTGCCCTGTTGATGCCATTTATGCCGATGATGAAATTCCTGATGGTCAGGAAGGTTTCCTGCCGCTAAATGAAGAACTTTGTCAGGATTGGCCTGTCATTACCGAAATTGGTGACGTACCTGCCGATGCAGATGAGTGGAAAGACAAGCCTGATAAGGCTCAATTGCTGGAACGCTAATCATTAGCCAGCCGGGTCTTCATCCTTGCCTTCTTCGAGTAACAGCTGCAATTCATCAGCTGAGCGATAACCAACAATCAGCTCACCCGACTCTGTAAAGATTGCGGGAGTCCCGGCAATGCCAAGGTCTTTACCAAGCTTATAGTGATCAGCAACTGCTGTATTGCCACAGTCTTCAGCTTCGACAAGCTGCCCACTCTTGGCATTAGTCATGGCTTCCTGCCGCGAGTCTGAACACCATACCGCTTCAGCCTTGGCCCAACTGTCTGTACCCGGACCACTGCGAGGGAAGAACAAATACTGCACAGTGATACCACGCTCATTGTAATCAGCCATCTCACGGTGCAATTTCCGGCAATACGGGCAATCAATATCAGTAAAGACCAGCACCTTGTACTTCTCATCCTCAGCTGCAAATGTAATTGCTATGTCATCACTAAAGCCTGCAAGATACTTTCCTCGTGCCACGTTACGACTTTGCTCAGTCAGATTAATACGTGTATCAAGGTCCATCATTTCACCTTGCATGAAATACCGGCCATCCTGAGAGATATAGTAAATATCAGCACCTACAGCCACCTCCAGCAAACCACTAATTGCTGCCGGTGTAACAGACGTCACTTCCACACCAGGAAGCACCTCTTGTACAAATGCATATTTTTCGGGCAGTTCAGCCGCAACTGCCTGCATTGTGAAAAGCGCCAGCAGCGCTGTTCTTACTATCCCTAATGTCAATCGCATATATCTTTACTCATAAAATTTACAGGGCATCACAGTCTTTGACCCATCTGCCTGAATTTAGTTTCAGCCGGACAGAAGCAACTACAGGACGCGGATTCTAGCATAGAGACCAAATATCACCCTGATTAGCAAAAACAATAAAAAAGCCGCGCCTCAACAAAATTGAGGCACGGCCTGATTAGATTATCTGCAAGATTAACCGCGTGGATGATGCTGTGAATGCATTTCCTTCATTCGAGCACGGGCAACATGCGTGTAAATCTGGGTTGTTGATAAATCACTGTGACCCAGCAACATCTGCACCACGCGCAGATCAGCACCGTTATTAAGCAGATGAGTGGCAAATGCATGCCGCAATGTATGTGGTGACATTTTGCTGCCAATTGCCGCCTGCTTTGAGTAGCGCTTTATGATATGCCAGAAAGCCTGACGAGTCATGCGGTCACCACGACGGGTAGGAAAAAGGTAATCAGTCTGACGTTCAAGTAAAATTTCTGACCTTGGGCCAGCAATAAAATTACGAATCCAGTTCTGTGATTCATCACCTAACGGTATCAGACGCTCACGGTCACCTTTACCAACAATTCTCAGAACACCCTGATTCAGATTAATTTCACTCTGCTTCAGGTTAATTAGTTCAGAAACGCGTAATCCTGTTGCATAAAGTACTTCAAGCATCGTACGGTCACGATGCCCAAGTGGGTCACTCACATCAGGTGCAGCCAACAGCGCCTCTACTTCACCTTCAGTCAAAGACTGAGGTAGTGAACGGCCAATACGTGGCATATCGATCTTGATGGTGGGGTCTTCCTGAATAACGCCTTCACGTAACAAGAAACGATAGAAACGGCGGAAACTGGATAGCTGACGAGCGGTTGAACGAGGTTTAGCACCCTGCTCTGATCGCCAGGCTATAAAAGCCAGCAAATCACTACGGGTTGCATAAATGAGACTGGCATCACGCTCCGCCAACCAGCGGCGTAGCGACACCAAATCAGCACGATAGGCACCCAGCGTATTTGCGGACAACCCTCGTTCCATCCATATGGCATCGAGAAATTTATCGATAACTGCCTCAGCAGAGTTGGAAGCCTGAGCTTCAGCTACATTATGTATATTTTCAGACATTACTCTAGTTCAACTTTCGCGGCAAACGCTTGGGCTCATATACTTCTCCACCTGAAAAAATGTGCGTTAGCAATTGAATATGACTTTGAAAACAGCGGATAATCGATTCAGATAAACCACCGTAAACCAAGGGATCCAATTACTTACCCGTGAATTGCGCTGCCGCGTTTGTCATTACGGACTGCTCATTCTTTCTGGTCGGTAGAAAGTATGTGTTGATGAATCTCAACAAGGCGTGACCGATTTCACAAAATCCACTAATTGATTACATAAATATTTAATTTAAAATGTCAGATAAGCCAAAATTTCTACAGAAAATAGGCTACATGCTATACGGAGCAAGGTTTCTTTTTGTCTGGGCCTTTCTGTGGCTGAGCCTGATATGCATGGTTGCTGTAACACCCGGTGAACACCGTCGTCGCCGTATTGCAAGAAAATTGGGCATTTATGCCTTTCACCTCTCCGGTGCCTGGCCCACAATTATCGGCCTCCACCAGTTACCCAAGAATGCTGCCATTGTTGTCGCCAATCACGCCAGCTATCTAGACGGCCCCTTGCTGGCAGCAGTCCTGCCGCATCGCTTCCAGTTCGTCATTAAGCGCGAAATAAGCCAGATCAAGCTACTTAGCTTCGTTTTGCATCGTACTGGTGAGCATTTTGTGGACCGTTTTGATCCAAAGCGTGGTACCTCAGGTACACGCCGCATACTTAAGACCGCTACCAATGGCGCCTCACTGGCATTTTTTCCAGAAGGAACATTCCGGCTTGAGCCTGGGCTAAGGCGCTTCCAAAACGGTGCATTCACAATTGCAGCACGTAACAATATGTTATTGGTGCCACTAACCATTCGTGGCACACGTAAAATGCTGCCACAAGGAAGCTGGTTGCCCCGCCCAGCTCAACTCGAAATCATTATTGGCACACCCTTGGACACAACTGAGAACCAAGACCTGGCAATAGCCATGGAGCATTGCCGTATGCAGATCCTGCAGGCAATGGATGAACCCGATCTACTCGAAAAAAAATAACCATCTAACGCCATTCGATGTAGCAGCTTATGTGTCACCCCGGTAAACTCTGTAGCATAGATACCGCACTAACCCGAATATACAACTAAATACGGAAAAATCAGTGAGTAAAGAAAGCATAGTTATAGTTGCAGCACGGCGAACCCCCATTGGCTCATTTCAGGGCAATCTTAGCGGTGCCAGTTCACCCCAATTATCTGCTGCTGCTACACAAGCATGCCTTACCGACACCGGCATTAAGGGCAAAGACATAGATGAGGCCGTCATAGGCTGCGTTTTACCTGCCGGTCTAGGTCAGGCACCTGCACGCCAGGCGGTACTCGCAAGCAACCTGCCTGAATCAGTGGACACCACCACCATTAACAAGGTTTGCGGTTCAGGTATGAAGGCCGCCATGCTCGCACATGACCTAATTCTTGCCGGCTCAGCGAATATTGTTCTGGCTGGCGGCATGGAATCCATGACAAATGCCCCCTACCTTCTACCCAAGGCACGCGCCGGTTATCGTATGGGTCATCAGGATGTGCTCGACCACATGTTTTTTGATGGCCTGCAAAACCCATACGACGGCAACATGATGGGTTACTTCGCTGAAGAAACCGCAAAAAAATACGGCTTTACGCGTGAAGATCAGGATAACTTCACAACTGAATCCGTAACCCGAGCAGTCAATGCTATTGAGAACGGTAGTTTTGATGCAGAGATCACACCGGTCACTGTCACTTATCGCCGTAAGGAAAGTATTGTCGATACAGATGAAGAGCCTACAAAGTGCGACCTGGCTGGTATCAGCACTATGCGGCCAGCTTTTGCCAAAGATGGTTCAGTTACGGCTGCGTCTTCCTCATCCATTTCAGACGGAGCAGCATCACTTATCCTGATGAAAGCATCCGATGCTGAGAAACGCGGCCTGATGCCACTGGCACGTATTGTTGCACATGCCGGGCATGCTCATGAACCCGAATGGTTCACAACCGCACCCGTAGGCGCAATCAAAAGTGTACTGTCAAAAGCAGGCTGGTCTGCAGATGATGTTGACCTGTTTGAGATTAACGAAGCCTTCGCCTGCGTGACAATGGCAGCCATGCATGACATCAACATTGACGCTGCAAAAGTTAACGTAAATGGTGGTGCCTGTGCGCTGGGCCATCCTATTGGTGCAAGCGGCGCACGTATTCTGGTTACGCTAATTCATGCCCTTAGGAGTCGCAATCTCACCAAAGGTGTTGCATCACTTTGTATTGGTGGTGGTGAAGCAGTGGCTATGGCAGTTGAAATCTAATGGGGCTAGCCCCAATGCTACATACCTGAATAGTTAGGCCCACCCCCACCTTCGGGGACTGTCCAGTTGATATTCTGGGCCGGGTCTTTGATATCACAGGTTTTGCAGTGGACACAGTTCTGCGAATTGATCTGGAAACGCTTGCTGCCACCCTCTTCTACTATTTCATAAACACCCGCCGGACAATACCGCTGAGCGGGCTCATCAAACTCGGGTAGGTTTTTTTCAATGGGTATCGTTGTATCAGCCAAGTGTAAATGTACAGGCTGATTCTCTTCATGATTAGTACTCGACAGAAACACTGATGACAGCAAGTCAAAACTTATCTTACCATCAGGTGACGGGTAAACAATTGGGGTCACAGATGCTGCTGGTTGTAATGAGTCATGATCAGCACTGATATTGTGCAAGGTAAACGGCAACTTGCCACGGAAGATATTCTGGTCAATCCAGATAAATACAGAGCCCAGAAAATTACCAAATTTGTGTTGTGCCGGCCCAAAATTACGTGCGGTATAGAGCTCTTGCCATACCCATGAATCTTTTACCCGCTGTTCATAGTTACCTACAGTATCATCAGGCTCAGCAGAACTGAGGGCTGCAAAAACACCTTCGGCCGCCAGCATCCCAGTCTTCATAGCGGTATGGGAGCCCTTAATTTTTGCACCATTAAGATACCCAGCATCACAACCCGCTAAAACGCCACCGGGAAAACTGACTTTAGGTAGTGACTGCATACCACCCTTGTTTACTGCACGCGCACCGTAGGATATTCGCTCACCACCTTCAAGGTACTGACTAATCTTCGGGTGATGCTTCCAGCGTTGAAATTCCTTAAATGGGTTCAGATGTGGATTACTGTAGCTAAGCGCAACGATATACCCCGCATATACCTGGTTATTTGCAGCGTGATACAAGAAACCACCGCCTTCGGTATGACTGTCAAGCGGCCAGCCTGCTGTATGCACAACCAAACCTTCCTGATGCTTGTCTGGGTCAATCACCCAGATTTCTTTCAGGCCTATACCGTAGTGCTGCGGGTCTGCATTGGCACGCAGATTAAATTTCTGCATAAGCTCCTTGCCCAAACTACCACGACAACCTTCTGAAAAGATGGTGTAACGAGCCCGCAATTCGTAACCTGCTTCATAAGTAGGTTTATGCTCACCATTTTCAGTAAGCCCCATGTCACCGGTGATAACACCTGCAACCCTGCCATCCTCATAGAGAATCTCTGCAGCAGCAAAACCAGGGAAGATATTAATACCCAGTGCTTCAGCCTGCTCACCCAGCCAACGGCATAACTCACCAAGGCTGATAATGTAATTACCCTTGTTATGCATAGCGGATGGCACAAACAGACCAGGCACCTTGATAGCAGCATTATCACCAGTCATCCATAACACTTCATCACTGCTAACTTGTGTTTTGACCGGAGCACCACGTTCCTGCCAGTCAGGAAACAGCTCATTTAAAGCTCTGGGTTCCAGTATTGCACCGGAAATAATATGAGCACCTACTTCTGAGCCCTTCTCAACCACACAGATATTCAGTTCCGTATCGGACTTCTTCGCCAGCTTTGCCAGATGACAGGCTGCTGACAAGCCCGCCGGTCCAGCACCAACAATAACCACATCAAATTCCATACACTCACGTTCTGACACTTCAATCATTTCCTGTTAAGCACAACTGACCAGGGGTATTGTAGCTGATTAATTCACTCATTCATTCGGCTGAAGCGGAGTCGGCTGCTAGAATAAGCACATGAATTTGCACCTGCACCCCAAAGCTATATCTTCAGGCCTTACTAAATCTGCACAGGCAGTACATCTGTGACACTGCAAACTCACTATCAACGCATGCTTGATAAGCATAACTTTCACAGCGACCCAGCACAGACTGAAGCCGTAGAAATACTTGCCGGGGTATACACAAGCCTCTGCCAGCATAGACCCGGAGGATTAATGGCTGGGTTACGCAAATTACCCCTTCTGAGTAGCACACTTGGCCAGCCACCGCCTCCTAAAGGTGCCTATCTTTGGGGCGGCGTTGGTCGTGGCAAAACCTTTATCATGGACATTTTCTTTGATGCCCTGCCATTTGAAGACAAGCTTCGTTATCACTTCCATCGCCTCATGTACCGGGTACACGGTCGGCTAAAGGATCTAGCCGGACAGGAAGATCCCATTGAAATTATTGCCGAAGAATTGGCTTCAGAGGCAAAAGTTATTTGTTTTGATGAGTTCTTTATCTCAGAGATAGGCGATGCAATGATACTGGGCAAATTACTGGATGGGCTCTTCCGGCGTGGCGTATGCCTGGTAGCAACATCAAATATTCCACCTAAGCAGCTTTATCACGATGGCCTACAACGGCAGCAATTCCTGCCAGCTATCAAATTAATTGAAACGAATGCCAATGTGATCAATATTGATAATGGCAATGACTACCGGCTACGAGTCCTGGCTCAGGCTGAAATATGGCATGCACCGCTGGACACAGCTGCGGACCAAAATCTTGAGCAGTACTTTACAGCAATTGCCCCTGACTCCAGAACCGTAAGACAGCCTATAGAGATTCTGGGTCGTAATATCCAGACACGCCAACGTGCTGATGGCATTGCCTGGTTCAACTTTAGTGAACTATGTGATGGCCCACGCAGTCAAAATGACTATATCGAGATTGCACGTGCATTCCAGACTGTTTTGCTCTCAAATGTACCCACCCTTACAAGAGAAACGGAAAATCAAGCTCGTCGATTTATCGCACTCGTGGATGAATTCTATGACCGGCGAGTAAAGCTCATCGTCTCAGCTGCTTGCCCCATTATCGATATTTATACCGGTACTCAGCTGACTATGGAGTTTCAGCGTACTGCAAGTCGCTTACTGGAGATGCAGTCGACCAGCTACCTTGCGAAAGCACATATTCCCTGAATAGACATGCACTTACAGAATATTTAAACTTTTTTTATAACGTTATGTCTGTCAGCAAAAAATACACAGTAGATAAATCTACAACACCAAGAAGCAACTAAACCGGGTACACTACGCGACCTTTGCACAACCTAATTCGGAGTACATCTTATGGCAGGCAAACTGGTCCTGTGTCGACACGGACAGAGCACGTGGAACCTCCAAAACCTTTTCACTGGCTGGAAAGATGTAGACCTGACAGATCAGGGCATAGCTGAGGCAAAACAGGCTGGTCAGGACCTCAAAGACCTGGGCATACAATTTGATGTCGCTTATACCTCTGTACTCAAGCGTGCTATCCGCACACTCTGGCTGACCCTTGATGAAATGGATCAAATGTGGGTGCCGGTCATTCGCGCATGGGAACTTAATGAGCGCAGCTATGGAGCTCTGCAAGGACTAAACAAAGCAGAAACAGCAGAACAGCATGGTGATGACCAGGTACATATTTGGCGGCGTAGTTACGACATACCTCCACCACCCATTGCAGAGGATGATGAAAGACACCCCAAACATGATTTGCGCTATGCAGGGATAGGCAACCTGCCAGCCACGGAGTCTCTAAAGACGACACTGGAGCGAGTAGAACCCTACTGGGAAACACATATCGCACCCCGCTTGAAAGCTGGTGAGAATGTTTTAATTACTGCTCATGGCAATAGCCTGCGCGCACTGGTCAAAATGCTTGAGGGCATCTCGGATGAAGAAATCACCAGCCTGAATATTCCTACTGGTATCCCATTACTTTATGAGCTTAACGATGACCTGACCCCGATAAGCAGCAGGTACATAGGCGATGAAGAAGCTGCCAAAAAAGCTGCAGAAGCGGTTGCCAATCAGGCCAAGGGTTAGCTGTGATATACGATCTTGATGGACAGCAAGCTGAACTTGCCGAGGGAGTATTTATTGCGCCCTCTGCTGACATCATCGGGGATGTAAAACTTTCTGCTGAATCAAGCATCTGGTTCGGGGTTGTTTTACGAGGGGATATCGAGACCATAACGATTGGTCATGGCTCAAATATTCAGGATGGTTCTATCTGTCACACTGATCCAAACAACCCCTGCACAGTCGGCGACCATGTCACAGTCGGGCATATGGCCATGCTCCATGGCTGTACTATAGGTGATGGTTCACTCATTGGTATTGGTGCAACACTTATGAATGGCTCCAGCATTGGTAAAAACTGCATTGTCGGCGCTCACGCCCTGGTCACTGAGGGAAAATCATTTCCTGACAATTCAGTCATCATGGGTGCCCCTGCGAAAATGGTTCGTAAAGTTACTGATGGTGATCTTAAAGCAATGCAGGCAAATGCCAAACGCTACGTACAGCGAGCAAACCGATATTTGCAGAAATTGCAGGCAGCAAAGCCGCATAACTAATCTCGCACCCTAATTAAACCTTCCTGAGCACTTGATGCCACCAGTTCACCTTGCTCGGTAAACACCATCGAACGTGCAAGTCCACGGGCACCGGAAGTATTTGGGCTATCAAAGGAAAATAACAACCACTGGTCTATACGAAAATCACGGTGAAACCATAATGCATGATCCAGACTGGCCATCTGGGTATTTGAGCTGGTGAAGTTCACACCATGGGGTAATGTAGCCGTACCCAGCAGTTCATAATCAGACACATAAGCAAGCAACAACTGATGCAATAACAGGTCATCGGCTAACGCATCTACCGAACGAATCCAGACATGTTTAACCGGTTCAAGCTTTTCAGGTTTTAGAAAATCCAGCTGGCGTACCGGGCGCACCATAAAAGGCCGTTTGCGACTAAGGTATGACTGCATTTTTTCATGCAGTTGTGCCAATACAGCTGCATCAACATCAAACCGATCTGTTAGACCTCCAGGCCCTGGCACATCGGGCATTTCTGCATGATGCTCAACACCTGTTTCTACTCTTTGAAAGGATGCAGCCATATGAAATATTTGCCTGCCTTCCTGAACAGCAACAATCCGGCGGTTACTAAAACTTGCACCATCACGTGCCCGGTCAACTTCATAATCTATTGGTGCCCCAACATCACCACGACGAAGGAAATAAGCATGAAGAGAATGGGGGCTGCGTTTAGCTTCAACAGTCTGTGCAGCTGCGGCAAGTGCCTGCGCCAGAACCTGCCCACCAAAAACCTGTGGGGTACCAATATCCCTGCTCTCGCCACGAAATACATCTTCTTTAATCTTCTCAGGCCTGAGCAAGCTCAGTAAATCTGCAAGTACGGGATCCATATCGGGCTTACCTGGGTTAGTTAATTTATCCGGGATAAGTTACCCGGTGTAATACACAATAAAAAATTGTTTTCTAATTAAGCATGGAATCAGCTCATGTGCTAGTTTTACAGGCCTTGATTATGAGGCACTCTATAATGAACAATACAACACAGATTGACAAAACAGATGGTAGCTGGACCACACGATTAGTCTGCGCAGGTCTTATACTGTTTATCGCAGGGCTGGCTATTGGTCAGGCCGAGTTATCTCCCTTTGCAGCAATGCTCAGCATCGCCCTCGGGTCTTTACTGACTATTAGTGCCGCTGCCATAGTTATTATTAACATCATTCGTAGCAAAGGCATAAGCAATGTTTCCGCTATAGGATGGCTGGCTATAACACTTGGTGCATTAACCCTGTCTAATGTTGGCAACATGGGCGGCGGTGGCGCCCCCATACATGACATCTCAACAGACACACAAAACCCACCCGCCTTCAGGCTTGTAGCAACACTTCGCGGCACTAGTGATAACCCTATTGACTATCTTGATGATGGGACTGCAGAACTTCAGGCCCAAGCCTACCCGGATATAAAAACCATTATCCTTTCACAACCACCAGAAGCTGTTTTTTCAGCGGCGTTAGCAGCGGCTAAAAATATGGGCTGGGAAATTGTCGCTAGCGTACCTGCAGAAGGTCATATAGAAGCAACCGCAACTACACCTTTTGTTGCCTTTAAGGATGATGTAGTCATTCGTGTACGCGCAGGTCAGGCAGGCACACTGGTGGATGTGCGTTCAAAATCACGTATCGGTAAAGGCGATATGGGTGTGAATGCAGCTCGTATCAGAGCTTACACAGCGGAGTTAACAGGCATTAAATAAAGACGCTTAAAATTACAGCCAGTCAGCAAAATACATCACTACCAGTTCAGCAGTAGCCACGGGACGCATCTGGCCTTCCATCTCTATGGAACACTGCATAATGGCCTGTAATGCACCTGCTCGCTTTTTAGCAGATTTCAGCGTTGTTCTTACCCGCACCTGGCTACCAGATGGCACCATGGAACGAAACCGGGCTTTATTAATACCAAAATTAATAATCCGAATAAGCCCATCAATCTCAATAATGTCACCAATTAATGCCGGTATCAGAGAAATGGTCAAATAGCCATGAGCACAGGTTGTACCTAAGGGAAATTCTTTAGCCGCACGTTCCGGATCAGTATGAATCCACTGATGATCATCCGTAGCATCTGCAAAACGGTTGATACGTTCTTGATCAACGACTATCCATTTGGATACACCAATCTCAGTTCCCTCAAGCGCCTTTGCTTGATCCATAGATTTAATCAGGTGAGCCATTCTTTAAATACTCGTTAATCGTTCAATAAAAATTAAATTCTATTACTTTATTGCAATAAATAAAAAAGCAAATGAAACAATTTAGGCAGTCTTGGCGTCAATCATACTCAAAAACTCAGTACGTACCTTCTCATTGTCCTGAAAACAGCCCAGCATCGCGCTGGTGACCATCCTAATATTGTTTTTATACACACCGCGGGTTGTCATACACTCATGGCTAGCCTGTAGCACCACCGCAACACCTTTGGGCTTAAGCTCATCATTAATACAATCAGCAATTTGCTGTGTCAGCTTTTCCTGCACCTGCAATCTTTTTGCAAATGCATTAACAACTTTAACAATTTTACTGACACCAACCACCCGGCCATCCGGCACATAGGCAACATGGGCCATGCCGATAAAAGGCGCCATATGATGTTCACAGTGAGATTCAAAATTGATATCTACAAGTGCCACCATATCTTTATAGGCACCGGCATCAGGAAAACTCGAGCCAAGAATAGCTGCAGGATCCTCATCATAACCAGAGTACCAGTCACCAAATGATTTAATAACTCGGGCCGGCGTACGAACGAGACCCTTGCGATCAGGGTCTTCACCAATCCAATCAAGCAATGTTCGAACAGCTGCTTCAGCAGCTTCTAGTGTTGGCTTGTTTTCTTTTTCTTTTGTCATTATTTCTTGTCTGTAGCGCCTACAGGCGCATTTAAATTTTCTGTCATTGTTGCAAATTCCTCTGGGGTATTTGCACTATTCAATACGCCCTGATTGGGTGCCGCCAGCACATTGACCTGCGCTGCCAGCAACCAATCCCTTGGGCTTGGGTTGCCCCCAGCAGTAACCTGCTCAAGGAACGCCGCAAGAGTACCGGGTTCATAGATAGCACACAACGGCTCTGGCCCTGATGAATCCTCTGCCGCCCATACTGTGGCAGCCATTTCAGATTTCCGGGAATCACGTAAATGCAGCAAGGTAGCCGCAGTAAGCAGCGGCATATCACACGCTATCACTAACCATGCTGACTCTGGTGAATATAAATGTGCAGACAGCAACCCTGCCGCAGGCCCTATATCACTGAATCGATCGGATATTACCGAATATTCTGTTCGAAATGGATCATCGCTTTGATCCGCATTTACTGAAACATAGACCTGATCAATTATCAGTTCCAGCATAGCTACGGCTCTTGAGAGCATACTAGCGCCCGCTATTTCCAATGCGGCTTTATCCGCACCCATACGGCGACTCTGCCCGCCCGCCAGCACTAACCCCAGCAATGGTGCCTGTGAACTCATGCATTATGCCGAATTGGCACCCTTATTTCTGATAGTCACTTTTACCGCCAATCTTAGATTCCAGTTGGATATCACCAATAACAATGTCATGAGATAAGGCCTTACACATGTCATAAATTGTTAGTGCAGCAATCGATGCGCCCGTCAGCGCCTCCATCTCTACACCGGTTTTATGTATCACCCGCACACAACAGTTAACAACTGCCACCCCGTCATCATCAAGGTCAATACTGATCTTGCAGGACTCAAGCCCAAGCGGATGACAAAATGGAATCAGGTCATGGGTACGTTTAGCGCCCATTGTGCCGGCAATAATAGCTGTCTGAAATACCGGGCCTTTGGCCGTTTGGATATCATTACCCTGTATTGCAGCCTGGACATCAGCAGGCAGATAAACCCGGGCGCTTGCATGTGCCCTACGCTGGGTTGCCTCCTTATCACTGACATCAACCATAGTCGGTTGATTATTCTTATCTATATGAGAAAACATGATTCAGATCTTAAAATTGAGGTCCATCATTATACGCATTAGCGAGGCGGCACTTCTGGTGAAAGCCCATAAATACCCGTTGAGAAAACCTGCCAAGCTGATAACAGCAGGGATATCAGCCCCCAGCTCAAGCCAACCACCACACCAGCATCAATAATACCGCGCCATGGCTGGGGCGATATCTGCAGTAATATTATTAACAATACAATTAATACAGTGCCAACCCAGGCAAACAGAAATGGACCCCGGCTTGCCCGAAAATAGCCCATACAAAAGAACGGCGCCAGCACAATGGTAAGCGGTTCCGGATTCCTATATAAATAGTAAGCGCGTGCAGCCGTTCTGGGTGAAAAACTTTTCTGAAAGCCCCGGTAGCCTTCAAAATAAGCCATTAAAATAATAACGACTGCCAGCACAAGATACTGAAAACCGGTTAATCCGCCATCAAATACATGCAGAGCAATTCTGGACAAGCGATTAATCGCATCCAGCAATACAACAACAAGACCACCTGCGCCCCATACGGCGCCAATCAAACCAGCGACTGAAAACCCAGTATTAACATTTACCATGCATTACCTGCTTTATAAATAATTCCCACCCAGGAGACCGGGCAGCTGAAGTGCTGTTAGTATTTGTCTAAATACACTAGGTTAATCCACTTACACAAGTATATGGTGCTTAGCATACCAGTGCTGCCCATACCTGCCTCGAGCTAATATCATCTTTCGCCAGGAAGCGAACATGCCACAAACAATTATTGAAAAAATCTGGGATGATCATCAAATCACTGATCTGGGCGATGGCACATCCCTTATATACATAGATCGTATCTTTCTTCATGAAAGGACGGGCAGTGTTGCCTTGAAAGGTCTGGAGGCCAGTAACCGTGATGTTCGTGACCCTGAACAGGCCTTTTGCACAATGGATCATATTGTTGATACAACTCCAGGTCGTGATGACAATACTCGTATGCCAGGTGGTACAGCCTTTATTCAAACAACCCGTAAGGCGGCCCTGGCTGCCGGCATCAATCTGTTTGACCTGGGCGATCAAAGACAGGGTATTGCTCATGTCATTTCACCTGAACAGGGGATTGCCCTGCCTGGCGTTACGCTTGTCTGTCCAGACAGTCATACCGGTACACTAGGCGGGCTGGGAGCACTTGCCTGGGGTATTGGCTCTACGGAGGCCGAGCATGCACTAGCAACCAAAACGCTGGTCATAAAAAAGCCTAAAACCATGCGCGTCACCTTCAATGGTGAACTGTCAACCGGGGTGACTGCCAAAGACATGATCCTTACCCTGATCGGTCGCCACACAGCAGCTGGGGGTATTGGTTATGCCATTGAATTTGCCGGTAATGCTATAAGTAAGCTATCAATTGAAGCTCGTCTGACCCTGTGCAACATGACCATTGAGTTTGGCGCCTGGAGTGGTCTGGTTGCACCGGATGAAAAGACCTTTGAATATGTTCGTGGCCGCCCCTTTGCACCAGCTGAAGACCAGTGGGATCAGGCAGTAACATACTGGCAATCACTGCAAACAGACCCTGAAGCCAGCTTTGATAAAGAAATTACCATTGACTGCTCAGAGATCGTACCTCAGGTTAGCTGGGGCACCAGTCCAATGCATGAAATTGGAATTGACAGGCACATACCCAACCCTGCTGATGAACCCAACGAGAACATTCGGACATCAATGGAACGTGCTCTTGATTACATGGGCCTTGAACCAGGCACACCCATGGATGGAGTTCCTATTGATGCCGCCTTTATAGGCTCATGCACCAATAGCAGAGTTAGTGACCTGCGTGCAGCAGCAGAAATACTTAAAGGCAGGAAAATAGCTGATGGCGTTAAAGCCATCTGCGTACCGGGCTCAGGGCTGGTTAAAAAAGCAGCTGAGGAGGAAGGTATTGATAAAATTTTCACTGATGCCGGATTTGAATGGCGCGAATCAGGCTGCTCAATGTGTTTCTACGCAGGCGGAGAAAGCTTTGGCCTTGAAGAACGGGTTATTAGCAGCACCAACCGGAATTTTGAAAACCGTCAGGGCCCACGGACACGGACACATCTTGCAAGCCCCACTACTGTCGCTGCATCAGCCATCAAAGGCCACATCACCGACGTACGCAATATCAACATTAGTAAGACCGACCAGGACTGAAACATGGAAAAGTTCACCGTACTTGAAGGTATTGCCGCGCCCATCATGCGCATCAACATAGACACGGATGTAATTATTCCCAGCCGGGAAATGAAACGGGTATCCAAAGAAGGGCTGAGTGATGGCATGTTTTCCAACTGGCGTTATACAGAACCCGGCGGACGTGAAGAAAACCCTGACTTTATCCTGAACCAGGAACCCTACAGGCAAGCCAGCATCTTGTTATCCAGCGACAATTTTGGCTGCGGCTCATCGCGCGAGCACGCCGTTTGGGCAATGGCAGAATGGGGCATCAGAGCCATTATCACACCCGGTTTTGGCAACATTTTTTACGGCAACTGTGTACGTAATGGCATTCTGCCGGTCATCCTCGATAATAAAATTGTCGAGAAACTGGCAAAACAGGTAGAGTCTGACCCGGACAATAATCTCATTAAAGTAAATTTGAAAAATTGCTCCGTTACAGGGCCTGATGGCAACAAGTACTCATTCAAGATCGCACCGGCAGATCAGGAAATGTTGCTGGAAGGCCTCGACGGAATTGCCATCACCATGCGTCAGGATCATGAAATTATGGCATTTCAGGAAAGAGACAAACTAAAGCGACCGTGGATATATATTTAACAGGGTCTAACCCCTAAATCTATTCAGCACCAATAGAGCCATCATCAAGCATGGACTGTATCTGGTCTTCAGAATAACCTGCCGCTTCAAGTACCTCACGCGTATGCTCACCTGCATGCGGAACTGGCTGATGCAAACCAAAGCGATGACCATCCATCTCAAGAGGTAATGCAGGTAACTCAACCTGCTCACCCTTAAAATCACCATCTGTCACAGTAAATGGCACCAGGCCACCACTGGCATTTAGGTGTTCATCCTCAAATAAATCTTCAGGGCGTGCAATCGGGGCAAAGGGCAAGCCTGTCTTTTCAAGCTTCTCCATGAGCTCTGCTTTGGTATACCCCATGAACACTTCCTGAATAATCGGCACCAGGCGTTCTTTGGCAAGTACACGATCATTATTACTTTTTAATGCCTCATCATTAGCCAACTCATCAAGACCAAATGATTCACACAATAGCCCCCATTGCTTATCACTGACTACACCAACAAATACTGGGTCATCTTTAGTCTGGAACACCTGATAAATGGCCCATGCAGAAACCCGTGCCGGCATTGGCGAAGCGGCCTTACCGGTGACTGCTTTTTGTGCCATATGTTGACCAACAAGAAAGACTGTACTTTCATATAAAGACGCAACCACTTTTTGCCCCTTGCCAGTCAAGTTGCGTTGATGGAGCGCACCCAGCACACCAATAGCGCCAAACATGCCACCCGTTACATCAATCACCGATGCGCCTGCCCGCAAGGGTTGCCCTGGAGGACCCGTCATATAAGCCAGCCCACCCATCATCTGGGCAACCTCATCAAGTGCGGTGCGATGCTCATAGGGTCCAGCCAGGAAACCTTTCTCTGAACAATAAATCAAACCTGAGTTGAGCTTACTCAAGTCGTCATAACCGAAACCCAGTCGATCCATGGTACCTGGCCGAAAATTTTCAATCAGCACATCTGCATTTTCAATAAGTTTAAGTACAGCTGCTTTACCCTCTGCTGATTTTAAGTTCACACAAAAGGAACGTTTATTGCGGTTATACATTGGAAAATAACCAGAACCAGAACCCAAAAGGCGACGTGTGGCATCACCACCCACCGGCTCAATCTTGATTACATCAGCACCCATATCAGCCAGCATCAAGCCTGCTGCCGGCCCCATAACCATATGAGTAAATTCAATAACCTTGACGCCTGCAAGTGGCAAAGACTGCTTGTCTGTCATGTTTTTCCCTTGATCTTCATCGACACCATACGCATGGCGCCCTTTTCCGTTAGAATTCGTGTCCCGCTGAGGCCAGAAAGCCCCGTCAGGGCGGCAAATTATTACCCAGCAACGGAATATATAACACCCCGTATATGACACCCCGGTACAAACCGGGCTACAGAGGAAGCTAAACCATGAGTTCTATAGACATTCTGGTCAGTGAAGTCGGCCCAAGAGACGGCCTCCAAAGCATTAAGGCCATTATGCCGACCGAGGCAAAAAAAGCGTGGATCAAGGCAGAAGCTGATGCGGGCGTGCCCGAAATTGAGGTAGGTTCATTCGTCCCACCAAAATTATTGCCGCAACTGGCCGATACAGCTGAGATTGTTGAATACGCCCGCAGCATTCCCGGGCTGGCAGTGGCTGCACTCGTGCCTAACTTCAAGGGCGCAGAGAATGCTATCAAGGCAGGGGCTCACAAGATCACCCTGCCCTTATCGGTAAGCGAGACACACAGTCAGGCCAACCTCAAAAAGACCCATGAGCAGGTCTACGATGAGGTACGCAAAATCGTTGAGCTTCTAAATACCCTTCCTACAGACCAGCGACCTGATTTCGAGGGTGGGCTATCAACCGCCTTCGGCTGCACACTGGAAGGTGAAGTACCAGAAAAGAAAGTCGTGGAGGTTGCTGTAAAACTCATAGAATTGGGCTGCGATGAAGTCGGCCTTTCTGACACTACAGGCTATGCAAATCCAGCTCAGTTACGCCGCCTGATCAAATTAATACGGGCCGAAGTCGGTAATGAAAAACTGCAGGGCGTACACCTGCACAACACTCGTGGACTCGGGCTTGCCAATACTGTTGCCGCCCTTGAAGAAGGCATTACTACGGTAGACTCATCCTTAGGTGGCCTTGGCGGCTGTCCCTTTGCACCCGGCGCCAGTGGCAACATAGTCACCGAAGATCTCGTATTCATGCTAGACGCCATGGGTCTTAAGACCGGCATTGATCTCGATAAATTACTCCTGGTAAGAGACATCGTGATTGCCGCTTTACCTGGTGAAGATATGTATGGCTTTACTCCGGATGCCGGATTACCCAAGGGTTATGCGGGCAATGGCTGGGGGATCGGCAGCTAAAACTATTTCAAGCCTGATACAGAAACAGAAAAGGCGGTGACCATCATGGACACCGCCTTTTTTAATGCCGTCATTTTCACCTTGATACTTAAATGCATCTCGGCATAACTTTCTCATTTTCATCGGAATGCTCAGCCGCATTCCTTTATAAGTTCCGGGGGATATCTTTCAGGCCGGTACAGCCGACCTGAAAGCTGCCCGTCACTTAAACTTAAAGTTGAGGTCTGCTTGCAGCGTATCAAAGGAAAAATCATCACCAAAGTTAATGGTACTGATTCCATCTGAGTTACGCTCAACCAAATAGTAGGTCAGCTTGAGGTTTGACTGCTTGGTTAAGCCATAACCGGCTGAAAATACGCTACCCTTACCGTTGGTGCCACCACCACCGAAGTCAGAGTTGGCCAGCAAGGCCAGTGTTGAGTTAGCCTCAATATCTTCGTAGTAGTACTTAAACTGCCAATCACCGGGGTCTTTAATTTTACCTACCTGTAAGCCAACCAGATAACCCTGATCATAATTATCAGCATCACTATTCTTTATGTAGTCCCCGAAAATACTGACCGGTGTATCAACGACATCAAAAGCGGCCGAGGCGAATACGTTGTACACATTAAAATCATTTATATATTCATAGTTGCCATCAGCATTTGGCCCTGATGCCTGATTACCCAGACAAGTGGCCTGCCCAGCAATGTCATTACCTATATAAAAGCATTCAGAACCTTTAGCATCAATATCGGTATACCCAACACCACCTATAAACTTAACAGAGCCCAGATCAAGCCGGGCACCCGCTTGCAGCATATAGGCAAACTCAGAGTCTTTCTTACTATCACTCTCTAAATATGTCCCCAGTGCCTGAGCAAAGAACCTGTCGTTATCCCAAGCTATATCCATACCTTCCGGACGCCAGTCTGCATCCCACTGCAGTTGACTCTTGCCCACTACCTCAAATGTGTTTTTAAACTTACCACCGCGAATGTTGGTATTCTCAAAACCGCTCCAGTCAAAATAAGCAAGGTCCAAAAACACATCTTTAGAATTAGAATAGCCACCAAGCGTTGTATTAGCAGAAACAGGATCATCACTACCCGAAGCAAGACCAAATCCAACTTCAACATTTGAGGGTAACTGAGCTATAAGAGCCAAACGAGCCCGGATACGGTTACGATTTCGCGAACCATTCTCTATAGTGTCACCAAAAGCCTCACCATCAGGACCCGGAGGTGTGCCACTAAATAAAGTGTCATCTACATCTTGATTCTCATAGCGGTAACGGAAGTCACCCTCGATTCTTAAACGCTCCGCCCAATCTAATCTTGAAAGCTTTGCTGTGTTTGCTGTGACCTGCTCAGACACAGATGTTTCTTCTTCTGAATTAGCATTTGTATCAACCCGCTGCTTCTCAAGTTCATTAATCCGGTTCAATGCTTGATTCAGGGAATCTTTCAACTGTTGAAAATCCGCATCACTCACTTCAGCATTCACAACAGGTGGGGCCATCAGTACCGTTAACCCTACCAGGGCAATAAAACGTTTCATCTTGAACTTCTCCATTTGATGAAATTTAAAAAACTAAACCTTTATAACAATACCCCGAAAAGCCTGGCAAGGTACTTGTATAATGGTACAAATTCTGTACATTTTTTATTACAGGCTTGTCATAAAATAAAACAAACAAACAAACGATATTACTTCATGTACTTACACAAAAATTGCTGCATAGAGCTGCCATACCTCCAAGGTAAGTCAGCCAATGTGGCCCGTAGGTAATCTTTAGTTAGACAATGCAGCGGTAATCTGAGTACTACAATCAGTAGTAACCACTTTAACCAGATGCCCGAGCTGAAAGTAAGCGGTACACGGCAACAGCATACAAACCAGTCCAGCAACCTCCAAGCCAGCGGAATTGGGCAGCCTCCAGTCAATCATCACCAACTCAAGACAGTTATCAACAATCCTGCTGTATCAGTCACTACATTTCCCACCTCATCCACAGCAAAACCCATATAACTCAGGTTAAATGTCATTTACTTCCTTACCTGCGTTTCACCTTCACCAATCAATGACTTTTTTAAAGCTATAAATTTACAATATTTTTTCAATCAAAAGATAGCAGCTTCAGGATAAGCAAAAAAAAGCGGTACTAATGCACCGCCTTACCTTCAACTCATTAAAAAATACTTCTTTACTATCAATTTTCAACCCCAGATGCTTGGAGGTATGCAATAAGGTCAGCTCTTTGCTGAGGGTCATTAACCCCGGCAAATACCATGGTCGTACCAGGAACCAATGCTGCTGGTCTGGCAACCCATTGATCAAGCATATCAGCCGTCCATGTGATATCAGCAGAACTCAGGGCTGCTGAGTACATAAACCCCTCTACCCGTGCCGCCTTCTGATTGAAAATTCCGTGGAGGTTCGGCCCAATCTTATTAGCACCACCTTCATTAATGGAATGACAGGACTGACAGAAAATATAAATTCGCTGACCAGCTACAGCATCGCCTGCAATTATTGCACCATCTGCTGTCTGCTCAGTTACCTCAGCAGAAATTTGTGGTTGGGATTCCTGAGCACAAGCGACAAGAAAAAAAACTACCACCAATAACAAAAAGAACTGCCGTATCATCATATCTTTACTCATCATTTCAGAATGTTTAATTATTCACCCCTGCGTATCGCAGCAGCCCGGTGAATAGCTTTTCGAATACGAGGGTAAGTCCCACAGCGACATATGTTAGTAATAGCTGCATCAATCTCAGAGTCATTTGGGTTGGGGTTTTTATCCAATAGCGCCGTTGCCGCCATTAAAAACCCCGGCTGACAATAACCACACTGTACAACTCGCTCCTCAATCCAAGCCTGCTGTACCAGGCTAAGACTAGCATCATCAGCAAGGTTCTCAATAGTACGCACCGAACGTCCAGCCACTGCATTAACCGGCACTACACAAGAACGCATGACCTGCCCATCCATATGAACGGTACAGGCACCACACTGAGCAATACCACAACCAAACTTTGTACCCGTCATACCCAGCTGGTCACGCAACACCCACAGTAAAGGCATATCGGAAGGGACATCAACCGTTACAGCTTCACCATTCAGCTTAAAACTTATCATTTGCGAGCGACAATCATCCGCTCAGGGTATTCAGCTTCTGCACGCTTTCGGTACTCTCTAGGTAATTCATCAAGTGAATTGAGTTTTGCTCCGGCCGCATGCCATAACAGGTGCCCCTCATGACCGTCCATTTCCATCCAATCAGGCCATGGCATTGTCACGGTAGAGCTGAATACTGACGGCAATCTTAGTAAATCAGAATTATTAAATTGCTCCACACCTACAAACATGCTCTGCCCTTGAGCGCGAGGCGGTGGCAGGCCTGGAGGGTAAACTGTGTCATTGTTCATCCAGACATGGTTTGCAGCGACACTCCACCATCTTTTTAATGGCTCAGCAGGAATCTTGTCACGCAGTTTGGTTGGTCTTACACCATCAACAGAAACATTGAAACCGCGTCCGGGGCCACCACCTTGTACAGCAACACCTGCTCTATTTGTTTCACCAGTGAATGGATTGGCATAGTCATGCAACCATTTACCCTCAAAGTCACGGAAAAATGTAACAGTATTGCCAGTTAATTCGAACGTGCCATCATCAAGATGAGTAACAAGGTAAAGCTCCATGCCTTCAAAGGTAAATAATGCCTGCGGGTTCTGCTTTTCACCCAGCACTGCATAAACAGTACCGTTGTACCACCAGGGCACATCATCTTCAGCCAGACTTGCCATCATGCGTATAAACCCAGCCAAATTCGCTTCGGGACTGCCTAATTTAACTGTACCCGGCATCGGCCCAGACGAAACCTCCGGTAAAGAACCCTCAGCTCCGGCAATTAACAAACCACCGGCACCTGCCATTAACGTTCTTCTCGTCACTTTGCTCGTCATGGCTTTTGTACTAAAGCCCAAGACCGCCAGGATTCATTAGCCCCTGAGGATCAAGCTGTTGCTTTATAGCCTTCAGTAAATTAGCAGCATTGGCTTCACGTCCACGCATATATGGATAAGCTTTGCCGATCTGCATATGTATGGCGCCAAATTCATTAAAAATATCGTATATACGACTTTTCATCTCGGCCACCAAGGCACGCCCTTCTGGATTAGCCTCATACTCAGGCAACACATCCAGGTATTCCTGCGGCAGATACCGCTTGTGATAAGGCGTACGATCATCCTCCCAGTAAAATACCGGTTCATACAGAAAGCCATGGGTACTAATACTGGTAAACATTGCCGCTTTCTCGACCTTATGCCGCTCCATACGCTCAGCATATTCTTCATAGAGCTCATTAAGTCGCGCATGGAAATCATTCAACCGGGAAAATGGCATGATGCCGTGCATAGGCACCCAACGCTGCCCTCGTGGTCCAAGTATTGGGTATAACGGAATAAATGGATTGGACATCAGGACTACAGGAATAGTATTGGCAATTTCATTGCCATGCCTGCCAACTGCTTTCCGAACCATGTTCAATTTAGTAGCAACTTCTGCCCGACTATAACCCTCTACATTAAAGTGCATTGAATACGGGAACGCTTTTAGAAAACTTTCCCCGGCAATAGCCATCTTTACAAGCTTGCTAAGACCATCGACCGGATTACGTGCTGTTGCATAAACAGACTTTGCCACCTCTATTTTCTGGGCAGCATCTGCACTACCCAACTGCCCCTCTTGCAACTTGGGGTCCAGTCCAAAATTATCGGATGCAACTCCCTCACGTGCAGCGGCGGCAGCCCCCGCCGCCATTTCCTCAAAAGTATTAAAGCCATAAGAACATGACATCTTATGGGTTGGGTTTTTGATCAGCCGCATTGTAATCCGCGCCTTAAACCCAAGCACACCCGCATCACCTGTAAACAAGCCAGTCAAATCCGGTCCATACCAGCGGAAAAAAGGGCCACCATTTTCAGTTGCATTCGAGCCAGTCCTGATAACCTGACCACCTGGAAGCACAACTTCAAAAGAGAGCACAGAATCAGCCGAGATTCCAAAAGTACCAGAGCCAAGGCTCACAGCATTTTGTGACATTGAGCCACCAACCGTGGCCTTCAGGCCCGAGAAAGGCCCCCAGAATGGAGTGCGCAAGCCCTTGGCATTAAGTGCTTTGGTCAGCTCTGCCCAGGTAATCCCGGGTTCAACCGTGACATACATGTCCTCATCATTAATCTCAAGAATACGGTTCATCCTTGAGCTATCAATCATTAAAGATTGTGCTGTGTCAGGTAAATAAGCATCTGTATAGGAAGCACCACCGCCACGCGGCACTAAAGCAATACCTGCTTCAGCAGCAATTCTTGCTATCTCAGTTACATCCTCCAACGAACCTGGCTGAACTACCGCAATTGGTAACTCACGAAAACTGTATACATCCATTGCATAAAATTCTCGGTCCGCATCATTTGTCAGGACATAGTCGTGACCAATCACACTGTAAAGACTTTCAAGTACTGCGTGTGATTCTGTTTCATTTACTGCCATGGTCTTCCCTTCAATATAGTTACGATTATCTGCCCACGATAACAAAGTCAGGCAATTCTATTGTTTTTGGTGGTTATTTTAACCATCAACTACCTGTAAATGCGCCGCCTACCTGAGAAATCCCACCCGGCAGTGAATAATCCTTCCAAAGTTTAATCTTCCCATCCCTGACAAGAAAAAAACCGGCTATAGAAAAATGCATACTGCGCTTATCATCTTCACCAACAAAGTGATCCACACGGTCATTTATCACAAGCTCACCGATAGCATAGGTACGCAGAATCTCCCACTCCACTTCTTTCAGATTGCTGAGAAAACCTCCCAGTTCCTTAACAAAAGCATCACGACCAATAATATCCGGGCGGCCTTCAAACATCTGATATTCAACATCTTCAGCAAGGTAGGATGCCAACAGATCCACATCACGCGTCGCCCAATCCAGACAGAACTGAGTAACAATTCGTTCATTTTCTATTTCCAGCTCACTCTTTACAGGTGCTTCAGTCATGGGTCTATTTCCTCCTGTGGAAACTGTGGCACATGCAGCCAGGCCTCCAGCTGCAGCAATTATTGTTCGGCGGCTTATCTGCGCGGCATTACTAGTATTATCCATTGATTCGTCCCATTAATTATGAGTATTTTCCAAGGCATCATCACATTTCAGATAATGCCGGTATGATGCATATCTCATGAGCATCGTGCATGAGAGTTTCCCTGTCGGCCCTTTGCAGTGCAATTGCACTGTTCTGGGAGATTCAGTGAGTGGTCGTGGCTATGTATTTGACCCGGGCGGTAACCCGGACCAGATCATGGAATCCGCAAACCGGCTTGGCCTCACTATTGAGGCATTAATACATACCCATGCCCATTTAGATCATTTCCTTGCTGCTGGTGAACTTCGGGCACAGACTGGTGCCCGGATCTGCCTGCAAAAAGATGATAAATTTCTGTGGGATAGCCTTGAGTCTCAATGTGCAATATTCGGTGTACCTTACAAGCCTGTGCCGGACCCGGACCACTGGCTTGAGCACGATGAGCCACTGGAATGCGGTACCGGAAGCTGTATTCATACCCCAGGCCATACACCCGGCTCCATGAGCTTTTATTTTGAGGACTCCGCACTGCTGATTGCCGGTGATACGCTATTTCTGGATTCAGTGGGACGCACAGACCTGCCCGGGGGGAACATGCATCAACTGGTTGAATCAATTCAGACTCGCCTCTATACACTCAATGAAAGCACTGTTGTCGTGACGGGTCATGGGCCTACCACCACCATTGCGCATGAAATGCGCAACAATGCCTTCGTAACTGCAAAGCTATAGGGGTGGGCAGCACAGAAATACCCATAAGAAAAACCCGACACTGGATCGGGTTTTCTGTGAAGTTGTTTTTATCTGAAACTAGGCACTCTGTTTTCGTCGCATCCAACCTAAACCTGCCAGAGCCGAAGCAAACAACCATGCAGCTGCCGGTATCGGCACTACCGTAACTGGCAGAATATCAAAACCGTTTTCAGTCACGTACTCAGTCTGCCAGTTCAGCCCCTCATCAAGCTCAATGTAGCTGCTGATAAACAGTGTATCGAAAGTACCGTTGATCTGGGTGGCGCTAACAAGGTCAAAACTGTCACCCTGACCGAGGGTGAAATCATAGAGTTCGCCTTCAGGATCAAGATCTGCAAGTACGCTAAGGACGGCATCACTCAGGTCCAGCACACCGTCGACCACCAATGCAGCAGCAGCATCCGGGCCGATCCTTAACTCAAGTGCACCCTCCATCAGCACATCGCCGAAGACATCCAGTTGACCGATACCGGTGGCCTGATTACAAAACTCAGAGACTCAGTTTTTTGAAAATACGTTCGGGGATATTTCTGATAATCAACATAATCAGCGACCAGAAACCCGGCAGATAGGCTACATCCTTTTCCTTATCTATTGCTTTTGCTATTCCCTCAGCAATAGTTTCCGGTGATGCCCACAACAAACCTCCACGACCCTCAATATGTGCCGTCATAGGTGTGGCTACAAAACCGGGCTTGATTGTCAGCACGTTGACACCCACCTTACTCAGCCGGTTACGCAGCCCCTGTAGAAAAGCATCAAGACCACTCTTAGCGGCTCCATACACATAATTGCTTTGTCGACCACGGTCACCCGCTACTGATGAAATCACAGCAATAGTGCCTCCTCCTCGGGCTTCTAACCTATTTGCCAAGGGTGTCAGCAATGAAACCACACTAATAAAATTTGCATCCATGGACTCAAGACTGCTTTCGACTGAAATCTGACAGGCTTCCTGGTTAGGCAATACCCCATGGGCAATTAGGGCTATATCAAGTTCCGGCATAGCATCCAGTGCAGCCTCAATAATTTCAGGGTGACGGTCATGTTCAAGTAAATCAGCTGCAAGCGTATCAACCTGTAGCGCACCTCGTACACGCAAATCATCAGCAATGGCATCCAATCGTGCAGCATCACGTGCAACCAGAAATAACCGTCCACCTTCCTGCGCATAGATACGTGCTACTGACTGCGCAATTGCTGAACTTGCACCGATAATAAGAACATCGCTCACAATTCATCTCCTGATACCCGGCGCCAGAAACTTGAGGAAAAGTCCGGGTCAACATACTCAGAAAACTTTTCATAAGCCGGAAAATAACTATGAAAACTATCTGCGCTCATGCGTGCATCCTTGGCAGGATAAACTGCTCCACCAACTTCTCGGGTCATATCATCCAACCGATCAAGCAACCGAAATACATCAGGGCTGTTTGGAAAATCCAGTGCCAATGTAACACCAGGCCGCGGGAATGATAAAAGCCCCGGCGATAAACGCTCACCAAAGATTTTTAGTACCGCAAGAAAAGAACCATTACCAGATTGAGCAATTATAGCAAGCATCTGCCGCAATACCTCACGACCATCCTCCCCGGGCAAAACGCACTGATATTGCAGCAGGCCTTTAGGACCATACATAAGGTTCCAGTTTCCAATGGAATCAAGTGGATAGAAAAATGGCTGAAAATGAACTTTACGTGTCTTGCGACGTTCACGCTGACGACGGTACCACCAGGCATTAAACATCTTCAGAGTAAAACCATTGATCAGTGAACATGGCAATTGAAATGGCACCGAGATACGTGGCTCTAGATCTACTTTAGCCTGCACAGTTTCTGAGGGCACATGATTGGCACGCGCAAATAACCCCCGCCCCAGTGAATCACCCTTAGAGGCGCAATCCACCCAGGCAACGGTATACTCAAAATCTTGATCAGAAGCCTCACTCAAGTGAAAAAACTCATCAACATTTGCAAACTTAAGGGTTTCTTCCTTAAGCATCGAACCATTGACAGGTCGTAACTGTAATTCAACCCAGGTAATCAGTCCGGTTAAACCAAGCCCACCAATAGTGGCACCAAACAATTCTTTATTTTCTTCCCGTGAACACAGATTTCTGCTGCCATCCGAACGCAATAATTCAAATGCAATAACATGACAACCAAAAGCCCCGGCTTGATGATGATTTTTACCATGCACATCATTAGCCAGCGCACCACCGACTGTTGCATAGCGTGTACCCGGACTAACCGCTAAAAACCAGCCAGCAGGTACAATCAATTGCAAAATTTCAGCCAGCAATACACCAGCTTCACAGCGTAAAATTCCTGCCTCGGGGTCAAAATTGATAAATCGATTTAATCCACGCGTACTTAAAACAATTCCACCTCGATTAAGGCAGACATCACCATAACTACGCCCGTTGCCATAAGGCAATAAACTATCAGTATCTTCACTAGTAACAGGCAGCTCATCACTACGCCAGGCAAAGCTTCTGCCTAATTGATTAATTTGCGGGAAACGACCCCACGATGTGTAGCCTCGCTCAGTCACAAGCCGGGCAAAAACGGAGTTATAAAGGTTCTAACAAACGGCCAGTAAGTTGCTAGCAAAAATGAAACACATGCAAAAAATGCCAGCCAGTATGTACGGCTGTCACGAATCGTAAATACAACTGGATCATCATGCATCTCACCACGGCGAGTTAGCAGCCACATACGACTGATCCAGTAGAGCATGATAGGACACAGCAACCAGAGCGCTTCAGGCCGAACATATGCTTCATTAACCTTGTCACTATTGATATAGAACGCAAGGACAAGTACTGACAGGTAACCACTGGATGTGCCCAACTGCGCAAGTGTTTCTGTGTCAACAGATCGATAAGCTCTTCCTGCCAACTGCCCCTCTCCATCCGCCTGTAGTAATTGCAATTCTGAGTACCGTTTGATCAATGCCAGGCTCATAAAAAGAAACATAGAAAATGCCAGCAGCCAGAAGGTTGGCGCAACTGCAATAGCTGCAGCACCAGCAATTAGTCGAAGCGTATATAAACCCGCCAACATTACACCATCCACCAATGCCGCAGACTTAAGCCACAATGAATAGGCCATTGTGCAAATGTAATACAACACAAGCACCGGAAAAAAATATGGTGGCAAAAGTAAAGCAATGATCATGGATAAAACTAACAACAAAACCATAGCTATTACGCCATACAAAACAGGTAAATCACCTGCTGCAAAAGGCCTAAAGCGTTTAGTAGGGTGCTGTCTGTCAGCGGGCAGGTCAAGTAAATCATTTAGCAAATAAACGCTTGATGCACACAGGCTAAATGCAGCAAACCCCATTAATGCCTGCAGAAATAACTGGGTTTCTGTAAGCTGATGGGTGAGGATCAATGGCACAAAGATAAGGCTATTTTTTAACCATTGATGCAATCGTACTGCTTTAAGCAGGCTGAACAAGTAATTGTGATGATCATCAAATACACCAACAACTTCAGTAACACTTTCGGCCCGCTCACGTAAACCATTCGAGCCATTAACAACAATCGCGCCACATGACTCTTTCCAGATAGGCAGATCCACAGCCGAATTGCCCGCATAGGCAAAGGGCAACGTATTTAGCAAAGCTTTGATGCGTGTCAGTTTACGAGAGCCAGCATTATTTTCGGCCGGACTACTACCAAAAGCATCATCAAATATACCCAAGTGGTTCGCAATTCCGGTTGCAAAATCTGCACTGGAGGCGGTTGCCAGAATAAGGCGCCGTCCTTCTTCATGCTCATCACAGAGATAGCTGAGAAATTCAGATTGGTATGGCAGCAGGTCAAACCTCAGCACAACCCGATCTGCAATCTGTTGCTTGAGATAGCCTTTTCCCTTTAACAACCATAAAGGCAACATAAACAGATAAAGAATATTTATTTTGAGCAATGCAAATACAGACTCATGCAATAAATCTGTATTAATAAGGGTGCCATCAACATCAACAACCAGCGGCACATTTATATTTAGTTTTGTATCAGATTGCATACTCGTTCACTTCTCTGGAATCAGCGACGTTGATGAATCACCAACTTCCTTACCTACAACACATACAAGACCAATAATTACAGCGAACCACAAGGTTGCTAACCGACATACAATGACAGCCGATGCTGCAACAGGTGCATCAACACCCGTCAACAAGAGCAGGGAGCCCATAACAAGTTCTGTCCCGCCCAGACCACCCGGGACAAAGGATACTGCACCCGCCAGTATACTTACCCCATAAATTCCGACTGCCAGTACTAAAGTAGTATCTGCACCCATATAGTCTAATACAACATAAAGGGCTAGCCCTTCTGCAGCCCAGGCACATAAGCCTAAAAATAACCCTATATACAACGGTCCTGAACTTAAAAGATCAGATGATATTTGTAGCATCTTAAGTATATGCTCGCCAAATGAACGTAATCGCACTGACTTTAATGCCTGCCGCCGATGATCAATAAAAGTATAGAGCCATTGGCTGTGCAACAAAGGCAACAATGCAATTGTCACAACAAATGTCAGCCCTACCAGCCAACGGGTACTTTCAAATGCATAGGCAGCCAGCGAAGCAACAATAATCATGGCAATCATATCGACAAATCGTTCCACAAAAAAAGCCGACAAGCTAAGCACATAACTCACGCCGAAACGCTTCAGGTAAACTGAACGTATAGCCTCCCCTACCTTCCCGGGCGTTGTTGTAAATCCAAAACCAGCAAGGTAGGCCGTAAGATTACTTAAAACAGGCACATTACAGCCAAGTCGCCGCAGGTATAAATCCCAACGAATAAAACGAAGTAAATAATTAAAAAGTGACAAGCCTAGAATAATGCCCCAACCAGACAAGCCAAGCAGCAGGACTGAGGACCAAACCTCATCCGCACCCGTGTAAGCCACCCAGACACCATAAAAAACGATACTGAGAACTACACACACGAGGAACTGACGAATAAAATTGTTAGGTAAGGTCAATGCTGATTCCTGTCTTTCACCGGGGCAATATCACACATGAAGCAGTACACCATTGACGATACTAACAGACCAGTGCCTGATAACCCTTTGCACTGGGTCGCGATTTTGCAGAATAATCTACTTTCAGGCTATCCTTGCAGGCCCCGCATAAACATTAAACCGCCCATCACGCACAAAGCCTACCAGTGTCATATCTGACTCCCATGCAAGCTCAACAGCAAGGCTTGAAGGCGCACCAACGGCAGCCAGCATGGCGCAGCCAGCCATGCGTGCTTTCTGTACCAACTCAAAACTGGACCTACCACTAACAAACAGCCCCATATTCCATAATGGCAAACGACCAGCACACAGGTTTGCACCCATCAGCTTATCAACAGCATTATGCCGCCCGACATCTTCATAAACCTCACTACACAGACCCACAGACGAGAATAAAGCTGCAGCATGAACACTTCCTGTACCCGCAAATGTATCCTGACCTCTTGCCAGTAATTTTGGTAGCGTAGCCAGGACCTCTGCAGGCATCATAAATTCATCACCCCGTACATCAAACTGTGCATGTGTACGAACGGCATCAATTGATGCTTTACCGCAAATCCCACAAGAGGATGTAATAAAAAAGTTTCGTTCCAGCCTGCCTGCAGGCAGAGCAGGCACATCATTCAACTCAATGAGAATAATATTATTGGCATCATCACCAACAGGCCGGGTAACCTGCACCACCTGATCAGCCGAAAGAATTATGCCCTCGGTAAATAGAAAGCCCAGCGCAAGCTCTTCATCAAGACCCGGCGTCCGCATGGTTACCGCAATATCACGAATAACATACTTAGCGTTATCAAGCTCTGGCCAAGTCAATCGGATTGCAAGCGGCTCTTCCACAGCAACGATATCATCAGCACTTTTAATGCCCGTACGATCTATTTTTTTAATCGGTATAGTGGCAACAGCTGCAGGGTCAGGCTTATTCATCTACGATTCTTTTTAGTGCTTGTTGCTAATTGGCAGCTGATAATCAGAAAACTGCATACGCAACTTACTCTTCTTTATTTTTCCTGTTGCTGTATGAGGCAGTTCAGAGACAAACACCACATCATCCGGAATCCACCAGTTAACAACCTTACCTGCAAACCAGTTCAGCATCTCGTCATGCTCTATACCACCATCCTCATGGGGGACTACTATTAAAAGCGGGCGCTCGATCCATTTTTCATGTGCCACAGCAATAACTGCTGCCTCTGCTACACCCGGATGATTAACAGCAGTATTTTCAAGTTCAATCGAACTAATCCATTCTCCACCCGACTTAACCAGATCTTTGCTACGGTCCGTAATCTGCATGAAGCCCTCTGAATCAATGGTTGCGACATCACCCGTATCAAACCAGCCATCTGCATCCAGAATAGCTTCATCACTCTTATAATAAGCACTGCATATCCAGTTGCCACGCACCTTCAATGCCCCATTCGTTTTACCATCCCAGGGCAAAGCATTGGCTGCATCATCCGTAATTTTCATCTCAACACCAAATAACCCTCTGCCCTGGCGCAACTGTAAAGCCAGTAATTCATGATCAGGCAGTTCTTTTGCACCGGCCTTGAGCGTATTGTAAGCACCTACAGGACTCATCTCAGTCATGCCCCATGCATGGTGTACATACACATTATGGTCATCTCGAAAACGCTCAACAATAGATGCCGGGCATGCTGCTCCTCCTACACAAATTCGCTTAAGGCTCTCAGCCTGCAAACCTGCCTGCTTAAGATACTCCAGCAGGGCCAACCAGACAGTCGGTACAGCAAGTGAAAAACTTACACCTTCAGACTCCATCAATTCATAAAGTACAGCCCCGTTACCTGCCTGTGAGCCGGGTAATACAAGCTTGGCACCAATCATAGGTACCGCATACGGCACACCCCAGGCATTAACATGAAACATGGGCACCACCGGCATAACACAATCACGTTGCCCCAAGTTCATAACATCCGGCAGGCTAATCCCATAGGCATGCAATACAGTTGCCCGGTGACTGAATAAAACACCCTTGGGGTCACCCATTGTGCCTGAGGTGTAACACAAGGAACTGGCTGTGGTTTCATCCAGATTCGGCCAGTCAAAATCTACAGCCTGCGACCCTATGAAATCTTCATAACACACAGCATTTCGTAAGGTGGTCTCAGGCATATGTTCTGCATCAGTCAAAACAACAAAGGACTCAACAGAATTAAGCTTACCCTGCAGCTGCTCAAGCACAGACACAAACACCGGATCAACAAAAACTAGCCGGTCCTCAGCATGCTCAATAATGTAATGGATCTGTTCCGGGAACAGACGCGGGTTAATGGTGTGACAGACACTGCCGGAACAGGAAATTCCATAATACAGCTCAAAATGCCGGTGGTCATTCCATGCAAGCGTAGCTATACGATCACCCTGCTGTATACCCAGACTACGAAAGGCATTCGCCAACTGTGCCGCACGTGCAAAGGCTTCTGCATAAGTATAACGATGCCGTGGGTTATCTTCTGTTACAGAGACAATTTCACGCCCAGCATGATTAAGCAGTGCAAACCGCATGATTGTGGTAATCAACAGCGGTGAATTCATCATCAGGCCTTGCAACATTTTGCCCTCCTGGTTTGGCACCAGACTCTCAACCACCTATGTAGTACATCTCTACTTTATCGGCAGGTGCAGCATCACGGGCACGCAATTCACTGTAACGATCCGTTCGTTTACCCCAGGTACTTGTAATAACGCTCAGTAAGTCATTATCAGCCATGCCATTACGCAGTGGCTCACGTAGATTAAGGCCTCCCGATGCAAACAAACAGGTAAACAACTTGCCGTCAGAAGACAAACGCACACGACTACAGGAACCACAGAAAGGCTCAGTTACTGAATTAATAAAACCAATTTCACCTGTTCCATCAGTAAACACATAACGGCTGGCGACTTCACCATGGTAATTACGTTCCGCAGGCACCAGTGAGTAATGCTCACTAAGCATCGCAAGAAGGTCTCTGGCAGGTAATGTGTCAGACCGCTGCCACTGATTAATTGTGCCAACATCCATATATTCGATAAAACGAACAATAATGCCCGTACCCCGAAACTTCTCAACCATATCAACCAGGGTGTGATCGTTAACACCCCGCTTAACAACAACATTTATCTTGACTGGTACAAGCCCAACCAGGCTCGCCTCCTGGACACCCTCCAGAACCTGTTCATAACTGCCACGGCCACCACTCATTTGTTGAAAAATCTGCGGATCCAGTGAGTCAAGACTGACAGTTACACGATTAAGTCCGGCAACCTTTAAGGCTGATGCATGCTGAGCAAGTAAAACACCATTGGTAGTTAGGGCTATATCATCAATACCCTCGATTGCTGCCAGTTCTGCTATCAAATCAGTAAGACTGGCTCTTAACAGTGGCTCACCACCAGTAATACGCAACTTGTGGACACCAAGGCCAGCAAACAATTTTGCCAGGCGCACAATTTCCTTAAATGACAAGCGCTTATCAGCACTCATAAACTGAAAGTCTTTATGATACTTCTGTTCAGGCATACAGTAAGGGCAACGGAAGTTGCAGCGATCCATCACGGAAATACGCAGATCATGCAAAGGACGGTCAAACTGATCATGCAACGGCACAACCCGGTTCATTTCCTCGGGGGGTCTAAGGTTTTTTTCACTCATGCCTGATTTATATAGTTATGACGGCGGCTGCCGGAAAATGACGCTAACACAAGCTCTCGGCATGTCAATGAGAATAATCATCTGTATTTATCCTCACAACAGGCTAAAGCTCTTGGTATTGCTGGGATATACTCACTGTCAGAAAATATGCTCAACTAGCACACTACACCCTCTTATATAAGAAGCATGCTATGACCACCGAAACCACCGGTGTACCCACCACAATGCAAGTCATCGAAATCAGTAAACCCGGTGAACCTGAAGTTCTGCAACTCAGCACACGGCCAACACCCGTGCCTGCTGCTGATGAAGTTTTAATCAGAGTCGCTGCTGCAGGTGTCAACCGTCCTGACTGCCTGCAGCGCCGTGGACTCTACCCACCCCCTGAAGGCGCTTCAGAACTACCCGGCCTTGAAGTAGCGGGTGTGATTGCAACCACGGGCAATAACGTAACATCATTCAGCACAGGTGAACGCGTATGTGCATTACTTGCAGGCGGTGGTTATGCCGAATACTGCACCGTCCCTGCCATCCAGTGTCTGCCCGTACCAGAAGGCATTAGCCTGCGTGATGCAGCAGCTATACCTGAAACCTTTTTTACTGTGTGGACCAATGTTTTTGAACTTGGGCGCATACAGGCAGGTGAACGCTTACTTGTACATGGTGGGGCCAGTGGCATAGGTACTACTGCGATACAAATGGCCCAAGCGCTTGGTGCTGAAGTCTATGCCACAGCGGGGAGTGATACAAAAACAAAACTTTGTGAACAACTGGGGGCCACATACGCAATTAATTACAACAATGAAGACTTTTTAGACATCATTAAACCGATGACTGATGGCTGTGGCATCGATGTAATTTTCGATATTGTTGGCGGCAGCTATCTTGAGAAAAACATTAAGTTGCTGGGAACAAACGGACGGCTTGTTGTCATCGGTATACTTGGCGGTGCTAAAGGCACCCTGAACCTCGGCCTTGTACTTAGCAAAAAAATAACAGTAACCGGCTCAACACTGCGAGCACGAACGCCTGAAGCCAAAGGTGGAATTGCTCAGGCATTACACGAACATATCTGGCCGTTACTGGAAGATGGCACGATAAAGCCCATCGTACAAAGCAGCCTGCCGCTAAAAGACGCAGCATCTGCACACAAACTCATTGAAGCTAACGACACTGCTGGCAAACTGGTGCTTATTGTTGATCCAGTTCTGGCTAAGCTAAACAGCAACAATCCGACAGGTGCAACTTGAGCACCCGCTCACTTATTGAGACCTTCCAGACCTGGTCCACACAATGTGATGCGCTGGTACTCATAACAGTGGTAGAAACCAAAGGCTCAACCTACAGCAAGGCGGGTCGTCAGCTCCTTATGCGTGCCGATGGCTCCCATGCAGGTCTGGTCAGTGGGGGTTGCCTGGAAGGTGATCTCGCAAACCATGCACAACAGGTTATGACCAGCGGAGAACCCGCACTGATTACTTATGATATGCGTGATGATGCAGATGATCTCTGGGGCATCGGCCTTGGCTGCAATGGGCTTATGCGCTTACTGCTGCAAAGAATTGATACGCAGCACAACTGGCAACCCTTTGCTAATATTGCAAAGTCACTTGCAGACCCTGCACCACATGCGATCACACTTGTCACCAGCAGCACCCTGCCAGACTTACCAACAGGCAGTTGCAGTATTGATGGCATTACAGATAAAGATCTTTTGCACTGGCCAGTTAAAGCAAAGACAGTTCCGCACACACTACCCCAAATCACTCATCACACATTACCAGACGGCAAACTTTCAGTTTTACACTGGCAAACACAACCCTGGGTGAGGTTACTGGTACTCGGCGCTGCTCCTGATGCATTACCCGTGGTAGGTCTGGCCCGGGAACTGGGCTGGGTAGTCGTTATAGGTGACCACAGAGAGGGCTATTTACAGACCAATAATTTCAATGCTGCTGATGAGGTTTTAACAATCAACCCGGACAATCTCAGCACACAAATCACCCTGAATGACTTCAATGCAATTATTGTTATGAGCCATCATCTGGAAACAGATCGCAAATACCTAAAACTACTAAGCAACTGTAACGCGACTTATATCGGACTACTTGGGCCGGCTGCACGCAAGCACAAACTGCTTAATGACCTGGATACTGAGGGCGGGGGTCTGGATAAACGCCTGCACGGGCCTGTAGGGCTGGATATTGGTGCAGATTCTCCCGAGACAATTGCCCTCGCACTAATCAGCGAAATCCAGTCTGTTATCAGCAAGCATACCGGGCAGGTAGCTAACTAATCAGGATGTATCATTACACCCACACAGATGAATACAGCAAAAAATAAAACCCAGGCTATTACTCAACCTGATGCCTTCCGTATTGATGTTACGCAAGCAGTAACTCTGATTACAGAATCAATGCCAAAGTACGGCAGTGAATCTGTAGCCCTTACAGACGCTACAGGACAAATACTCCGACAAAAAATCTATGCGGAGCGTGACCAGCCACCCTTTGACCGGGCAACAATGGATGGCATTGCCATATCGGCAGCCGGCCTTAAAAACAATATCCGCCAGTTCTTAGTCGGCGGTATTCAGGGCGCGGGTCAGGCTGCACAGCAACTGGCTGATAACAGTCAATGCCTTGAAATAATGACAGGCGCCGTCTTACCCACCGGTACAGATACTGTAATCCCTATTGAACGTATAGCCATGGCATCCGGTATTGCTACTCTGGAAGATGGTTACCAACCTGAGCCAGGACAATTCATCCATTGTCAGGCCTCTGATCACACACAGGGTGATACCCTTCTGGAGCCAGGTACACTGATACATGGCCCAGAGATGGCAATCCTGACTGCGGCTGGTGAACCCACAGTAGAGATCGCAAAGTGGCCACGGATTAGTATCATTTCAACAGGAGATGAATTGATTGATGTAGGTGAAAGCATTGCCGACTTCCAAATACGCTCATCAAATGACAGGGCAATTGAGGCCATCTTCCACTCACACAACTGTCATCAAACAACACGCAGCCACTTACCGGATGACCCGCAAGCACTGCTGAAACATATCCGTAAACTTCACGATAACAATGATATTCTGATTCTGAGCGGTGGCGTATCAATGGGTAAATACGACTATGTGCCCGGAATACTCCAGGAACTGGGTGTACAGGTAATCTTTCACAAGATATTGCAACGACCAGGCTTGCCCATGTGGTTTGGAGTCAGCGCAGATAACAAACCCGTATTTGCCTTGCCAGGAAACCCGGTCTCAACCGTGGTCTGTTGTATACGCTATGTAATCCCGGCTATTAGCAAAGCAATGGGCTTACCACTACAGGAACCTGAAACCGTTCAGCTTGCTAAAGATGTCAGCTTTGAGCCTGATCTGGCCTGGTTCATGCCTGTCAGCCTTGATTACGGCACTGATGGAATTACCCGCGCACTACCCCGCCCCACCAATACCTCAGGTGATTTTATCGGACTGCGTAATACTCAGGGGTTTGTTGAGCTCCCACGTGGCACTAACAGCTTTTCTGCTGGATATCCGGCACATTTATACCGTTGGTAAAGGTGCTGTGGGACAATGCACCTGATCTGGCACACTAAGCCAGAAATTGATCAAAGATTTTACTAAAGAATTAACTAATCATGGCCCATGACAATATTACTAATCGGGAATTTGTGCCCCTCAACATCGCTATCCTGACTATTTCAGATAGCCGTACAGAAGCCACCGATAAATCCGGCGCTCTACTCTGCGAGCGGTTAACTAAAGCCGGTCATAAACTTGCTGACAAAAAGATTGAACCGGATGATATTTATCGCATTCGCGCCACAGTTGCGAACTGGATTGCCATACCTGAGGTTCAGATAATCATTACCACTGGCGGAACTGGTGTCACTGGTAGGGACGGCACCCCGGAAGCTATTGAACCCTTACTTGACAAACGGGTTGAGGGGTTTGGAGAAATGTTCAGGGCTATTTCTGAAAAAGAAATAGGCGCCTCGACTCTTCAGTCACGCTGTCTTGGCGGTGTTGCAAATGGCACCTATGTATTCTGCCTGCCAGGTTCAACTGGCGCATGTAAAACAGGCTGGGACGGTATTCTTGCGTCACAACTGGATTACCGTACCCGCCCATGCAACCTTGCCGAAATGCTGCCACGACTAACCGAAACCTGAGGCATCAATTAATGGGTACCAAAAGTATGCTTGAAGTACATCAATTTCCCTGCCTTGAGGATAACTACGGTTATCTTGTTCATGATCAGGACAGCGGCTTTACAGCCGCTGTGGATACCCCCGAAACTGAAGCTATTGAGCGCGCACTTAAAGAAAAAAGCTGGCAATTAACACATATCCTTAATACCCACCATCATTTTGATCATGCGGGCGGCAATCTCGAACTTAAGGAAAAGACAGATGCTGTAATTATAGGTCCACGTGCAGATGCCAAACGTATACCCGGAATAGATATCCAGTTGGGCAACGACGATATTTACCTGTTTGGCAAACAGGAAATGACCGTATTTGAAACGCCAGGGCATACCAGCGGGCACTGTGTGTACTACTTTGCTGACTCCGGCATCATCTTCGTAGGTGACACCTTATTTGCACTTGGCTGTGGCCGTCTGTTTGAAGGTAGCGCAGAACAAATGTGGAACTCCATCCAAAAACTACTCACCCTACCAGATGAAACCGTTGTCTATTGCGCTCATGAGTACACCCAGGCCAATGCTCAATTTGCGCTATCAATAGAACCGAAAAACAAAGACCTCATAAAGCGCGCAGCTGAAATTGACAAACTTCGGGCAAACAATCAACCAACTATACCCACAACTATCGAACTCGAGCGTCGCACTAATCCATTCATGCGCCCAAACAGCATTACACTACGTGAAACAATCGGACTTATGGACGGAACAGATGTGGAAATATTTGCAGAAACACGGCAACGCAAAGACAACTTCTAGGCCTTGCACCAACGATGCTAATAACTTGTGAGCTATTGGTATCACAAGTTTTAAGCGGCAGAGAAACCAACCATTTCCTTGGAATAAGCAAACCAAATGTTATCCAGTAGCTGATACTCAGCCCATTTACCATCAGGGCAAAAAACACAAAAAGCTACCCGGCATAAACATCAGCTCAACATATGCCTTTTTATCAATTACCACACTAAATTGACTAACACGATATGAGATACCTTTCTCTTCTAAAACTGATGCTTCCAGTTGCGTATTAATCTTGATCGCAGCTTAATATATGCATAGCCACTAAAAAGCATTCTAATCAGGCTCCAGGTCTTATCCATACCATGGCTTTCCTCAAGTATCTGATAACCTTCTCTGCTCTCGCATCTGCTAAGTGCCGGCAAAAAAAACGCTGCCAGACGGCTAAGTAATTACCACAAAACTGTGCGCTTTATCCTCAGTGGGAATTTATTAAGCCCCTGGTTAACAAAGAATTTTTCTGGCACCTGTCATTGATCAGTATTACAGTGACAAAGCTGTGACAAAAGCCGCAAACCTTATCGCTATAAAGCCCACATGCAAGTACGTGATATAAATCTGCTACACCACCTAAAGCAAGGGTCAACAGAGTCTGTATGCCTTGATACACCACACCTGTCCCATCTGAACACATGCCAGAAACAACTCTGGATTACAGACCCGCAGCTGGCTCTTTTACCGACAATCAGGAATTTTGTACATCTGGGCACCTCACAGAAAGACCTTAGCGCACTGTCATTAACAAACAGTCTCAATACTATAGGCCTTGATGATATATTTGCACTTCAAGCCGCTCAGAACGAACTTCATATGACTCAGGTAACCCGGGCCCAACAAGCCCGCAAAGAGCGGGCCACACTTCGCAACCTGGGAGCATCTGTTACGCTTCCAGATGGCTGGGAAGATCTCGCAGCTTTTGGTTAACTCTAATGAATAAAACTCTCAAACTCGGGACACGTCGCTCCCTTCTGGCTATTGCCCAGAGCCGGGGTATCGCCCGCCATATTGAACAAACAAACCCTGGAATTTCGGTTGAGCTGGTTGGTATTGAAACTCAGGGTGACCGAATACTGGATATCCCTCTCAGCAAAATCGAAGGCAAAGAGTTTTTTGTTGCCGAATTGGACAAGGCACTCACAGATAAGGAAGTAGACCTGACAGTGCACTCCATGAAGGACCTGAGTCTAGAGCGCCCAGATAACTTCACGCTTGCCGCCATCCCAGAACGTGAAAACCCACGTGACATTATGCTGTTTGCTAACAACATCATTGAAAAACTGAAACAGGGTGAACCCATTCGCATCGGCACCTCATCACCACGCCGAATAGAAAACCTGCCACCCTTTCTGGAAAAAGCTCTACCCAATTTTGGTGGAACTCCAAAATTAGCTATTACGGAAATACGCGGTAATGTGAATACTCGCATCAGTTTTTTGTCGCTCCCGGAAGATGACCCCAAAAAAATTGATGGCGTGGCACTGGCATTTGCCGGGTTAAACCGCTTATGGGCAGATGCCTCCGGGCGTACGGAACTAAAACAACTGCTCAACGGCCTGCGCTGGATGCTATTACCCATCCGTGAATGCCCAACTGCACCGGCACAAGGTGCTCTTGCCATTGAGTGCCGTAGTGCTGATACAGGAACCCGCGCCCTGCTCACCAAACTTCATTGTCCTTCCACAGCCCAGGCAATTGAACAAGAGCGACAAATTCTGCAGGACTGGGGTGGCGGCTGCCACCAAAGATTTGGCGCTACGGTACTGCACTTTAATCAGCTTGGAAGGTTGTTATTTATTCGCGGCAGAAAGCCCGATAATACCTATGTCGAGGAACTACGCTGGACCACACCAGAAAATAAACCTGCCACAGCCCCATCATGGGATGGAACTTCATGGCGTGAAACATCATTTACCAGTGATTACCTGAAAAATCAGCATCCGCCTAGCCGACTAACTGAAACTGGTGCAACCTTCATAGCCCACTCACGGGCGTTACCAGAACAATGGGCCACCATACTGATAAAAAGCCCTCAACGCATCTGGACATCCGGCACAAGCAGCTGGTTTCAACTGGCCAAACTTGGTATCTGGGTTGAAGGCAGCGCAGAAGAATTTGGCTTTGATGCACTTCAAAATACACTTAAGCAGGAACTGCTTAACCTTCCTGCTATTAATGACTGGAACGTACTGACCCATGACGCCGGGCTTGATACCTGGCCTTGCAAACATGTCACCTCTACATATTCAATCAACTCAACTACCCAATTGCAGGCAGATCACCCCGCAGTTATTGCACTGAGTAAGGCTCAGGCAGTCTTCTGGAGTAGCGCTTCCCAATTTGAAGCTTTTAAAGAATGGATACCAGAAGGATGTCAGCACGCATGCCGTTACGGGAAGTCTTATTATTCACTTATTAATAAAGGCCTGGACAATCTGGCCGTCTACCCCAGCGCCGCAGAATGGCGCAGACAACAGACTCAGCAGGGAGCAGAAAAGTAATGAGCGTTAACAAACAGCAGCTCGGCCTTAGACGTCTGCGGCTTAATCCCGCCATTCGTGAACTGACACGTGAAATCCGGGTTACACCAGAACAGTTTATACAGCCACATTTTGTTGTTGATGGCATTCATGAACGCGAGCCTGTCGCAGGCATGCCTGGCGTCTACCGTGAAACACCCCATAGCTTACTAAAACAAATTGCGAGCGATCTCGACGCAGGTGTTAGCAAAATAATCCTCTTCGGGGTGCCCAACAAGAAAGCCACTCACAATTTTGATTTTAGTTTTACTGCGGCCCAGATAGCGGCAATCAAAGAATGCTTTGGCGAGCAGGTCTGGGTCGCCGTAGATGTGTGTGTATGCTCTGCCACAACCCATGGTCAGTGTGGCGTGATAAACGATGCAGGCGATCATGTGGAAAATCCTGCAACAGTAGAAGAGCTGGCAAGAGCTGCTGTTGAATTTGCCAGTGCTGGTGCTGACTGTGTAGCACCCAGTGACATGATGGATGGCCGGGTTGCTGCCATCCGTGAAGGTTTAGACAGAAACGGTTATGAACAAACCGTACTAATGAGCTACTCAGCAAAGTTTCATTCCGGCTTTTATGGACCCTTTCGAGGTGCAGCCGACTCAGCACCCAAAGATAAAGACAACATTAAACTGCATGACCGAGCAAGCTATCAGATTGACCCAGCCCGACCGCTTGATGCATTAGCCAGTTCAATGCGTGACGCTGAAGAAGGTGCCGACATTCTGATGGTTAAACCAGGTATGCCCTACCTCGATGTACTGGCAGAACTATCTGCCACAATTCCACTGCCCTGGGCTGTTTATGAAGTCAGTGGTGAATATGCCTCCATAGAAGCACTTGCTGAAGTCGGCCTGGTGGATGGACCACGGGCCCATGTAGAAGCCTGGGTGGGATTCGCACGTGCAGGGGCAACAATCATCATCAGCTACGGCGCCCGGTCTGCCCAACAGTGGCTCAACGACTATAAGAAATGGTCATAAAAAATAATCATGAATAATCTCATTAAATCAGCACAACTATTTGATCGTGCTAAGAAAATAATACCAGGCGGCGTGCATTCTCCAGTACGTGCTTTTCAGGGCGTGGGCGGCACCCCACCGTTTATAGACTCAGCCAATGGTGCCTGCCTGACGGATATTGATGGCAACACCTATCTTGATTTCTGCATGTCATGGGGCCCACTCATTCTGGGCCATCAAGACCCGGACATAGCCAAAGCTGCCAATGCAGCCATTGCCAAAGGCTGCACTTTTGGGGCCGCCGAGGCTTCCTCACTGGCACTGGCAGAACTCATTACCAACCACATCCCCTGGGTAGAGAAACTACGCTTCGTCAATTCAGGCACCGAAGCAGTTATGTCTGCCATTCGGGTTGCTCGTGGTGCTACCGGACGCAATAAGATTCTTAAATTTGATGGCTGTTATCACGGGCACAGTGATGCCATGCTGGTACAGGCAGGTTCCGGGCTAACTGAAATGGCAACACCCAACAGTGCCGGTGTTCCCGCAGAAACTACAATAAATACCCTGGTTGCACCGCTTAATGACATTCCTGCAGTTGAAAAGATTTTTGCAACCCACGGCAATGACATCGCTGCCATTATTATCGAACCTGTACCTGCCAACAATGGCTTGCTACTGCAACAAGAAAACTTTCTGGAAAAACTGGCAGCAATTGCCCACACACACGGTGCCCTAGTTATCTTTGATGAAGTAATCACCGGCTTCAGGCTCGCCTTTGGTGGTGCTGCAGAGGTATTTGGCATCCAGCCAGACCTGGTCACCTACGGCAAAATTATTGGTGGCGGCTTTCCTGTTGGTGCCTATGGTGGTCGAGCGGACCTGCTGGATCAGGTAGCACCCAATGGCCCCGTCTATCAGGCCGGCACACTAAGCGGAAATCCTGTAGCCATGAAAGCAGGTCTAGCTGGCCTGGAAAAATTACTGCACAACTCTCCTTACACAGAACTGGAACAACGCACACTTAAACTTGGGGAGAAAATTAAGTCTGCAACTCAGCAGGTATCACCCGTACCCATCACCGTACAGGTGGCTGGCTCATTGTTCTGGATCATTCTGGGAGACATAACCAGCAGCGATGGCATCATACGCAGCCCTGAACAAATTCCCTCTGCACATAAAGACCATTTCCGGCAGGTATTTCATACCCTGTTAACAAGTGGCATCTACCTTGCCCCCAGCGCATTTGAAGTTAGCTTCTTATCAACTGCACACACCGATGCACAACTTGATGACTACGTTGCGGCCTTTAGCAATGCAATACACGTATTAGCCAAGCCATGAATCGCAGCAGCCATGGACAAATTACACCCAGAATAAGCCAGCAGGTCAGGCTTATGCTGGTATCACAAATTGTCTGGCTAACTTTGATTCTGGGGCTATTCAGTTGGTGGGGACATCTACTCAGAAGCCAGGGAGCACACATTGCTAAACTTGAAATGGCAACCGGCATTTCCAGCCAGCTTGCCAGCACCCACCTTCAAAAGCTGAACCGTATTGTATTCTGGGAAGCTGGCACCATGGTGCTCCTTGTCATCAGCATTACCCTTTACCTTCTGTGGTTATTTTTACGTGATGCACGGCGCGCACGCTCTGTACAGGCTTTTTTCGCGGGTGTTACGCATGAGCTGCGAACCCCCATGACCAGTATCAGGTTACAGGCAGAGTCCATAGCCGAAAAGACTGACCCGGCCGATCCAAAAAATAAACTGGTAGACCGACTACTTGAAGATGCAGGACAACTTGAATCACATCTGGAACAAACGCTGGAACTGGCTCATATAGAAAGTGGAGCCTCTCCTCAATTACAAGTCATTAATCTGAATGAGTTCATGGAGCGATTTCTGGATGACTGGCGCTACACACACGGAATTAACAACCCGACAATAAGTCATGACATGGGTAATGCTGAATGTATGGCAGACCCAATAGCCCTTAAAACGATTTTCCGTAACCTGCTGGAAAACACCCTTAAGCATTCAGGAAAAACTAATGCCAGAGTGTCTTTGCATGCCAGTACACAAGGTCAGCAAGTTATCACAAGCTACAGTGACAATGGTCAGGGCTTTACACAAGACCCTCGTGCACTGGCCAAAGTTTTTGCCAAGGGGCAGTCATCCACAGGTTCAGGGGTGGGTCTGTACCTGATTACCGCACTGATGAAACTAATGCATGGCAAGGCCACCTTCGATTCTAACAATGGCTTTAATGCCCGACTGGAATTCCCCACTGCAATAATGCAGAAGGAGATTTCCAGTGAACCTTGAAAACTACACCATCCTGTTCCTTGAAGACGAGAAGAATATCGGTGAGACACTAACGGAAAGACTCAAAGAGGAATACAGTGACGTCACTTGGGTTACCACAGTTGCAGAGGCTGATGCTGAACTCACAAAACGACACTTTGACCTAGCACTGCTAGATATCAGCCTGCCTGATGGCTCTGGTTTCGATACAGCTGAACAAATTCGTAATACTCACCCTACAACCGCCGTGGTATTCCTGACAGCAATGGGCACTGCGGATGACCGTATCCGTGGCTTGGAACTGGGTGCTGAAGACTACGTAGTAAAACCCTTTCACCTCAGGGAACTGCTGCTACGCATCCGCAATGTTTTAAAACGCACACAACGCCTTACAAATCACACACACTCCCTTGTAAAGATTGGTTCAGCAAGCATCAATTTTGAACGCTTTACTGCCACCGTTGATAACACAACCAGAACACTCACCCACAAGGAGAGCCTGTTGTTGCAGATACTCCTTGAGAAATGTGGCCAGGTTGTCAGCAGGGATGAAATCCTGGACCGGGTATGGCCTGAAGGCGAGTTTCCAAGCCAGCGTACGGTAGATAACTTCATTGTAAAGATTCGTCGCCTGATTGATGGGGCAAATGCCCGCAAAAGCTGCATAACAAGCATAAGGTCAATCGGATACAGGCTGGAAGACCAGGCATTAAAAAAGGCTAAGAACACATGAATAATACTAATGCCGCCACCAGCCCCAATCTCTTACAACAAGCCATACGCCGTGAAAATCTGAACCGTCCACCCGTCTGGTTCATGCGTCAAGCAGGTCGCTATCACTCGCACTATCAGAATCTCCGGCAAAACAACTCATTTATGGATGTATGCAAAAAACCAGAGCTTGCCTGTGAGGCTGCTCTTGGCCCGGTTGAAGATTTTGGCTTTGATGCAGGCATTCTGTTTTCTGACTTATTGTTCCCACTAGAAGTCATGGGCATGGGCCTTAAATATGATCCCGCCCCGAAACTTGAGTGGCATATTGAAACACTGGAAGATGCTGAACGCCTGAAATCCGGTAAAGAACTTGCAAGCCAGCTAAAATTTCAGGCCAATGCCATCAAGCTTACTAAACAACACCTGCCTACAGCTACAGGCTTTCTGGGTTTTGTGGGTGGCCCCCTCACTCTTTATTATTATGCAGTTGAGGGCTCGCACAAGGGTGAACTTCTCTCAGCACGTCGCGGACTTACTGATGGCCGTTATGAACTCTTCTGCACCAGGCTTAAAGACCTCTTAATTGAGAACATGGTAATGCAGGCCGAAGCCGGAACCGATACAGTCGCAATTCTGGATACCTGCGCAGGGGAACTTAGCCCCGATGAGTATCAGCAGTTTGTAGTACCTGCACTTAGGGATGTTATGCAGGGCTTTAAGGAACGTTGCCCGGACACACCCATCACCTATTACTCAAAAAACACCCATGCAAAACACTGGAAGACCTTAACTGATCTACCCATAGCCTGTATGGGTATCGACTGGCATCACAATATCGCAGAGGTTTTATCTGAATGGAACAATCAGTGGGCTATCCAGGGAAATATCGACCCTGACTGGTTATTTCTTGAAACCAATGAACTCATCTCACGAATTTCAAAAACATTTACCGAAGTAAAAGCATTACCAGCGTCATACCGACGCGGCTGGATCTGCGGGCTTGGGCATGGCGTACTGCCCGGCACACCTGAAATGAATGTACACGCCTTCCTAAAAACCCAGAAGGGGTTTTTCGGTGAGCATTAATCAACAATTACTAAACAAGTACAACGTGGCAGGCCCGCGTTATACCAGTTACCCGACTGTGCCCTTCTGGGAAGACACGCCCACAGAAGACCAATGGGTAACGAGTCTTAATACAGCCATAACCGATGCCAGCAACAACAACATCGGTGCTGCACTCTATATTCACATACCGTTTTGCCGTCGTTTGTGTACCTATTGTGGCTGCAACAATCGCATTACCCGAAAACCTGGCGTGGCCAAACCCTACGTCCAGACAGTATTAAAAGAGTACGCCACCTACCTCAAAAAACTGGGTAGAGAACGACTGCCTATCAGTGAAATTCACCTTGGCGGCGGTACACCGACTTACCTGACACCAGATGAACTAAACACACTGATCTCAGGCATCAGGGAATTTGCTGACATACAGGAAGATACAGAGTTTTCCATTGAAGCGGACCCACGGGTAACCACCCGGGAACACCTTGTCATATTACAGAGTCTGGGCTTTACCCGACTCAGCCTTGGCATTCAGGATTTTGACCCCACGGTACAGCTAGCCGTTAACCGTACGCAGACTGTCGAAACTGTTGAAACCCTGACCAAACAAGCGCGTGAACTAGGTTTTACCAGTATTAACTACGACCTGATCTACGGATTACCTCTGCAAAATATAGACAGTATCCGTAACACCATACTTGCCGTTAATAAAATGCAACCGGATCGCATTTCCTTCTACTCCTATGCCCACGTGCCATGGATTAAACCAGCTCACCGCGGCTTTACCGAGGATGACCTACCCGATGGTGATGCAAAACGATCACTTTATGAGCTGGGTCGCAACCTTTTAGAAAAGGCGGGCTACCACGAAATTGGTATGGATCACTTTGCACTGGAATCTGATTCCCTCTGGAAAGCTGTAAAGAAGAAAACTCTGCACCGTAATTTCATGGGCTACATTTCCCGGCAGGTCACACCGCTGATAGGCCTCGGTGTTTCTTCTATTGGTGACTCATGGAATATGTTTGCACAAAATGAAAAACAACTTGAACGTTATGTGGAGCGTGTGAATAACGGCGAATTGCCTATAGAACGCGGCCATGTACTTACCGCTGAAGACAAGCTGTTACGTAGTCACATACTAAACCTGATGACCCGCCTCGAAACCAGCTGGCCAAATGAGCAAAACACTCCATTCCTGGAAAGTCTGCCCGAGCGACTTACAGAACCACTTAATGACCAGCTTATTCAACTTGATAGCAACTCATGCAAGATAAGCAAGAAAGGCCTGCCCTTTATTCGCAATATCTGCATGGCATTTGATCATCGGCTGGTCAATAAAGCACCCAACATACAAACATTCAGCAAAACCATCTGATTCGTAATCTGAAACTATGAATAACTCTATTGAAGCAAGCACTGCACTTCCACACACTGATTTAATCAGGGATAGAACCCAGGGCAAGTTACATACACTCATACTCTACGTAATTGCCATCCCCTCCTTCTTATTAGCAGGCCTTTGCTTTCAATGGTATGCAGAAACCAGCAAGGTTGCTTTACTGTTACTTGGCTGGGTTACCTTTGGCATGGCCTTCGACTTTTTAGGTCATATAGTTGGGCTGCATTTTTCTCAGCACAGCGCATTCCTTCGCTGGTTTGCTCGTATCAACTACAGCGCTCTGTGTTTTGGCATTCCATTTACAGCTCTGGCAGGAACATTTGTGCTGGCAGAAATCGTTACTGACGGCATTAGCGCCTCTCTGGTCAACTACTATCCGGTTGTTTTGTATTCCTCCCTCCTGTTTGGATCCCTCTTTATATTTGCCCACTACCGAAAGGTGACTATTAATGGCGCCGTAGAATTTGTCCTGGATAAAAGCAACCACTTTACAGGGCTAATCTTTCTGACACGCCGATTGTTACTTGCCCTGTCGCTGATCATTGGTATCACCGTCATGGTTGATGGCTTCGGCACAGAATGGTCACTGTGGGCATTCGCTTTTGGCCTGTCTTTTATTGCCACGGTGCCACTGCACATCATGCACAAACAAATACCTTCTATGCTGTCTGAGTTAATTACCCAGGTCATTGCTATCTACGGCACCTGGGCAGTATTTGTTAGCTGAGCCTTAAATACATAAACCCAGCCTGTTCAAGCAATCTGCCATCTGGCAGCACTCCACCAATAGCATTATTCTATGGCTTGTATATGGGTGGTATGCTGATGCCATGCAGGAAGAGGCTCAAATAACCTGTCCCTTTTGCTGGGAAAGCCTGACCATATTGCTGGACCTGTCTCTCCCGGAACAAGACTATATAGAAGACTGTCAGGTATGCTGCCAGCCTATAAACATTAGCTATACCAGTAATGACGGCGTCTTAACTTCAATGAATGCTAAGCAGGATACCTGAAGTAAAAACCTCTGCATTAAGGAGACTAATATGTTTAACCGAAACTCACTCTTCACTCGCATTGCAATTGGCAAAGGCGTCGGCTTTATCATTGGCTTGACCGGCTTTGTTACCATGCCTTTGTTTTTGCCTGATGCTGAATGGCTACTACGCTGGGGCATTTTATTTTGGTACACCACTATGGGTGCAATTATTGGCGTATTCGGGGTCGTTACCTGGCACCCGATACTCAGACTTCCTATGCCCTGGTGGTTCCGCGCACCCCTTATTGGCGGCTGGATGAACTTTGTGCTCACCTTATTCATCTATGACAACATGCAACGCATGATGATTGAGATGATGGGCGAAAACGGCATTATCAGCTCACCCTTCTGGAGCATTGCAGAGGGCATCATAGTCGGCCTGATAATTGGCTACGCAGCCACCCGCTTTGGCGGTGAAGGCAGGGATATTGTTGATATATAGCTGGCTAGCTAGGAACGCGTGAGGCATTCGTGTAACATGCGCCGCCTCGCAAGAGTACGCGCCCGTAGCTCAGTTGGATAGAGTACCTGGCTACGAACCAGGGGGTCGGAGGTTCGAATCCTTCCGGGCGCGCCAAATATCAAAAGGCCCCTGTATGGGGCCTTTTGATATTTGGAATACCCAAACTACCGTTTTAAAGCGCTTGCACGACCCAAGTTCAGGTCTACCCATCACGCCTTCATCTATACTCAACCCCCAGATAAACTTCCAATACAATTTATTCATGCTACTCGATATAGAAATACTCCTACGCTTGAGTACATTTGCCGGCATATTCCTACTGATGGCATTACTGGAAGTTTTTCTGCCCCGGCGTCAATTGCGCTTTAGCCGGTTATTACGCTGGCCCAATAACTTAAGTGTCACGCTGATTAACACCTTGCTTGTACGCTTGTTCTTTCCACTTGCCGCAGTTCAATTTGCCCTACAAAGAGAAAGCAGCACAAGTGGGCTACTGAGCTTTCTCAAATCAGACTCACTCCTTAGCATCTGTATCGCAATTATTCTGTTGGACCTGGCTATTTATACCCAACACATTATTTTCCATCGCATACCAGTACTATGGCGAATCCATCGTATGCATCACACAGATAATGATCTTGATGTCACCACAGGCACCCGCTTTCACCCTGTGGAAATGCTGCTATCAATGCTTATTAAGCTGATGGTTATCACAATTATAGGTGCGCCCGCCACAGCCGTGTTGCTGTTTGAACTAATATTAAGTTCTGCTGCACTCTTTAATCATGCAAATTTTGCATTACCCGCATTTCTTGACCGAATCATGCGTCTATTGATTGTTACTCCTGATATGCATCGGGTACATCACTCAATACTGACTGATGAAATGAACAGCAATTATGGCTTTAACCTTTCTATCTGGGACCGAATATTCAGAACCTACAAAGCCGAACCTGTTCAGGGACAAATGAATATGACTCTGGGTTTGGCAACAACCCAAACAGCTGCTGCTCAACGAATAAACAAAATGCTGATGGAACCACTTAAATAAAAAATAAAGCCGCCAAAACTACCAGGGCAATTTGCTACCCGTGTAACTCATAAAATCACCTGATTGCCGACGAGTGACATAATAATTTTGTATCACTTCAATAATCCCCGCCGCAGACTCCTCAGGCTCAATCATTGGTATGGGGACATTACCAGCAAACTCAGTACGTACAACTCCCGGATGGATCAAACCAACCACAATCTGCTTCCTGTTTGGGTCTTTAGAGCCTTTCAGTTCCTTAGCAATAATCTTCATACTCATATTCAGCGCTGACTTACTGGCCTTATAAAAATTCTGGCCAGGAAAGGCCATTGCAATAGAGCCCACAGAACTGGAGATATTGATGATTTTTTTCTGCTCACTCAACGCAACATTATCAACAAACAATTCGACCATGCGTATCGGGCCGATAACATTAACCGCCATGATTTCATCAAAAGCAGTGTAATCAAATTGACCAAACTTTTGCCGGTCATTACCCCCGAGTATTCCCGCATTATTCAGCAACACATCAATTGGGACTCCCTTGTAGCGCACTGCAAGCTCATCCATCTCAGCAAAATCAGTAACATCTAGTGACTCAATAATCACATTGGACCGACTTCCTGCCAAAGCCTGCAAGGCATCTGCAGTGGACGGATTGCGGCAGGTAGCAATCACACCCCAACCCAAATCGGCATATTGTCGCGCCAGCTCATAACCTATACCTCTGCTGGCACCGGTAATTAGCACAGTAGGCGTCTTGGGTTCAGGTGGGCTCAGACTGGCAGCAGAAGTACAAGCAGTAACGCAAAAAGTAAGCAGCAGAAGGAGTACACGGGTTGCTTTCATGCTCAAAAATCTCAATTCAGGCTCGGAATAGCCAGAATAGCAGTGCCTCAGACCCGATACCAGCCAGCATGAAAATCTTCGTATCGCCAGCACAGCACTTCTTCGTTAAAATCCCGACCCTTGACAGTTACCAGACCTGAAGGACAACAAAATGCCCGTGATGCAAACATCAGACCTCACCCCTCGTCAGTATTGGGAAGAAGTTAAAGCCAACCCAAACCGCGCCAAATTTGGCTTTGGTGAAAAAGCTGCCATTATTAATATTGACTGTCAGCGCGCATACACCGATATCGATAATTTCAAAACTGCCTATCAGACAGACCCAAACCAGATTCAATATATTAATGAACTCTCAGCCCTGGCACGCAGCAAAAATATGCCTGTTATCTGGACCTATGTTGCATACATGGATAATGCCGATGATGCTGGCGTCTGGGGTACGCGCACTAACACACCTGATTCATTACAAAATATCAGGGTTGGTGAAGAGCGCTCTGAGCTGGACCCCCGTCTGGAAATTGACCGCTCAACCGATGCCATTATTAATAAACGTATGGCCAGCGTATTTCATGACACACTGATTTCCTCTTTACTGGTCTGGCATAAAATTGATACAGTCATCCTGACTGGCGGAAGCACCTCCGGCTGCATACGTGCAAGCGCTATTGCTTCACTGTCTTCCGGATACCGTACTATCGTGCCTGAAGAATGCACAGCGGATAAGCATGAGATCCCACATTTTGCGAACCTCTGCGACATTATGCTGAAATATGCTGATGTAGAGCCGGTTACTCATGTGAAAAACTGGTTTGAGAATCATTCAGGCTGCACACCCATTCGCCAGGCTCGTAACTGCGACTTTTAGTCATCAGATTAAGTACATAAATCGGAGCATATGCAATGAAGGAAGATCCAGGTCTGTTTGATTACTGGCCCTACGAGAACCGCCCAAAAATTGAGTGGCCTAATGGGGCACGGCTGGCTTTCTGGGTAGCACCCAACATTGAGTTTTACGAACTCGACCCAGCCATTAACCCGTATCGCAAAGCATGGCCTCGACCTGTGCCTGATATAAATGGCTATGGCACTCGTGATTATGGCAACCGAGTAGGTCATATGCGCTTGATGCGCGTGCTCGATAAATACGGTGTACGTGGTTCCATTTCATTATCAACCGCCCTGTGCGATCACCACCCTGAAATTATTGAGCTTTGCAAAGAACGGGACTGGGAATTTTTTAGCCATGGCATCTACAACACCCGGTACACCTATGGGATGGATGAGGCTCAGGAAAAAGCCATGATTGAGGATGCAATAGAGACCATCCTTAAACATACGGGCCAGCAATGTTCCGGCTACCTGGCACCTGCGCTGACTCATACAGAAACGACTATGGACCTGTTTGCAGAGGCAGGCGGTATTTACACCTGCGACCTCTTTCATGATGATCAGCCTACACCTGTGCATGTACGCAGTGGAAAGAAATTTATTTCCGTACCCTATTCACTCGAAATGAATGACACGATTGTCTATGCCGTCAACAAAATTGAACCGCGGCGTTACGGCGAAATGATTAAGGCCAATTTTGATCGACTCTACGAAGAAGGCAAAGAGTCCGGCACTGTTATGTGCATACCCTTACACGGCTATCAGGTTAGTCACCCGCACCGACTGAAAGCCTTTGAAGAAGCACTGGAATATATCACTGGTCATTCCGATGTCTGGGTCACAACCGGCCGGGAGATAGCCCAGCATTTTATAGCTAACAATTACGACGATGCTTTGGCAGATATCACTGCCAAAGCCAGTTAAGGGGAAAGACAAATGCCTTTAGATCCCTCATATTTTGAGTACCCTCATCGCAGCTACGGTATGGATCATGATCAGTACGACTGGTCCATGCTTGCAAATCGCAAACCAGTGGAATGGCCAAATAAGGCACGTGTTGCTGTGTGGGTTAATGTAGGACTGCAGTATTTCCCCCTAAACCAGGAAGGTAAGCCCTTTAACCCAGTCGGCGGCATGACCACATCATACCCTGACCTGCGTCACTACACGCTACGTGAGTACGGCAACCGGGTCGGCATATACCGCCTGTTAAAAGCCTTTGATAAGTACAAGGTCAAACCTACTTTTGCTGTCAATACACGGCTGGCAGAGCGCTACCCATACCTAATCAATCGTATTAAGGAACGCGGTGATGAGATTATCTGTCACGGGTGGCATATGGATGCACCTCATTACGGCGGGCAAGATATAGCTGAAGAAGAAACATTGATTACAAAATCACTGGATGGTCTGCGTAAACTTAGCGGCCAACCTGTTGTAGGCTGGATCAGCCCATCCAAGTCACAAAGTGCCAATACACCAGCACTGCTGGCAAAACATGGTGTGAAATATATGTGCGACTGGATTAATGATGACATGCCCTATCCATTCCGCACAGCATCCGGTGAAATCACTGCCATGCCACTATCAACTGAACTGGAAGATCGCTTCATTATGCAGGCTAACCTGCATTCCGAAGCAGAATATGCCGACCAAATAATTGATGCTTTTGATTACCTTTATAAAGAAGCCGATGAACAAGGTGGCCGCATGCTAGCCTTATCCGTTCACCCCTGGGTACTGGGACAACCACACCGTATCGGAAAACTTGAGGAGGTTCTTGCCCATATCACCGGGCATGCTGATGTCTGGTCTGCAAGTGCAGGAGAGATTCATTCCGCTTGGAAAAAAAGTCAGTGCTAGCAGCCCTGGCTACTCACACAGCCACTAGCCTGTTCCGCAGAAAGCCTATACTGCTGATACTGCAGGACAAATCTCAATTCAGCTCGGGGAGATAACACTATTTGGGACAATAGCTGCCTGATGTCACATCAGGCCTCCTTGACTCAATGGATACCCTACCCAGATGCATATCAAGACCATATTTGGGTTTCAGGCCAAATATGGCAAAAGACAAGATGGGTATTTATAGGTTAGGATAGCATCCGGATGCTCGATCAAGCGTATTTTGGTCAATCATCAATTTTAGAAGAAACTGCCCTGTCAGGCAGTATGTTATCAGTCGGGTAACCGACACAAAGAGAGATAGATAGATATGTCAGATCAAGTCGAAGGTACAGTTAAGTGGTTCAATGATGAGAAAGGCTTCGGATTCATCGAACGCGAAGGCGGTAAGGATGTATTCGTACACTACAGCGCGATCAACGGATCAGGTCGTAAATCGCTGTACGAAGGCCAGAAAGTCACTATGACTGTTACCGATGGTCAAAAAGGCCCACAAGCAGAAAACGTTATTCCTGTTTAAAGCTTGCACGAAGCCACAGAAAAGTCGCCAGTAAGGCGACTTTTTTTTGCCCGTTTACATATAACAGCCTAAAGCTGAACCTAAATTTGAAACAATAACTTCTACATATGGCTCATTAATTCATTTGAATTAACCCACGGGATAATTTAAACCACATAGCAACTCAGGTATTAAAATTTTACTGTAAACTTATTTCGTGAAAGGTTCATTTTTAACCAGCCAAACATCTAAATACTAAAAATAATCAGGCACTCTGAATTATGCCCAACCCAAAACACACTGTAGATTTATTTACCGCCACATTTGAGTTGCACCATGGCAAAATTGATGAGAAAGCCTGGTTAAAAACCTTTACTAAAGCAACAAATGCACAGTCTGCCCTATGTATACGCTGGCCATGCGGATTACCTGAAAGAAGCATCTCCTCAGTATCGGGTAACTACAATAAAATCCCGGCAGGTTTCAGTAACTGGGCTGATCATATAACCACACTGGCCAAACCTGACACACCCATGCTCATGGATGAACTTGTCAGAAAACTAAACCAACAGAAACTATCTGAAGCAAACCCTATAAAAGACTCACAGCTATTAATCGCTCTGGTTGATTGGCATTCAAACTATATATTCATAATGGTCCACCGTGATGCCACTGAAGGTATTTGGACAGCAGAGGAAATTGATTATTTCAAATCACTCTGTAAGCCACTCCAAGAATCAATTTTACTACATAGGAATTCAACAGAGGCTAAAAACCTTGCAATTGCAACCACAAACATACTCAATAATGCACCACGCGGAATAATAGCCTTAGCCCCCGATGGTAAAGTGAAATTTGCCAATAGAATGGCAGAACAGGTTTTTTCTGCTAATGATGGCATTAGCCTTGAAAATGACATGCTGTCATTTACTCATAAAGAAAGCCAGTTAGCTCTTAATGACTTTCTTACAGTCACAAAAAAAATAAAGCCCAAGCAATTAACATATACCAATGGTGATTCGCCCGATAGTGATTCATTCAAGAATTATGCTGTTCAACGCCCATCGGGCCATAAACCCTATCTATTGATGTTCTTAGCTGTGCCACTTTCAACCTGGACTTTAGACACCGACCCATCAGACCGCATGGTCCTTATATACATCAATGACCCGCAAAACCGTTTGCAACCTACTGATGTCCAATTGATAAGCTACTATGGACTTACAAGCGCACAGGCAAATGTAGCCGTGCAACTCTATGCATCTAAAAGTATTGTGGCCGCAGCTGAAAAACTGAACATAAGCATCCACACTGCACGTAGTCACTTGCGTTCAATCTATACCAAAACAGATACTAATAACCTACCAGAGTTGGTTAAAACACTAACTGATGCTATCAAACCACCATGGACAGGCAAATAAGCCACTTCAGTAAATGCTCTGAAAATATTTATTTACAGGGCATTCAAAAAAAGCTCAACCTAAAACTAACCAGACAGCATTACACAGGGGCAATTTGATTATCTTCTGGCTGCCCTTTGCCAACAATTACTGCAATTGACCATACAAATAGCGTCAGCAAAATAAAAGGCAGACAAAGCACTGTTCGCCATCGGGATACTCGCCAGGCAGTTTGCAAAGGATGAATTGCCCGCCCGAAAAAAAGTCGTGGCAAACCAAGCCACCTTAATACGGGCCGCTCAAGGTACTTTGCAGAAACACCGGAGCGCTCCAACCAACCTTCCCGACTCGGCAATCCCCAATACCAGCTATGTTTCAATGTGCGCATTAAAGAGCCTCGAGCACTATGAGCTACCGCAAGTGACTCTATAAACCAGATTGGCCTAATAGGTGCATCAGGCCCTTCAGTTAATTGCCGGGATTGTTCAATTCTCAATTGTAGGTCCCAGTCCTCCAAAACACGTAATTTTGTGTCGTATCCACCTACCAGTTCAAAAACTGCGCGAGGTATAACAATACTAGTCGGTTGAAAACCTGATTGACCGCTAGGACGCCAGGCATTCCAGGCTGACCAGCAAGCCATATGATCAGCATAGGCGATAGGATTATTTTTCTGCACATCCGGCAACAGAATAGGCCCGCCAAAACCTCCAAAATCACCTAGCTCTTCTGATGTTTGAATAATTCTACTGACAAAATCATTACCTAAAGGCACTGCATCAGCATCAATAAACCAGAGCAATTCACCTACTGAAGCCGCAGCCCCAGTATTTCTTGCCACAGAAGGCCCGAGAATCATCTCAAGTAAATAAACCGCATTGTGCCGGTGAATAACCTCAGCCGTGTGATCAGTCGAATTATTGTCCACACAAACAACTTCAATCGCCCAGCCCTCCGGACATACCTGCATATCCAGGGCCGCGAGCAACAGTTCCAGAGTCTCTGGCTGGTTACGCACAGGGATAATAATACTAACCGTTCTCTGATCCATAGGTTTAAGGTTTTCCTGTCTGGCTGTCGATTATTCTTCAGCACAGCCTGCATAGCAATGTGTAGGGCACATCATAACTTTCATAAAGATTACATAAGAACAGCGACCTATAGTGCTAACCATGCACTTTCGGCGGCCAAGCTCTGTGCTAGACTCGCCTTCGCCTAATTGAGTAACATATAAAACAGACCAACAACAACCATATATGAAAAATAACCCTAGCAAATTTAAACAAGTATTGCGCCGAATAGCTTCTGTCATTCGCAGTATCCGCTATCGCAATCAACCTGAACGCATTGTTGCTATGGGCTACGATGAGATGGCTGGAGACTACGGAAACTGGGCATTACGACATGAGCGTCCTGATCGTGACAAATACACAAAGCTACTAATTGATAATGTGCCCAAAGGCGCCAAACTCCTGGAACTGGGCTGTGGGCCGGGTGACCCAACAACAAAAACACTTGCCCAGCACTATGCTGTAACTGCTAACGATATATCTGAAAGCTGCCTTGAGCTTGCCAAAAAGAACGCACCTAATGCCAAGTTTATTTTATCTGATATGACCGCATTGGACTTTGCAGGTGAAACTTTTGATGCTGTGGTTGCATACTATGCCTTTCATCACATACCACGCGACCGTTATGAACCGCTCATAAAACAGATAAATAAATGGCTCCGCCCTGGCGGGATTTTTATGGCCGCACTTTACCCTTATGACATAGAAGACCTTGTTACCGAAGACTGGCATGGTTCAACAATGTACTGGAGTAGTTTTGATGAAGAAAAAACACTACAGCTAATCAGCGCCCCTGGCTTTAAGATTATTGAACAGTCAAAAGAGTCCGCCATAGAGGACGGCAAAGAGACCACCTTTCTCTGGGTTATTGCGCAAAAATACAGCTAGTCATTACTACGGTTTATGGCTCTTGCAAAATATACTCATCCGCTGCATTTGCACCAATCATAGTCCAGTCTGGTTCTGCCCCACTCTGGTTTTTCATACGAAATACATGGCTTCCCTGGCCACTGTTATATGAGGCCTTAACCTCTGCCTCACTAAGCACTCTGCTCCAGACCCTGATTTCATCAATATCACCGTTAAAGGTGTTTTTCACCGCACTAATAAGACCGCCAAAATAACCAACACTCCTGCCTATATTTAACCCATCAATTTCCCTAATCTCTTCAGGCTCGCCTTGTATGGTTATGGGAACCAGCCGACCATCAACATACATCTTTGCAGTAGCCACATCACCACTCCAGATAACCGCAATATGATGCCAAATATTCTTGGTTAACAAAGGTCCAGCCGGAAAGCGGTCATTCGTACCTGAAAAATAAAAATAGTTATTATCACCATGCTGATAAAAGCCTGAAAATAACCCCATACTCTGGGCTTTATCCTCAGCAAAAGAATGAAACCGAAACCAGCCCTCTACAGTCACTGTGCCATTCTCAGCAATCTCAATATCCGGAAGACTGACAAAACCTCCATCACCCTTGAGACTAACGCCATTTCCAAACCAGCCATCCCCTATTTCAGCATTACCCATTAACGCACCCTCATGCGCCCAGCTGGAAAGGTCTATCAGTTCATCTGTTGATTCAGAAAAGCGCCACCACCCCAGTAGGGTTTGGTCAATATCAACAGCTACACTACTTCTGTAATCACTCCGGGCAGAAAAATTAATTAATAAATCTGTGTTATCCACTACAACAGACTCATCAATAAAACTTATTTTCGTATTAGTATTTATCATGCCACTTTGTGTAGTCAGATCAGAAGTTTCTGAAACTCCTGACGACACAGTGAATGCTACATTTTTTCCCGGTTCTAACCCCGCCACAGTAACAACATGATTAATTGTTCCTGGCCCACGAGCACTCGATAAGGAAATAACTTCAGTCGCGGCACTACTTTGATACCCAGTGGTAGCCCTTAGTGAAGTGCGCCAACTCACCTCTGCCGTGCCATCCGGCTCAACCTGCGACACATTAAGATCAGTTAATTCAAGTGGCACCTGAGAGTTATCGCTCCAGCCACTTAAAGCCAGGATATACGCTGCAGTTTGAGCACGTATATTATCCAGATCCAACTGTGCAAGGGGAGCAATGCGAAGTTGATCCACCCAGGCTCTTGCATCACTAGCATAGGGCGAGTCTTTACTTTGTGTATCATCAAGTAGCGCTAATAATGTTGCCAAATACCTGACATCATCCACGCCTTCGCGAAAACCTTCCCATTGCACGGTATCAATTGGCCTGTCCACTGTTGGGTAAGTAAAATTGTGATCACGATATTGAGGGTGATCAAAATCATTCCATCCATCACCAAAAGAATGCTGCCATGCATAGGGCATTGCGCCGTCATAACCTGCCTGCCACAACAACAGACCATAGTTTCTGCGCCAGGTCTGCGGCAATTCAATACCACCTACAGGGTTATAATACGAATATATCAACCGACCTTTTTCATGCCAGCGTTGCGCCTCAGCAAGGCTATAAGCGCCATTGCACACAAATAAATCTTCTTTAGCACCAGTGACTTCAAAGTTACCCGGATATTTGGTGGTATTCTTCCAGCCAGCAGACATAACCTTGCCCCCTGCTTTTTTAACTGCCTCCCAGAATGGGAACTGGTAAGCCAGCTCCTCGCCGCGCGTCTCGTCACGGGCATAGAAATAAACATCTGACACGCCATATTTTGCAGCAACAGAACGTACCTCTTGCACATTCTGACCAAGCCATGGGGAAAGGAAGCCTTCTTTATTTGGGCCAATATCTAATCCCAAATAGTACAGACTCTCTTTATGCATGCCTGCCTCTGACCTTAATTGCATAACCCGATCCAGCAACCCACTATCAAAATTCTGGTAAACAGTTGGATTCTTAACACCGTGCTCGTACATATTTTGCAAGTCCGCAAGCATCTGCGACTCACTCTTAAGCTCAGACGACACGCTACCAAATGAGTTATTGCGAGCTAGGTATCCACGATAGTAAAAACTATACTCAATGGGGGGGTCGGCCAACACAAATGGAAGAACCTCCACAGCAACAGGAATGCTCTTTGTAACATCACCGTCTTGAACAAACTCAATGACAGCCTGATAAAGCCCAGCCGGAGTATTAACCTCAGTATGCAATGTGACCCAAAACTGTCGGCTCTCCCCTACTTGTAAGTCAATTGGCTGCAATGAATTTGCATCCCGCACAGGAAATTTTTTTGGTGACGGAGTTATGCTTTTTTTCGTTTGACCTGACTTACTAATATCAACATATTTACCATTTTCAAGTTTCAGAAAATTTTTCCCATCTTCTGCACGAATTAATGTGTCATCATAAACGAGCAATTCTGAAGTCATATACCTAATATTCTGTGGAGAGCTGGAACCAACATTTCTCTGATACCATCGCTTTACAATGCGTATATCCACATTCGCACCTGTCAGCAGGTTTCCTTCCGGGTCACTTAACTCGGTAACTCGAACATTAAGGCCTTTAATTTGGCTATTAGCATGCAGCACAAAACTTGCGGGTTCATATTCACCTGGTGTCACTACAAAATTTAATCGTGCTGGAATATCAGAAATACTTTCAGGATAATCTTGCTCAAAGTAGTTATCTTTATAATTATCAGTGACCGCAACAATCGACTTAATTTCAAATTCTGACTGGGCAGCAAGTGGACTTGATAGCAGCACACCTAAAAGAATCAGGCAAAATAACCTCCTAAACACTCCCTGCAGACCTAAATTCATTAACATCAGTTAGTCCCTTAAATTGCCAACCATTAACCACACAAGTACCAGAAATAATATCCCCACAGGGAGTAAAAACCCTGAGAATAGTTTAAATATTAGTTTCATCTGGAATAAATTGCCGTCTTGCAACCCAAAAGAAATGCACTAAATTCCTGAACAAAACGGCTTATCTGTATACCAGATTAAGCCACAGGATGAAAAATACGGGTACTTAGTGGCGCTGGATTAGCTTTAAGCCAGCAAATTAAAGAGAAGCACCCTGATTTCAGCTCAGTATGCATGCCCATGCACTAAATATAAGTTATTGTTTGGTAAGCTATTTACTCTTTTAAAGACAAATACAGGTGAAAATTATGAGTATCAGTCTGATTTTCTGACTAACTGAGTCACCCTCGTGCATTAAAATGCGAACCCGTTCGACGCCCTGAACCCTGCTAAACCACTAGAATAATGCTTCCTGAATACTGATCAGCATGCACAATGGTAAGACTTCAGCAGGAGCGGTCTACTGAACTGAATAACAAAGCCTGAACTTTAAGGGCCGAATCAATATATACGCGAGTCATTATATTATGAGGGTAAATAAGTTTTACTTTTAAGAAACGCCGGATAAAGGTAAATAAATTAAGTGGGCACACAACGAGTTTGGCGCCATAGTTTTAATGCATAAGGAACGCAGTTGGAGAGTTAGATGGAAATTTATAAAGAATTCATGTTCGAGTCAGCCCACAAGCTACCTAATGTTGAGGAAGGCCACAAATGTGGCCGTCTGCACGGACATTCCTTCAAGACAACTATATTTGTTTCTGGACCCGTAGGCGAAACTACGGGCTGGGTTGTCGACTATGGTGACTTAAAAAAGGCCTTTATGCCTATATGGGACAGCCTAGATCACCACTATCTGAATGATATTCCTGGCCTGGAAAATCCCACAAGTGAAGTCATGGCCAGATGGATCTGGAAACAACTTAAACCCAGGCTTCCTGAACTAAGCAAGGTACTTATTAATGAAACCTGCACAAGTGGTTGTCTGTATCAGGGTGAGGATGATTAATGACCGGAAACCGGTCAGCTACGCCTGCTAATCCTGCTGCGGTAACAACTACCGCCGCACAGGGGTGCTTACATCACACGTTTGAACAGCAGGCGAAGCAGCGGCCAGATGCCATTGCCATCAGCTATGGCAACAACCGACTGAGCTACGCAGAACTCGATCAACAAGCCAATCAACTTGCCAATCTTCTGGTTGCTGCAGGGGTTAATCCAGACACAACCGTAGGTCTTTGCCTGGATCGTTCTATTGAACTCGTTGTAGGCCTGCTCGGAATATTAAAAGCAGGTGGCGCTTATGTGCCACTTGACCCCAGCTATCCACCCGACCGACTTGCCCACATTCTTGATCAGGCAGCACCACAAATAATTGTTACCCGTCACTCATTGCACAATGCACTGCCCGCCTCCAGCGCCAGCTTCATTGATATTGAGACCATTGATAATGCAAAAACCACATGCCCTAATGTAGCCGTCAGGCCTGACCATCTTTGCTACCTGATTTTTACCTCCGGTTCAACAGGTCTGCCAAAAGGCGTAATGGTGACCCACCACAATGTCGCACGTCTGTTCTCAACTATCAGCCAACAGATTTCATTTAGTGAGAATGATATATGGACCTTATTTCATTCCTATGCATTTGGTTATTCCGCATGGGAATTATTTGGGTCACTTCTGCACGGGGCACAGCTGGTGATTGTGCCTGATGAAATACGTGGTGATCCTGCAGGACTTTATGCACTATTACGTGATGAAAAAGTTACCGTCTTTAGCCAGACACCCTCTGCTTTCAGACAGCTATTGCTGCATGATGCATTTAACAACAGCAACGATGAGTTAAGCCTGCGTTCTATAGTATTTAGTGGTGAAGCTGTTGTTACACGAGACCTGGAAACCTGGTTCAAAAAACATGGTGATGCAGGACCACGCCTGATAAATACCTATGCAATTACAGAAACCGGTGGACAGGTCGCATTTCGTCAATACGATGGCTCCAATATAGATGACTCCAAAGCACGAAACATTGGCCTGCCGCTCACCGATACGCAAGTATATATCCTGGATGAAGACCTGCAGCCAGTAACTACAGGTAAAGCTGGTGAGCTATGTGTAGGTGGCCCCGGTTTATCTCGTGGCTATATTAATCAGCCTAATCTAACAGCAGAAAAATTCATAACCATAAATATCCCCGGTGAAAGTACTGCCCGCATCTATCGCACCGGTGATCAGGCTCGACAACTTGATAATAGTGAGATTGAATTTATCGGGCGTACTGATAACCAGGTCAAGATACGTGGTTACCGTATTGAACTCGGTGATATTGAAGCATGCCTCGGCTCACACCCCGAAGTAAACGAAACAGCTATCACCTTACGCCATGACGATAGTGGCGAACCACGTCTGGTTGCTTATGTCGTCTCAAACAACCTTACTAAACCACCAACAGTTTCAAACCTACGTAGTTACATTGAAAAATCCTTACCGGAATATATGGTTCCCGCTATCTATGTATTTCTCGATGCCCTACCACTTAACCCTAATGGCAAACTGGATAGGCGGGCACTACCTGCGCCAAACAATGCACGCCCTGAATTAATTACACCGTATGTAGCGCCCACAGGAAAACTGCAAGACAAACTTGCCGTTATTTGGGCCGAAACACTTGGTCTGGACAAAGTCGGTATCAATGACAACTTCTTCGAATTGGGTGGCGACTCTATCCTGGCGTTAAAGCTCACTAACCAGTTACGTCAATTACTTGGCGACTACATATACATCTCAGCACTTATAGACGCACCAAGCATTGCCCAGCTTGCTAAATACCTGCAACGCGATCATGCCGATGCAATTGCCAATATAGGCACTCAAACAGTAAGCGCTGAGGAACAACTACCCACAGTAGTGCCTAATCATGCTGGCCAATTCGAAACATTCGAGCTCACTGACATCCAGCAGGCTTACCTTGTCGGGCGCGGAACCGATTTTTCAATGGGTAATGTCTCAACACACTTATATATAGAGGTAGACACCAAAGACCTCGACCTTCCACGACTGGAACGTGCATGGCAGAGAGTGATTGACCGACACCCCATGCTTCGTGCAGTTGTTCTGCCAGATGGTGTACAAAAAATTCTGCCGGATGTGCCACCCTATCGTTTTCCAGTACAGGATTTAAGTCAACTTGATGACACTGCTGTCAAAGCAGGCCTGTTACAGGAACGTGACAGGCTGTCTCATCAACTGATTCCAAGTGACCGCTGGCCATTATTTGAATTATCTGCTTCAGTTATGCCAGCCAACACCACTCGCGTGCATATTAGTCTTGACTGTTTGATTACAGATGCCCGCAGCTTCCAGATCATGTCGGCCGAACTACTGACGTTCTACCATGACGAACAGGCTGAATTACCGCTACCAGGAGTATCGTTCCGGGATTACGTGATCACCGAACATCAATTACGAGATGGTAGCTTTTACCAGCGTGCCCTTGATTACTGGAAACAGCGCATCCAAACACTGCCGCCCATGCCGCAGTTGCCACTTGCCTGTGCACCGGAAACTCTTGAAGAGCATATTTTTTCTCAACGCGGCATGGAATTGGGCAAAGATGAATGGGAACACTTCCAGGCACGGGCATCAAAAGCCGGCATCACGCCCACTGCCGCATTACTGCAATGTTTTGGTGAAACACTGGCGGCATGGTCAAGAGCACCACGACTGACACTTAACCTGACTCTCTTTAATCGCATGCCACTGCACCCTGACGTTGATAATGTCGTGGGTGACTTCACTTCACTGGTTTTACTCGGCATCGATAAACTTAACCAGGGTGGCTTTGAAAGCCGGGCTCAGCGCCTGCAAAAAGAACTCTGGCAAGGTGTGGATAACCGCTTCGTAAGTGGCGTTCGGGTAATGCGAGAAATGGCCCAAATGGGTGACAAGGTTCAGCCAATGATGCCGGTTGTTTTCACCAGCACACTGGGTATCGGTAGTGGTGGGCAGGACAGCTCCTCCTGGCACCAGCTGGGCGAACAAGTATTTAGTGTCAGCCAGACTCCTCAGGTCTGGATAGATCATGTGGCCTCCGAACGTGAGGGGGCACTCTGGTATACATGGGATGTCGTGGATCAACTGTTCCCCAAGGGCATGATTGATGACATGTTTGCAGCCTATGGCAAACGTCTGAAGCAGCTTGCAACTGATGATGCAGCATGGGAACAGGACTGGATCACCAGCCTGATTAACTTATTACCAGAACAACAAAGGCAGTTGCGTGATGAAATCAATGCAACTGAAGCGCCCGAGCCAGGCGAACTGCTTCATGCAGGCTTTACTCGCAGTGCTGCTGCCACACCCACTGCAACTGCCATCATTGCCAATGATCGCAGCCTGACTTATGCGGAGCTTGATCAACTCAGTAATCAGCTTGCCCATCAGCTACATGCTCAGGGAGTACAAACAAATGAGCTGGTTGCAGTTGTCATGCAAAAAGGCTGGGAACAGGTTGTTGCTGTTCTGGGTATTTTAAAAGCAGGTGCTGCTTACCTACCCATTGATGCATCCATGCCTGCAGAACGTCTGCATTATCTGCTTGATTTTGGTCAGGCACGATTAGCCGTAACCCAGGTTTGCCAAGATGCTGCTATAGACTGGCCAACAGATACCATCCGGCTACGCATCAGTGATGATGAACTGAGTGCAGCACCTGATACCGAGCTCAGTAATCAAACAACACTGTCAGACATTGCCTATGTAATTTTTACTTCCGGTTCAACCGGGCAACCCAAAGGTGTAGTTATAGATCATCGGGGTGCTGTTAATACCTGTGCCGATGTTAATCAGCGATTCAAGGTAACAGCAAAAGACCGGGTACTTGCACTCTCATCACTGAGTTTTGACCTGTCGGTATACGACATCTTTGGAGTACTCGCTGCAGGTGGTGCAATAGTTATGCCTGATGCCTCAGGTATGCGTGACCCAGCCCACTGGGCCAGCATGGTTGCTAAACACCAGATTTCTGTCTGGAACACCGTACCTGCACTTATGGATCTGCTTACTGATTACGCAGAACAACAAACAGCCCCTGTTTTACAATCACTTCGTATAGTCATGATGAGTGGCGACTGGATACCGGTGAAATTACCCAAGCGTATTCAGGCTGTGGGTCAGGACATTCAGGTTTACAGTCTAGGCGGTGCAACCGAAGCCTCTATCTGGTCGATTCTCTACCCTATAGAAAACGTACCACCTGACTGGATTAGCATCCCCTACGGTAAACCCATGCTAAACCAGAGTTTTCATGTGTTTAACTCTGATCTGACACCCTGCCCTGTATGGGTACCTGGTGAACTGTATATAGGCGGCATAGGTGTAGCCAAAGGTTACTGGCGTGATGATGAAAAAACAGCCGCCAGTTTTATTACCCACCCAAATACAGGTGAACGACTCTATCGAACCGGTGACCTTGGTCGCTACCTGCCTGATGGCAACATTGAGTTTATGGGTCGTGAAGACTTTCAGGTCAAGATTCAGGGTTTCCGGGTGGAACTTGGTGATATTGAAGCAGCACTGGAAGCACACCCCGGCATACGCAACACAGTGGTGATTGCATCAGGCCCTGATCATGGCAATAAACGTTTGATTGCCTATCTGGTTGCCGAACATGACCCAGCACCAGGTACAGAAGAACTACGTGCATGGCTGGGCAATAAACTTCCTGAATACATGGTCCCCAGCTCATTCATAACCCTGAACAAGCTTCCCCTGACAGCAAACGGCAAAGTTGATCGGCGTGAACTGCCAGAACCACCTTCGCTTGAAAGCGAGACAACTAGCCAGGCAAGCACAACCGATACAGCTTTACCCGATACGGATATTGCCCGCCTGGTGAGCGAAATTCTTGGTGGGGCTGAAATAGCCCCCGACACGAACCTGCTACAAATGGGCGCAACATCCATAGAAATGATTCGTATCGCAAATGCCCTTGACCAGCATCTCGGCTTTCGCCCCCGAATGGACGATTTCTACCGTGACCCCAGCATAACCGGGCTCACAACCTTGTATAGTCAGCATCAACCACAGGTGAAAGCTTCAACTGCAGACACCTCAGGAGACCCTTTACGCACACCCGACTGGTTGCTAGCAGGTATAGAGAAGGTAATGGATCCGGACGAACGCAATACATTCAAGGCTAGCCGTCCTGCGCTGAAACGTTTCACTGCTGACACCAAAGACATCACGCTACCAGGTGGAGTGGTATCAGAAGACCGTTATATAGAACACCGGAGTCACCGTAACTTTACTGAACAACCACTTGCTACAGAAAGTCTGAGTAATTTACTGGGGTGTCTTGCTTCTATACAGCTTAACGACAACCCAAAATATCTGTATGCCTCAGCAGGCGGTCTTTACCCCATACAAACTTACATATACATCAAACCCAACCGCATTAATGGCATAGATGCTGGTATCTACTACCACGACCCTGACCAGCATCGTCTGGTACAAGTCAATACCAACAGTGAAGCTATACGCAGTATTTATGACCCGCTTATTAACCGCCCTATTTTTGATAATGCAGCATTTGCAATATTCCTAGTCGCCGAACTGAAATCAATAGGCGCCATGTACCAGGAACGCGCCCTTCATTACTCAACACTGGAAGCAGGTCACATCACCCAATTACTTGAAATGCGTGCAGCAGACTTCGGTATAGGGCTTTGCCAGATTGGCGGGCTGGAAACACCCGACCTTGTTGAACTGCTGGAGCTGGATACCAGCCAGCTCGTGCTACATGGCTTACTGGGCGGAGGTATGACTGAGAACACTACTGCAGCTGCCGAGAAACACTCCCCGGATGAGCGTGATGAAGGTGAACTATGACGGCCTCTGTGGCCACCTTGCAGTTTCTCGACCAGTTACGACTACGCGGCGTCAAACTCTGGGTCGAAGGAACAAAGCTCCGCTACGATGCACCCAAGGGCGTCATTAACGATGACGTTCTTGATGAGCTGCGTAAACGTAAAGACGAAATACTAAAATTACTGCTGTCTGAAGCAGCAACCTCTAATGATAAGAACATCACTCCAATCGCCCGTGATAGTTTATTACCGCTTTCATTTGCACAACAACGTATCTGGTTTCTTGACGAACTGGAGCCCGACAATCCCTTTTATAATGTCGCGCTGGCCAAACGCATCAAGGGAACAATAAATACTGACCGTCTGCGTAAAAGCCTGTTTGCGTTAATCAAACGCCATGAAGTACTCCGCGCTACATGCGCAAACACATCTAATGGCCCACGAATGGCCATTACCACCACTGACGCTATCGATCCTGACGGTGACTGGTTCGTAATTGAAAACATAGAAGCAGAGACCACAGATGCCGAGCTTGAAGACCTGGTTAATGCAGAGGTTCGTCCCGCACTACCTCTTACAGCTATTCCACTGATACGTACCCATCTGTTCCAACGTGGCCAGCAGGATGCTGTACTTACGTTCACTACACACCACTTTGTAGTTGATGGCTGGTCTTGCGGCGTGCTGATGCGCGAACTTTCAGAAATTTATTCAGCATTTAGCGAAGACCGCACACCCGAACTTCCACCACTAAGCATTCAGTATGCTGATTTTGCAGCCTGGCAAAACACATGGCTAGAAAGCCCAGAACTTAGCGCACAAATTGATTACTGGAAACAACAACTCGAATCATTAAGCACACTTGATTTACCGACCGACAAGCCCAGACCACCAGTCCAGACTTACCGCGGCGATATCCACCATTTTTCATTACCTGCCAAACTTAGCATTGCATTAAAAGAAATCAGCCGTAGTGAAGGCGTAACGCTCTATATGACACTGCTTGCCGCATTTCAGGTACTGCTGCATCGCTACAGCCAGCAAGATGAAGTTGTACTTGGCACAGCCGTATCCAACCGTCATTCAGCTGAACTTGAGAGCCTGCTTGGACCATTCGTGAATACGCTGGTACTGCGAGGCGACCTGTCCGGTAATCCCACTTTCAAAGAGCTGATCCACCGTGCCCGTGAAGTGGCAGTTGATGCATTTGGACACCAGGACCTACCCTTTGAATTACTTGTAGAGCACCTTAAACCTGAACGTGACCGTAGCCGAAGCCCTCTATTTCAGGTGCTGTTCGTGGTTCATCAGTATGGTGGAGATGAGGAACTTTCACTAACAGGGACTGAAACAATAGATCACCCCGTTGCACCCGGAACTACGATGTACGACCTGTTCCTGCAACTGATTGAAATGGACAACACCCTAAGTGGCTCCATTGAATACAGCACTGACCTATTTGAGCACGAGACCATAGAGCGTATGGTCTCGCATCTGGAAACACTGCTCACAGGTGCAGCAGCCAATCCCGACACCAAAATTCTGGACTTACCGTTAATGGAAAAAGCGGAAAGTGACAAAGTTCTGAATGACTGGAATAGCACAAAAATGAGTTATGCAGATGACCTGCAGCTACAGCAGGTATTCGAGCAACAAGTTACAAAAACACCGAATGCCATTGCAGTAGTGCATGGCGATGAGCAAATAAGTTACGCCGCGTTAAATGCACGCGCCAATCAACTTGCGCATTATTTGCGTACAGAAAATATTGGCGCTGGTGATCTGATTGGTATTTATATCGAACGCTCCATCAATATGATGGTCGCTTTACTAGGCACCCTTAAGGCAGGTGCCACATATGTACCGCTGGACCCTCTTTTCCCGCCCGATCGCATTAAATTCATGATAGATGATGCCAAGCTGAAAGGGCTTATTACCCAGGACACACTACAGGGGGATCTGGAGCAAACACCCTCACTTACCCTGTGCCTTGACACACAACACGACCTACTTGACCAGCAAGTCACGGACACTCCTGAACTGCAGGGAACCGCACAGGACCTAGCCTATGTAATCTATACCTCGGGCTCTACCGGGCAGCCCAAAGGCGTTCAACTGGGTCATCAAGGTGTAGTAAATTTTCTTGCCACTATGGCACAGCAACCAGGACTAACAGCTGATGACACACTGGTGGCCGTCACTACGCTGTCATTTGATATCGCTGTACTCGAACTTTTTCTGCCTCTATGTAATGGCGCACAACTGGTTATCGCAGACAAGGATGTAGCAGCAGATGGACAACGCCTGAGCGAACTCATTGTCCGTAGCAATACAACTATCATGCAGGCAACACCAGCCACCTGGCAGTTACTATTAAGTGCAAACTGGTCCGGTCAGGCTGGCTTAAAAATTCTTTGTGGTGGCGAACCCCTGCCACGTGAACTGGCCGACCGCCTGCTCGAAACCGGGGCTGAGCTGTGGAATATGTATGGCCCTACTGAAACAACTATCTGGTCATCTATAGCACACATACAAAGCAATGCACCTATCACGGTAGGTAAGCCTATAGGCAACACTCAAATATACATTATTGATGAGCAGCTTCGACCCGTACCCATTGGGGTACCAGGGGAGTTGTGCATAGGCGGTGACGGCGTCGCAAAAGGCTACTTCAAGCGACCGGGACTGACCGCCGAACGTTTTGTCACCAATCCTTTTAATCGCAGCAGCACATTATATCGGACAGGTGACCTGGCACGTTACCGCAGTAACGGCGATATAGAATGCCTGGGGCGCAATGATAACCAGGTCAAGATTCGTGGCTATCGAATGGAACTCGGTGAAATCGAAACTGTAATGGCCAAACATCCTGCTGTTACACAGGCGGTAGTTGCTGCACGTGAAGATCGTGCAGGTGACAAACGGCTGGTTGGCTATCTAATTGCAGATGCATCGGCATTAAGCGCAAATGAGCTGAAACAATGGAAAAATGATCAGCTAGACCAGTGGCGCGACCTTTGGCAGAACGCCTACACAGATGAACACACGCTTGATACTGCTTTCAACATCTCAGGTTGGAACAGTAGCTATAGCGGTGAACCCATTCCTGCCCCAGAAATGCGTGAATGGGTTGAAGCGACTGCAGCACGTATCAACAAACTCAAACCCAACAAAGTTTTGGAAATAGGCTGCGGCACCGGTCTGCTTGTTGCACGGGTCGCACCCGCCTGCAGCCGTTACCTTGCCACCGATTTCTCACCAGCCGCTATCACTGCAATAAAAGCCCTCAAGGCATCCCATAATGACCTGGGCGGTGTCGAGGCCAGACAAACCACTGCAGAGAGCCTGAATAAATTAAGTGGCGAAAGTTTTGATGCAATTATCATTAATTCAGTTGCCCAATACTTTCCTGACCAGAATTACCTGCTCGATGTCCTCTCAACGGCCAGTAAATTACTTATTTCAGGCGGGAAAATATTTCTTGGCGACTTACGCAGCCTACCGCTGCTAGAGGCTTACCATACATCAGTACAAACATGGCAAGCAGAAGCAAGCACTGAGCTAGACACCCTCTCTGAGCGTATACGTCAACGCATTGAACAAGAGGAAGAACTCCTCATTGAACCCGAGTTTTTTCAAGCAATTGCCAGCAAATTACCCCAGGTGACATCCGTTGAATTTCAGCTTAAACGCGGTGAAAGCCGCAATGAAATGAGCTGCTTTCGCTACGACGCTATCATCACACTGGGCGGCAAGTCACCTCAAGACCTGCAACCCAAACACATCGACTGGCAGGAGATCAATGATATTGCTTCACTACGCTCCCAGCTAACCAACAACAAAAGCTCACTTATCATCGGCATACCCGATGCTCGGCTACGACCTGAAATGATTGCTATATCAAAGCTGAAAACAACTGATTCAGAGACCGTTGCCGATATAACAGCAGCAGTTTCTCAAGACACTTCGGCCAGCATACAACCTGAATCACTTTATCAGCTGGCCGCTGAATTAAAATTAAGTATTCAACTAATTGGCACGGCGCCAGGACGCTTTAATGCATTATTCCATTCAGCAAAAAGCAGCTGTGATGGGCGCATCATGCTCCCCACTCGAGACCTTAGTCTAAAGCAATGCTGTAACAACCCCATGCAGGGAAGAATGCAACGCAACCTGGTTCCTGCACTTAAAGATCACTTACGGCTATTCCTGCCTGACTATATGGTGCCTGCAGTTTTCTCAATTTTAGAAGCATTCCCACTAACACCCAATGGGAAGATTGATCGCCAGGCTCTACCAGCACCCGATCAGGGTAGTGCACAAACGTATACTCCACCTCGCACTCCTACTGAAGAAGCACTGGTTTCCATATGGGAAAACCTGCTGGGAGTCGATCAGGTTGGAGTACTGGATGATTTCTTTGGCTTGGGAGGCCATTCACTACTTGCCACCCAGCTAATCTCTCGCATACGTGACCAACTAGATGTAAGCCTACCGCTCAACAGCCTATTTGATAATCCAACTGTGGCAGGGCTTGCAACTGCCACCGACACCGTACGTTGGGCATTATCTAACGATAGCGAGAACAATATAGGTAACGATAATCTCGAGGAAATCGAGATATGAGCGTGCTTGATCTAATAGCCCGCTTACGCAGTGCTGGTATCCAGCTAAGCATACATGAAGGAAAAATCCGCCTAAAAGCCGAAAAAGGCAGCCTTACAAAATCGTTAAAGCAGGAAATCTCCGACCACAAGCAGGAAATAATTACATTATTAAGCAGTGGCAACACAGAAAACACACCGGAACTTCAACCTGCAAAACGTAACCAGGCGCTCCCGTTATCCTTTGCCCAGCAACGACTTTGGTTTCTTGATGAACTTGAGCCAGGCACGCCTGTATACAACATGCCGTTTGCCCTCAAAGTTCACGGTAAATTAAATCCCGAAGCACTACAAAACGCATTAAATGACCTTGTAGAAAAACATGAATCACTACGCACAATATTTGTTGCAACTGATAATGAACCTGTACAGAAAATTCTAAACAACCTCACGGTCACACTAAACATCTGTGACCTGCAAGAACAGGATGAAACTGCGGTACTACAGCACACTCGCAAACTGGCCAAAGAAAACTTTAATCTTGCCAATGGGCCATTGTTTCACCTGCATCTGTTACAAACCGGCACGGACAACTACCTGCTATTGCTTGTGATTCATCACATCATCAGTGACTTATGGTCGATGAATGTCTTTTTTAATGACCTTGGAAAGCTATACGGTCGACACACATCTGACGTAGCACCTGCCCCAGAAAAACTATCAATCCAATACGCTGATTATGCGCTCTGGCAACGTGAGCTACTTAGTGGCACCCGACTTGAAACCCATATTGATTACTGGCTACAGCAACTTAAAGATGCTCCACCCATTCTACCACTAGCCTGTGACCACCCACGCCCACCAGAACCTGGCTACCGGGGAAAATGGCAGGCCGTCACCCTGCCCGCAAGCCTGGGCAAGAGCCTGCAGCAATTTGCACAACAATCCGGCAGCACAATGTTCATGCTTAGCTTTGCCGTCTTCTGTGTATTGCTTAACAAATATGCCGGTGAAGACGACATTGTTATTGGAACGCCCATATCTGGACGGCAACATACCAACCTTGAAAGTCTGATTGGCTTCTTCCTGAATACACTCGCCTTACGGATTGATGCTTCAGGCAACCCAACCTTCAACGAACTCCTTAAACGGATAAAACAAACAGCGCTCGATGCCTACGCCCATCAGGAATTACCCTTTGAAAAACTGGTAGAGGAACTACAGCCAGAACGCGACATGAGTCATACACCGGTTTTTCAGCATATGTTCATTTGGCAGGAAAGTGGTGACACAAAGCTAACTCTCCCTGGTCTGACAACTGAACCCGCTATACTCATCAGTCATGACACAGCCAAATTTGATCTAACTCTAGCTGTTTCAAATACAGCTAATGGAATAGAAGCCGGTTTTGAATACAACACCGACCTGTTCGATGCCTCTACCATCAAACGCATGCTGGGACATTACGTGGCCTTGCTGCACACCGTTGTAAGCAACTCGACTGCAAGGTTATCTGAACTGTCCCTGCTCGATGCAGCAGAACGCAATATTGTGGTTACTGACTTCAATGCATCCACTGCAGAATTTGGTGAGCCCGTATGCGTGCACCGACTGGTCGAAGCCCAGGTAGAGAGGACCCCAGATGCATCTGCCGTAGTTCTGGCGGGTGATCATCTGAGCTATGCAGAGCTAAACCGCCGTGCTAATTTGCTGGCAGCCAGATTACGTGAGCTCGGCGCTGGAAGTGGCTCTATTGTTGCCATCAAGTTAGAACGTTCGCTGGAATTACCAATAACCGCCCTCGCTGTTATGAAGTCCGGTGCCTGTTACATGCCAGTTGACCCCAACTACCCAGAAGAACGCATAGCCACCATGCTCAGTGACAGTGCCGCGGTAGTTGTCATTACACACAGTGACAACTCACTTCCACAACACGCAGGTCAACATTTGGCTATTGATACTGTTGATTTTAACGGTAAGGCCGACAACCTGGACGGCGGTACCCCCACCGACCCGCTGTACTGTATTTACACCTCAGGTTCAACCGGCAAACCCAAAGGTGTGCAGTTATCACACGCTGGCTTAAGCAACTTATTACACTGGCAGTTACAGCATGAGCATTTAGCAATGCCAGCAAAAACACTGCAGTTCGCCTCCTTTAGTTTTGATGTGCATTTTCAGGAATTTTTTGGCACATGGTGCAATGGTGGTACCGCAGTCATGATCGATGAAGAGCTGCGCCAGGATTTACCACGACTGGCCGACTTTATTGCCAAACAAAATATCGAACGGCTATTCCTACCGTATGCAGCCTTACAGCCTATTGCCGAGACACTAGTGACAATCAAGGCTGACCCGGCATTAAAAGATATCGTGGTAGCTGGCGAACAGTTACAGGTTAGTCCCGAGCTACGGGCCTTATTCAGCAAGCTTTCGAACGCAGCCCTGCACAACCAGTACGGACCATCCGAAACCCACGTGGTTACTGCACTAACACTCACAGGAGATGAAAACAGCTGGCCAACTTTACCCAGCATAGGTTACCCGGTTGCTAACACTCATTGCTATGTATTAGATGCTGCCGGTGAACCCTGCCCTATAGGTATTCCAGGTGAACTATATATAGGTGGGGTACAGGTAGCCCTAGGTTATCTAAATCAGCCGGAACTTAATGCCAGGAAATTCTCAGCAAGTCCATTCATTAATGGGGATCATCTGTACAAGACAGGCGACAGAGTTCGTTTCCTGACCGACGGTCAGATTGAGTTTTTAGGCAGATCCGATGACCAGATTAAATGGCGCGGATTTAGAATTGAGCCCGGTGAAATTGAGGCACAACTCACCGCACAGCATTCTGTGCAACAAGCCGTGGTGGTGTTGCGTGAAGACACACCAGGCAATAAGCGCCTGGTTGCATACATCACCAGCTCTAGCAAAGATAAAGCATCCAGCTCCACAGCACTCAAACATGCAATCAAGGAAGTTTTACCGGATTACATGGTGCCCTCTATCATCGTAACGCTGGATAAGTTACCGCTTACCCCCAGTGGCAAGGTGGCACGCCGGCGCTTACCCGTACCAGAGTACTCACGTGACCAAACCACACCCTATGTGGCACCACGTAATGATACAGAACAGACGCTGGTCACTATCTGGGCTGAGGTGCTTGGGGTAGATACCAACAAACAACAAGTTGGTATTAATGATGACTTCTTTGAACTCGGCGGCCATTCGCTGCTGGCCACCCAGCTCGTATCACGCATCCGTGACCAGTTCAGTATCTCACTGCCTCTGAAATACATCTTCCGCTACCCCAATCCGGCTGAACTCGGAGCAACAGTCAGCACACTAGAGGCAGTTCGAAATACTGCGCAAACCGATGCAGGGGATGACCGGGACGAATTTCATATCTAGATTTACCATAAACCATTAAAAATACACTTCCTTTTATAAACATAGGCTTATGAGAACTTTATAAGTCCTCATTTAATACCTGCCACCCCACCCCTTATATATACCCTCTAATAGCGCCCTAATTCCTTGCTTGAAGCCTGCCACATGGTAGATTTGTTGGTCGCACATGTTACTTACTGATGCGTGAGAGACACTCAAACAAGGAATAAAAAAGCTATCTAAACAATAGCTTGCCAACTATTGCCAGAAATGACTGCTATTGAATTACTCGCACTGCTAACCAAGCAGGGAATAACGCTGTCCGTAGACGGCGGAGACCTGCGTATCAGCGCTCCCAAAGGGAGCCTGACTGAAGAACTGCGCGCCCATCTTGTAGCGCACAAGAGCGAGCTGCTGGAAATTCTAACAACTGACTCAGCAACAACAGCTGACTCACACAAACTCTCACACATTGATCGTAACAACACGAACAAGCTGCCCCTGTCTTTTGCTCAGGAGCGTCTGTGGTTTCTCGACCAACTAGAAACAGGTAGTTCACTCTATAACATACCCACAGCATTACGCCTGCATGGAAAACCTAATGTACAAGCGTTAGAAAAAGCACTCTCCCAACTTGTACAAAGACATGAGACTCTACGCACTACTTTCTCAACCGAAGGGCGCGAACCAGTAATCCAAATCACAGCTAATTCTGAGCTAAAGATTCAGTTACATCAATCAGATGCCAGCGAATACACACTACTAACCAAGCTATGTAATGAGCCGTTTGACCTGACTACGGGCCCACTATTTAAAGCCCACTTGCTACGCATAAATGAACAGGAACATATTCTACTCATCGTAGTTCATCACATAGTCGCTGATGGCTGGTCACTGGGCATCCTTATGCGTGAACTGGCAGTTTTATATGCCGCCGAGGTTAACGATACAACACCCGTATTGCCATCACTGTCCGTTCAATATGCAGATTTTGCAGCTTGGCAACGCCAGCGTTTAAAAGGTGCTGAACTCGAAAAACACCTGGGTTACTGGCGCAAGCAACTAACGGGCATACCTGCCGTACTGGAGATCCCTACAGATCGACCACGACCTGCAACACCCAGTAATCAGGGCGCATGGGCATCTGAAATATTCCCGCCCGAACTGCTCAAACAACTGGAACAGCTGGCACTTAACCGTGGTAACACACTGTACATGGTCTTACTGGCTGCCTTTAATGTACTACTGTATCGCTATACACGACAGGAAGACCTGCTCGTTGGCACACCGGTTGCCGGCCGGCAGCTAACTGAGACTGAAGGGCTGGTTGGCCTGTTTGTTAACAGCGTCATAATCCGCAGTCAGCTAAGTGATGACCTTAGTTTTGCAGCATTACTACAACAGACTGCTGAAACCAGCCTTGATGCTCTTTCTCATCAGGACCTGCCCTTTGAAAAGCTGGTCGAAGAACTTCAACCAGATCGGGATGCCAGTTATGCACCCCTCTTTCAGGTCATGTTCAACATGCAAAGCCGTGAGCAAGAGCAGGTGCCATTCGAAGGACTCAAGGTAAGCCCGGTTATTGCTGAACCAGGCACTGCTAAATTTGATCTGAATGTACTCATGGAAGACCGTGAAGATGGGCTTGCCACTTGGTTCGAATACAGCACCGACCTATTTGATGAAAGCACTATCGTGCGCATGCTACAGCACTTCCACAAACTTCTGGAAGCAATTGTTGCCAACCCTGAGGCACAACTGGCCGACTTTCCATTACTTACCAGCACTGAACAGGCTCAACTCCTGCATGAATGGAACGCAACCAACACTGATTTTCCAGCAGACAAAACCCTCATTAACCTATTTGAGGTACAGGTAACAAGGACACCAGATGCAATTGCACTTGTATTTCAGGATGAAGCGCTCTCTTACAGAGAACTAAACACCAGTATTAACCAACTCGCACACCACCTGCGTAAAACTGGCATAGGTCCTGAAAGCCTGGTGGGTGTATTCATGGAACGTTCGTTTGAAATGGTGATTGCACTCTATGGCATTCTTAAAGCTGGCGGTGCCTACGTCCCACTGGACCCCGAATACCCAAGCCAACGACTAAAACATATGCTTGAGGATGCAGGCATAGAGTTATTGCTTAGCCAGACACATCTGGCTAAGCAGCTACCCGACCATAACGCACAAGTCATTAATCTGGATGAAGGTGCGGAAGCCACAATCATCGGTCAATACCCAACCAGCAATCCACAATCTGTAAACAAGACTGAGCATGCTGCCTACGTCATCTTCACCTCAGGCTCCACAGGTCGCCCCAAGGGGGTCCTGAATGAGCACCGGGGTATCTGTAACCGCTTACAGTGGATGCAAAGAGAATACGGCCTGGATAAAACCGATCACGTACTCCAGAAAACCCCGTTCAGTTTTGATGTTTCCGTATGGGAATTCTTCTGGCCATTACAAACCGGAGCACGACTGGTAATTGCAGAACCTGAGGGCCATCGTGATTCCGCCTATCTCTGTAAACTGATTAATGAACAGCAGATCACAACACTGCACTTTGTGCCATCAATGCTGGCAAGTTTTTTGCAGGATGCAACTACTGAGAAATGCTCAAGTCTCCGCAGAGTTATCTGTAGTGGTGAAGCCCTGTCGACAGATTTACAACAGCAGTTCTATGCCAATCTGCAGGCAGAACTTCATAACCTTTATGGCCCAACTGAAGCCGCTATCGATGTCACCTCATGGGCATGCTCTGCAAATGACTCATCAGCCACTGTACCCATTGGCCGGCCCATTGCTAACACTCAGATATACATAGTTGATAGCAGAAACCAGCTGGCTCCCATTGGCATACCTGGTGAATTACTAATTGGCGGTATACAGGTTGCTCGTGGCTACGTAAATCAGCCCGAACTGACTCATGAACGTTTTATTGCAAACCCCTTTAGTGAAGACCCTGAGGATCGCGTCTACCGCACAGGTGATCTGGCTCGGTTGCGCGCAGATGGCGTTATTGAATTTCTAGGCCGCATTGATTTTCAGGTCAAGCTCCGTGGTTTCCGTATTGAGTTAGGTGAAATAGAAGCAGAACTACAAAACTGTGAAGGCGTGAAACAATCTGCAGTGCTGCTGCGCGAAGACACTCCTGGCGATCAGCGTATTGTCGCCTACCTGGTTGGAAGCTTTGATGTTGATACGGTCCGCATAGGTTTAAAAGCAGCACTACCTGATTACATGCTACCGGCTGCATTCATAACAGTGGATGCATTGCCCCTGACGCCAAATGGAAAACTGGATCGCAATGCCCTGCCCGTGCCAGACTGGTCAGCCAGCAACGAAACCGATTACGTTGCTCCCCGTACGCCCATCGAAGAAGCATTAACAGAGATGTGGCAAAGCCTGCTTGGCATAGAAAAAATTGGTGTCCATGACGATTTTTTTCAACTAGGTGGCCATTCATTACTCGCTACCCGACTGGTAGCGCGTATACGTGACACATTAAACAGGGAGTTACCCCTTAAAAGCCTGTTTGACGCCCCAAGCATTGCCGGGCTAGCCGAGGCGCTGGATAACAGTGATGCAGTCAAACGACTACCACTTAGCACCCGTCCCGACCCAGCAACAGCACCATTGTCGGCATCCCAGCAGCGGTTGTGGATTCTCGATCAGATGGAACCCGGCAATCCTGTTTACAACATTCCATGGGCCATGCGACTCACAGGCTTACTGCATACAACGGCACTTCAAGCTGCTATTGATGCTTTAACCCTGCGCCATGAATCACTGCGTACGCATTTCATTATTGCTAACGGCACACCTGTTCAATCCATCCAGACGGATACCCATATTCAACTGCATACACGTAAGTTACCCGGGGCGACAACTGAACAGATATCAGCAGAACTGACCAAACTGACTCAGCAGCATTTTGATCTGGCCAGAGGCCCACTACTCAATGTGAACCTGCTCCACATCAATGACTCTGAACACGTCCTGCAAATAGTCATGCATCACATCATTGGTGATGCATGGTCAACTGATATATTGCTGCGCGAGTTGGCTGTTTTATATAACGCAGAACTTGAACAAAAACCGGCAGCACTTCCTGATCTGCCCATCCAGTTTGCCGATTATGCAGCCTGGCAACAGCAGCGATTACAGGAACCCGTTATGGGCGAAACCCTCGCCTATTGGAAAGAGCAGCTGGCAGCAGCCCCTGCAGTACTTGATTTACCTACCGACCGGCCCCGGCCGGCTGTACAAACTCATAACGGAGCCTGGCATGGCTTACATCTCTCTGCAGAATTAACCACTGCCCTTAAATCACTTGCCAATACCCATAACGCAACTCTCTACATGGTGTTACTGGCAGCATTCAATGTGTTACTGGGCCGCTACTCTGGCCAGAATGACATCGTTGTTGGCTCGCCCATTGCCGGCCGTCAACAAACCGAACTTGAAAATCTGATCGGCTTTTTTATTAACACACTGGTATTACGCACCAACCTGGACGGCAGCCCACGCTTTACAGAGTTGCTCGAGCAACTTAAAACTACAGCTCTTGAAGCCTATGCTCATCAGGAACTCCCCTTCGAACAATTAGTAGAAGAACTGCAGCCAGTCCGTGACACCAGTTATGCCCCACTCTTCCAGGTCATGTTCATCCTGCAGAATGCACCAGCTTCACAAACACCGTTTACAGGGCTAGACACTGCACCGATGTTATTTGAGTTTGGCACGGCCAAACTTGACCTTACGCTGTCAATGGAAGAAAGCGATGGTGAACTCATCGCCTACTTTGAATACAACACCGACCTTTTTGATGCAGACACCATTGAACGTATGGGCGGCCATCTGCAGCACCTGCTGACACAGATTACTACGCACCCGGATGCTTCTATTACTGACTTTGATTTATTGAGTCAACGTGAAAGAGCCCAACTGCTTGAAACATGGAATGAAACAGAGGCAGATTACCCGCGGGACGCTTCTCTGCATAGCCTCATAGAACTACAGGCGCGTGCAAACAGTAATGCTATCGCCATCATCAGTGATGAACATCAACTTAGCTACAGTGAACTCGATGCTGCAGCCAACAAACTTGCCCACCGCCTGATTGAACTGGGTGCAGGGAAGGATATACCCATTGCCCTGTGCGTGGACCGAAGTCCTGACATGCTGGTCGCACTGCTGGGTATTCTGAAAGCGGGTAGTGCCTATGTGCCCCTAGACCCCGATTTCCCACCTGACCGTCTGCGTTACATGCTTGAAGACTCAGCAGCACCCATTATTGTTACCGAGACCAATAAAACTGCCCTGGTAGAGGGTCTGGATATTCTGGTCATCTGCCTCGACCAGCCGGACCCCATCACCAGCAGACCTGATACATCACCTGCAATTTCCGTAGCTCCCGATCAACTCGCCTATATCATTTACACCTCTGGATCTACCGGCAAGCCCAAGGGCGTTGCCATTGAGCACCGTGCTGCAATTAACTTCCTGACCAGCATGCTCAACAAGCCTGGTCTAAATGAAAAAGACCGCCTGCTTGCTGTCACCACCCTAAGTTTTGATATTTCCATACTGGAAATTTTTGGGCCACTACTGACTGCAGCTACCGTAGTACTGGCTAACAAGACCACCACAGCCGATGGTTTTGCACTGGCGCGCATACTGACCCAGCAGAACATCACGGTAATGCAGGCAACACCCGCAACCTGGCGCATGCTCCTGCAAACCGGCTGGCAAGGTTCGCCAGGGCTGAAGATACTCTGCGGTGGTGAAGCACTGGATCCAGGCCTTGCACAACAGCTTACAGCTTGCGGTACTGCGCTATGGAATATGTACGGCCCTACCGAAACCACCATCTGGTCTGCCTGTGCACAGATACACAATGACACCAGTTATATTTCTGTTGGTCGCCCCATCGCCAATACGCAATGCTACATCCTGGATGCGCAGCATAACCCCGTCCCCCTTGGTGTGGCCGGCGAATTATTTATAGGTGGTGATGGTGTAGCACGTGAATATCTGAACCGGCCCGAGTTAACTGCAGAAAAATTTATCGCTGATCCATTTATTAGCAATAACCGAATGTACAGCACCGGTGACCTGGCGCGTTACCATACTGACGGAAGCATCGAAGTACTTGGACGCACCGACTTCCAGGTCAAGCTGCGTGGTTTCCGTATAGAGCTCGGAGAAATTGAGGCAGCACTGACAACACTCGACAGTGTCGCACAATGTGTCACTGTGTTACGCGAAGACACGCCCGGCGACCAACGGCTTGTTGCCTACGTGACAAGTGAAGGTAAACCACCCGACGACGAAGCTCTGCGCAGTCATTTACATGCGAACCTGCCCAACTACATGGTGCCGGCAGCATTTATGCGGCTGGACTCATTCCCACTAACACCTAATGGCAAAGTGAACCGCAAGCAACTGCCGGCCCCAGAATGGCAGGCGGAAGCAGAATACATTGCTCCTCGCAATGAACTTGAAGAATCACTGTGTCACATCTGGGCTGAAGTCCTTGATCTGGAAAAGGTAGGGATTTATGACGACTTCTTCGCACTGGGCGGTCATTCGCTACTGGCAACACGTTTAATTTCTCGCATCCTAGACACACTAGAGATTGAACTGCCATTAATGAGCCTGTTCAATCACCGTAGCGTGGCTACACTGGCTGTAGAACTAAGTGACCGCAAGCAACAAAAGAACATTGGGCAAATTCAGCAATTACCACGTGACGGTAAACTGCCATTGTCCTTTGCCCAGCAACGTCTCTGGTTTCTTGATGAATTGTCTCCAGGCGACCCTATGTACAACGTACCCTGGGTCATGCGACTGGATGGCAAGCTGAATCACCGTGCATTGGAAAATGCACTCAACCAGGTCATCGCCCGCCATGAATCACTGCGAACTGTATTCACCAATCAGGATGGTGAAGCGCTGCAGATTATTCTGCCTGAAATAAAACTCAGTATTCCGGAAATTGATCTGCGCAATACAGATGCTTCTGTAGTGCAGGAACGTATTACCGAGCTCGCCCAGCAGCGGATGAACCTGAGTGAAGGTCCATTGCTCTACGTCACCTTGTTGCGTGTAGAAAACAAGGGCTGGTTACTGTCACTTATCGTGCACCACATTATTTTTGATGCCTGGTCACATGGCATCTTCCTCCGCGAACTATCTGACTTTTACAATGCTGAACTGAACAAACAGACCCTAACACTACCCAACCTGACTATAGAGTTCGCTGATTACGCTGGCTGGCAACGCAACTGGTTTGGTAGTGAAGATTTTAACCAGCAACTCACTTACTGGAAAAACAAGTTAGCAGATGCCCCGGGCACACTCGATCTGCCTACGGACCACCCCCGCCCACCTGTACAAACCAGCAATGGCGCAAATATTTCCCGCATGTTGTCGAAGGACTTACACGATGACGTGCATGCCCTGCTGAAACAGGAAGGTGCCAGTTTATTCATGGTACTGCTGGCAACCTTTAATTTATTGATGTCACGTTACTCAGGACAGGACGACCTGCTGGTCGGCACCCCCATCAGCGGCCGTAAACGCACCGAACTGGAAAAAATTGTGGGCTTCTTCCTGCACACACTGGTTATCCGGGCCGACCTGTCAGGCAACCCTTCATTTAGAGAATTGCTGGCACGAACCAAACAAACCGTATTGGAAGCATTTGCCCACCAGGAGATGCCATTCGAAACTCTGGTAGAAGAGCTCGATCCGGAACGTGACACCAGCCGACACCCTCTCTTCCAAGTACATTTCGTTCTCCAGCATGTTGATATCGACTGGCAGATGTTTGATGGCGTAACTGCCTCACCCTTCGAGTTTGAGTTTGGTACAGCAAAATTTGACATCATGTTCTTTGTCTTCGATACCAATGACAGTCTGTCAGTCCGGCTCGAATACAACACAGATCTGTTCGAGGCAGACACAGTCGAGCGTATGATCGACCACTTTGAAACACTACTAACCGGTATTATTGCCAACCCAGATCAAAGCTGCGGTGAGTTGCCCATACTGCCAGAGGCCGAAAAACACCAGTTACTAGTGGAGTGGAATCAAACTGACTTTGACTACCCTGCCAGCAACACTATGCACGGCATGTTTGAACAACAGGCAACTCACCAACCCAATGCAATTGCCCTACTCACAGATGATGTTGAATACAGTTACCGCGAACTAAACCGGCGGGCCAATAAACTGGCAATAGAATTGCAACAACATGGCGTTGGTCCTGAAGTGCTGGTTGCCATGTGCAGTGAACGCTGTGCAGAACTGATTATAGGCCTGCTGGCCATACAAAAAGCTGGTGGTGCTTATGTGCCCGTAGACCCCGAGTACCCACCCCAGCGAGTTGCACATATGCTTAGCGACAGCGAAGCACCCGTACTACTAACCCAGACCGGGGTACTCGAACGACTGCCGGAACATTCTGCCAAAGTCATTTGTCTTGATAAGTTTGACTGGAAGACGGATGAATCACTGGACATAAACCCCACCAGTGGCGTAACTGATGAAAACCTTAGCTACACTATTTACACATCAGGATCGACCGGGCTGCCCAAAGGTGTAGAAATTGAACACCGCAATGCCGTAGCAATGATTGAGTGGGCTGGTCAGGCATTCCAGCCAGAAGAATTCAGTGGAGTACTGGCATCAACATCCATCTGTTTTGACCTGTCAATTTTTGAAATTTTCTGTCCCCTTGGACTAGGCGGCCGAATTATTCTCGTCAAGGATGCACTCGCATTACCCGAATTACCTCCCGAAGCAAATATTAGCCTGATTAACACCGTCCCATCCGCCATGGCCGAACTGGTGCGCATAAAGGGCGTCCCTGCATCAGTCAAAACAGTTAACCTTGCCGGCGAACCCCTAAGCACCGCACTGGTTAATTCTATTTATGAACTGGATGGTATAGAACGTGTCAATGATCTTTATGGCCCATCAGAAGACACCACCTATTCAACCTGGACTCTGCGTGAAGCCAATGCACTCCCAACCATAGGCCGGCCACTACTCAATACCCAGGCCTATTTGCTTGATGCCTATGGTCAGCCAGTGCCGATTGGCGTTGCTGGCGAACTGTACCTGGGAGGTGCAGGTGTTACCCGTGGCTATCGCCATCGTCCAGAGCTTACTGCTGAACGTTATGTCCCTAACCCTTTTAATGATGAGCCCGGTACACGTATGTATCGCACCGGTGATCAGGCGCGTTATCGTACAGATGGCAATCTTGAATTTTTAGGCCGACTCGATCATCAGGTAAAACTGCGAGGTTTTCGTATTGAATTAGGTGAGATTGAAACTGCACTCGCCAGTCATTCCGCTGTAGAAAATACCGTCGTAATGGCACGTGAAGACCGTGAGGGTGACAAGCGTCTGGTAGCTTACATAGTTGCCAGTACTGAAGGGCTGGAAGGTGATGAACTGGAACAGTGGGAAGCCGAGCAGGTCAACCAGTGGCAGGACCTCTGGCAGGATGCTTACAGCCGTGAAAGCGAAACTGAAGACCTGGCATTAGATTTCAAGGGATGGAACAGTAGTTACAGCGGCGATGCTATTCCACAAGCTGAGATGCGTGAATGGCTTGATAACACCAGAGCCAATATTCTTGCACTAAAACCAGATAAAGCACTTGAGATTGGCAGCGGAACAGGTCTGGTAGTAGGCCAGATTGCCCCCACTTGTAGCAGCTACACCGCAACTGACTTCTCAGCCGCATCAATAGATGCACTTAAGCACTTAAAAGCCAGTCATGATGATCTTGACAGCCTGCAACTAAAACAATGTACTGCAGATCAAATCAGTGAATTTGCCACAGCTGAGTTCGACACCATCATCCTTAACTCAGTTGCACAGTATTTTCCAGATATAGACTACCTTCTGCAGTTCATCAGGGCGGCAGTCGATAAGGTTAATGACAATGGCCACATATACCTGGGCGACCTGCGCAGCATGCCATTACTTAGTGCATACCATGCATCTGTACAGTTTTTTCAGGCAGATGCTGAAATCAAACTTCCAGAACTTGCTGAACTCATCAGACAACGCACCGAACAGGAAGAAGAGTTACTCATCGACCCAGCTTTCTTCGTCGCACTTAAAAATACACTACCAGTAATAACCGGTATACGCTTTCAGCTTAAGCAAAGCCGTTATCAAAATGAATTAACGCGCTTCCGTTATGACGTTACACTGGAAGTAGGCGGCACGATTATAGATCGGGATGGTGCTGAACATCTGGACTGGACGGCTGCCGGACTTGACGCTAAAAAAATCGAACAACAAATGCAAAACATTCCGGCGACCGGAATGCTCATTACCGCTATACCCGATGCACGGCTGCAATCAGAGGTTCGGGTACTCGCAGAAACTGAACATGCGGATAGAGATAGCGGAACCGTTGCAAAACTCCGCACCACAATCGAACAACAGCCCTCAGGTATTGAGCCTGAACTAATATACGAGCTGGGCAAAAAATACGGCATTGATGTGCAGTTAAGCGGCACCCTGCCAGGCCAGTTCTGTGTATTTTTACGCTCCGGTAATCAACTGGGTTTTGATGGTGAACTCATGCAGGCAGCCCGGCCGGTACCGTGGCGTGATTACGGTAACGACCCCTTACAGGGGCGCCTGCAACGCAGTCTGATCCCAATATTGCGGGATCGTCTGCGTGTGGCAGTACCGGATTATATGATGCCTTCAGCCTTTGTGATTCTGGATGCATTCCCGCTTACACCCAATGGCAAAATAAACCGCAAGGCATTACCTGCACCAGAACGTAAACGCGGTGAACAGGAAGTGTATGTTGCACCACGTACAAACACTGAGGAGCAACTGGTTGCAATCTGGTCAGATGTACTGGGTGTTAAACAGATTGGTGTGCACGATGATTTCTTTGCACTAGGCGGTCATTCATTACTGGCAACCCAGCTTATCTCTCGCATCCGAGATGGCCTGAATACTGAGCTACCATTAATGGCTCTGTTCAATCACCCTACTGTGGCTGGACTTGCTTTAGAAATTACCGGTGATGCAGCAGCTGTTGCCAGTGCAGTCATACAGCCTTGTGATCGCACTAACCAATTACCCCTGTCTTTCGCTCAACAACGTCTGTGGTTCCTTGATCAGTTAGAAGGCATCAGTGCGACCTATAATGTACCACTGGCACTCGCCCTGCATGGCACCCTTAATCAGGAAGCTATGCAGGCTGCTATTGATGCACTGGTTGAACGTCATGAATCCCTTCGCACCAGCTTCACAACCTCACACGGTAAACCGGCACAACTGATCCATGCTTCTGTGGCTATTCCACTCGACATAGTCGATATGGCTAACGCCACTGAAGATGAAGTGCAGCAACACCTTGAAGAGCTTGCACAGACACCGTTTAACCTGTCTTGTGACGCATTGGTCAGGGTTCACTTACTACAATCGGACACCAGCAATCACCGTTTGTTGCTGGTCATGCACCATATAGTTTCAGATGGCTGGTCACTTGGCATTCTGGCACGTGAACTGGCAGCACTGTATGCACAACATTGCGGTGGTGAGACTGCCGCACTAAAAAACCTGCCTGTACAGTATGCAGACTATGCAGTCTGGCAACGATGCTGGCTTGCCGGTGAAGAACTGCAACGCCAACTAAGTTACTGGGGTGAGCAACTTGATAACGCACCCGCCCTACTGCAAATACCTACTGACCACCCACGCCAGCCTACCCAGACCTTCAATGGCGCACATATCAATCGCACCTTCACCCCGGAACTGGGTGAACAACTTCGCGACCTTGCTGCCGCAGAAGATTGCACTTTATTTATGGCTCTGCTGGCAGCCTTCAATGTACTACTGCAACGCTATACCAATAGTGATGACATTGTCATTGGTACCCCTATAGCAGGAAGAACCCGCACAGAAATTGAAGGATTAATAGGCTTCTTTGTCAACACCCTGGCAATACGTACCGATCTTTCCGGTGAACCACGGTTTGTTGATGTCATGCAACGAGTCAAACGTACGGCAATGGATGCCTACGGACATCAGGATCTGCCCTTTGAAAAACTGGTTGAAGAATTACAGCCTGATCGTGATACCAGTCATCCACCTATATTTCAGGTTTTATTTGTCGTACAGGAAAATCTTTCAGAGCAGATTGCTTTTCACAATATGGATGTGACCCCACTGGATTTTGAACTGGGAAGCGCTAAATTTGATCTATCATTATTCATGGTTGAATTTCCTGAAGGCCTGACAGCATCATTTGAATACAACACAGATTTATTCGATGCAGCAACTATCGAGCGCATGCTTGATCAACTGGAAACCCTATTGAAAGGCATAACAAATGATGCCGAAAAACCAATCACAGAATTGCCCTTACTGCATGAAAGCGAACGCGAGCATGTACTGAATGATTTCAATACAACTCAGGTCAGCATGCAGGATATTTCAGTGCATAGCCTCGTTGAAGCTCAGGCTACCAAAACACCTGTTGAAAGCGCTATCAGCTTCGGCTCTGAGGAGCTCAGCTATGCTGAATTAAATACACGCGCTAACCGCCTGGCCCGACATCTGTATGAAAAAGGTGCGGGACCTGGCTCACTGGTCGGTATATGTGCGAATCGCAGCCTCAATACTGCTGTCGCTGTACTGGCCACCTTAAAAGCCGGTGCAGCCTACGTACCTATAGACCCAAAGTACCCCAGTGACAGGGTTGCCTACATGCTGGAAGACAGTCGTGCACCAGTACTTCTGACCCACAGTGATATTGTTCCCCTGTTACCAGAACACAATGCCCACACCATATGTCTTGATACCTTTGACTGGACTCAGGGTAATGACAGCAACCTGCAGGACATACATGGGGAATCGGTTTACGTAATTTATACCTCCGGCTCAACTGGTCAGCCTAAAGGCGTGGAACTGACTCATGCTGGGCTTAGTAATCTGATTCAGTGGCAAAATACACAACCCAGTCTCAATGTGGCGGCACGCACACTGCAATTTGCTTCACTGAGTTTTGATGTCAGCTTCCAGGAGTTATTTACAACCTGGGCTCAGGGCGGCACTGTCGTGCTGGTCAATGAAGAACTTCGTCGTGACCTGCCGGCACTTGCAAAATTTATTGCTACGGATGAAATTGAACGGGTATACCTGCCCTTCGCGGCACTCCAGCCACTGGCAGACAGCATCGCTAACACCCGTAACCTGACCTATGCTGTAAAAGATGTCATCATTGCAGGTGAGCAACTACAAATCACTCCGCCTATACGCAAGATGTTCACAGTACTTGGCGATGCCCGATTGCACAATCAATACGGTCCTTCAGAAACTCATGTAGTAACAGCCTATACCCTAAAGGGCACACCTGACACATGGATGCCTTTGCCACCTATAGGCAAACCTGTTGCAAATACTCGTGTTTATGTACTTGATAGCCAGCAACAACCTGTACCTGTCGGAGTGCCAGGCGAACTCTTCCTTGGTGGCCCACAGGTTGCCAAAGGCTACATACATAAACGTCAGTTAAGCGCAGAAAAATTTATACGTGACCCATTCAGAAATGACACCTCAGCCCGTATGTATCGAACGGGTGACAGAGTTCGTTTTCTAACTGATGGCAACCTCGAATACCTCGGCCGTACGGATGATCAGGTTAAATGGCGCGGCTTCCGTATTGAACCAGGTGAAATAGAAACAGCACTCACCGAGCACCCAGATGTACATCAGGCTGCCATCCTGCTGCGTGAAGATACACCAGGCGATAAACGACTGGCAGCCTATCTCATAGCCAGTGATACACAGACTATAGATATCAACGCAATCAGAACTTGGCTTAAGACACGTGTACCAGATTACATGATGCCCTCAGCCTTCATGATATTGAAGAAAATGCCGCTAACACCCAGCGGCAAAGTTGCACGACGCAAACTTCCGGTTCCGGATTACACGGAAGTAGCTCAGTTATATGTGGCACCACGTACCCCTGCCGAGGAAGCACTGGTGCAAATCTGGTCGGATGTGCTCAATGTCCCACAGATTGGTATACACGATGATTTCTTTACGCTTGGTGGTCATTCATTACTCGCTACCCAGCTTGTATCTCGTGTAAGGGATGCACTGAATGTTGAATTACAGTTAATCACTCTGTTTAATCATCCAAGCGTGGCAGAATTTGCCGCAGAAGTTGCCGCAGCCAATGGTGAAATAACCATTAGCAATATAAAACCCTGCGACCGCAGCCAACCATTACCGCTTTCCTTTGCCCAACAGCGACTATGGTTCCTCGATCAACTGGAACCTGGCAATCCAGTTTATAACGTTCCCTGGGCCATGCGTCTGGACGGCCCACTGAACATTCAGGCTCTGCAAGCATCAATTGATGATCTGGTCACCCGCCATGAGACCCTGCGCACACTGTTTTCAGTAACCATGGGCAAACCACAGCAGTGCGTTCTGGAACAAACTGCCGTGCCGGTAGAAAGCGTCGACGCAACTGGCGACACCGAGGCGCAACTGGAACAGCGCCTGCGCAGCCTTGCACGCATCCCCTTTGGCCTGGGACAAACACCATTAATGCGGGTTCATGTACTGCATGTGGCTAATGATCAACACATTATTTTACTTGTGCTACACCATATTATTTCAGACGGCTGGTCACTCAGCGTACTGTATCAGGAACTGGTACAACTCTATGCAGGTCATTGTCAGAACAACACAGTAAATCTCCCTGCCCTGCCAGTTCACTATGCCGACTACTCCGTCTGGCAACATGACTGGTTCCGGGGGGCCGGTCAGCAAGAGCAACTGAATTACTGGAGTGAGCGCTTACGTGGAGCCCCTGCAATACTAGAGTTACCAACAGACAGACCTCGCGGTGCAGCCCAGACTTACAACGGTGCATTCATCGAACGCGTGCTGCCTGAGCATATACACACTGGCCTGAAAGATATTACCCAGCAGGAAAAAGCCACACTGTTTATGACCTGCCTGACCGCCTTCAATGTGCTACTGGCACGTTATTCTGGCCAGACTGATATCTGTGTAGGCACACCTGTAGCAGGCAGGCGTCATACCGAACTTGAAGGCCTGATTGGCTTCTTCATCAACACATTGGTTATGCGGAACGATCTGTCCGGCCAGCCCAGTTTTGCCGAGGCCATTGCACGTATAAAACAAACCGCACTGGAAGCTTACGCTCACCAGGAATTACCCTTCGAAAAACTGGTTGATAAATTGCATCCAACCCGTGATATGAGTCATGCACCCTTATTCCAGGTGGCATTTATTCTGCAAAACACACCCTGGGATCAATCTGCAACCCTGCATGATCTTGAAATCAGTCCAATTGAGCTTGATTACGGAGTTTCCAAGTTTGACCTCAGCCTGGTAATGGCAGAACGCCGTGAAGGCCTGTTGGTTCATTTTGAATACAACACCGACTTATATAACCGGGAAACCATCGACCACATGGTCGGGCATTTTGAAACTCTACTCGAAGCCATTGTACAGGACCAGCAACAGCCTATCTCCAGCCTGCCACTGCTCACAGAAGCTGAAAACCAGCAAATACTGTATGACTGGAATGCTACAGATGTGCCTTATGCCGATACATCCTGCATTCATACGCTCATTGAAGAACGAACAGAAGCTCAGCCCACAGCACCTGCTATTTTGTATCTTAATGAGTGCATCAGCTTCGCTGAACTTAACCAACGAGCCAACCAGATTGCTAATTATCTAATCAGCGAAGGTGCAGGTCCGGGCGTCATTGTGGGCCTGTGTCTAGAGCGATCACCTGATCTTGTTGCGGCACTACTGGGTGTCTTTAAATCAGGTGCTGCCTACGTGCCACTGGACCCTAAATACCCAAGCAATCGTCTTGAATGGATGCTGACTGATTCACAGGCACCACTGCTGATTACCCATAGCCTGTTAAAGGACTCACTACCACCAAGCAATGCCAAAGCAGTGTGTATCGACAATGACTGGCCGGAAATCAGCCAGCAACCCACAAGTAATCCTGCATGCAAAACCACAGCAGAAGATATTGCCTGGGTTATTTACACCTCCGGTTCCACAGGAAAGCCCAAAGGCGTGATGATCAAACATCAGGGTGCCTGTAATCTGGCCGAGGCACAGGTAAACACTTTTAAATTGGGACCGGATGACCGTATGCTGCAGTTTGCCTCGGTCAGTTTTGATGCATCAATTTTTGAACTCATTATGGGACTGCAAGTCGGTGCTGCGATGGTACTTGCACCTCAGGATGACCTAATGCCAGGCGAGCCACTACTTGACGTACTAAAACGTCATGCTGTCACCGCAGTCACTCTGCCACCCACAGCACTTATGGCATTGCCTGCAGCACAACTGCCTGCACTGAAAACCATCACAGTTGCAGGTGAAGCCTGCCCACCAGAGCTGGTAGAAAACTGGGCTGACAACCGCCGATTCTTTAATCTTTATGGACCCACCGAAGCTACTGTCTGGGCCAGCTATGCTCAATGCTTCCCTGGTGAGCCCGTCACCATTGGCAAACCTATTACGAATGCGCGCCTATATGTACTTGATGAATATTTACAGGCATTGCCAATTGGTGTACCAGGTGAACTTTGTATTGGCGGCGCAGGTCTAGCACAAGGTTATTTGAACAGGGCTGAACTCAGCGCTGAAAAGTTTCTGCCTGATCCATTCCATGATGACCCTGATGCACGTATTTACCGTAGCGGCGATCGCGTACGTTTACTTGCCGACGGCAATATTGAGTTCCTCGGACGTATTGATCATCAATTAAAAGTACGCGGCTTCCGCATAGAGGCAGGCGAAATTGAAGCCACTCTTACCGAAATGGATGCCGTGCATGATGCCGTTGTTATTGCCCGGGGTGAGGCAATTGGCAGCCAGCAACTGGTAGCTTATCTAGTTGTACAAGATAATGCTGAACTTTCACTCAATGAGCTGCGCATCCGACTGCAACAATCTCTGCCGGAATTCATGATTCCTGCTGCATTTGTCGTGCTGGATGAATTTCCGCTTACCCCCAACGGTAAAATAGATCATGCGGCTCTACCGGCACCCGAGGAAGAACAACGGCTCACCACTGAAACCACCTATGTTGCACCACAGACTCCCGCTGAAAAAGTGCTGAGCTCAGTCTGGCAACAGTTACTTAACCTTAAAAAAGTTGGCATACATGACAACTTTTTTGAACTGGGTGGCGACTCCATACTCAGTATCCAAATTATCGCAAGGGCAGCTCAACAAGGCCTGCACTTAACACCCAAACAGATTTTCCAGCATCAGACTATTGCTGAACTGGCCACCGCCGCTGGTTCAGCCAGTGCCGATGTCATAAGTGAACAAGGTGATATTAGCGGCCCGGTTCCATTAACTCCAATACAAACCTGGTTTGTCAAAAGAGGCTTACAGAAACCGCAACACTTTAACCAATCGATGTTGCTGAAAACAGAAACCCGGCTAGATTGCGATGCACTGGAAACCGCCTTACAAACGCTTGTGAAACATCATGATGCACTGCGCCTGCGACTTGAACAGGTTAACGGTAACTGGCAACAGGAGATAACCCCCCAAAATGTTGATGACCTACATCACGAAGTAGACCTGAGCGGTCTGGACACTAACGCTCAAAATGAAACAATGGAACGTCTGGCCTCAGCCATGCAGGCCAGCTTTGACCTGTCCGAGGGACCCCTACTACGTGCAGCACTCTTTCGTCTCGGGGAAAGCAGACCTGATCACATCGTTATTGCAATTCATCACATTGCTGTTGACTGGGTGTCATGGGCCATACTACTTGAGGACCTGGACACGGCTTACCGTGCAGCCAGCAACAAGACAGAAGCACAACTACCACTCAAAACCAGTTCTTTCAAAGCCTGGGCCGAAGCACTTGCAGAATATGCCAACTCAGATGACATGCTTAGTGAGGTGCCCTATTGGCGAGATCAGCAGTGGGATACGGTTGACACACTCCCTGTCGATCATCCTGAAGGGGAGAACTCAGTTGCCGCCACACACGATGTCACACTCAGCCTAACCAAGGATGAAACCCGACTTTTACTGCAGGAGTTACCACGCAGCTGGCGAGCACAAGCTAATGACGTGCTACTCAGTGGGCTGGTACGGGCACTCAAAGATTGGACAGGCAGTAATAGTGCCTTGATCAATCTTGAGGGGCACGGTCGCGAAGAATTATTTAATTCACTAAACATTTCTAGGACTGTAGGCTGGTTTACCAGCCTATACCCCGTATTACTGCACATAGATACAGACATGCAGCCGGGTGAAACTCTACAAACGATTAAAGAACAGCTAGGCAAAATTCCTAACCGCGGCCTTGGCTTCGGGCTGCTCCGCCACCTAAACCGTGACACCAGTACGCAGCAGATTTTACAGGCCATCCCAGAGCCATCAATAGGTTTTAATTATCTGGGGCAGATTGATCAGGTGGCCAACCATAATGCCCTGCTACAACCTGCGACAGGACCCAGAGGTCTGGAACAAGGCCCAGCTGATCCACGTCCACATCTGCTGGACATCCACAGCGCAGTGTCAGATGAGCAGTTACAACTATCGGTTATCTACAGTAATAAGCTGTGGGACAAAACCAGTATAGAAAAATTTGCCCAACTCTACATAGCACAATTACGCGAATTAATTAGCGCCTGCACTGCAGCCGGCGAAAGCACCTACACACCTATCGATTTTCCACTGGCCAATATCAATCAGACGCAACTTGATTCCTTGCTGACCGAACAGGAACCCATTGAAGATATCTATAGAGTTACCTCACTTCAACATGGCATGCTGTTTCACAGTTTATTTACTGCAGAAAACGACGTTTATTTTGCCCGTTTCCGCTGGCGTTTAAGTGGCGAACTCAATACAGAGGCTTTCAGTAATGCCTGGCAAGATGTAATCAATCGGCATGCAAGCCTCCGCACCAGTTTTCACTGGGAAGGCTTCAATCAACCTGTACAAGTTGTACACAAAGATATGCCGATTGATATGCACACAGAAGACTGGTCAAGCCTTGATGAAAAAGCTCAGGCTAAAAAACTCAGCACATTTTTACAAGCAGACGAACTCAAACAATTTGATTTTACCAGCGCACCACTCATGCGGATCACACTCATCAAACTGGGTGATAATGATCATCACTTTATATGGAGCTTCCACCATGCCATCGTAGATGGTTGGTCAGTACCATTGGTACTTAAGGAAGTCTTTGCCTGTTACCATGCCCATCTGGCAGGAATAGAAACAGCACTGCCCAAACCACAGGCTTTCAGCGAGTACATACACTGGCTGGATCAGCAAGATAAGGTTGCAGCTGAATCCTTCTGGCGCAATACGCTGGCAGGGTTCACTGCGCCCACACCATTACCCGCAGCACTTCACCAGCACGCAGAGACCGGCACTCAGGCTGAATTTGCTGAACTTAGCGCACAAATTTCAGCAGAAACCATAGATCGCCTGCGGGATCTTGCACAGCAATCCCACCTGACCCTGAATACAATTGTGCAAGGTGCATGGGCACTGCTACTTAGCCGTTACAGCGGTGAGGAAGATATAGTCTTTGGCGCAACAACTTCCGGCCGACCCGCCACCATGCCCGGTGTGGAATCAATGATCGGGCTGTTCCTCAACACATTACCAGTGCGAGTAACAGTCGACGCTGAAAGCTCAGTGCTGGACTGGCTACAAACTCTGCAAACCAGTCAACTCGATGTACGTCAGTTTGAACATGCCTCACTGGTAGAAATTCAGGGCTGGAGCAATGTGCCCCGTGGTACCCCTATGTTCGAGTCCCTGCTCGCATTCGAAAACTACCCTGAAATGGAAACAATGTGGACCAACACGGAGTCCGTGACCATACGTGAGGTTGATGGTTTCGATCGCACCAACTTCCCACTTACTGTCAACGTAGCCGTATTTGATTTACTCCACATGCGGATCGCTTATGACACACGTCTTTTTACCAGCAAACATATTCAGGAACTGATCACCCACCTGACAACCCTGCTCGAAAATATTGCTGGTAATGCAGATTGCCGGGTGCATGAACTAACTTTATTAAGTGAGCAGGAACAACAACAGATAGCAAACTGGAATGACACCACACAAGACTACCCGCAGGATGCAACACTGGTAAGCCTTTTTGAAACACAAGTCAGTTATAACGGCAATGCCATTGCTGTCAGTTATGCAGGAGAATCACTAACCTACTCAGAGCTCAATGCTCAGGCCAATCAGCTGGCAAACTATCTGCGTTCAAAGGGTGTAGGCCCTGATACGCCAGTGGGGGTATGTGTTGATCGTTCACTGGAATTGGTCATTACTCTACTCGGCATTTTAAAAGCCGGTGGTGCTTATGTGCCACTGGACCCAGAGTATCCGCAACAGCGCCTCACATATATGCTTGAAGATGCTGACATCAGCCTACTAGTCACCCAAAGCAAACTACACTCCAGTTTTCCTGATTACGACATCGATGTGTTTTTAATTGATGAGGACTGGGACAAACTTAGCAATGAAGCAACGAATAACCCTGAACAAAACGCTGGGCCAAATAATCTCGCTTATATTATTTTCACCTCAGGTTCGACTGGACGACCCAAGGGTGTGCTTAATGAACATCATGGCATTGTTAACCGCTTACTGTGGATGCAGGAAGAATATAAGCTGGATGCCACAGATGCAGTGCTGCAGAAAACCCCATTCAGCTTCGATGTATCGGTATGGGAATTTTTCTGGCCACTAACAACCGGCGCAAGACTCGTGATGGCAAAGCCAGGTGGGCATCGTGACAGTGGCTACCTAATTAAAGAAATTATCAGCGAAAAAATAACCACAATGCATTTTGTGCCCCCCATGCTGCAGGTATTTTTGCAGGATGCAACAGCAACAAACTGCACCTCTCTTAAACGCGTGATCTGTAGTGGTGAAGCTCTTTCTATGGAGTTACAGCAACACTTTTTTGCCATGCTACCAGCCGAGCTACACAACCTTTATGGCCCCACTGAAGCAGCTATTGATGTGAGCTACTGGGCTTGTGAACGGGACACCAAAGAAACTGCAGTGCCTATCGGTGCCCCAGTCACCAATACTCAGCTACATATTGTGGATAAATACGGTCACCCCTGCGCAATTGGTCTTCCAGGTGAACTCTGGATTGGCGGTGATCAGGTTGCACGTGGTTACATCAACAGACCAGAGCTAACTGCCGCAGCATTTATAACGGACCCTTTCAGTGGAAAACCAGATGCACGTATCTACAAAACAGGCGATCTGGTTCGCTGGCGTGCAGATGGCAACATAGAATTCCTCGGCCGTATAGATCACCAGATCAAACTGCGTGGTTTCCGAATAGAACTTGGTGAAATAGAAAGCCATCTCGTACAGCTGGACAAAGTTCAACAAGCTGTAGTGCTATTACGTGAAGATACACCCGGACTTAAACAACTCATCGCATATGTAGAGTGCACAGAACCCGCAGAGTTTGAGCAGGAAAATGCTCGCAGCATACTTAATAAGCACTTACCTGATTACATGGTGCCCACGGCGTTTGTAGCTCTTCAGACCTTCCCACTTACAGCGAATGGGAAA
>JAAERX010000076.1 GCA_024229935.1 Gammaproteobacteria bacterium | reverse complement strand
TTTTGAGGTGGTATCGCTGGGCTTAATACACTTATGTTTGTTTGGTTAAACTGGCTTTTCATTCGGGTTTCGTAGTAATTCTTTAGAGTTGCTTCGTAGGATTGTTGTTCAGCTTCTACCTCCCTGGCTAAGGCATCCAGTTCGTCACGCTGATTCTTAAGTTCGAGAATGCGCTTCTTCTGGTTTTTTAGGGAATTACTTAACGACCTTTCACGTTCTATGGCACGACGGTATTCGGGGTGATTTTTTCCAAGTTGGCGTGACTTTACATCGTATGTTGTGTCCTGAGCTTTAACCAGACCTTTGGAGATATCATTTAGCCTGCCATTTTCGGTTCCCAGTCTTTCATCTAACGCAACAATTCCTTTTTCCTGTTGAAAGGTGGTTAAACGTGCATTGGCCTCATCAAGCCTTTTTCTAAGTACCTTCAGTTGATTATCAAACCACTCGGCATTACGGCGTGCAGGCTCCATATTAAGCTCAAGCGTAGTTTCTATGTATGCTTGTGCAAATGCATTGGCTATTTTAGCAGAACGATTGGGGTTGAATGCGCGGTAGCTGATATTAACAACTCGACTGTCACGTAAGGGTTCGACCGTGAGGTTGGCCATCAAGGGTGATGATAGCCAGTCAGTTATAGAAATATTCCTTCCTGCCATTTTCTTATAATTAAGTATGGCTTGTTGTTCTTCATTCATTTTTAGTAGCTCAATAACTTTAAGAGCAACTTTTCTGCTTCGGATAATATCTAATTGGGTGGCAATGAAGTTTGACGAGAGTCGTGCAGGAACTCCTGCTGCTTCAAATGGATTGTCATCCTCAAAGCTTAGCACCAGAGATGTGGTTGCTTTGTAGCGGTTTTTTTGCGTACTGGTAAGTATTGCTGCTGTGAGTATTGTAATTAAAATCGTCAGCAAGATGAGTCTTGTGTGAAACCTGATGACTGTCAGAAATAGTTTTATATTCATATGCGGTATATTGCTATCTTATGCTTAGAAGAAACTGCTTTTGACATAGATAACATCATCGGGTTGCAGTTCATCACTCAATTCTGAGCTCTGACTTTTCAAGCCGTCATTTCCTCTGCGGTTCAGAATAACACTCTTTTCACTGCCCTGATCAGTAACGCCACTTGCTACGGATAGGGCCTGCATAACAGTCATATTTCTTTCCAGCCGGTAACGACCAGGCCGATGAACTTCACCATATACGTAGAATACATCCATCTCCGGAACAAGGATAATATCATTATCACTTAGCAGTAAATTGGCCTCAATATCACCATTCCTTAACAGTTGTACGAGGTCGACACGAATCTTTTGTTGCTTATCTCCTTGTTGTCTTACAATAAATAGATGATCTGCTGAATCATTGCTGATCCCACCAGCAGTGGCAAGTAGATCAATGAGACTAAGCACTCCAGTGCCGGAATTGATACGTAATGAATACTGGCCTGATCGTGTAACCTGGCCTAATACAGTTACACTACCGCCAAGTGATTCACTGCGCTGCTCAATAAAAATATTGACTGATGCGTTCTTTACAAAGCCGCCATCGCCAAGTGAGTTGGCAATTACATTTTCTGCTTGAAGGGCCGTTAACTCGCCTATATATACCTCTCCAAGAAGAGGAAATTTTATTGCTCCATTTTCGGCAATACTCACTTCTGTAGACAGGTCTGAGTGACCATAAACAGTGATCTTGACTATATCGCCAGGCATAAGTAAGGGGGTGGCAGAAAATGCATGGTTGCTGCCAATATTTAATACAATAGTGGCAAACAAAATAGATAGAAATAGTCGGATGGGGTGAGTCTTCATTGGTTTTGTCCAGGTAAAGAAATTATTAGCAAATAGTTAGCTTGTGCACCTGATCGCAAGATTTTTTATTATAAGTTAAGGGTTGATCTATCATAAACCCTAATATTGCCCTTTATCATACAGCTAAGTAGATATTGTGTTTCAGGATTTATGTTAAGGATACTAAAAGCCGGGCTTAATGCTATTTTTGATTGAATACAGGGTGCTCACTGATGACTGGCTGTGCATCCGTCCAGTCATAAGAATCCTCTGGACGGCGCCAAGTTTTATGATTCCAGAAGATATAGTTAACATAAAGCTTGTCACGAGCAAATATAAATAATTCTTCCATAGTCCAGTATTTGCTGGCAGGTGTTGTTAATATTTTTTTTGGGTGAGCAAAACTGTCATATTGCATAGAGTTGAATAAAGTCATCTTTCCATGGAATTGGCTAAAGAAAGGGTATACATTTTCTTTTAATGCATAGTTGTCTGGGAGTATGTCGGGTCCTCCCATAGCGATACCTGATTTTGAAACGATGTTTGCTATATTGGCAATGTAGCGTTGATTGCGAGGCAGAAAGTTCATGTACCAGAAAATCTGTGATTGAGGCAGGTTGCTGGCTGCTGACTGCAGAATATTTATCAAAGCATCTTTATACTTAGTGGCAGTGTACCCGTTTGCATCCAGTATATTGCCGTCAAGGCTAAGTGCGCTTTCCTGGAATGCGATACCTTCAAAATTTGGATGACAGTCAAAGTTACGGCCTATTTCTGCAACCAGTTTATTCATTCGTTCTATAACATACGGGTCCCAACGAATAGTGGTATAGCCGCCATTTCTGTTGGCTAAGGTAAAGTCTTTTTGCAAATAAGGCGGCGTGGGGTATTCATCTTTAAATGTTTTGTCCTCAATAAAGACGACTAGTTGGGCTTGATTAGCGCTCATGCTCTTAAGAGCTGTAGCAATTCTTGTAAGATCATAAATATCAGGTTCTGGTTCCAGTTCCCGCCAGCTATACCGTACTTGTATTCCAATCGCACCTGGTTGTAGTGCTTGGGAGAATGCTGATTCTTTCTCAAATCTATTTAGTGAGATGTAGTGACCCGGGTGGTATTTACGCTGATGGGGTGTTTTTGATGCCTGAGATGTGTCACAGGTTGCAGTGGTAGAGTCTGTGCCAAAAGCTACTTTCATGGGCGACATGACAAGTGTAAGCATTACTAATAAGGGCAACATCCTTGTTGAGCTTCTGATCATATTTTTACAACTGCGTCAGGCTGTCTGACAGGGTTTAGATGGAATTTATTGCTTCAATCATCTGCCGGATTAAAAGGGTCTGTTCCATTATTGACTTCGGCGCCATCATTGGTGCCCCCGCCATCGGTATCAGGATTCAATGGATCAGTACCAATTCCAGAGTAACTGGCTTCTTCGCCATCAGTCAGGCCATCACTGTCAGTATCAGGGTTTAATGGATCAGTGCCCTTAAAAACAAGCTCTATAAAGTCATTAATT
>JAAERX010000075.1 GCA_024229935.1 Gammaproteobacteria bacterium | reverse complement strand
TGAGGGATTCAAAGCTCCCAGTTATTGCTGCGCCAGTTGGCATGTCAATTGGTGGTGGCTTTGAGGTTGTATTGCACGCAGACCATGTGGTCAGTCATTCCAATTCTGTGATGGGTCTTGTTGAGTCTTTTGTTGGCGTTGTCCCTGCTGGTGGAGGCTGCAAAGAAATGCTTTATCGATGGACAGAAAAACTAGGAAATACTCAGAATGGCGCCTGGAAATCGTTTATGAATATAGGTCTGGGCAGAAAATCTAATTCGCCTCAAGAGGCTAACACATTATCAATGAGAAGGAGTGGTGACGAGTTTCAGATGAATCGTGATCGAATTTTAAACGTTGCCCTTTCATCGCTTGATGAAACAAAAAAGGTCGGCCAAAGGAAACCGCTTGCGCTGTCAGGCGCTGAACACTTTCAAGAAATGTTGGAGTGGCTTGAGGTAAACCACAAGAAAGGTATGCTCACGCCACATGATATAACTGTTGGAACTGAGATCGGACGCATTATGTCCGGTGGCGAGTGTCCAGCAGGAACAGTTTTTTCTGAGCAAGAAATTTTAGATGCTGAGCGCTCTTCTTTTATCAGACTTGCTAAAACTCAAGAAACGCAAGCAAGAATTGTATCCATGTTAGATAATGGTATCACTCTTAGAAATTAACAGTTAAGGCTATGAACAAAAACCCTGCTAATTTTGTACCCCTCACCCCTATATCGTTTTTACATAGAACTGCTGACATCTTTGGCGATCATCGGTCCGTCGTCTACGAAGACAGGTCTTACACCTGGAGTGAGTCTAGAGAAAGGTGTGTAAGAATTGCCTCAAGCCTTAGCGACTATGGCATTAAACCAGGGGATACAGTTTCAGTGCTGGCATTTAACACTCCAGAAATGTTTGAATCGCACTTTTCAATTCCAATGGCAGGTGCAATTCTAAACACGATAAATATCAGGCTTGATGCACCAACAATTGCCTATATTTTTGATGACAGCAATGCAAAAATTCTCTTTGTTGACAGAGAGCTTTTTAGTGTTGCCTCAGAGGCGCTAGCTATCGCCTCAGTTAGTCCAAAGATCGTTGTAATAAATGACTCCTCTGCTAGCTCACAGCCAGATATCTCAAGTGACGCAATAGACTACGAGTCTCTTGTTGACAATGGAGACCCTCTTTATAATTGGACAATGCCTGGCGATGAGTGGAGCCCGCTCTCGCTGAGCTATACTTCTGGAACAACAGGCAAGCCTAAAGGCGTGGTTTATCATCACCGTGGCTCATATTTAATGAGCCTGGGCACTGTGGTTGGCTGGAACCTTCCTAATCACCCTGTTTACTTATATTCTGTTCCGTTATTTCATTGCAATGGCTGGGGACATGCCTGGACAATGGCTGCGCTTGCTGGAACTATAATTTGTCTCAGGACTTTTGACCCCGAAAAAGTATTTGGTTTGCTTGATGAACACCATGTGACTCATTTTGGCGGTGCCCCGATAATGCTTAACATGCTTGCCAATGCGCCTAAAGAGATAAAGAAATCATTTAAAAAGAAAATCAAAGTCATGACAGCAGGAGCGCCGCCGCCTGCAAAAGTTTTAGAAAGCATGATGTCGCTTGGATTTGATGTAATGCATGTATATGGCCTCACAGAAACCTATGGTCACATTCTTCAGGCAGCTCCTCAAGCATCATGGCTCAACGAAAGCCCAGCAGAACTTGCTAGACTTAGCTCAAGACAGGGCGTTAGATTCCCAATGACTGAAGATGTTAGCGTGATAGATCAAGAGACAGGAAAGCGGGTTCCTCACGACGGTGAAGCAATTGGTGAAATTGTGATTCGCTGCAATACATGCATGATGGGGTATTGGAACAACTCCGAAGCCACAGAAGAGGCCTTTGCTGACGGCTGGTTTCATAGTGGCGACCTGGCAGTAATTCATGATGATGGCTACATACAGATTAAGGATAGATCAAAAGACATCATCATCTCAGGTGGTGAGAATATCTCTTCAGTAGAGGTCGAAAATGTTCTTTACCAGCACCCGTCAGTTGGGGAGGCTGCGGTTGTTGCAATGGCGGACGAAACTTGGGGAGAGGTGCCCTGCGCATTCATTGAGCTTAAACCCAATGAAAAAGCATCTGAAGACGAGCTTATTACTTTTTGCAAAGAGAATATGGCTAAATTTAAAAGACCAAAAAAAGTTATTTTTGGCCCGCTGCCAAAAACTGCAACTGGGAAAATTCAGAAACACGAACTAAGGGCGGCCATTAAAACACTGGGAGAAGCGTAATGTCAAACTATACTGCTCCCATCGAGGACATGAGCTTTGTATTGAAAGAAGTTGTAGAGATTGAAAAGCTTTGCAGTGAAACTGGGCTTGATAGCTCCACAGTTGACATCCTTGATGCTGTTTTAGATGCAGCTGGAAAACTTGCTAAAGAAGAAATAGAGCCGGTCAATAAGTCTGGTGACTCAGAAGGCTTAACAATAGATGACTCAGGAAAAGTCACTACTGCTACTGGCTTTAAAGAGGCCTACCAACATTTTGTCAAAGGAGGATGGGGCTCATTGCAATTTTCCCCAGACTATGGAGGCCAGGGGGTTCCGTTTGTGGTCGCCGCCAGTGTTCAAGAGATGTGGCATTCTGCCAATATGTCTTGGGGCCTATGCCCGCTTCTTACACAAGGTGCAGTCGAAGCGATAACTCTCAATGCAAGTGAAGATCTCAAGAGGCGCTACCTACCCAAATTAATCTCCGGAGAGTGGAGTGGCACAATGAATCTCACTGAGGGAGATGCTGGCACTGATGTTGGTGCGCTTAAAACACGCGCAACTCCCAATGGAGACCACTACTTAATTCGTGGTCAGAAAGTTTATATCACCTGGGGTGAGCACGACATGGCAGAGAATATCATACACTTGGTATTGGCTCGCCTGCCAGATGCCCCAGCGGGAATTAAGGGCATTTCATTATTTTTGGTGCCAAAGATACTGGTTAATGATGATGACACTCTTGGAAAGCCAAATGACTTAAAAGCGCTATCAATCGAACACAAAATTGGCATTCATGCCTGCCCAACATGTGTCATGAGCTATGGGGAAGAAAGAGGCGCGACTGGTTATCTGGTTGGTGAAGAAAACCGAGGCATTCAGTGCATGTTCACAATGATGAACAATGCAAGGCTTACTGTTGGACTCCAAGGTGTATCAGTTTCTGAACGCGCATATCAGCAAGCTCTTAGCTTTTGCAATGAGAGAGTTCAAGGCATCGCTCCTGGGTTCAAAGAGCCTGGTCCAATTATTAGACATCCAGACGTTCAAAGAATGTTGGCCAACATGAAGTCAATCACACAGGCCTCACGTGTATTAACATATGCTGCTTGTGCAGAAGTTGACTACTCTTTAAGCAGCCTTCCACTCAAGAGCCTAGAAAAACACAAAAGGAGGCTTGGACTATTGACTCCGATTGTGAAGGGCTGGTGCACAGAGACCGCACAGGAGGTAGCCTCTGTAAGCCTACAGTGCCACGGAGGAATGGGCTATGTTGAGGAAACCGGCATTGCTCAAATCCTCAGAGACGCGCGAATTTTGCCAATTTATGAGGGGACAAATGGCGTTCAAGCGATGGACCTTGTGGGCAGAAAGATTATTAGTGATGGTGGACTTGGCGCCAGAGAGTTAATTACTGAGATGCATGAATGTGCTAAAAATTCAGCAATATCAGAGTTAGTTTCTGCCTCTCAGTTAAAGCGCTTTACAAGCTCTATTAGTGACCTTGAGAGCGCTATTTCAATTATTCTAAAACACTCAGACAATAAAGAGCTTGTTGGCAAAATTGCCTTTGATACACTCATGATGGCAGGAACCATTTCGGCATCTTGGCAGATGCTATTAAGCCTTGAGAGAGCATCAAATGCATTTAATAATACATCTTCCGTTGGCTTTTTAAATGAGAAGACTGACACTGTAAAGCATTTTATAGACTTTATCTTGCCCCGATATCTCTCGAACTTTACAACAATAGCTGCAAGCACCGAGTAATTATTAATAGCAAGACTATTGCAATACTATTGCATTTACGTTATATTATTCTGTTTTATAAAACAGGG
>JAAERX010000074.1 GCA_024229935.1 Gammaproteobacteria bacterium | reverse complement strand
TGTTTTTTATCAATTTTGGCAACGCGCATTTTGCCGCCAGCCGCACTGATAACTGCATCACGTACGGTATGTGCCTGCTCTTCATTAACAAAGCTAAATTGTTCTACTTTTTCACCTTGATACTCAGCGAGCCGGGCATTGACCAGCGTATCACCGCATTTGATGTCACCACCCAGTGTCCAGTACTCGCGAGGTATAAAGGCTTCAATTTTTTTCTCGCGTTCAGCAATCATACGCAGGGCAGGGCTTTGCACACGACCTGCTGATAGCTTGGGCATGATTTTCTTCCACAACAAAGGTGAAAGATTAAAGCCATATAGGTAATCAAGTGCTCTGCGTGCCTGCTGTGCATCAATCAGCTGATGCGATAGCTCGCGTGGGTTTTGCATTGAGTCCTGAATTGAGCGTTTGGTGATTTCATAGAAGACAACCCGGTGAACTTCTTTGCCTTCCAGAACGCCCTGTTCTTTGAGGAGTTCATAGAGGTGCCATGAGATTGCTTCACCCTCTCTATCCGGATCAGTTGCCAGATAAAGTGAGTCAGCTTTTTTAAGCGCTGTTTTAATGGTCTTGACGTGCTTTTCGTTGCGCTCTATTAAGTCGTAGCGCATGGAATAGTTATTGGCCGGGTCTACAGCACCTTCTTTAGGAATGAGATCGCGGACATGGCCATATGAGGCGAGCACCTTAAAGCCGCCACCGAGATATTTTTCGATGGTTTTGGCTTTGGCCGGAGATTCAACTACTACAACACTACTCATTATCTTTAAGTGACTATTGGTCCGTATACAAGAGAAACCGCGGTCTTGCCGCGGTTGTAAACTATTAAAACAAACTTATATATGAAGGTATCAGTGCACTGCACCGGCATCTTCTTCAAAAACAAGGTCTTCCATGCGGGCAAATGCCGATTCTTGCCCGGGCTGACTAAACAGCACCATGAGCACGACCCATTTAACCTGATCTACATCTATATCGGGAGAGTCCAGCGCCATCAGGCGATCTATAACAAGCTCCCGTTGTATCGGGGAGAGTATGCCGACTTGTTCAAGATATACAATATATCCACGACACAATGTGTCCAGCCGTGCCAGTTCATGTGCATTGAAAATCCGTAGAGAGCGTGCTGCTGGGTTATTGGTGAATGGCTCGGTATCATTTGCTGCGAGTTCTTCAAGCCAGTCCAGTGCTCGGTCAACTTCCGGTTCGTTAAATCCAGCCTGTAGTAATTCCTCCCTGAGGACCATCTGGTCCGGGGCATGTTCGTACTCCTGGTCCGAAAAATTTTCGAACAGATACATCAGTACATCGAGAACGGTTTCATTCATGCAGCTAATTCCATACTTAAACTTGCTGGAAACGACCTCCAGGTAGAGTATTTACCTTTCCTTCCAGTTCTAAGATCAGGAGCATGGAGGAAAGCTGTTCCGCCGTCAATCCACTGCGGGCAACAAGGTGGTTAATACTGATAGGGTCAAAGCCCATGGCTTTGAGTAATTTTGCATAGTCTGGATCTGCCTGGGTGGGGCTTTTTATTTGCGTTGCAACGTAATCCGGAAAACTTTCCAGTGCACCAGCCAGACTGCCCAGTTCACTAACAATATCAGCGCCTGTCTCAACCAGTTTGGCGCCTTGTTTGATAAGCCTGTGGCAGCCCTTGCTGAGCGGGTTATGTAAAGACCCGGGTACGGCAAATATTTCTCTGCCATAGTTTCCGGAGTAGCGTGCGGTAATCAATGAGCCGCTGCGCAGTCCGGCTTCGACAATCAATACACCCAGGCTTAGACCGCTGATGATCCGGTTTCGTCTTGGAAACTGGTGTCGTCTTGGTGGGGTACCGGGTGGAAATTCACTCACCAGAGCCCCTTGCTGTCGAATGTGTGCGGCCAGTTTTATATTTGACTGAGGGTATATTTCGTCTGGTCCGGTGCCCAGCACAGCAATAGTTAAGCCGTCACCTGCCAGTGCACCAAGATGGGCCGCTGAATCTATCCCTGTAGCAAGGCCGCTGGTGATAGTCAGGCCGGAGTGAGCCAGATGGGAGGCAAAGTGTTGGGCAGTTTCCAGCCCACCCGGTGTTGCGTTACGGCTGCCTACTATGGCCAGTTGTGGCATCAGCAGGCTTGCAGGATTGCCCTCAACATAAAGACATAGAGGCGCGTCTCCAGATTCTGCCAGGAGGGGCGGGTAACCTGCATCATTGAGGCAGAGTAAATGTCGTCCTTCTGCAGCCAGCCAGCTTGTTGTTTGATTGAGCTTTTCTGCATCAGGATTTTTCAGAAAATGAAGTGTTTCATCGCTTAGGTTGCTGGTTTTTAGATCAGAAGCAGATGCACTGATAACTGCTGCAGCATTGCCAAATTTTTTAATAAGCTCTAGCGCTCTGGTAGTACTCAGACCAGAACACAGCGATAAAATGAGCCACGGCTCAGCTGACATGGGCTCCCTCTGTAAGTCTGATCAGCCACTAAGATCAGGGTAATGATTGTCAGATCTGTCGGGGTTAAAGCCCCGGTTATCTATTGCAGATAGCTGAGGGTTTGCCCTGTGGATCAGGGGTTACGAACGTAGTCGTGTACCTGCATCTCCAGTTCAGCTTGCATTACCAATGCGTAGCTGATTTTGGCGTAAGCCTTAACGATCATTACATTACCAGCATGATTCTGTGGCAAGGTGACTTTCTTGCCACCAGAGCCATATCCACTGGTTGAAATAGAGCCTTTTAGTACACCACGATTGTTGATGTTATCTCTGACGGTGCGACCCATCTGCCAGACAGAAAGTACGTTGCCAGCTTCCAGGCCTTGATTTGTACCACGGTTGATTATCACCATCTGGTATTGACCTATACGTGAGAGCCCATCAACGACGGAGATAATCTGTCCGTCAATTGCTTCTTTTGGAGCGCTTGGGAAAAAATTCATTGGCAGAGTTAGATCTGCTGGTCGTATACGGTCGCCGCGGATAGCTTCACGGTTGGTCTTGGTTAGGAAGATAGTGTCAGGATCGCCCTTGGCACGTAGTTCACCTGTGCCGATATATAAAACTTCATAGCCAAGTACTTCACCTGTTTTTGGATCCTCAAGTTCTTCATCAATATTTAGAACCAGGTATTCATTGCCCAGTGATTCACCTGAATCCAGTCCCCGCACGTAGACTTCATGCCCTGCTCCGGCAACCAGATGGTCACGTAGGGCGACAATATAAGGCAGGGCATCTGCCTCTTTCTTGTCAAGTATCATGCCGCCAGACAGGAAGGGCTGTATATCTTTAAAGGGTATAGCGGTTATGGGGTTATCAAGATCGCTCACGCGTATGCGGGGAGACAGTCTGTCCTCACCACCGCCACGGGTAACTTCGATACGTGGCTGACCATCTATGTATACAAGCTTAAGTATGTCACCAGGATAAATAAGATGGGGGTTAGCTACCTGCGGATTAACATACCAAATCTCTGGCCAGTACCAGGGGTCTTTAAGAAACATAGCTGAAATATCCCACAAGGTATCATCTTTAACGACGGTGTAGGTTTCAGGGTGAGCCGGGTTCAGTTTGGTTTGATCATTTGTCTGAGCGGTGACAAAACCCATTGTCATAACCAGCAAAGCTGTAAAAATTAGGCTATGCAGGGCGGTTCCCTTTCCAGCAAATTTATAGCAGATGTTCATTTATGCTCCAGCTTAATAAAAACGGCGTGCAAACTTTGGGTTACCCTGAGCTCGGCACTGCTATAATTCTGCACAACCCGGCGGTTTGATACTGTGACTCGGTTCCGACCAAGAGCGATAAATTTATAGGTCAGCTGCAAGGGTTGATATAACATAAAGTAGGTTCTTTTTCCTGTATTTTTAGGTGCTTGGTAAAATTCAGCAAGCTGTAAAACAATGGCATTACTTGAAATTCTTAAATATCCAGATCCGCGGTTGCGCACTGTGGCAAAGCCTGTGGTTGAGGTTACGGATGAGTTACGCCAACTTATAGATGCCATGCTGGAAACTATGTATGCAGCTCCTGGTATTGGTCTTGCTGCTACTCAGGTAGATTTTCATGAACAGCTTCTGGTTATTGATATTAGCGAGGACAAAACTACACCGCTGTGTTTTATCAATCCTGTGATACTGGAACAGTCAGGTAGCTTTGAGAATGATGAAGGTTGTTTATCAGTACCGGAAGTTTATGAAAGCGTTGAGCGTTCAGAGCAAGTACGTGTAAAAGCTCTGGATAGAAATGGCAAGGAATTTGAATTAGAAGCTGAAGGTTTACTCGCAGTATGCATTCAGCATGAGATTGATCACCTGGAAGGAAAACTGTTTGTTGATTACCTGTCACAACTGAAACGATCATGGCTGAAAAAAAAGCTGTCGAAAGCACGTAAACGTGATGTTGACCCTGTTAGCAAAACACCATCAATCTGAACCGCATTAAGCCACCATGCAAAAGCAAGCACGAATAATTTTTGCAGGATCTCCTGATTTTTCTGTTCCTGTGTTGCAAGCTTTACTTGCAAGCTCACACAAGGTGGTTGCTGTGCTTACCCAGCCGGACCGGCCTGCAGGCCGTGGACGTAAATGCACTCCATCACCGGTTAAGAGTGCTGCAACAGAGGCAGGTTTGCCGGTACTGCAACCAGAAACGTTAAATGATACTTCTGTACAGCAGGAACTGGTTCGCCTGAAGCCTGACCTTATGGTTGTAGTTGCTTACGGTTTATTGCTGCCAACAGAAGTTCTGCAATTACCTAAATATGGTTGTATTAATCTGCACGCCTCATTACTGCCGCGCTGGCGGGGTGCTTCACCCATGCAGGCAGCCATACTGGCTGGTGATACTCAGACAGGTGTTGGCATCATGCAGATGGATGAGGGCCTTGATACTGGGTCCGTGTTTGTCTCTGAGTCATTGCCCATTGCTCCTGAGGAAACAATAGTGACGCTGCATGATCGTCTTGCTGAATTAGGCGCAGGGTTACTGAGTAAATACCTGGATGCCATACTGGCCGGTGAATTACAGGCCTCATCACAACCTGAAGAAGGCATTCGCTATGCAGGCCGTATTAGCAAAAGTGACGGGCTAATTGACTGGAGCAAATCGGCTATAGAGATAGATCGGCAGATACGTGCTTACCAGGGCTGGCCTGTTGCTCATACACTTTTTAATGGCGAATTACTGCGCTGTCTGGAAGCCAACGTTATACAGACAGATTTTTCAGCTAAGCAACAGGATGTTTCACCAGGCGCATTACTACAACTGGAAGAACAGGGTTTATATGTGCAGGCAGGTGAGGGCGTGTTGTCATTGAGCAGGCTACAACTGGCAGGACGTAAACCGGTAACTGCCCGTGAATTTGCTAATGCACAAACGATAGACAATATAGTACTGGGATTTTGACTAATACTAATAGTGGTGCTTTACCACGTGCCATCACTGCCAGAGTAGTTGATGCGGTACTTAAAAAGGGCCGTAACCTGGACGCTGCTTTTGCAGAAGCTGAAGTAGATAAGCTTGAGCCGCGAGACCAGGCATTTGTGCGCGCGCTGTCTTATGGGACTCTGCGCAACCACTACCGCAACCGTAAGCTTATAGCGTTATTAGTGGCTCGCCCGATTCGCAACCGGGATAGCGTAATTACAGCACTGCTCTCAGTTGGTTTGTTTGCCCTTATAGAATCAAAGCGGCCTGACTATGCCGTTGTATCTGCAACAGTGGGCGCAGTCACTCAACTTGAACGTGTCTCAATGCGAGGGTTGGTAAATGCGGTATTAAGAAGATTTCTGAGGGAGCGAGAAGGGTTACTTGCTGCAGTCAGTAAGGATAAGGAAGCAGGGTATCAACACCCGCAATGGCTTATCGAAAAGTTGCAGGTAGACTGGCCTCGTGACTGGGAAGACATTATTGCTGCCGGTAATAAGCAGGCGCCCATGTGGGTGCGGATAAATACCAAGCAGCATGAACCAGCCTTATGGTTGGATCGTTTGCAACATACTGGTGTGGCTGCCACAACGCCGGTTAGCACTATGCCTGGTGCAGTATTACTTGACGCACCACTGATGGTACAAGAATTGCCGGGGTTTTCTTTGGGTGACTGTAGTGTGCAGGACCTGGCTTCCCAGCTAGCAGCGCATTTTTTGCAGGCAGGCCCGGGGATGCGGGTGCTGGATGCCTGTGCTGCCCCAGGTGGCAAAGCAACCCATGTGCTTGAGCTGTGTCCTGATATTAAGGAGCTGGTGGCAGTTGATAAGTCAGAGCAGCGACTGAGCAGGGTGCAGGAAAATCTTGAACGTCTTGGCTTTGATAATAAGGATCAGGTCACTCTTATAGAGGGTGATGCATTAGATCCGGAAAAATGGTGGAAAGAAAGCAGGGATAAAGCAGGCTTTGATCGCATTCTTGTTGATGCACCTTGTTCTGCTACGGGGGTTATACGTCGGCACCCTGACATACGGTTTTTGCGACGTACCGGTGATATTTCCAGCCTGGTTGAAACGCAGCTTCAGATGCTGGAAAAACTCTGGCCACTACTCAAACCTGGTGGCTGGCTGCTGTACTCAACCTGCTCGGTATTAAGGGCTGAGAATGAGGCGGTGATTGCAGAATTTCTGGCACGCAGGTCAGATGCTTATGAACGGCAGCTGCCCGTGAAAATGCCAGAGGAAGCTCGAGGTCAGACTGAGCATGGCCTGCAATTGTTACCCGGCCAGGCTGATAATGATGGCTTTTACTATGCGTTATTAGAACGATTGCCGGTCTGAAATAGGTGCTCAGGCAATAAAGAGGCTATGCAGGTCCTTGGGCAACTGTTTCCAACGGTCATCCGTGGGCAGTTTTGGGTATTTCCGGGAGTTATAGGTATTCCAGAATAAAATATTTTTATTGGCCAGCATCCCACGTCCTGCATCTGCCATTAATCCTGCAAATACCTTTGCAGTATAGGTTAGCGATGCGGGTAACTCTGCCTTGTCATGAAAAAGATGTGCAGCCTCATGTGCAGCCTCAGTTGGAATTGCATACCCGGCCCCTAATTGATCTTTACGTATTGTTACACCTGATTCACTGCTGTCCAGTAATGGGATGGTACTGTCCCGTGCGTGTAATTCTTGGCTGGCCTCCTTGAAGATAGTCTTAAAAAGCTGCTCTGGTTGCATACTGTCTGGTGTAACCTGTATAGCTTCCACAGAGCTTTCAATGCCAGCAAGCATTAACCCGAGCGCAAGTCCGGCGACACTGCCGGTAGTGCCGCAGCCCAGGTATATGTGGTCTGGTTTGCTAAGTGAACCGGCAGAAATTTGTTGAGCAAGTTCAAGTCCTGCATTGACGAAGCCTATAGCGCCCAGCCATGACGACCCACCAAAGGGAATTTCATAGCAGTGCTTGGCACCCAGTTCATCATGCAGTTGATTAGCAATGCTGCGGGTCTCAGCATAGGTGTGAGCGATTTCCAGACGAGTCCCCAGTAACTGGTGATAGCGCAGGGTGCGGCGGACCTGTGCTGTACCCGGCTCTGGTGTCAGTATGGCAACACATTTGAGCCCAAGGTGCTGACAGTTAATAGCTGTTGCAAGTGCGTGGTTTGAACCCAGGCCACCAAAGGTAATGACCTGCCTACAATTATTTTGTTTGGCAGCAGCTAATAAAAATTCCAGCTTGCGCAGTTTATTGCCACCATATTTTGTAGCACTGATGTCATCTCGTTTAATCCAGAGTTGCTCAATGCCGATAGCACCTTCAAGGCTGCTGCAACGATGAACAGGGGTGGGTAAATCAGCAAGCTGCAGAAATGGCAAAGACTGTTGCAAGGGTGGGTAGCGGTTAAAGATGGCACGTTCGGCTGACATAGTGATCAGATTATTTTACTGCTTTATAAGAATGCTTCCATCAGCCATAAATTTCAGTGGGCTGTCTGGAAAGTCCATACGTGATAAGTCACGTATCATATTGAGAGCATACTCTCCTGAGTCTGGCTGTGGACCCCCTGGCCGGATTTGCTTGTTGGAAAGTAATTGCCCGGCAATAAATTCACCTTTGCCGTTGAGTGTGGCTATGATTAAGGGCGCATAACCTTTGGTTCCGCGTACATTAATACCGTAATAGGTTGCAAAATTTCCAAGGCTGTAGGCAATGAGTCGGTCGTTATACAGTTCTACAGCACGCGGTACATGTGGCCCATGCCCCAGAACGAGATCAGCACCTGCATCTATGACTGCATGGGCAAATTTAATAACATTGCCCCGTGGCTCACCGTAAGCATATTCCATGGAAAAGCCGATACGTTCAGCCCCATCAAAGCCCTCAGCACCACCATGAAAAGAGACAATGACAAGGTCATGTTTTGCGGCCAGTCCGGAGACGGCCCAGCTTGCCAGGTCTGTATCCAGTAATGGCCATGAGCCTTTGGTGGGTGAGAAGGCAATAAAAGCAATTTTCAAATCACCCTGTTGCCAGCTGGCAACGCTACCCTCACGACCGGAGTGATACAGGCCCGCAGCATTCAGCGCTGCCATGCTGGCATCCCGACCTTCCTCACCGAAGTCACGGGCATGGTTGTTGGCAAGGCTCACTATAGTAAAGCCTGCTTTGGCCAGGTGCTGTGCATAGCGTGCAGGTGAACGGAACAGATAACAGGCTGCTGGGTCGTTGCATTTTTTGACGGGTTCGCCGCCGTCCATGAGCACACCTTCCAGATTGCCAAAGGCTATATCAGCACTTTGCAGTGCAGGTGTAACCGCACTCAGGAAGCTGATGCCATCATCATCTGGAAGATGATTCTCGGGGTAATCTGTACCCAGCATGATATCGCCGACCGCGGCTATTCGAATACGCATGGCGCCATAGTTGGCTGCTATGGGTATACCCTGATGTTCTGGAGTTGATCTGCCTATTGTTTTTGTTGTTTGGCTGTGGGGGTTATTAATTGATGAGGCACAGCCTGAAAGCAGTACAAGACTGCAAACCAGCCAGATCATTCGGTGGGTGCTAATCACTGACCCGCTTTAGCAGGATTTCGATATTGGCATGCTGTAGTTTCTTGCTCATATCATTGACCTGGGCAGGATCTTCCATTGGGTCTGTATATACCCTGTATACCGTTCGCTTATTTGCCTGGCCACGTTTGATATCTGCACGTATGCCCAGCAGAGCCATTTCTGCCTTGCGGCGCTTGGCATCGTCAATGCGGCTGAATGAACCTGCCTGCAGAATATAGATGCCAGGTTTACTGACACGTGCCGGTGTGGCAGCGCGGACGGGTACTTTTTCGTCTTCATATACTTCGACACCCAGATTGGGCAGCATGTCATAAAAATCAAAAGTAATAGCAGGCTGGGATGATGTTTCTGTGGTGTCAACTACCTCTGGCACAGCATTGGCAGGCTGGGCACTGCTCTGCGGAGGCTTGACCAATACAATTGAGGGTGGGGTGGGGTCTGTGATGTAAACATACAGAGCAACCGCAAGGCCAAGAAATAAGCCCATTAACATAGATATCCAGCCTGGCAGATGATTATCTGATTTTCGTCTGCCTGCCTTACGACGGCTTTTCTTTCGCTTCTTCTGTGTCATTACATTTTATCCGGCGCACTAACGCCAAGTAATGATAAGCCATTACGTATAACCTGCCGGGTGACAAGCACCAGCATCAGCCGTGCATTACGCAAACCTTCATCGTCAACAATAAATTTGTGTGCGTTGTAATACGCATGAAATTCCTGTGCCAGCTCTTTCAGATAATGGACAACATGTTGGGGTGCCTTCTGTAGGGCAGCTGCTTCAACAATTTCCGGGTAGCGAGTGAGCGTCAGCATGAGCGCTTGCTCATGTGGTGCCCGCAGGTGAATGAGACTGCTGTCGGCAGAAATTGAATCCCAATGCAGATTACGTTCCTCCAGTTGACGCATCACGCTACAGGCACGTGCATGCGCATATTGCAAATAATAAACAGGGTTTTCGTTACTGCTGGAGGTTGCAAGATCGAGATCAAAATCCAGGTGTTGTTCATTTGAACGCATTACAAAAAACAGCCGGGCAGCATCATTACCGACTTCTTTGCGTAGCTGACGCAAAGTGACAAACTCCCCGGAACGGGTCGACATCTGGGCTTTTTTGCCGCTTCGATAAAGTGCAACAAACTGGACCAGTTCTACTTGTAAACAATCAGATGGCTGTCCCATGGCCTCCATGCCGGCTCTTACTCGGGGGATATAGCCATGATGATCAGCACCCCAGATATCAATCAGATCAGTAAAGCCACGTTCCCGTTTCTGTAGGTGGTAAGCAATGTCAGATGCAAAATAAGTGCTGCGGCCGTTGTCCCTGACTACGACCCGGTCTTTTTCATCACCGTAGTCTGTGGCGCGGAACCAGATTGCACCGTCCTTTTCATAGGTCACGTTATTTTTAGCTAACAGATCTAACGCTCTTTGTACGGCGCCGGTACCTGTCAGGCTTTTCTCAGAGAACCATTCATCTATGCTGACCTGGAATTCACCAAGGTCATCACGTATGTCATCAAGTATGTGAGTAAGAGCAAGTTGCAGGATGTGTTCAAAGCCACTATCACCCAATGTTATACGGGCTCGTTCAATCAAAAGATCAAGCTGTGCATCACTATCATCTGGTAAATCAGCAAATAACCCATCAATTTGATTAATGGCTAAACCAGATATTGTGTTATCCAGTTCTGCTGCAATAGGTAACAGGTATTCACCCTGATATGCACTGGTTGGGAAGGTGAATTCAGCGCCCTCTTGTTGCTGTAGAAAACGTAACCATGTGCTGAGCGCGAGTATGTCCATTTGCCGGCCTGCATCATTGACATAGTACTCAGTGTGGACAGAGTGGCCGGTTGTTTTCAGTAGGCTCGCAACACATGCTCCATAGGCTGCATGTCGACCATGCCCGACATGCAGTGGGCCGGTTGGGTTGGCAGACACAAACTCAAGTAACACTTTCTTGCCTTTACCTATCTGGCTGTGGCCATAGACTTCACCTTTGCTATACATGGCACGAATTTCTGTGTGGAATGCAGCTGCGGACATCCAGAAATTTAAAAAACCGGGGCCAGCTACTTCTGTTTTTAGTACCCGTTCTGATGGGGGTAAGGCAGCAATAATAGTGTTTGCAATATCGCGTGGTGATTGTTTAAGCGCCTTCGCCAGCCGCATGGCAATGTTGCAGGAGAAATGTCCGTGGGCAATATCACGGGTACGCTCAACAATAATGTCAGGTGTTATAGATGCTGCTTCACTGTTTTCCAGCAACGTGTCGACAGCAGTTTTAATCAGTTGTTCAATTGATGATTTCATGTGTGCTTAAGGTTTGGGGCTAAGGCAAATGTCACAAGGTTATGGCCAGTGCGTCCGCATTCTAACCGCCAGACCTGTGTACGTATCAAAATAATTCGACCGGGTCTATATCCAGTGACCAGCGTGTCTTACGAGCTTCAGGCAATTGTGAAATTGCCGCACGCCAACTACGCAGAAATTGTTTGAGCTGCCCCCGGTTGGATGACTGCACCAATAGTTGGCCACGAAAGCGCCCGGAGCGTTTCTCCATGGGTGAGCTGGCTGGTCCCAGCATACGTATGCCATTGTCTTGCCAATGGGTACCACAGCTACGGGCTTGGTCGAGAAAATGAAATAACGGACCTCGTTTAATGCTCTCAGCTCGCAGTAGTGCAATATGACTAAATGGTGGCCAGCCTGAGGCCAGACGTTCAGCCAGCCCTTCGGCAGCAAATGCATCGTAGCCCTGCTTAAGCAGTATTTTCAGTAGTGGATGATCGGGATACCAGGTCTGTATCCAGACTTCACCGGGACGTTCACCACGACCAGCACGTCCGGAAACCTGCAGAATGGATTGTGCCAGACGCTCACCACTGCGGAAGTCAGTACCAAACAGCCCTTGATCTGAATCAATAATGCCTACTAGGGTGACATTTGGAAAATCATGTCCTTTGGTTAGCATCTGGGTCCCAAGCAGGATGCGTGACTCACCGGCACGAATGGCCTTAAGCATGGTCTCCATTGAACCACGACGGCGGGTGGTATCACGGTCTATACGCACCAGTGGGTAATCCGGGAACAGCGCTTCCAGTGCTGCCTCAAGTCTTTCAGTGCCATGTCCCACGGGTACCAGTTTGGTTTGGCATTCAGGGCAGCTTTCAATTCTGCTGCGTTCTGCACCACAGTGATGACAAATAAGACGGTGACGTTGCTGGTGCAATACCATGCGTGCATCACAACGATTGCATTCTTGGGTTATTCCGCACGTTGGGCAAAGCAGGGTAGGTGCAAAGCCACGTCGATTCAGATAGATCAGTACCTGTCCATTGGCCTGCAGGTGCTTTTCTATGGTTGCAATTAATGGTTGGCTTAGTCCTTCATGTAAAGGGTGTTGCCGCAGGTCAATCATATGGATATCAGGTTGTTTGGCGCTGCCTGGGCGTTCCGGTAAGTGCAGGTGTTTATAACGGCCTTCTATGGCGTTGTTCAGCGTTTCAAATGCGGGTGTGGCTGAGCCCAGTACAATGGGAATAGTAAGCTGTTGTGCCCGGTATACAGCCAGATCACGAGCTGAATAACGAAAACCATCCTGTTGTTTATAAGAGCCATCATGTTCTTCATCAATGACTATCAGCCCTGGCCGCGGTAAGGGAGTAAAGATGGCTGACCGGGTACCAATAATCACATCTGCACTGCCATTGTATGCAGCAACCCATGCCTGTAGACGCTGGTTATCAGTCAGGCCAGAGTGCATGGCAACCACCTTGCCTCTTACCCGGCATTTGAAACGGTCAAGTAATTGTGGTGTCAGTCCAATTTCAGGAACCAGCACCAGTGATTGTCTTCCAGCTGTAATTTGCTGTTCAATTAACTGCAGATATACCTCGGTTTTACCACTGCCGGTTACGCCCTGAAGTAAACAGGGGTGAAACCCTTCTGCGGGAACACCGGCAATAGCTGTTACCTGTTTATCAGTTAGTATCGGTCCCTGCTCATACTCAGGTGCTAGGTCTGCCACAGCAGCAACTTCACGTTGTGCCCAGCCTTTGTCTGCCAGTGCAGGCATGACCTTGCTCCAGCTGCTATGTAGCTCTCGCAGGGCCTCTTCAGGTAACACAGTTGCTTTGCTTAATGCATCCAGTAGTAATGACTGTACTTTGGCATTCTTTGCCAGTTTCCTGGTATGTGCTTCCTGTCCGGTTGGGGTGATGCGCCATTGGTAGCTTTTTGGTATGACCGGCTGTGCGCCCTGGCGTAATGCTGTTGGTAGTGCAGTGGCAAAGACTTCACCAGGTGGGTGTTGGTAATAACTGGCAGCCCATTGCAAAAGCTTAAGCAGGGGTTTATCAAGTAAGGGCTCGGTGTCCAGAACCGCAAGAACTGTGCGAAGTTTACTAATCGGCACGTCAGTTTGATCCGTGTGGGCAACGATCACTCCGGTTTGTTCACGATGGCCAAAGGGTATACGTACACGTTGACCTGGTGTTGGCTCAGCTTCAGCTGTGGGTAGGTAATCAAATAGCTGATTAAGCGGGGTGCTGACAGCTACTTTTAGGATCGTTTTGGGCACGTCAGGCTGCCTGCTGGGCGGGCAGGTTAAACCGGTGATCCGGTTGTCCACAAAATATGTGGATAAGTTTGTGGATTACTTGGGACAAATGGTCTCCGAACCGCATGGTTACGTCATAACTGTTAAATTGGCCAAAAAATAGCCGAAGTCCATTTAATCAATTAAAACATCATCTTATTGGACAAGTCTCAGGTTGCCACCTTGCAAGTAGCCATAAACCTTAATGGCAGCGCAACATTGTGCATAACTGACCTGTACTGCTAGCTGACAGTTACAGCGTATTTTGCCTGAATGGTGGGGTAAAAGCGCCTGTCCCAGGTATGAAAATTTGCAAGGTCAGGGCTGTTTACATTTCTTTTACCGCAGTTATGAGTTCTGCTGCTATGGCCTGACCATCGCCATAGAGCATGCGTGTGTTATCAAGAAAGAACAGCGCATTTTCGATGCCTGAGAAACCAGCTCCCTGACCGCGTTTAACAACTATACAGTTATGTGACTTGTCAGCATTCAGTATAGGCATGCCGAAGATTGGGCTGGCAGGGTCGGTACGTGCTATCGGATTAACGACATCATTTGCACCGATGATGAGTGCAACATCAGTGCTTTCAAAATCTGCATTGATTTCTTCCAGATCATAAATCAGGTCATAGGGCACGCCCGCTTCAGCAAGCAGTACATTCATGTGGCCGGGCATACGGCCAGCTACCGGGTGAATGGCAAATTTAACATCTACACCGCGGTCAATTAATAACTGGGTGAGTTCCCATACTTTGTGTTGTGCCTGTGCAACCGCCATACCGTAACCCGGTATGATAATTACCTTCTGTGCGAATGCCATCATGACACCTACATCTGTTGCTTCAATGGCTTTCATGGAGCCGCTGACTTCTGAACTGCCACCTTCTGATTCACCACCAAAGCCACTGAACAGGACATTAGCCAGTGAGCGGTTCATTGCTTTAGCCATAAGCTGTGTTAGTAGTGAGCCTGCAGAGCCAACGACAGTGCCGGCAATAATCATGGCAGCGTTATCTAACACGAAGCCTTCAAATGCCACGGCAAGTCCGGTCATGGCATTGTAAAGTGAAATAACAACGGGCATATCAGCGCCGCCGATGGGCAAGGTCATTGTTATGCCGAGTATCAGTGTTAGCCCAAAGAATAAGGCAATTGTATTGGTATCAGCATGACCACCAGAAATACTGAAACCAAGCCAGGCGATGACAGCCAGGATGGCGATATTGACAAAATTCTGTCCCTGGAAGCGGAAATCCTTACGTATTAGCCCCTGTAATTTTCCAAATGCAATCATGCTGCCAGAGAATGAGACAGAGCCGATGAACCCGCCGAGTACGGCCAGTACCATAAATATGAGGGAATGTTCACCGCCACCCAGTAATTCAACGGCTGAGATGGCTGCAGCTGCGCCACCGCCCATGCCGTTATAGAGGGCGATCATTTGCGGCATATCGGTCATGCCTACACGCTTACCTGTCCACCATGCCAGTACGCCACCGATAAAGATGGCGGTTGTCATCAACACGTAGTTGTTCATGTCGGGGTAGGCAAAGGTAATGAGCGTGGCAACAAGCATGCCGACACCGGCCCATTTGATACCGCTGGCTGCTGTGACCGGTGAGCTCATTCGTTTGAGCCCCATGATGAAGAGGAATGCAGCCAGGTAGTAGCTGATCTGAATCAGCAGGTTTATGGAGAAAGCGTCCTGCATCAGGTTTTCTCCTTGCGGGCTGTTTTATTATTTGATTGACCGCTGGATCTGAACATTTCCAGCATGCGTTCGGTAACTACATAACCACCAACAGCATTACCAGCACCGAGTACCACGCCAATAAAGCCTATAACCTGACCAAGCACAGACTCTGCCCCACCCAGTGTTACCATGGCTCCTACAACCACTATTCCATGTACAAAGTTGGATCCGGACATTAACGGGGTATGTAGGATAGCCGGTACTTTGGCGATAACTTCATAGCCTGTGAATGCAGCAAGCATGAATATATAGAGTGCAGCAAAACCACTCAGTTCAATCATGATGATTCTCCCTTTGCGATAGCATCCCGCGTTTGTTCATGAGCAATCTCACCATCACGGGTTAAAACTGCCCCAGTAAATACTTCATCTTCCCAATCAATAGTCAGCATGCCGTCACTAATGGCCGGCTGGATAAAGTTGAGCAGGTTACGGGCATACATTTCACTGGCATGGCGCGCAAGTTCTGCAGGCAGATTTACTGGTCCAATGATACGGATATCCTTATGAGTAATGGTTTCACCTGGTTGTGTGAGCTCACAGTTTCCTCCGCTTTCAGCGGCAAGATCAACAATAACGGCGCCTGGCTTCATCCCCTCAACGGCTGCAAGGTTGATAATGCGAGGTGCTGGGCGACCAGGCACGGCAGCAGTTGTTATGACTACGTCCGCTTTGGCTATATGCTCATCAAGGACAGCTTGTTGACCAGTCTGTTCTTCGGCCGTAAGTTCGCGGGCATAACCGCCTTCACCTTCTGCTGAGATACCGGTATCAACAAAACGAGCACCGAGTGATTCAACCTGTTCACGTGTGGCGCTACGTACATCAAAACCTTCAACTATTGCACCGAGTCGTTTAGCTGTTGCAATGGCTTGCAGGCCTGCAACACCCGCGCCAATAACAAGAAACTGGGAGGGCCGTATAGTACCGGCTGCCGTTGTTAGCATGGGTACAAATTTATCAAGGGTATTGGCAGCAATTAAAACAGCTTTATAACCGGCCACAGCGGCCTGTGAGGATAAAGCATCCATGGATTGTGCGCGGGATATACGTGGCACGAGTTCCATGGCAAAGCTGGTAATTTTTTTGGCACATAGTTCGCGTGCCATCTGCTGTTGTTTATAGGCTTGCATAAAGCCAATTACAATTGCTTCAGGCCTCAGTGCAGCAATTTCTTCAGGGGTGGGTGGCTGTACCTTAAGAAGAATGTCGCAGCGTGAAAGTATGCCCTGTGGATTAGGCGAAAATTCTGCCCCCTCATATAAGGCGTCTGGAATACGCGCCTCTTCGCCGGCACCGGTTTCAATCAGAAGCTGTGCTCCCAGATCGATAAATTTATTGATAACTTCCGGCACGATAGCTACACGCGTTTCTCCTGCCGTTGTTTCTTTTAATACTCCAATTGTTACTGGCATGGCCTTCCTTAAAATATAAAGTTTGAAGTCCGTTTTGCAGCTTGGAATTGTTGTCTGAACTAGCGCAGCTGCTGATTCCAATCATGGGAAATCATGCCATATACGTGCGTCAGTGCAATAGTTCATTTTGCTATTGCTTGGCATAGCAAGATCCAGTATTTATAGTTTGATTCTAAATTTGGTTTTTTTTGCTAAAGTCTGCAAACTGTATGCTGTGAGGTATATGGATTAATGGATTCAGCTATACACGCATTTGATATGCATCAGCAGGTATTACGAACTGATGTATCAGGTATGCCGCTGGAGTGGATTGACTACCGGGATGCAGTTCGGTTGTATCATACCGAGCAGGTTGCCTATGTGTGTGGTGCGCCTATTTTTAGCGTCTATGGCGGCATTAATTCGCTGACTAGCAAGCGCAGTATTGTTGAAGTTAATTCAATTATTGCCACTATTGGTCATAAGCCTGGCTTCGATGCCAGCCGACATGATTATGTGCCGCCCCTAAATAACCAGACTTTATTTCGGCGTGATGCGAAGGTATGCATGTACTGTGGAGTGCATTTTATGAGCCGTGATCTGACCCGAGATCACATCAGGCCCATTAGTCAGGGTGGTAAGGATGCCTGGCAAAATGTAGTTGCGGCTTGCAGGCGTTGTAACAATCATAAGGGTGGCCGTACACCGGAGCAGGCAGGTATGGAATTGCTGGCAGTACCCTTTGCACCAACCTATGCTGAGTATATTTACCTAAAAGGTCGAAAAATCCTGACAGATCAGATGGATTTTCTGCGAGCTCACTTCCCCCGTAAGAGCCCGTTGCATGCACGAATAAACGGTAGTTTTATCCATCCAGTTGCCTGATTTACCGGGTAGATACTCAGATATATTTTTGGGCTGGTCATGAGGCACTATTGACAGCTAGTATTTGCGCCATGCTTTATTTAATTGATGCCAGTGTTTATGTGTTCCGCGCCTGGTTTTCTATGCCCGAAGATATGCAGGATGGGGAGGGGAAACAGGTTAATGCACTGTATGGTTTTACCCGTTTTCTGGGTGACTTTCTTGAGCATACAAAACCTGAATATGTGGCAGTTGCCTTTGATACGAGTCATACAAATTGCTTTCGTAATGATATTTACCCTGAATATAAAGCTAATCGTGACCCGGCTCCGGAAGAATTAAAACAGCAGTTTGCACGTTGTCGTGAGGTTACCCGTGCTTTAGGCTTGCAGGATTTTGCTGAGCAACGTTATGAGGCAGATGACATTATTGGCACCCTGGTCACCCGAATGCGCCGCAAAGGTATGCGCTCTACCATTCTTAGTCGTGACAAGGATCTGGCGCAATTGCTTGATGCGGGTGATGTGATGTGGGACTTTGCTGGTGGTAAGCGCACTCATTATAACGATGTCCCTGAAAAGTATGGTGTTCGTGCCGAGCAAATTGTTGATTATCTCGCGTTGGCAGGTGACAGCGTTGATAATATACCTGGCGTACGTGGGGTTGGCGCAAAAACCGCTGCAGCACTGCTAAATCATTTTGACTCTATGGATGAGATTTATGCCCGTCTTGATGAAGTTGCTGGCGTTCCTGTTCGTGGTGCAGGAACCCTAGCAGGCAAGCTCGCGGCTAGCCGGGAAGATGCATTGATGTCACGTCGGCTTACTAAAATAGAGTGCAATGTGCCGCTAGAGATTGAGAAAAATTCTGAGCGCAAGGACTTGAAGCGCACACCACCAGATATGGAATTACTCAATGCCTTGTATGACAAGGCTGATTTTGGTCAGATGCTGCGTCGTCAGGCGGAGCGCATCATTGCTCACACATAGTGGCTGTGCGCTTATGCACAATGATGCGGATCGGATGATTTGGGTGATATTTAAGTATTGTTAATAGAAAAATAATTATGAAAAAAAATATTGAATCAATATTGACTGAGAGTCGATCCTTTCCACCGTCTGATTCATTCACAGCTGCTGCCCGATTGAAGCCGGTAGATCTTGATGCGTTGTATAAGCAGGCTGAAACAGATTATGAGGGTTTCTGGGCAGAACGGGCGCAAGAAGAACTGCATTGGGCTACACCCTTTAGTAAAACACTTGATGAAAGTAATGCGCCCAACTATGCCTGGTTCACTGATGGTCAGTTAAATGTTTCTGAGAACTGTCTGGATGTGCATATTGCTGAGCATGGCAATAAACCTGCAATTATTTTTGAGGGTGAACAAGGGGACCGCAAGACGCTGAGCTACAGTGAGTTACTAACTGAGGTTAGCCGTTTTGCAAATGCACTCAAGGCGCAGGGTATAGAAGCAGGTGATCGTGTTGTTATTTATATGCCGATGACACCGGAGGCTGTCATTGCTATGCAGGCCTGTGCTCGTATAGGCGCTGTGCATTCCGTTGTGTTTGGGGGCTTCTCTGCTAATGCTTTGCGTGATCGTATTATTGATGCTGCAGCAAAAATGGTTATTACGGCAGATGGCGCCCACCGAGGTGGCAGTATTGTTGAACTAAAACAGGCAACTGATACAGCGCTTAGTGATGCTTGTGACAGCATTGAGAGGGTTATCGTGCTGAAGTGTACCGGGCATGAGATCAGCATGACTGCCGGGCGTGATATTTGGTGGCAGGATGCCATAGCGGATCAGGCAGACATCTGCATGCCGGGGCCGGTAGCTGCAGAGCATCCATTGTTTCTTTTATATACCAGCGGCTCAACCGGTAAACCTAAAGGGGTGCAGCATGCCAGTGCTGGCTATCTGTTGCATGCCAAGCTTACTAGCAAGTGGGTCTTTGATTTAAATGATCAGGATGTCTTCTGGTGTACCGCAGATGTCGGCTGGATAACTGGTCATACCTATGTGGCTTACGGTCCTCTTGCAGCCGGGGCAACCATAGTTATCTATGAAGGTGCACCTACTTATCCTGATGCAGGGCGATTCTGGAAAATTTGCCAGGAGCTGGGCGTCACTATTTTCTATACGGCACCTACAGCAATTCGGGCGTTGATGAAGTTTGGTGATGATGTGCCCAATGCTTACGATCTTTCCAAAATACGTTTGTTGGGTACGGTGGGGGAACCGATCAATCCGGAAGCGTGGATGTGGTATCACCGTGTGATAGGTCAGGAGCGCTGTCCTATTGTAGACACCTGGTGGCAGACGGAGACCGGTGGCGCCATGATGGCTCCCATTCCTGGTGTTACAGCTACTAAACCGGGTTCATGTACACGGCCCTTGCCTGGCATTGCAGCCGATATAGTGGATGAAGAGGGCGCACCTATTAAGGGTGATGATGCCGGGGGTTACTTGGTTATTACTAAGCCCTGGCCAGCCATGCTGAGAACTATATGGGGTGATAACAAACGTTATATAGAAACGTACTGGCAAAAATTTCAGAACCGTTATTACGTAGCAGGTGATAGCGCGCATCGTGATGGTGATGGTTGCTACTGGATTATGGGGCGTATTGATGATGTTGTTAATGTATCGGGTCACCGTTTAGGCACGATGGAGGTTGAGTCTGCACTGGTGGCGCATAAGCGAGTAGTAGAGGCTGCTGTTGTGAGCCGTCCGCACGACATTAAGGGTGAATCTATATTTGCCTATGTTGTCTTTCAGGGTGATAGGCCAACCGGTGATGAAGCTGAGCAGCTTACAAAAGAATTACGTAACTGGGTGGCTGATCAGGTGGGTGCCATTGCCAAGCCAGATGATATTCGTTTTACAGATAACCTACCCAAAACCCGCTCTGGAAAAATAATGCGGCGTTTGCTTCGTGCAATTGCAAGAGATGAAGAAATAACGCAAGACACTTCAACACTTGAGAATGAGGCCATACTTGATCAGTTGCGAGGTAAGGCCTAGTAAAGGCTGTCTGTTTAGCTGCTAATAAGCTGTATGCAGGTGCCTTCAGGTGCTATTAGCTCAACGCCTTTAACTTCTTGGTCATGAAAGCATTTTAATGTGTGTGTCTGATTAAGGTTTGCTACAGCAGCATTATAGTCCTGCGGTTGAAAGCGTAATGTAATTCTACGAGTGCCTGTATGCAGTCCAACCAGCAGTCCTGGTGTATGCAGCTCTACATAATCATTAAGTTCAGACTCTACCGCGATAAAGCCATAGCTTTGCCAGAATTTGAGGGATTCCTCAGTATGCATGCAGGGTAAAATAACTCGTTCTAGACTACCAATAAGTGGCGAAGATTCTTCTGCATAACTGGGTGAAAAGGTTCGGGCTTCAACCAGAACCGCAAGTGAGCCATCAGGATCAACCTGGGCTGACTCATGGAAAATGTCTTCACCAAGAATGCTGTAAATGAATTCATCCCCTGCATCCATTTTGTCTAGCACATGCCGGGCGAGGTTTGGACGGATAAAGCTAAGGCCAGCTCCCGGGAGATCACTGCCGTGCAGCCCTATACAAAAGTCTCCGTCACTGATGACAGCATAGTGGTACTGCCGTATATCATTTGTGCTGAGTTCAATTAGGCCCAGGGAGCGATACCACCCAAGCGACTTATGTATATCACTGACTGGCAGGCATAGCTCAAGAAATTGCAGTGGATTTAGATCAGAGTTGGTCATTCTGGCGCAAATCATGCCATACCCTTATAGACTTGCAATGTGAGGTAGTACGCAGGTTGTGAATCTATCGCTAGTTCAATCCGTAATAATTGGCTATGCTGCGAACCCATGGCTGACAAATATCTTGGCGAAAATCTAATTTTTATTATTTCCCAGCCGCGCTCGGGTTCGACGCTCTTGCAAAGAGTGCTGGCTGGTAATGATGCGGTGGCTACTTCATCAGAGCCCTGGCTAATGCTACACCCTGTTTATGGTCGGCGCAGTACTGGCATAAAGGCTGACTACAGCGCCGACTGGGCCGCACAGGGAGTCAATGAATTTCTGGATAACTATACTGATGGTCAGGAAGTCTATGATGACGGTATCCGTGCATTTGCTAAAACCATATATGAAAATGCCATGGCTAAAGGTGGTGGTCAGTGGTTTATCGATAAGACACCACGTTACCTAATGATTGTTGAGGATTTGTTGCGTTTATTTCCTGCTGCTAAATTTGTTTTTCTGATTCGTAATCCTTTGTCAGTTCTTGCATCAATTGTAAATACACAGATTCAGCATGATCTTTACACACTTGAGCGCTTTGCTGAGGATTTATTGCTTGGTCCAAGCACCATAATTAATGCCATTCGACAATTGGGTGATCGTGCAATTATTGTGCGTTACGAAGAGTTTGTGACCGCACCGGAAGAGCATATACAAAGGGTTTGTAAGGCTATTGGTATTGAGTATCAGATGGGCATGGCGGACTATTCAGATTCTGAGCCGGTAAAAGGTTTTATGCAGGACCGTACTGGCATACATCAGCATGAACGCCCCAGTGAGGCCCGAATTGAATCCTGGCGACAGTTACTTACTGAATCACAGCAGATTCACTTTGCACAAAATTACCTCCGTGATCTGGGCAGAGAAACCATAGAGGCATTTGGTTATTCATATGATGAACTGAATGATGCCGTACGTCAGGCTGCTGAAAGGAATAAAGGCAGCGTGTTACTGCACTGGCGGGTTGCATTATTGCACCCTGATCAACTTAAAGGCTTTGATCAGCAGGCTGTCAGTTCATACAGGAATATTCGTGATTATGGGCCTATCAAAGGTCGTATTTTGTCTGTGCTTGGTTTTTTTACCGGCTTCATGAGACAGATGAAATTTGTGTTTGGCCGCACAAAATAATTATGATCAACAACCCTTCTGTTTGTCATGACATAGATTACTTAGTGCAGTAAAGAGTAGTTATTCCAAGCTCAGAACTTTCTTTTGCAGGTACAGGTTTACCGCCTGTGCCAAAGGTAAAGGCCATGCACCTGAAACAAACGGTATGAATTAAGTTTATGTTCTGCTCCGATTAATGGCTAACCGAAATTTCTGGCAAGCGTTTGGGGTCAGGATGGGGCAAAATGTTCGGTCGCGCCACCCTTTAATAGCGCTTAAGTGGGTTTAGCAGTTATAAAACCGGGAAATTATGATGATTAAAAAATTTCATCACCCTGATCTGGTTGTCGCATTGAATCAATCTTTGTAAGACGCTTTATCAGCCAACAAGCACCCTAAGGAGGGTTAGAACATGGATTGTAAATGAATGAAATGTGCGGAAAGTGTTACGCTGTCCACAATTACAGTCAGTTTCTAGATTGTGCAGTGAGGTGCCGCAATAATAACTAGACGTAGTTCCTATTGGGGTTCTGATAGGGTTGCTACTCTATTGCTGTGTTGCATAAAGGTAGGGTTATAGTGGTATCTATTTTTATTGATGGGCAGAAGTTTGATGTTCCTGCAGGTATAACGCTTGCTGGTGCCCTTTATATGCTTGGTAAACGCATTATGCGACATACGCCACGTGATCAGAACCCGCGTTCAATCTTCTGTGGTATGGGTGTGTGCTATGACTGTGTGGTGGTTGTAGATGGGCAGGCAAATATACGCGCATGTCAGACTGAGGTTCGGCCAGATATGCGGGTTGTCACACAGCGTGGCGAACCCAAACTTGAGCACTCATTTTGAGTAAACCGGAACTACTAATTGTTGGTGGCGGCCCTGCAGGCATGAGTGCTGCAATAGAGGCTGCTAGCCATGGTGTACGTTGTTGTATCGTTGATGAAGGGCGAGAATTGGGTGGGCAGATTTATCGTGATGCTCATGCAATCGAACGTGAAGCATCACCTGATCTTATTAACCCACGTGGGGATGAGTTGCGTAAACAGCTTGCAGCGCTTACTAATCTGATCGAGGTGCGGTCCGACTCCATGATATGGGGTATTTCCGATGGTAATAAAGTTGCAGTAGGTAAAGAAGCAAGCGGGACAGAATTTATAACCCCTGCAGCCATGATTATGGCGACAGGTGCATATGAATATATACCACCATTTCCAGGTTGGACCTTACCAGGTGTCATGACACCTGGCTCAGCGCAAATACTTGCAAAGAACTTAAACGTGATGCCCGGCAATCGTATTGTAGTTGCGGGCACGGGGCCATTACTTTACGTCGTTGCTAGCCAGTTAGTCCAAAAAGGCATAAATGTTGTAGCTGTACTTGAGGCAACTCAACGCCGTGACTGGTTGAAGGTGCCATTTGCAGGCTGGCAAGCATGGGAATTGCTTAAGGAAGGCTTTGGTTATTTGCGTGTATTACGCAGAGCAGGTGTGCCCGTTTACTATGGACGCATCGTGACCCATGCAGAAGGTGATGCAGAACTCAGCCATATTTATCATGCCCCTGTTGATAAGAACTGGTTTCCAGACCGAGATAAGGAAGAGTGTCTGGAGGTAGATACACTGTGTATAGGCTATGGCTTGCAGTCACGTAATTATTTGGCACAACTGGCTGGCTGTAAGATTGAGTTTGATGAACTGGGCGGTGGCTGGGTTCTTCAACGAGATAAGAGGTTGCGTACTTCACAGCCAAATATATATGCAGCAGGTGATGGGGCTGGTGTTGCGGGCAGCAAGATAGCGGAGCTTGAAGGCCGGTTGGCTGGGCTGGATGTGGCGGCATCACTTGGTCATATTGATGCTGAAAAACTTCAGCAAAAAAACAAACCTTTACAGCGTGAGCTTGAGCGTTTTAGCAGCCTAAAGAATACATTTGCCAGGCTTACCCGGATTCGCCCTGGACTGACAGAACTTGTTGATACAGACACTATTGTTTGTCGCTGTGAAGAAGTTCGTTGGAAAGAAGCCAAGGAGGCAATTGAACATGGAGGACATGATTTCCGCACCCTTAAGGTAATGACCAGACTTGGTATGGGCATGTGTCAGGCGCGATTCTGTTGGCCCCCTATGGCACGTATAGTGGCGCAGTATAAAGGTTGTGATATTAGTGAGGTGGGCCCTGTTCGGCCACGGCCCCCTATACGTCCTGTCAGGCTGGATGTGATTGCGGAAGCGCAGTCAAATCAAACACAGGAAACAGAATGAATATTGTTGTTGTGGGGGGTGGTGTATTTGGGTGTCTGGTGAGCTATGTACTTGCTCGGCGTGGCTGCCAGGTTACTTTACTCGACAAAGATTACCCCGGAAGCGCAACTTCAGCCTCTGCGGGCGGGTTATGGGCTGTAGGTGAATCTATAGGCCTTGGCTGCGGTGTTATTTTTCATGGCAAGGAAGGTAAAGCGAATATAGATGCTGGCCCCCAGCCACTGCCACGTGAATTCATGGAATTCCTCATGGAGAGTAACCGGTATTTTCCTGCCCTTACACAGGAATTTGAACGCCACTCTGGCATTCATATTGAAGCAGAGAAGGGCACTGGCCTGCTATATGTCATCTACAATGATAAAGAGCAGCAGTATGCATCCAGCCTGCTGGATTGGCTAAGTAACTCTGATGTAGACGTTGAAGAGTGGAGTTCACAACAGGTTTGTCAGCGTGAACCATTAATGACCGCAGAACAGCAGGGTGGCGTCTACTTTCCTGGCGATAATCAGGTAAACCCCATGCTACTGGCAAATGCAGCCAGGCAATCAGCAACAGCATTAGGCGCAGTGTTTAAAAATAATACTGCGGTTACAGGTATACGGATGAACAATGGTTCGGTTACCGGAGTTGATACTACCCATGGTCATTTTGAATGCGATGTACTGGTTAATGCTGCAGGCTCCTGGAGCGGACAGCTTGCAAAGTTGGCAGGACTTGATTTGCCCATATTTCCGGTGCGTGGCCAGATACTTTGTACAGAGGCTATGCGTAAACAAACGCTTAACTTCAATTTAAGTACATCAGATTGCTACATACTGCAAAAAGCACACGGGGAAATACTGATAGGCAGCACAACTGAGTTCTGTGGCTATGATGTTGAGGTGCCTGTTGAAAATCTGGTGGGCCTTGCAAATGGAGCACGACGTGCATTGCCTATGCTTTCACAGTCAATTGTTAAGCGATCATGGTCAGGTTTGCGTCCTGGTACGCCGGATGAATTTCCTATTCTGGGGCCGGTAACTGAGATACCTAATTATTTCAATGCAACGGGCGGCTTTCGTACCGGTATTGTTGGTGCACCTTTGAGCGCTGAAATTGTTGCTGCACATATACTGGGCCTTGAACAGCCGTTTGATCCGGAACATTTTCTTGCATCACGCTTCACCAAAGGCGATATTCATTTGCCTCAGTAGACTGGCGGATAGGTTAACCAGTAAACAAAGGATTAAATTAAGACCCAGTAGCAAAAAGGCAACAGCTGCATAGGTAAGCTGTTTAAATGTGGTGTCTTTAGGTGCATGCCCTGCATAAGGAATGGTAGGGCTGAAGAAATTAGCAGCAAAATAAAACGTTTGTAATGCTGCTGGTTGTTGCATGCAGGTCAGGCTGGCTCTATTTTCATCGCAGTTGAAAAATAGGGTTTCATAGCATGACGGAACCAGAAGTACCCTAGTAATCCTGCAATTATATTGGCAGTGAAGGCGGCCAGAAAGACGCCCCGCAGGCCTAGAAAATAGGTTAGCAGAAAAGCGAGGGGGGCATATATACCTATGGTTCTGCTCATAGATACCAGCATGCCGGGGGAGGGTTTGCCAACGGCATTAAAAGCACTCACGCTGATCATGGATATACCCAGAAAACCATAACTCCACGGTACGAGTCCAAGGTGCATATTAGAGGTAGCAATTGCCGTAGGGCTGTCTGTGAAAATGCCGGCTATCCAGGTAGAAGTGATAAATAGAACAAATGCAATTATCAGTCCATAAATCATTGAGAATCGATAAGCAAAACGCAGGCCTTCCATGACTCGCGTGTAGTTCCTTGCGCCGTAGTTTTGTCCGGCGAAGGGTGTTGCTGCAGCACCTAATGCCATTAATGCCATTAGTGAGATGCCTTCTACCTTGGAAGATACGCCAAATCCGGCCACAGCTTCCTGGCCAAACTGGGCCACCTGCCAGGTAATAAAAGCCGTTGTTAATGGGGCTACCAGACTGCTGGCTAAAGATGGTATGCCGACGTGCAAAATCCGTCGCCATGAATCAAATATTAGCGGTAGATCTTCAGTTTTCCACCGAATAAGATGATCACGAAAATAAATAACACAAAATGAAACAATTCCAGCCAGTGCATTTGCTGACACTGTTGCGTAGGCAGCACCTTCAAGCTCCATACGCGGGATTGGGCCCCAGCCAAAAATAAGTATGGGATCAAGGAGCACATTAAAGAGGGCGCCCGCTGTCATTAACATGGAGGGTGTTTTTGCATCACCACTGGCACGCAGCACTGAATTGCCGATCATTGGTACGATTAGAAAGAAACTGCCGAAGTAATAAATACTCATATACCGTTTGATTAGCGGCAGAGTAATATCATCTGCACCCAGCAGACGAAATAGCGGCTCGATTGTATTGAGTCCGAGTATCAGTACACAGCCACCAACCATAATGGCAAGCATGGCGGAGTGGGTTGTGATACGTTGAATCTGGCCAAGCTCTCCGGAGCCAAACAAGCGGGAGGCAACGGAAGAAGTGCCGATACCCAACCCCATGGCAATCGCACCCACAATAAAAGCAACCGGAAAAGTAAATGAGACGGCCGCTAGTTCCATCGTGCCTAGTTGGCCGATGAAGTAGGTGTCAACAAGGCTGTAGGAGATGAGCGCCATCATGCCAATCATCATGGGCACCATAAGTGACATGATGGATTTACCAACCGTACCTTCCGTGAGACGTGCACCGCCTTTGCCTAATTTCATCTTATTGGTGTCATTGTGTTGAGTGCTTGTTAGCTATAAAGGTCTGTTGGAGGATAGTTGGATTCATGAGGCGGCGTATTCTACAGCCAGTGATAGTTTAGTATGTATATTAATGTGCTGATACCTCTATAGGTGGTTATAGTCATTTAGGAATATAAGGCGAGTTATGAGATTTACGAGCATTCAGTTAGACGGCAAGCCTGTGTGGGGCAGAGTTGAGGGTGAAGAGATTATTGTGCCGGATAAGGCCTTCTTGCATGCAAAGCCCACTCTTATGGAGGCAATAGCCAGTGATTCACTTGGCATGGTGGCAGAAGTTTGTGAGTCTGCACGGGTTCCTTTAGTAGAAGCTGTATTCAGCCCGGTAGTTCCCAATCCCGGCCGGGTTATTTGCGTGGGCATTAATTTTAAAGCCCATATGAATGAGATGGGCCGTGAGCCACCGGAGCACCCGTGGCTGTTTGTACGCTGGGCTGATAGTCAAGTAGGTAATGGCCAGCCAATCATTCGACCAAATGTATCTGAGCAATTTGATTATGAAGGTGAACTGGCAGTTGTTATAGGCAAAACGGCCAGACATGTTAAAGCAGCAGATGCACTGAATTATGTTGCTGGTTATAGCTGTTTTATGGATGGCTCTGTTCGTGATTGGCAGAAACATGGTTCACAATTTACACCCGGCAAAAATTTTCATAAATCCGGAAGCTTTGGCCCGTGGCTGGTAACAGCAGATGAAATTCCGGATCCGGCTGTATTAAATCTGCAAACTCGTCTGAATGGTGAAGTCATGCAGCAGGCACCCATCAGTGATCTTAAGTTTGATATTCCTGCACTGATTGAATACATCTCAACCTTTGCTGAATTACAACCAGGTGATGTGATCAGTACCGGTACGCCCGGTGGGGTGGGCTTTGCCCGTAAGCCGCCTGTGTGGTTAAAACCGGGTGACATGATAGAAGTAGAGGTTGATGGGATTGGTGTATTAGTAAACCCGGTTATAGCTGAATAAAGTTTGATTTGCTTCTAAATACGCAAATAATGTTGTGCTTAAAAAAAGCCGTTTAGCATCACTATGAGTTTGTTAATGAACCAATACATGACTGAGTTTGGGCTGGCGGTCTTTACCTATTAGTATGCAAGCAGTATGGTCTGGTTGCCCCCTTTAATTGCTGGATACAGCTAACACAGTGTCTTTGGCGCAGTTTTTAGCTCTGAAGGAGTGGTTTGTGACACTAATAGCGGCTAAGCAGTTGAGTGATATTAAGCGTACACTCCCATTTTTCATACCAGCATACTAATTTTCAATATGACTCGCTTTGCAGCCTCAGTGCTCGCCTACTTTTTTCTTGCACTGGCAATCATTGGCGTTGTTCTCCCTGGTTTGCCAACGGTGCCATTTTTGCTCTTAACAGCCTGGTTTGCTGCAAAAGGCTCAGACCGGTTGCATCGCTGGCTTTATGCACATCCGCATTTGGGCAAGCTTTTGATTGACTGGGAGCAGCAGGGGGCAATTACTCGCTCGAGTAAAGTAATGGCGTTTCTTCTGCTTCTATTAAGCTGGACGATCATGTACTACCGTGTTGGCGGTATATGGCTTATGAGTGGACTGGCTATATTATTTATTATTATTATGGCATTTCTTATAAGTCGGCCGGAGCCAGATTGAGATAACACCCTTCATATACTGAGCATCAGGCATCGGCATTAATTGTTCTCATTAATAAGCCAAATTGAGTTGCCTCTGTAGGCAATTGCGGTAGCTCAACAATGTGTCCGGAACCCGGTGCGATATCAATAGATGCCCCCTCTTTATTGAGCATGGCTTCAAGGTTAAAGACGCTGTTCCCGGATGGTGTCATTAGTTCCAGTTCGTCATTAAGCTGAAATTTATTTTTGACATCCACCATGGTTTTGCCGCGGTCATCTATAAAAACTTCACCAATAAATTGTTGACGATCAGAACTGGAGTAATTGTCCTCGTATTGCTGCATCTCATCAGGTAAGTGGCGCCGATAGAAGCCCTCGGTATATCCGCGGTTAGCTAGGCTTTCCAGCTCAGTGAGTAGCCTCATATCAAATGCCTGGCCAGATTCGCTGTCATTAATAGCTTTTCGGTAAGCCTGGGTAGTGCGTGCAACATAGAAGTATGACTTGGTGCGTCCTTCTATCTTTAATGATTCGATGCCCATTTCCAGTAACTGGTGGACATGCTGAATGGCTCGCAGGTCCTTGGAGTTCATAATGTAGGTGCCGTGCTCATCCTCCCAGGCAGGCATGAGTTCACCAGGGCGTTTTTTTTCTTCCAGCAGGAATAGCTTTTCGGCAGCTGGTGACGGGCTGACCTGAACTTCCTCGGGCACTACCTTGGGGACTATATCGCCTTCGGGTGTTTGCTCGGCAAGTGTGGGTTTGTAATCCCAGCGACAGGAGTTGGTGCATGCACCCTGGTTGGAGTCGCGATGAGTCATGTAGCCTGATAGCAGGCACCGCCCGGAGTAGGCCATACAGAGTGCACCGTGCACAAAGACTTCCAGTTCGATATCCGGGCATTCCTGGCGTATCTCTTTGATCTCATCAAGAGAAAGTTCACGGGACAGGATAATTCTGGTCAGACCCAGTGACTGCCAGAATTTTACGGCGGCATGGTTCATTGTGTTGGCCTGTACAGACAGGTGTACTGGTATATCAGGCCATTTCTCCCGCACCATCATGATCAGCCCGGGGTCAGACATGATGAGCGCATCGGGCTGCATCTCAATTACAGGCGCCATATCACGCAGGTAGGTACGCACCTTATTGTTATGCGGTGAAATATTGGAGGCAATATAGACCAGTTTTTCTGCTTGGTGCGCCTCTGTAACTGCCTCGGCAATTTTTTCTACACGGCTAAATTCGTTTTCCCGCACACGTAGACTGTATCTGGGCTGGCCTATATATACGGCATCAGCACCATAAGCAAAAGCATAACGCATCGATTTGAGGCGTCCGGCAGGTAACAGTAATTCAGCAGCCACAATCTTATTTTCCTGGTTTATAGGTGGTTTTATAGTCAGGGTTACAGGCAGTCAGTGAGAGGGTATTGAGCCCCCAAAGGTGATACAACACTATTGGTAGAAATACTACATGGATAAGCAAATGAATACTGCACAGCAGAAGCATGGTAAGCCACATTCGACTATAGAATCTAAGGTAAAAACTGAAATGGACTCTGTTGTGCAGGAGTTTATTCAAAGTGCTCCATTTGTTGTGCTGGCAACCAGCAATGCAGCAGGTGACTGTGACGCATCACCCAAAGGTGGCAAGCCGGGGTTCGTGAAGGTGCTGGATGAAAAAACATTATTGTTGCCTGATATTGCAGGCAATAAATTGTTTCAGTCGTATGAAAATATTGAAACTAACCCAAAGGCAGGGCTTATATTTATTATTCCCGGGTGCTCACTTACTGTGCGCGCCAATGGTCATGTTTGTATTGTTGATCAGGATGAGCTGCAGCAAATAGGGGTGCATGAGGAGCTTTTTGACCCGGATGATAATGCCGAGATATTGCAGGCATTGCGGCTGACAGTTGATGAGGTTTACCCGCATTGTCCGCGGGCATTCAGGTTTTCACGCTTGTGGGATACAGGCTATATCGCCCAAAATGCTGAGGATAAGTCTGAGCAGTACTGGTATCAGCGGTGGGCCAGGGCCATGAAAACCCCTTAATTTGATTGTTAGCAGGTGTTTGCAAGCCCTTTGGCAGCAACGCCCAAGAGTAAAATTGGCATATAAGGAGTGCAAGCAGTATCCTTCATCCAGTCAGAAGGGCTCTAACAGGGCACTTTTGGTAAATGCAGTAGGTGATTGAACGTGAAATTTTTTGTCCATATGGTTTTTTTATTAAAAGCCGGATAAAGGTCACCATCAATATTAAGCAATAATTAAATTTAGATAGGATTAAGAATTAAGATGAGTAAAGGTACAGTAAAGTGGTTTAACGCCGATAAAGGCTTTGGTTTTATTACTCCAGAAGACGGCGGAAAAGACCTGTTCGTACACTATTCAGAAATCAAAAGTGGTGCTGATTACGCAACACTGAATGATGGTCAGGAAGTCACCTTTGAAGTAGGTGAAGGTCAGAAAGGACCTTGTGCAAATAATGTTGTCCCAACCTGATTGTATTGGCAGAGTAACGCTTACAAGCAGTAACAGATAACCGGCAGGGGCAATAGCCCATTGCTGTTAGCCCGATCGGCTCTAGTTGAACTAATATTTAAGAGTCGATCGGCGCTATTTTTAGCGCGCTTGTAAAAGAAGCAAGTGCGTAAGAGCCCCAATATTTTATGCAGACTTTTTTAGCGCTGCATATTTTCCTGTAAAAACCCCAAAGTAATTTCCATTGATTGTTTGGCAGATGCTTTGTGATATTGCGGCCTTTCTTCACACAGGAAGCCATGATCTGCGGAACCCCAGGTATAGACCTTGCCATTCCGCTTGCGCTGTATCTTCTCCACAGTTTCTGCTGGAATTAGTGCATCCCGATCACCGTAGTGATAAAGCATGGGGCAGGCAGGTTGAAGGTCAAGCCATTCCACTGTCATGCGGCCATAATAGGAAATACCAGCATCTGCCAGGCCATGGCAGGCTGACAGATCCGCCATTGAGCCACCCCAGCAGAAACCAATAATGCCGACTTTTCCAGCCGGGCGAACGTAATCAACTGCTGCTTGTATATCACTAAGTGATTGCTCACGTTCGAGTTTGGCCATCGTTTCAAGGGCGGTATCAAAATCACTGTAGTCGAGTACCACGTCAGGTTTGACGCGATCAAACATTGCCGGTGCTATGGCCAGATAGCCTTCTGCCGCAAATGTTTCTACCATGCTGCGTATATGGCCGGTCAGACCAAATATTTCCTGTATAACAACAATACCGCCTTTGGGTGTGTTTTTGTTTGCACCTTCAGGTCTTCCAACACAGGCTTGTAGTTGATGACCGTCATTAGCAGTAAGTGAAATTGTTTCTATAGTCATTATTTATCTCGTTACTATTTTAAGCAGAGTGTGTAGAGATTACTCAACATCTTTACCGCTAATTAAATCCTCCAGTGAAGGGGGTTTGTGTCCTGCTGTCATTTGGCCATTATCGAGGCGCTTAATATAGTCCTTATAAGCTCGCATTGCCTGAGCACCAAGTACCCACATAATGGGTACATTGACGAACAGCATTACTCCTGTGCCAAGTCCAGTCAGATTATCCAGTTGAGTATCAGTTTGCAGGAATCCGGCAGTTGCAACGACTGCGAGTATACAAAAGACAAGTTTGTAGGCCATTACGGATTTTTCTCCGGCAAGAAATACCATGGCCTGTTCGCCGTAATAGCTGTATGAAATCATAGTGGAGATGGCAAAGAACCAGACAGTAAGAGTGACCAGCCATTTGCCAAGCCCTGGGACAAGCGTATCAAAAGCTTTGGCCGTAAGCGTGGCACCTACATAACTGAGATATACCCCGTGATCAAAAATTTCTGGGCGTGTTTTAGTGGTTAATGTTTCCCATTCAATAAAGAAATCACCGTCTATGCCAGGAAAAATGGTGCCGTCGAGACGATGTATGTTGTTGTCACTGCGTGGATTAAGGTCTGAGTGGACAATAATAAAGACCCGTTCACCTGTTTCCCATTCAGCCAGGTGACGCTCGGAGACTCTGCTATTGGCCAGTGTCCAGCCAGCCTCAGTTTCAATGATCTGTGGCTCATTCACGAGTACAGCTTCAGCGCCTCGTTGCCAAACACCGGTACTTAAAATAACCAGGGCGGTAAGTGTGCAGACCACTATGGTATCAAGAAACGGTTCAAGACCTGCAACCACACCTTCGCGTACTGGTTCGCTTGTTTTTGCAGCCGAGTGTGCAATGGGTGAGGTGCCTTGTCCGGCTTCGTTAGAAAATATGGCTCTTTTCATACCAAATAAAAAGGCATAGCCCATAGTACCGCCAATAAATGCGCCACTAGCATCAAGCGTAGAAAAAGCGCCCTGGAAAATAAGAGCAAATATGGCAGGAATTTCTGCAAAGTTGATTGCCAGTGCATACAGTGCAGCCAGTAGATACAGAACAACCATGATGGGAACAAGTCGTCCGGTAACAGCACCGATGCGTTTGATGCCACCGATAATGACGGCGCCAACAATCATAGCCAGCACAATACCGGATGCTACACTTGGAACACCAAAATAGGCCTGCGTGATTGCGCCGGTATTCCATGCCTGAAACATATTGCCACCGGTTGCAGTCATTATGAGTGTGGTTATACAAAATAGGCCGCCAATAATTTTTCCGCCAAAGCCTAGCCAAGGAAGTTTTTTTGTGAGGCCTTTGCTAGCAACCCACATGGGCCCACCATGTGGGTTGTCAGGGTTGTCTGTATTCCGATAGAGCATGGTTAGTGTTACTTCGGTGAGCTTGGTTGCCATACCAAGAAAACCGATAACCCACATCCAGAAGACCGCACCCGGCCCGCCAAGTGAAATGGCGATAGCAACTCCACCAATATTACCCAGCCCTACTGTTGCGGATAATGCGGTTGATAAGGCCTGAAAGTGATTAATAGCGCCAGGATCATTGGGGTCATCATAGATGCCACGTATAACCTTGGTGCCATGTGTGAGTGCCCGATACTGGCTGAATCCACTCCAGAATGTGAAGGTAATGCCGGTGATGACCATGGCGTAGAGCACATAGTCATGCCAGAGTATTGAATTAATCGTCGTGAGTGCAGCGTCCATAGTTACAGGTATTCCTATGTGGCAATTGTCAGCATGTAGAAATTATTTTTCCAGTATGGCCGTTACACCCATTCCGCCACCCGTGCAGATAGAAACTAAGCCACGGCCACTACCGGCATCATCAATCAGTTTAGCTAGGCCGCCAAGGATACGCCCACCTGTGGCTGCAAAGGGATGGCCTAGTGCAATGCTGCCGCCTTTTATATTGAGGCGCTGGCGGTCGATGCTGCCCAGTGCGGTTTCTCTACCAAGACGTTCCCGGCAGAATTCTGTACTTTCCCATGCGTTTAATGTGGATAGGACCTGAGCTGCAAAGGCTTCGTGTATTTCATAAAAGTCAAAGTCACCCAAACCAAGATCTGCATCTTTAAGCATTTCAGAAACACCGAAGGCAGGAGCCATTAATAATCCATCGCGTTTAACAAAGTCTACTGCGGCAACTTTTCCATAAGTTAGATAAGCAAGTATGGGCAAATTATGTTCATGCGCCCAGTCTTCAGAAGCCAGTAGTATTGCACTGGCCCCGTCAGTTAATGGGGTGCTGTTACCTGCGGTCATTGTCCCGGTTGGGCTGCGATCAAATACTGGTTTTAATGTGGCAAGTTTTTCCAGCGTAGTATCTGGCCGTATGTTGTTATCTTTGCTGACGCCCTGAAATGGCACCAGCAGGCTGTCATGAAAACCTGATGCATAAGCAGCGGCTGCATTTTGATGACTGGTATAGGCCAGTTCATCCTGTGCTTGTCGGGTTATGCCCCATTTTTTTGCTGTCAGCTCCGTACTTTCACCCATTGATAAGCCGGTACGGGGTTCAGTTACTCCAGGAAAGGCGGGTTTAAAAAAACGTGGGCGGAGAGATAGCCATGGTTTGAGTTTTGCACTGAGGCTACGACCACGGGCACTTCTAAGGAGCATTTGTTGATACTCAGGTGGGTACACTAAAGGCGTGTCACTTATGGTGTCACTGCCGCCAGCAATACCGGCATCAATCTGACCCAATGCAATTTTGTTGCCGATGGTAATAGCAGCTTCAAGACCCGTACCACAGGCGCGTACCAAATCAAATGCGGGTGTTTCTGCTGAGAGACTACTGCCAAGTACGCACTCACGGGCAAAGTTCCAGTCACTCGAATGTTTAATAACTGCGCCAAGTGACACATCTCCAAGGCGCTTTCCCACAAGATTATATTTTTCCACAAGGCCAAGCAGTACAGCAGTCATCATGTCCTGATTGGATTTTTCAGCATAGGCTGTGTGGGCACGACAGAAAGGAATACGGGCGCCACCAATAATGGCTACCCGGCGTATTTCACGATGACTCATTAGATGCTCCAATTGAACAATATTGGTAACTGCTAGAGCTTAAGATAATCGTCTTGCCGGCAATTTGCATCTGTAAGTCGTATAGATACCTGAAGCTCTACAGGACTTCGTCTTCCTTGCTGCTGCTAGAGCGCCCGAGAGAAGCATTCCTATGTGGAAAGCGGCCAAAGGAAACAATGATGTCATGGCGGAGTTCAGCGAACTGAGCCACTGTTTCAAAGGTATCCCGCATGGTTTCAGATACACGACTGGCAAGTGAATTGAATACCTTGACAGAAGTTTGTTGCACTTTGATTGATTCAGCTCGCTGCAATGGCATAAAAAAGAACATCTGCTCAATTGCTGTTAGTTTGCGGTATGCATCAGAGGCCACACCCTGTTCGCATAATTTTAGTGCCTTGATGTCACCCTGGAAGGCTTTCTTCCCGTCCTTATGGATATGTCGGGGAAACTGTTCTAGCAGTATGATCAGTGCCAGACGACCAGCGGGCGTTTCAGCCCAGCTATCAAGGTCATTGCTCAGCGCTTGTTCTGTCAGGCAGGTAAAGCGTTCAGTCAGCTCCGCGTTAAAGGCTATATCATCATCAAACCAGCAACTCATACGGCTGTCGATGTTAGGCTCATTAAGTTCTTTGGCGGCGAACCAGAAATCAAGAACTTCCTGTATTTGGTCAGTGCTCATACGGTATTCATAATGTCAGTTCCGCTTGTGTGTAATGGTGAATCCGGTCACATTCAGAACTGCTATTTCCGGTTATTTCAGTGGCTTACGTATGGTCTTTGAAGGTATGACATTGAGCTGGAGGGTGAAGTCAGCTACAATGGCTGGTTCCGGGTTAAAGCAATGCTTGTGACATAATTCTTGTAATAATAGTTATTAAAACAACAAGTTAAGGCCTGCTGGCCTATTGCCATTGATGCAGGTAATGCGCTTCAGAAGTGTAATTTTGCATTGGCCATGATGAATAAGGCCTTAAACAGGGCTGTCATGGCTCGGAATCACTTGCCTACGGCAGGTACATCCCGTGTAGATGTAATGCTAGATGTAAAGGCGGATATGTCAGGTATGCATGTGAAGGACTGCATGACTGGTTGGCAGGGTGCAGCAGGGATATGGGCGTATAGAAGCAACTCTCAATACGCTGGAATGTGTTGTTTATATATAGCGACGGACTATTTGGTCAGCAAATGCCCGCGTCTCTGGATGACAGGTCGCTGTGATTTGAGCACCTTAGGGGAGTTAGGCAGCCGGAGCTTTTAAAGCATGAGCAAGGCCTCGGATATTAATTGATGGGCGGGCACTTAGCCGTATAGCGCGGTTGGTGTTCGCCAAAGATGAGTAGATTTATATGAGTGTGCATAACACACCTGATTTTTCTTTAGAGCGTTCACGCAGACTACCTGCAGCAAAGGGGCTGTATAACCCGCAACAGGAGAAAGATTCCTGTGGCGTTGGCTTTGTTGCGCATATAAAAGGTGAGCGTAGCCATCAGATAGTAAAAGATGCAGACCATCTTGGCTGCCGTATGGATCATCGTGGTGCTCGTGGCGCAGAAAGAAATACCGGTGATGGTGCGGGGATGCTGACTGCTTTACCGCATGAGTTTCTTATGCGAGTGGCAAAGGAAGACCTTGGGATTGAATTGCCTGAGCCTGGGCGGTTTGCAGCGGGTATTGTATTTCTGCCCACAAATGAAAAAGAACGTGAGCGCTGCAAGACAGCTGTTGCTGAGATTTGTGCAGAGGAAGCGCAGGAGTTGCTGGGCTGGCGTGAAGTGCCAACGGACCCTGTTGCAGCAGATATAGGCCCGACTGCACGGGCAGGCGAACCTAAGATTGAGCAACTATTTATAGCTGCAGGTAGTGATTGTGAGGGCGATGTATTTGAGCGGATGCTCTATTTGATACGCAAGCGCGCCAGCCATCTCCTGCGTAATGACCCTGAGCTGAGTCAGGCAGATATGTTTTATGTCTGCAGTCTGTCAACAAAAGTGATTATCTATAAAGGTATGTTTGCCCCAGATCAGGTAGTGCCTTACTACCCGGATCTACAGTGCGAGGATTACACAACTCACCTTGCAATGGTTCATTCACGTTTCTCTACAAATACATTTCCTAGCTGGGATCGTGCTCAGCCCAATCGCTTCATGTCACACAATGGTGAGATAAATACATTGCGTGGTAATAGTAACTGGATGCGTGCACGTGAGGGTGTGGCAAAGAGTGAGCTATTCGGTGACAAGCTCAGTGAGCTTTTTCCTGTTATTGAGCCGGATGTATCTGATTCAGGCTCCTTTGATAATGTGCTTGAATTTTTGTTGATGAGCGGTCGATCGTTGCAGGCTGCAGTCATGATGATGGTGCCGGAAGCATGGCAGAAAAATGAACTGATGCCTGAGCAGAAGCGAGCTTTTTATGAGTTTAACTCTGCAATGATGGAGCCCTGGGATGGGCCCGCATCTATAGCATTTACAGATGGTCGGTATATAGGTGCTGTTCTGGATCGTAATGGCCTGCGCCCCAGCCGATATTATCTGACCCATGATGATCGGGTGATCATGGCTAGTGAGGTAGGTGTGGTTCCGGTTGATCCTGCCAATGTGAAATTTAAGGGCCGCCTTGAGCCGGGGCGTATGTTTCTGGTGGACTTTGAGAAAGGTGAGCTGATATCAGATGAGGATCTTAAGGGTGAATTTGCCTCACGCCGGCCCTATGGTGAGTGGCTTGAGAATCAGGTACTGATTCTCAAGGATCTTAAAAGTGAGGGTATTGGAGCGCCTCTGGATGTGGATACGCTGGTAGAGCGTATGCAGGCATTTGGTTACACCAGTGAAACAATGCGTTTCATGTTGTTGCCACTGGTACATGAGCTGCGTGACCCGGTTGGCTCCATGGGTAATGATTCAGCCCTAGCCTGTTTGAGCGATAAGCCGCGGATGCTCTATGACTATTTCAAACAGTTGTTTGCACAGGTTACAAATCCTCCTATTGACTCAATTCGCGAAGAAATCATTATGTCGCTGGAGTGTTTTATAGGCCCGGAAGGGAACTTGCTGGATATTAGTGAGCAGCGCGCTCACCGTCTGGCACTGAAACACCCAATACTCAGTAATGATCATATGGCTGCAATTAAGGCTATGGATCATCGTGGCTGGAAAAGCAAAATCATAGATATCACTTATGAGCGTGATGCCACTGATGGGTTAACAGCAACACTTGATCGTATATGTGCAGAGGCTGAGCAGGCGATTGATGACGGTTATAGTTTTGTTGTGCTTTCTGACCGAAATATAGCTCAGGAGCGGATGGCGCTAAGCACACTGTTAGGTTGTGGCGCGGTACATCATCATCTGATTAATAAGGCTAAAAGAACCCGCATCGGCATTATTGTTGAAAGCGGCGAGGCTCGTGAAGTACATCATCATTGTTTGCTGGTGGGTTATGGCGCTGATGCCATTAATCCATACCTCGCCTTTGAAGCGCTCTGGCAGGCACGACGCGATAATCTGGTTGATGCTGAAATTTTTGCTGATGATGAATCTCTGGTAGCGGCTTATAGAAAAGCAGTAGCCAAGGGCATGCTTAAAGTCATGGCAAAAATGGGCATCTCAACACTGCAGTCTTATAAGGGCGCACAGATTTTTGAGGGACTGGGTCTTGCTGATGAAGTAGTTAACCGCTGTTTTGTCGGTACAGCCAGCCGCCTGCAGGGTGTTGGTTTTGAGGTTTTGGCAGAGGAGGCTCGGCGACGTCATGCACTGGGTTATCCGAAACGTGCAGAAGACCGGTGTGCAGAGCTTTCAAATCCCGGTGATTTTCACTGGCGTAGCGCAGGTGAACGGCATGCCTGGAACCCGACCACAATTGCATCGTTGCAAACGGCAGTTAGGGGTAATAGTCAGGAAGCCTATGAGCAGTTTGCTGCCCAGATTAATGATGATGCACAGGCCAATTGCACACTGCGCGGTTTAATTGATGTGCCGCCACGGCCAACTAAATCTATTTCACTTGAAGAGGTTGAGCCTGCCAGTGAAATTGTTAAACGATTTGTGACGGGCGCAATGAGCTTTGGTTCTATCTCTAAAGAATCGCATGAGTCACTTGCAGTTGCGATGAACCGCTTGGGTGGTAAGAGTAATACAGGCGAAGGGGGCGAAGACCCGGAACGCTTTGTGACAATGCCTTCGGGTGACTCACGACGTTCGGCTATCAAACAGATTGCATCAGGCCGTTTTGGCGTCACTATCTGGTATCTCGTTAATGCCGACGAATTGCAGATTAAGATGGCGCAGGGCGCCAAGCCGGGAGAAGGCGGGGAACTACCTGGTCGTAAAGTTGATGAAAAGATTGCCCGGATTCGTTATTCAACACCGGGTGTTGGCCTTATCAGCCCGCCACCGCATCATGATATTTATTCTATTGAAGATTTGGCACAGTTAATTCATGACCTGAAAAATGCTAACCCTGCTGCGCGCATTAGCGTGAAACTGGTTTCTGAAGTGGGTGTAGGAACTATAGCCGCAGGTGTTGCCAAAGCACATTCTGACCACATTCTTGTGTCCGGTGACTCAGGTGGTACTGGCGCTTCTCCATTGACCAGTATTAAGCATGCTGGGTTGCCCTGGGAGTTAGGTGTTGCTGAAACTCATCAGACTCTGGTGCTGAATGACCTGCGAAGTCGTGTGGTGCTTCAAGCTGATGGTGGTTTAAAAACCGGGCGCGATGTTGTCATTGCTGCCTTACTGGGCGCAGAAGAAATGGGCTTTTCTACTGCACCATTGATTGCCCTAGGCTGCATTATGATGCGTAAGTGTCATATGAATACCTGTCCGGTAGGTATTGCGACGCAGGATCCGGTTTTACGTAAGAAATTTAAAGGCCAGCCGGAGCATGTGGTTAATTATTTATTTATGGTTGCTGAGGAAGCGCGCAAGCTTATGGCAGAACTGGGCTTCCGTCGTATTGCCGATATGATCGGTCGTACTGATGTTATGGATACACGTCGCGCCGTGAGCCATTGGAAGTCTGATGGACTGGACCTCACACCGATACTGATGCCGGCGCAAAAAGCGCATGGCAAGGTTGATGTGCGTTGTACAACAACACAGGATCATGGCCTTGAACTGGCACTTGATAATCGCTTAATAGAAATGTCACGGCCCGCTATTGAAAAGGGTGAGAAAGTTCAGATCGATATACCCATTGTTAATACCAATCGTACGGTTGGCACAATGCTGAGTAATAAAGTAGTCAGGAAATGGGGTGAACGTGGCTTGCCTATTGATACTATTCATGCTCATTTTAAGGGCTCTGCCGGTCAGAGTTTTGGTGCATTCCTTGCTCGTGGTATCACGCTGGAACTGGAAGGTGACAGCAATGATTATGTGGGCAAGGGTCTGTCTGGCGGCAGAATAATTGTTTACCCGCCTAAGCAAAGTACTTTCGTTGCACAGGAGAACGTCATCATCGGTAATGTTGCGCTTTACGGTGCAACGGGCGGGCGCGCATTCTTCCGTGGCAAAGCAGCTGAAAGATTTTGTGTGCGTAACAGTGGTGCTCGAGCCGTAGTTGAAGGCGTTGGTGATCATGGTTGTGAATATATGACCGGGGGGCGTGCCGTTATTCTCGGGCCTACCGGACTTAACTTTGCTGCCGGTATGTCAGGTGGTATTGCTTATATATGGGATCTCAATGGAGATTTTGAGTCCAAGTGCAATCAGGGCATGGTTGATCTTGATTCGGTAGAAGATGATGACGATGTTTCAGAACTTCGTGAGCTGCTGGAGTTACACCTTGAGTACACTGGCTCAGAAGTTGCCAGAAATATTCTTGATGATTGGCCTGAGGTGCTGGGTCAGTTTATTAAGGTTATGCCTACAGATTACAAACGTGTACTGGGTGAACGCAGACGGCATGATGAGGAAATTGAAGCTAAAGTTCATGATGCTGATCAGACGGGTTCGTTTGTGGCGGGAGGGAATTAAGCATGGGCAAGCCAACAGGGTTTATGGAGTATCCACGCAAAATAGTTCCTTATCGGGATGAGCAGGAGCGCCTTGGGGATTACAAAGAAATTTATACGGAGTCTTCTGAGGATCGTTTGAAACAACAGGGCGCACGTTGTATGGATTGTGGTGTGCCTTTTTGTCAGTCTGATACGGGTTGCCCGGTCGACAATTTAATTCCGGAATGGAATGACCTGGTATATCAGGGCCGTTGGCAAGAAGCACTTGAGCGTTTGCACAAGACCAATAATTTCCCAGAATTTACCGGCAGGGTTTGTCCTGCTCCCTGCGAAGGTGCTTGCGTGCTTGGTATAAATAACCCAGCCGTTACCATCAAAAATATTGAAAATGCCATCATTGATCGGGGCTTTGAGGAGGGTTGGGTAGTTACACCTTCCCCTGTAGAGCGCACTGGTAAAACAGTTGCTGTTGTTGGTTCAGGGCCCGCGGGTCTGGCTGCTGCTGAGCAATTGAATTCAGCGGGTCACAATGTGACGGTATATGAACGTGAAGATCGTATTGGGGGGCTATTGATGTATGGCATTCCCAATATGAAGCTGGAGAAAAAACTGGTTGAGCGCCGTGTTGCTTTGATAGCTGAAGCGGGCGTGACATTTATAACCGGCACAAGTATTGGTAAAGACATTCAACCGGCACAGCTGCAAAAAGAATTTGATGCCGTGTTATTTGCAACGGGTTCCTCAATCCCACGTGATTTGCCTGTACCCGGGCGTGATCTGAAGGGTGTGCATTTTGCGATGGAATTTCTTACTGAGCATACGCGTAGCCTGCTTGATTCTGAGCTGAAAAACGGTAAGTACATTAGTGCCAAGGCTAAGAAAGTAGTTGTTATTGGTGGTGGTGATACAGGTGCTGACTGTATTGCTACATCATTGCGTCATGGCTGTGAAAATATAGTGAACCTTGAGCTGTTATCACAACCGCCTGAAGATCGAGCCGCTAATAATCCCTGGCCGGAATGGCCATTGATCATGCGTACTGATTATGGACATCAGGAAGCGATCGCAAAATTTGGTTGCGACCCCCGTAATTATTCCATTGTCACAAAGGAGTTTATTGATGATGGTGCTGGCAATGTAAATGCTTTAAAGACAATGTTGGTTGAATGGAAAGACAACGCTGGTCATAGGGAAATGCATGAGATTGCTGGCAGTGAACAGGTAATTGAAGCAGATCTTGTACTACTGGCTATGGGCTTTATTGGTCCAGAAACGACTATTTCGGAACCTTTGAGCATGGAGCTTGATGGCCGGGGTAATTTTAAAGCTGGGTATGGCAACTATGAGACCAGTGTAAAGGGTGTATTTGCTGCGGGTGATTGCCGTCGTGGTCAGTCACTGGTTGTGTGGGGTATTAATGAGGGCCGTGGTGCTGCACGTGTTATAGATGAATATCTTATGGGGGCAAGTATTTTACCGGCCCCCGGGATTACGACAGGATAGCCTCTTAGCCGTAGCTATTTCGAGGCAGGTGCCTGAGCTGTGTTGTGCGCAACAGCTGCCATGGGGGTGCCCTGGGTCATATCTTGGGGCTTATGCAGCCACCACTGTTTGCCACTAATTGAGTAGATTGGTGCATAGTGCTCTATTACTGCTTCTGACATAACTGATGTGGTCTGGTTGTCCAGTATCCATATGTTCTGTTCTACAGCCACTGCAAGGATTGCGTGAGGCATATTCAGTTGTGTGTCCTGAACTACTACAAGGCGCAGTGATTCAGGAGACCATCCCAGCTGTATCAGGGCAAAAAGCTTGCTAATAGCAAAATCTTCACAATCACCACCATTAGCTTGTAATTGCTCAGGTGTTGCCCAGTGATCCACAAGGCCATAGTTTTCTGGGTCACCCACATAATTATTTTGGTTAACAAGCTGATTTACAGCATCAAGTTGCTCTGTGCGGGGTAGTTTACGTGTGACTGACTGAAACTGATCCCAGGTGTCTGTCCTGAAGCTTTGTTCATTGTTTTGTTCTTCCACTACTGCAACCCATTGAGGGAATGCATCAATATTGCTTTGGGCTGATTCTGTGTAGCCAAAGAGCATATTGAAAGAGGCAGCATTAGTAGATGTAGCAAATAACAGCAATAATGTGAACATAATGCCTTGATTAAAAAGATATTGTTGGCAATTTGTTAGCCAACTTGCTGCCCTTTCGTGTAGAATGAAAACTCGCATACACCACCTAATTAAGAAGACAAGAACCGTGAATGCATCTGGCCCTAAGAATTCGTTTAAACCGCTTCTGACCTTCTGCATCTTTGTCATGCTTTCAGTCAGTCCTGTCGTGGCCTCAGCCGACGAAATCCAAAACCGTTTTGACGCGGCTATGGCAGCCCTCGAGGCAGATCAGATCTATACGGCGCGACGGTTATTGCGTGAGTTATTAACTGACTACCCAACGCTCTACCGTGCGCGGCTAGAGCTGGCCCGCGCGGACTATCTCGCCCGTGATTTAGACGCGGCTGAGACTGAAGTTCTGCGGGTTCTGGAAGATCCGGAGTTGCCGCCATCAGTACAGACCACGCTACTGGCATTTCTGGCCCAAATCCGTGACGTGCAGCAGACTTTTGAACAAAAGCATCGCTGGTCAGCTGACTTCTATGGCGGTGGTATGTATGACTCAAACGTCAATTACGGTGTTGAACGCGATATCGTGGATCTTGGTGGACAAGACTTTGTTGTGCTGCCGGGCTCTCAGCCTATTGATGCCTGGGCATCTGTTCTGGATGGTGGCGTGTTGTATACCTACGCGCCTGGCATTCAATTTCAGGCGGGGGAGCAAACCGGTTTTTTCCTTTGGCAAACACAGGGCAATGCTTACAACCGGTCTTATATAGATGAGTCAGATTACAACCTTGCAGTTGCAACATTGCGGACGGGTCCGGCATGGGTTGTGCCAGAATCATGGAGCGCAACCATCGGTTTGCAGGGAGACCAGATTTGGTATGGCGGCAGTAAGCTGGCTTTTTTTACAACAGTAAACCCCACTGTGAGCTGGAACTTGAGCGAAGCAACGGTAATGTCTGCCGGACTTGCCTATACCAAGCGACACTACAATAAGGACGTTGATGGTGGCCGTGATGGTGAGATGTACCGCGGTAATCTGGATATATCACGGGTCTTCATGGAGCAGGATATTGGGGTGCAGGCAGGTGTGGCTTACACCGATTTTCAGGCTGATAACGATATCCTTGCCTACAAGGGGCCTGATATTTATGCGGGTATAACTTATAAGGCATGGCAACAGGGCACAATTTTTACCAGTGTGGGTTATCGAAAATTTAAATATCAGGAAGCACTTCTTCTGGTACCGGACTTGCCTAAACGAGATGATGATGAATACCGTTTATCGGCTGGCTTTGAGCACAAGCTGGTTGATGGGGTTTTCTCTGGCTGGGTTGTGCGTGGCGAGTGGATTTATACGGATAACAGGTCGAATCTGAATCTCTATGATTTTGATCGTGATCAGATAAGTCTGGGTTTGCAGCGAAGTTTTTAGAGTTTCCCAGATTATGTTGGATGGGATGCTTAGGGTATTTTGCATAAGCCCTTATTTAGTGTGATGTAGTTCACATTTTTAGTGTGATGTAGTTCACAGTGTACTGGTAAATGCAGTAGTCTAAGTACATTAGACCAAATGCAGTTGAGCAGAGTTTGCCACAACTATAAAAATAGCATGGCTTGCCCAAAGGGTAGATATAAACCCTAAGAAGTAAACTTAGGAAGTAAAAAATTAACCTATAACAATAATATAAGTTGCTACAGTTTTTGCTTTGTTATGTGCTGATAGCGATATGTGTTGAAGAGGAACTATCATGGGAAGATTCATTAAATTAAATGCAGTCCTGTGCATGGTGGCTGTAATGTGGTTTTTGCCCGCCACTGCTGAGGATGAACTGATATTGCCACAACAAGATTGTGATGCAATTCTCTCCAGCTATGCTGTGACACCAAAAGCAGTGCCTGCTGAATTGGTAGAAACCTGTCTGAATTCGATAAATGTTGCGCCGGCCGCAGGTATGGCAGCTAGTCTAGCTGCAGACCCCTGTAGTGGTCCTGGTGCAGGTGGCTCGGTGTATTGCTGGGGTCCATGGTCTGTTCTGGCTCCTGCAGCTGGCCCAGTGGGTCCGGCGCTGGCAAGTAGTCTTTATGAAGAAGACCCGTCTCCTGAATTGCTGGGCATCGTTCCTGAGATTGAGCCGATACTTGAGCTCCCGCTGGGAGGTTGTGATCCGGGCGCTCCGTGTGGCTTTGCCACCGCCGTCAGTAATGTATCTGGCGTAGATGAGGGAGCAGAGACCAGTCTTCAGCGTTTTACTATGCTTGATGATGGCACGAGTTTTACGGTTGCTCCTGGTGCCGCTAACGAAATTCAGTCTGTTACTGGTATGACTACCCATTATTTTAGCCTACCTGATGGTACTGAAATCCTTGATGCTGTGGGTGTGGAGTCTGGGCAGGCGTCACAATTACAGGCTCGGGTCGTGCGCCCTGATGATACAGTCATAGTGTACAGTGCAGCTTACTGGGCTAATGTTGATATTGATTCTGGTATTGCCAACTCGGGTGGATTTGCCTGGGGGAATGCCTCGACACAGGCTGATATCGATTCATTAAATAATATTGGCGGCGGCATAAGTCTTGGTTTTGCCGGAATGATGTCTGTTGATCCTACTACTCAGGCAAACCTGGTGTTGAATTTTGGGGCCGTACAAACCTGGAGTGGCAACTGGGTCAACCCCAGCTATAGTTTTTCTGCCGGGGGTGTAATGAGTGGCGCTGACTTTGTTTCCAATTTGGATCAGTTTAGTGACAATGTACAAAGTGGCTATGTGCAGGGTGCCCTGCTTGGCCCTCTTGGAGATCAGGCAGTAACTCATGCAGTAAATGTATCATTAGATGATATTGGCATCGTGCGTGATGTTGGTCTTGCACTTCAACAACTGCCCTGATTTAAGCTGTTTAGTTATCCAGGCCGCCGGAGGCTTCCGGCGGTCTGTTCTTTTTTGCTGTGCTGTTTTTGTTTCAGTAAGCAGTATCAATGCTGTGCATGCTGCTGATACAGCCAGTTCTTCAGCTGCTGCCTGGTTATCTGGTGAGCAGGTTGAACGACTTGATCAGGCGATTACTTTTTATACTGCAATTCGTGATCAGGGTGGCTGGCAGCCTCTCCCTGAAGGGCCTGAGCTTAACCCTGGCATGCGACACCTTGATGTGCCGTTGATACGCAGCCGGCTGCGTGATACCCATGATTACATCGGGGAAATGAACGCAGACCCATTGTTTTTTGATGTTTACCTGGGTCAGGCAATAGCGCATTTTCAGGTTCGTTACGGATTGCCGGGTTCAGGTAGACTGGATCGATTAACCCGTAGCCTTCTAAGTGTGCCGGTTGATGAGCTGCTGGTACAGTTGCTGCAAGCTCGTACTGATTGGCAAGCACTCTCTAGTAATTTAACTGATGTTACTGATAAGCAACACATATGGGTAAATGTGCCAGAAGCATTGGTCAGTGCAATTAGGGGTGATCAGATTGAATTGAGTATGCGTGCAGTTGTAGGTCGTCCTGAAAGACCTACACCCATATTGAGCAGCCATATTAATAAAGTGGTGGTGAACCCGTCCTGGACAGTCCCACGTTCAATCGCAACTCAGGATATTTTACCGCGCCAGCAGGCAAACATAAATTTTCTTGCACGTAATCATATTCGTGTTTACCAGGGCTGGGATGAAGATGCTCCGGAACTTGATCCCCAGACTATAGAATGGGATTTGCTCAGCACAAATAACTTTCCTTATCGACTGCGACAGGACCCTGGTCCGGGTAACAGTCTGGGGAAATTTAAATTTAATTTTCCAAATAAATACAATGTGTATTTGCATGATACACCTGTGCCGGGGTTACTGGATTTGTCCTACCGGTCTTTGAGTTCTGGGTGTGTCAGGGTTGCTGATTCAGAGCGGCTGGCACGTTGGTTGATTGATGCTGATTCACAGGTTTTACTGTCGTCCTTACTGCAGAAAGGAAGCTATAAGACATATGGCATACCTGTCACCAGAGATATTCAAATTAATTTTGTCTATATCACAGCATGGGTAGCTATTGGTGAAAATACAGTACAGTTTCGACGTGACTTATATAAGCGGTCTTCGGCAAATTCTGAGCTACTAGGCCAAGTGGCCGGGCTATAGTAATTGTTTTTAATTAAATAGAGTCCTGCGCTATAATATAAGTACATATACATAGATATGCCTATACCAGATAGGCTATAAAAATAAATAGTGTCAAGAGGTTTGGTTTCAAGATGCGGATACTTCTATTTTTAGTGCTCCCAAGCCTCATGCTGGTTATATTGAGCGGCTGTGATTTTGGTGGTAAGCCGCCTGTGCCACCACCTGTTTCTGTGCAGGTTATTAAAGCCGAAACTGAGGATTTCCCCCTCATTATTGATTTGGTTGGCAGTACACTCGGCAATCAGGATGTACCCATCCGTGCCCGTGTTGATGGCTTCCTTGAAACCATCAATTTTATTGAAGGGCAGCAAGTTGAAAAGGGGCGGTTGCTCTATACGATTGACTCACAGTCTTTTCAGCAAGAGCTGGTGGAAGCGCAGAGCCAGCTGGCAGCTGCTGAAACATTATCAGCTAAAAATGCTTCTGATCTACGGCGCATACAACCATTGGCAGAAATCAATGCGGTCAGTCAGATGGATCTGGACTCTGCTGTAGCTAATGACGCAGCATCTCGCGCCAGTGTGAAAGCTGCGCAAGCAGGTGTTGAACTGGCTAATATTGAATTGAGTTATACAGAAATTTATGCGCCCATTTCTGGGTTGATCGGATTAACCAAGGCCAAGCCTGGTGAGTATGTGGGTAAGGAACCCAACCCGGTCGTATTAAATACCTTGTCTGATATTGATCCTATCCGGGTGCAGTTTTCAATTTCTGAGCGGGAATACCTGATTCTGGCAAGGGGGTTTAATGCAGAAAAGAGGAATGCTGCCGGTTATGAGGGTGACTCTGCTGCAGAGGCCGGAGTAACAAAAAGCAATCAGAGAAAATCAAATATACCGTTGAGCCTAATCCTTGCCGATGGTAGTGAGTGGCCAGAAAAAGGCTATGCAGATGCAACTTCACAGGCGATCGACCCTAGAACGGGTACATTTAAGATAGAGGCTGTCTTCCCAAACTCACGCGGCCTTTTGCGCCCTGGTCAATTCGCACGGGTCAGAGCGTCGTATCAGGTACTTAAGGATGTGGTGGTGATTCCAAAGCAGGCACTTGCTGAGTTGCAGGGGATTTATCAGGTTTATGTGGTTGATAGTGACAACACGGTCAAGATCATCAACGTGGAAAAAGGTCCTTCCCGGGGCGGTAATATTGTTATTACTAAAGGCTTGAAATCGGGTCAGACCATCATTGTTGAGGGCCTGCAAAAAGTACGTGCTGGTATGACAGTCGCAACAGAGCCATTTCAGGCTGTAGCTCTCAATAAGAATAAAGACTCCTGAGTGGTTTAGCTGATGGCTGAGTTTTTTGTACGTCGACCGATTGTTGCCATGGTGATTGCCATCATTATGGTTCTCATTGGGTTGATATCCATGTCCGGTCTGCCAATTGCACAGTATCCGGATATCACGCCGCCTGAAGTATCTGTGGTAGCTAATTATACTGGTGCAAATGCCGAGGTGGTTGAAAAATCAGTAGCTACGCCGCTCGAACAAAAAATAAATGGAGTTGAAAATTCTATTTATATGAAGTCCACCAACTCGAGTGACGGCAAGATGTCGTTAAGCATTGCATTCGAAGTGGGTACTGACCCGGATACTGCTAACGTGCTGGTGCAGAACCGTGTATCTGAAGGACAAGCCAGTGTGCCTGAGGAGGTCAAGCGACTCGGTATCACGGTTCAAAAGAAGCTAGCATTTCCATTGTTGCTGGTCACGTTGTCTTCACCCAAGGGCACTTTTGGTGGTGACTTTCTGAATAACTATCTGACCATCAATGTGTTGGATCCCATTGCCCGAATTCAAGGTATAGGCCAGGCTAATATTTTTGGCGGTAGCGAGTACGCTATGCGTATCTGGGTTAAGCCAGATCAACTTGCCAAACTGGGCCTGACTGTGCCGGACATTACACGGGCTATTCAGGAACAAAATGCGATTACACCGGCAGGTCAGATTGGCGGTACGCCAGCGCTGCCGAATACCCTCTTTACCTATACCGTTCGTACCAAGGGGCGCTTGAGCACTGCTGAGGAATTTGGAGATGTCATTGTCCGGTCCAATCCGGATGGTTCCGAGGTGCGGATTAAAGATATTGCACGTGTTGAACTGGGAGCCCAGAACTATTCTCTGATCAGTCGCCTAAACGGAAAGTCTGCTGCGGTGCTCGCAATCTATCAGTTGCCTGGTGCAAACGGTCTGGACATTGAAGAACGCGTGCGCAGAGAAATGGCACAATTGCAGCAGAATTTCCCAGATGATCTTGTGTACACCGTCTCCCTCGATACCACCAAGGCGATTGATGCGGGTATTCAAGAGATTGTAGTAACACTTTTTCAAGCTGTGGCACTGGTTATTCTGGTCGTGTTTATTTTTCTGCAGAATGGGCGTGCCACACTCATCCCCACGCTTGCGGTGCCGGTGTCATTGATTGGCACCTTTGCTGTGTTCCCACTAATTGGCTTTTCAATCAATACCCTGTCGCTGCTTGGGCTGGTTCTCGCAATTGGTATTGTGGTGGATGATGCCATCGTGGTTGTTGAAGCTGTCTCAGCCAAGATGGAAAAAGGTCTTAAACCAAAAGAGGCAACGATAGAAGCCATGAGTGAAGTATCGGCACCGATTGTGGCCACATCTCTGGCACTTATCGCTGTGTTTGTGCCGGTTGCTTTTACGGTCGGTATTACTGGGCGGCTGTATCAACAATTTGCTATCACTATCGCAATTTCTGTGGGCTTATCTTCCATCATGGCTTTAACTCTGGCACCCGCATTGAGTGCGAAGTTGCTCCGCCCACCCGGCGAGATAAAAAGCCGCTTCCAGCCTTTCTATGACAAGTTCAACGTGGGATTTAAGAAAGCCACCAACGTTTATATGGGTATTGCCGGGGTATTTACCCATCGCGTCAAGCTCACAGCAACATTACTCGTAGGGCTTACGGTTACCATGGCGGCGCTCTTTCAGTTTGTGCCGGGAGGCTTCGTACCGGAAGAAGATCAGGGTTATTTTATGGTGAATATCCAGTTGCCAGATGCTGCTTCTCTGCAGCGCTCTGATGTTGTGGCCAAAAAAGTTGAAAAAATCATGATGGACACACCCGGTATTGAGCTGGTGACAACCATCACAGGCTACAGTTTGTTAACTGGTGCTGCATCAAGTAATTCTGCTTTCCTGTTTACCTGGTTGTACCCCTGGGATGAACGACAGGATGACCGATTGCATGCACGGGAAATAATACAGTTACTGAATCGACGGTTTGCAACAGAAATACCTGGGGCAATAGCCGTTGCATTCGGTCCACCAGCTATTCCAGGCTTGGGTACTGGCTCGGGCTTCAGTATGATGATTCAGGATATGGCGGGTAATACGCCCCAGTATCTGTCTGAGCAGACCGATAAATTTTTAGCTGCCGCCAATGCCCGACCAGAAATTGGCAGAGCATTTACTCTTTTTCGTTCAAGTTCTCCACAGGTTTTTGCTGATATAGATAATTCTGCCGTGCTGAAGCTGGGTGTTTCGCCGGCGGATGTTAATACTGCACTTGGCTCATTTCTGGGTGGTGCCTATGTAAATGACTTCAACCGCTTTGGACGTCTCTTTAAGGTTTATGTACAGGCAGAACCTGAATACCGAGCCAAAGGTTCAGATATTCGTTACTTCTTTGTGCGTGGTCCTGGTGGGGCCATGGTGCCTTTATCTTCCATTGTTAGTGTGTCTGATACACAGGGCCCCGAATTTACCAATCGTTTTAATCTGTTCCGCTCAGCGGAGGTTACCGGTTCACCAGCGCCCGGTTTTAGTTCCGCACAGGCACTTACTGCCCTTGAAGAAGTAGCGGCCAGCACCTTGCCCGGTGATATGACCTACTCGTGGAATGCGATGAGCTATCAGGAGAAGGCGGCTGAGGGTAGTGGAGCATCGGTCTTTATTATGGCGCTTATCTTTGTATTTCTTATTCTTGCGGCTCAGTATGAAAGCTGGTCGACACCACTGAGTGTCCTGCTGGGCACCCCTATTGCTGTATTTGGTGCGATGGCGGGGCTGTTTATTTCTGGTTTGTTTATTGCCGGTTATACCAATAACGTGTTTGCCCAAATCGGACTCGTTATGCTGATTGGCCTTGCTGCTAAAAATGCCATCCTTATCGTGGAGTTTGCCAAGCTAAAAATGGAACATGAGGGAATGGAGCTTATTGAGGCTGCATTAGCTGCAGCTAAAGACCGCTTTCGCCCGATTCTGATGACAGCATTCTCATTTATCCTCGGTGTGTTGCCGTTGCTGGTTGCCAGTGGTGCCGGTGCTGAAGCGCGTAAGGTGATGGGTATGACAGTGTTCTCTGGCATGCTAATGGCAACTATCGTGGGCGTGGTTGTTGTGCCATCCATGTTTGTTCTTGTTACCAAACTTGCCAATCGGAAGGGTCAAGCGATTGGAGGCAAAGGTGGGTAATTATTCCCGGCTTCTTGTGCTGATTCTGCCTGTTGTATTGATAGCAGGCTGCATAAACCTGGGCCCTGATTATGAAAGGCCGAATATACCCATGCCAAAATCCTATTACGGGATTCAGGCAGTCAATGAATCAATTGCTGATCTTGAATGGTGGCAGTTGTTTGAAGACCCAAAGCTGCAATTATTGATAACAGAAGCACTGCGTGAAAACCGTGATTTGCGGCAAGCTATTGCCCGGGTAAATGAAGTGCGTGCTCGCTATTACAATGTCAGAGCCGATCAATTCCCAGCCTTGGATGGTTCGGTGGGTGCGGGGCGGGGCAATATGGCGGAACAAGTATTACCTAATGGCGGTATAGAAGATCAATACACGGCAAGTTTAAGGGCGCGTTATGAAGTGGACTTATGGGGCCGGTATCGTCGTGCTACAGAATCTGCCAGGGCTGAATTGCTGGGTACTGAAGATAATCAGCGTGCCGTATTGATTACCCTGATAGCAGATGTAGCAAGTACTTATTTATTACTGCGCGATCTTGATGCCCGTGTTTTGATTTCTGAAGAAACGCTTGATGCGAGAAAGGATACTACCCTCATTATTCAGGCTCGCTATGATCACGGTACGGTGCCGTTACTTGATGTGAACCAGGCGCAAATCGAAGAAGCTGATGCAATGTCACGTCTTGCAACATTTCGCCGCCAGCGGCAGCAAGCTGAGAATGCCTTGAGTGTTTTACTGGGCAGTAGCCCACGTAAAATTATGCGAGGTCGCTCTCTTAAGGGCCAGATTTACCCAATAGAGGTGCCTGCTGGATTGCCTTCTGTATTGTTGGAACGTCGGCCTGACATACGTGCAGCGGAACAAAACCTTGCTGCACAGACGGCCCGTATTGGTGTAGCTAAAGCACTGCGTTTCCCCTCTATTGCTTTAACGGCAAATGGTGGTTACATCAGTGACGATCTGGGTGATTTGATTGAGAGTGATTCAAAACTTTGGGATATTAAACTTGATATTCTCGGGCCTATTTTTGATGCGGGCAAACGTAAGGCTCAGGTTGAAGTTGAGATAGCCCGTACCGAGCAGGCTTTGTATGAATATGAACAGACTATCCTGCTGGCTCTGCAGGAAGTCGAAGACTCTCTGGCAGGCATCAAGTATTACCGTGAAGAACTTAATGCACGTAGTTTTCAGTTACGTGCAGCAAAGAGTGCCAGTATTTTATCTAGAGCGCGTTATGACGGTGGCATAACAGATTATCTTGAGGTGCTCGATTCGGATCGCTCTTTATTTGATGCGCAACTGGCGCAGTCAGCTGTTGAGCGACAGGAATTGGTGTCTATCGTGAGTTTGTATAAAGCACTGGGTGGTGGTTGGTTGCCGTCTGAGCCTGAAAAGATTGATCAGGGTGAGGGTGAGGCAGACCAGACTCAGGCTGCTACGACCACACATTCTGTAACCGGGCAACTACAGTAATTTCTACGTAAACAATCGATTAGTAGCTCGTAGATGTTGATACCAGATATACATTGCAAGACTTCTGGACGCCATAAAAGCTGTAAAGGCCAACCACAAGCCATGGTTGCCAAGGCCCTTGGTAGTAAACCAGATGGGTAAAAATACCAGCAGCAGGGCTCCTGTCATGATTATACGCATCTCACGTGAACGGGTAGCACCCACGTAAACACCGTCATACAAAAAAGCAGCAGCTGATAACAGTGGTAGTGTGACCAGCCAGGGTAAATAGTCAGATGCCTGGCCCCGAACATCTGTTAGGTCGGTTAGTAGATTTATAATTGTGTTGCCAAAGATGATATAGGTCAGGGTAAAAAGTAAGGCCAAAATCAAAGTCCAGAAAAAACTTCGTTTAACGGCAAGATCAAGGCCCTCGTGATTGCCAGACCCAACTGCTTTCCCTGTCAGCGCTTCTGAGGCATGAGCAATACCATCCAGAGCATAGGAAAGAAACAACTGGAAGTTCATAAGTAATGCATTGGCAGCAAGTACGACAGCACCCAGTCGTGCGCCCTGTGCTGTAATAAATGCAAAGGTAAACATGAGCGCTACACTCCGTATAAATAGGTCACTATTTATAGTAAGCAGATGTTTATAACTTGAAAACTTAAATAGTGATGGCTGGTGCCAGCTGGGTGATTGTATTTGCAGGACTGAACGGGCAAATGATAGTGCAACTATCAGGCCTAATACTTCAGCTATCAGGGTTGCCAGGGCAACACCCCTGACATTCAGGCCCATACCAACTACAAATACTATGTCCAGAATAAGGTTGCTTAGATTGATAGTCAGCATGATGGCTAGTGGGCCGCGGGCATTCTGCATGCCCAGAAGCCAGCCGATAATAACGAAGTTAGCCATTGCCGCAGGTGCACTCCAAACCCGGATAGTGAAGTACTCGTACGTCATGTTGGCAGTTTCTGACTGCAAGCCAAGTAGCCACAGTGAGATGTCTATAACAGGAAGCTGCAGTGTAATGAGTGCAAGTGCGATTAAGGCTGCAATCACCAGAGCCTGAGTAAGGCTGTTGAGAATTGCCGTAGTGTTTCCTGAGCCAAATGCCTGTGCGGCAATTCCTGTGGTGCCCATCCGTAGAAAATTCAGGCTCATAAAGAGCACGCTAAAAATAGTTGTGCCAGCTGCTACAGCGCCCAGATAAGCGGGTGTATCCAGATGTCCCATTAGTGCGGTATCTACCAGGCCCACCAGTGGTGTGGAGATAGAGGAGAGAATCATTGGGCCAGCAATTTTCCAGATTGCTTTATGACTGTATCCGTCATGCATACATGATTGTCCGCAGGTATAAAGATGCAGCTAAAGTGGTTTTAGTATCAGTGTTGAGTGTATTCAGTGCTGGCAAAAGGAGAGCACTGTGGTAACAGTGTTGGTTAGGTTGGTATTGCCAGAATAATCAGGCTGGTGTGATAGATGTGCGCAGTTTTTTAATTGTATTAGCTTCGATCTGGCGAATACGTTCCGCAGAGACGCCATACTTATCAGCAAGTTCATGCAGAGTGAGCTTATTTTCAGCTAACCAGCGGGACTGCAAAATATCACGACTGCGTTCATCCAGTGTTTCAAGTGCAATTAGTAGCATATCACTGGCCTGAGTATTCCAGTCATTGGCTTCAAGCTCATCTGCAGGGCCTGTTTCTGAATTTTTCAGATAAAGGGCTGGTGCATATGGTGTTTCTTCGTCATCTTCCTGGGTAGGGTCAAATGCAACATCCCTAGAGTAAAGACGCTGTTCCATCTCTGTTACTTCATGTTCACTGACACCAAGATCATTAGCAACGGCAGTGGTTTCTTCCTTTGATAACCAGCTAAGACTTTTCTTTGCTTTGCGAAGGTTAAAAAATAGTTTGCGTTGTGCCTTGGTCGTGGCCACTTTGACCAGCTTCCAGTTTTTTAAAACAAATTCATGAATCTCTGCACGTATCCAGTGCACAGCAAATGAGATTAGCCGCACACCAACATCTGGATCAAAGCGCTTAACGGCTTTCATCAGGCCGATATTGCCTTCTTGAATTAGGTCGGCAAGTGGCAGTCCATAACCCATATACCCCCGGGCGATATGTACGACAAAACGTAGCTGGGATACAACCAGTTCACGGGCAGCATCCAGGTCTTCATCATCAACCAGACGTCGGGCAAGTTCCTGTTCAGCTTCCCTGCTTAATACGGGTATAGCAGAAACCGCCTGAATATAACTATCCAGACTACCGGTTGGACCAGCAAGCATCAGGTCCTGATTTGTTGTTGTTAATGCATGGTTCATATTTACTGTATTCCGCTATTGCTTTGATGGCGTGCTTTTGCGGGTCGGTGATTCTAGCACTCCTTATGTTAGAGTGCTAAGAACTGGATCAGTTCCTTAATAGGCTTATGTTAAAAACCTATATTATCAGTTACTTATGATTATTTTGGCTGGATAATTGCCAAATGCCGGCTTACTGCACTCCAGGCGCCACCCCAGCCAGAGAGAATGCCCCCGCCAATCACAAACAGGGTGGTAGCCCTATCCATGCCAAGCAGGTTGATCTCGGTTGCATAGAGCCCTATAAGACGCTCCAGCGGTGCAGCCAGAAGCCAGCCACCAACTTGTAAGAGCAGGAAGGCTATACCACCACCTATGAGACCGTACCAGAGGCCTATATACAAAAACGGCCTCCTTACAAATCCATCGCTGGCACCCAGCAGTTTAAGGACCTCAATTTCATCCCGGCGGTTTTGTATATCCAGGCGGATGGTATTACCAACAATAATGACTACTGCAATGATGAGTAGTAAGGACCCCATAAGAACGATTCGGTTTAGGAAGTCGAGTATGGCATTCAGTCGTGCTACCCATTCTGTATCAATCTTGACCATATCAACAATGGGCCGGGTAGAGAGCTCTTCTCCCAGTGCCGCCAGTTCCAGCACTGTTGCCGCTTCATTAGGCCTGACAACAAGGGTATGTGGCAGTGGGTTAGTGCCCAGTGTCTCGAGTACTTCGCCAAGACCGGAGGCCTCTTTGAAGTCGTTCATAGCCTCATCAGCAGTAATGATAATCACTGTATCAATACTGCTAAGGTTACGTAGTTCTTCTGCTAGTGTATTGGCAACAGTAAGTTGCTCACCGGGTTTTATATAAACAGAAAAATCCCGGGCACTTTCCCAGGTGCCTGCTAGGCTGCGGCCATTTTGTACCAGCAAATTGAGTGATGCAGGTAGAGCCAGTGCAATGCCTATGACAGCGACAGTTAAGGCAGTTGCTATAGGCTGGCTGCGAAATTCCAGTAGTGCATCTACACAATTACGTATGTGTAGCTTCCGCCAGCGCTGGAATTGAGAGTTTAAATTTGCTTTGTTACGCGCCATTAAACCTTCCTAAAAAACCAGCGCATCATTATCAGAATTAATCAGTTCGCCATTAGCTAGCTGTATACGGCGACCATTTACCCGATTAAGCAGATTAAGGTCGTGCGTTGCTATTAACATGGTTACCCCAATTTCATTGAAGCGGCCAAATAGCTTCATAATCTCAAGTGATAGCCACGGGTCGAGATTACCGGTTGGTTCATCAGCAATAAGCAGTGTGGGCCTGGTAACAACGGCTCGTGCAATACCGACGCGCTGCTGTTCGCCTGTAGACAGTGTTCGTGGTGTCTTGCGCTCCTTTTTTAACAGGCCTACCTGGTCAAGTGCGGCCCTTACCCTGCGCGGTATCTCCCGGTCACTGATGCCACTAATAATTAGTGGCAGCGCAACGTTATCAAAGGCGCTGCGGTCAGGAAGCAGTTTGTTGTCCTGAAATACAATACCAAGTTGCCTGCGATGCCTGGGCACCTGGCGTTTTTTGAGCCGGCCTACATTACGTCCATCTACAAATACTTGGCCACGAGTTGGGCGCTCAATCAGGGCAATAAGACGGAGAAGTGTACTCTTGCCTGCGCCGGATGTGCCTGTAAGGAAAACCATTTCACCGCGGTTTATTTCAAATGACAGGTGTTTAAGTGCATCTCCACCACCATCATATCGTTTGCTGACATCATCAAAACGGATCATCTGGTCGCTGTATCCTGTTCATCTCTGAACCCAAGTAATGCATCTGTAAATTTTTCTGCATCAAATGGTGCCATATCTTCCCTTTGTTCACCTATCCCAATAAAACGAAACGGGACATCCAGCTGATTTGCAATTGCCAATAGTATGCCGCCTTGTCCGCCACCATCCAGCTTGGTCATGGTTATGCCTGTCAGGCCTATAGCCGTATTGAAGTGTATAGCCTGATTGAGAGCATTCTGGCCCAGACTCGAGTCAAGCACTAGCATTTTCTCATGGGGTGCTTCAGGGTCCTGTTTGCCAGCAATACGGACTACCTTTTCGAGTTCACGCATCAGGCCTTCCTGATTTTGTAATCTTCCGGCTGTATCTGCGAGCACGACGTCAATGTTTTTTGCCCGGGCCATTTCAAGAGCATCATAAATAACAGCTGCGGGGTCTGCACCAGGTTTCTGACTGATGACGGGCACCTGATTTCGGTCTCCCCATGCCTGTAATTGTTCTGTTGCTGCTGCTCGATAGGTATCACCTGCTGCTAGTAAAACAGATAACCCCTGGTCCTTAAGGTGGTGAGCTAGCTTGCCTATGGTTGTTGTTTTGCCTGAACCATTTACGCCGACCATAAGAATGACATAGGGCCGTTTATCAGCTGGAATGGTTAGTGGGATTGCACGGGGTTTTAGTATGGCCAGTAGTTCGGCCTGTAAGGCTTTTTTCAGGCCCTCACTGTCATCATTTTTCAGGCTGCCGGCACTTTTACGCAAACCATTCAGGATGCGTTCGGTTGTTTCCACGCCTACATCGGCAAGTAGCAGGCGTTCCTCAATTTCTTCCTCCAGTTCCTCATCGAGTCCCCGGCCGGTAAGCCAGTTGAGTGAACTCAGGCCCAGACCCTTGCCACGATTAAGTCGTTGACGCAGTCTGGAGAAAAAACCGGGTTTCTTCGGAGGGGTATCTTTATCAGCAGATGTATTCATGAGCGCGCATGTTAACGAATAACGGCCTAAGGAATAAACTAAGGGGATAAATAAGGGTATAAAGAATCACCCCAGTATAGGGCCAGGCTCAGCTATGCTTAGCTTTGTATATGACAGTATTAGTGATGGCAGAATAGTGGCTAAATCAGAACATTCATCCGTGCGCATTATTGCAGGCTGCTGGAAAGGTCGGCGTATTCATTTTGCAACTAAGGGCATTCGTCCCACAGCTGACCGGGTCAGGGAGACGCTCTTTAACTGGTTGCAGCCTTCTATATCTGATGCCTGCTGTCTTGATATGTTTGCAGGTACGGGGGCGTTAGGTCTTGAGGCTTTGTCACGGGGCGCGGTAAAGACTGTATTTATCGAGCAGAACAGGCAGGCGGTAAGTCAGCTTAAGAAGAATATTGAGGTTCTGGGGGTAAAAGAGGCAGGTTCCAGATCAGCGAAGGTTATAAAGGCTGATGCTTTTACACTTTCTTATGCTGACCGGGGGCCATTTGATATCGTATTTATTGACCCCCCCTTTGTTAGCCTGGGGACAGGTCCGATACTGAGTAATTTGTGTACACTGCTGGAATCGGCTGGTTGTTTAAGCCCTGATGCATACATATATATAGAGATGGCCAAACAAGTAGAGTTACCATCATTACCAGAAATCTGGAGTATTGTCAGGGAGCGTACAGCAGGGAATGTGCGTTATATGCTTGTACAGCGAAAGCCTAGACATAAAAGTATTTGATAAGCAGGAGTAAACCAGTGGCAGCAGGCGCGCTATACCCCGGAACCTTTGATCCGTTTACTAATGGACATGAAGAAATTGCACGACGTATCTCCCGAACATTTGGGCGTGTAGTTGTAGCAGTGGCTGCCAGTAGTAAAAAGCAGCCTGTGTTTAACCTGGAAAAACGTATTAGTCTCATTAAGACCGTATTAAATGATGTGTCTGATCTGGAAGTTATTGGTTATGAAGGGCTAACAGTTGAAGTTGCCCGTCAGCATGATACTGGCATTATTGTGCGGGGCCTGCGCGCAGTCAGTGACTTTGAATATGAGTTTCAGCTGGCAACAATGAACCGTCATTTGGAATCAGCTGTTGAAACAGTATTTATGACGCCTACTGAAAAATTTGCTTTTGTGTCATCGACATTAGTGCGAGAAATTGCAGCAATGGGAGGTGATGTTGCAAAGTTTGTACATCCTCAGGTTGATGTGGAGCTGAAAAAGCATTTTAGTAAATGATAAAGGTATTTAAGTTGATACTGCTTTGAGCGTTCATTTGATCATTCGCATTCTTGTGCTTGGTGTTCTTTTAATTGGTATCAATGCCTGTGACACGAGTGCTCGTAAGTTTCCTGGTAACGCTGCAGTAGCCAGCGCTGACCCACTGGCTACTGCAGCCGGTATGGAGGTGCTTGCTTTAGGCGGTAATGCTTTTGATGCTGCAGTGGCTGTAGCAGGTGCTCTTGGGGTGGTGGAGCCGGCAGCTTCGGGTCTTGGTGGGGGCGGGTTTTTTTTGTTGTACCTTGCCAAGACAGATGAGTACCGCTTTGTTGATGCCCGTGAAGTGGCACCGGCTGCAGCTACTCGTAATATGTTTCTCGATGATGATGGTAAGCCACGCAAGCGGGCCTCCATGGATGGGCCACTGGCTGCCGGTATCCCTGGTGAACCAGCCGGACTTGCCTATTTGTCTGAGAATTTTGGCACCCTGCCACTGAGTGTAACGCTGGCTCCTGCCATTCGTTATGCAGAGGAAGGGTTTAATATTTCTCCACGTGCATTACTGGGGCTGCGATTTCGTAAAAAATCACTGCTTGATTCACCTGCTTTTGCAACTGTCTTTTATCCGGCTGGAGAGCTTCCTACAGAAGGTGATCTGATCATCCAGCCTGATTTGGCCAACACTTACAAACGTTTTGCCGAGTCTGGAAATGATGGTTTTTATAAAGGTGAAACGGCACGTTTGCTGGTAGATGGTGTACGTGATGCCGGCGGTATATGGAGTCTTGAAGACCTTGCCACTTACGCAGTTGTTGAACGTGAACCAACGGTATTTGAGTACAACGGTATGCGTGTTGTGTCTGCGCCACCACCATCATCTGGTGGTGTTGCCTTAGCCCAGATGTTTAAGTTTCTGTCAGCATACCCACTGGATAGTCTGCCTGTGGCACAGCAAGTACATTATGAAATTGAAGCTATGCGGCTGGCGTATCGTGACCGTGCTGTATACATGGGAGACCCGGATTTTGTAGCCATGCCTTTAGACAGGCTTCTTGGTGAGGATTATCTACAGGTTCACAGACAGAAGGTCGTGAGTAACCAGGCTTTGGCAAGCTCAAGTCTTGAAGGTATAGATACGGATGGCTCAGAAGGGCGCCAGACAACCCATTTTTCAGTCCTTGATAAGGCGGGTAATCGGGTATCTGCCACCATTACGGTGAACACATGGTACGGAGCAGGATTTATTGCCCCCGGTACTGGTGTTGTTCTTAATAATGAGATGGATGATTTTTCTATCAAGAAAGGCGTTCCCAATGAATTTGGTTTGATTGGTGATGAAGCAAACTCGATAGCTGCTGCTAAGCGACCACTTTCAAGCATGTCACCGAGCTTTCTGGAATCAGACCGGGGTATAGCTATTGTAGGTACACCGGGGGGCAGCCGAATTATAACTATGGTGTTGCAGGCAGCACTTGCCTGGGAACGTGGTGCAGATGCAGAGGAGATGGTTAGTCAGAAGCGTTTCCATCATCAGTATTTGCCTGATGTAGTAAATTATGAGCCTGGTGCAATTGATGTTGCAGATATCGAGCTTTTGCAAGCTATGGGCCATAAACTGTCAGAGTCCCGGCGTCCTTTTGGTAATATGAATGTGGTGACCTGGGATTATGCAACTAATAAAGTGAGCTCTGTGACAGACCCCCGTGGCGAAGGAGAGGGCAGAGTTTACTAAAGAATATTTAGTGCTTAGCGCTGACAGTGTTTGCAGTAGTAGGTCGCGCGCTGTCCCTGCACTATTTGTTTGATGGGTGTGCCGCAGGTTTTACAGGGCTGGTTGCCACGCTCATACACCCGTAACTCCTGTTTAAAATAACCCGGTTTTCCATCGCCACCACGATAGTCACGTAGAGTTGTGCCACCTTGTTTGATGGCTGCTGTAAGCACAGTTTTTATTTCTTTACTTAGGTTTTCCATGCGTGGTAAAGCAATTCGGCCTGCCTGCCTGGCGGGATGAATACCTGCCATAAATAAAGCCTCATTGGCATAGATGTTGCCCACACCTGCTACAACTTTACTGTTCATAATGTGTTGCTTAATACTAATTCGGCGACTCCGGCTGGACTCCCAAAGGTATACACCGGTGAAACCCTCTTCCAAAGGCTCCGGGCCCAGTTTGCGTAACAAAGCATGTGTGTCCGGGTTTAAGCCAGCCCAGAGTAAGGAGCCAAAACGGCGTGGGTCGTTATAACGAATGATGTCACCTGCTGCAGTGACAATATCAAAATGATCATGTTTCTCAGGCGCGTCCTGAGTGCTTACGATGCGCATACTTCCGGACATACCAAGATGAATCATGGCGCTGCCAGATTGAGTTTCAAGGAGCAGGTATTTTGCCCGACGTTTGACGCTGTTCACAATTTGTCCCTGCAGTTTTTCTGGCAGGTCTTTAGGTATCGGCCAGCGTAACCGAGGCTCACGTATCACCAGTGCTGTAATTTTCTGACCTTCCAGTGCGGGCGCAATGCCGTATCGCGTGGTCTCTACCTCAGGTAATTCGGGCATTCTTGTGACGGTGTCCTTAGCTTAATACCTCACTATATATGTATCTGTGCACAAAAAAGCCCGCTTTGAGCGGGCTTTTTTACCTTGGTTCATTTGGAGCCCCGGTATAAGTGTGTTTAACCTTTCAGCTGGCTGCACTGGTTGAAAGCCCAGATTTACTTAATCTTTGCCTCTTTGTACATCACGTGTTTACGAACCACGGGATCGTACTTTTTGGTTTCCAGCTTTTCAGGATGAAGACGCTTGTTCTTGTCCGTTGTGTAGTAGTGGCCGGTACCTGCTGATGAAACCAGTTTAATTTTGTCTCTCATGATTCAGCTTCCTTTAAAGCTTGACGCCCTTGGCGCGCAGGTTGCTAAGCACTTTATCAATACCCAGTTTGTCAATAATGCGCAGGCCTTTTGAGGAAACGCGTAGTTTCACATGGCGCTGCTCGCTCTCTACCCAAATCCTTTTGCTGTGAAGATTGGGCAGGAAACGGCGTCGCGTCCTGTTGTTAGCGTGCGATACGTTATTTCCGGCCATCGGTTTTTTTCCGGTGACCTGACAGACGCGGGACATGAGCAACCTCTTATAAATCAATTAGTTAAATCGATCCGGACTGTCCGGATGATTTGGGGTTGCGTTTTATACCAGTACCAGCCTCCGTAAGCAAGGACTGGGGCCTATTCTGGTCTTTAAAGCATGCCCCTGCTGGCCAGAGAGATGCAGCTGTTATCGCCTATAACGAAGTGGTCAAGCAGCCGCACGTCGATAAGATCAAGAGCATCCCGGATGCGCCGTGTTATCAGTTGATCTGACTGGCTGGGCTCTGCAACGCCGGAGGGGTGATTATGCGCAAGTATCACGGCAGCTGCATTTCTGGATAGTGCCTGTTTAACAATTTCCCGGGGGTAAACGGCAGCCGTGTCAATCGTGCCACGAAACAACTCATCAAAGGCCAGTACCCGGTGCCTGTTATCCAGAAAAAGGCAGCAAAAGACCTCATGAGGTCGGTCACGCAGGCTGGCGAGCAAAAATTCATGGCTATCTGCAGGTGAGCCTATGGTAACACCTGGGCTTAGGCGCTCACGTAAGTGCCTTCGCCCGCATTCTCGGGCAGCAAGTAATGTGGCAACTTTGGCCAGCCCTATGCCGTTTACACTGCATAAATCTGCCTGATTGGCGTTCAGAGTTCCACGGATACCGCCAAAGCGTTGTATTAGTTCTCGTGCAAGCTCAATAACCGGTATTCCGGCTACACCCCGCCCAAGTAAAACAGCCAGCACCTCTGTATCAGATAGCCCAGCGGTACCGTATTGAAGTAAGCGCTCCCGGGGCCTTTCTTCCACGGGCCAGGAAGAAATTTTTAGTGAGTCCATAGCTGTATTTTGAGCCTGTATAGGTATCTTGCCGAGGGTTAAATATTGCCGAAGTAGCAACAAAGCCATACGGAAATGGCTGATTTGGGTTAATCTAAGGGAAGATTTACTGAGCATGTGTTGCAAGCTGATAGATAAAAATTAATGAGCGACATTCAAGGAAGACGTGTGCTGCTGGGGGTAACTGGCAGTATTGCGGCCTATAAAAGCCCCGATATTGTCCGTCGCCTGAAAGACCAGGGGGCTAAAGTCCGCGTGGTATTAACGGCAAGTGCTGAGAAACTGATATCGCCCACAGTATTTCAGGCCGTATCAGGTGAGCCAGTGCGTGGTGATATTTGGGATGAAAAAGCTGAAGCAGCTATGGGTCATATTGAACTGGCCAAATGGGCTGATTTAATTTTGATTGCCCCTGCCACAGCTAATTTAATTGCCCAGCTTGCAGCAGGCTCAGCGGAAAATTTATTAACAACAATTTGTCTTGCCAGTGAAGCGCCTTTGACACTGGCCCCCTCAATGAATCAGGCAATGTGGCGGGATGCGGCAACCCAGGCTAATTGTGATGTTCTACGGAAACGCAATGTCATGCTTATTGGCCCGGATGATGGAGAACAGGCTTGTGGTGATGTTGGGCCAGGACGTATGTCTGAACCTGCAAATATAGTAAGTCGCCTGGTCCGTGGTGGTAAATCTGGCCCCTTTGAAGGTTTACGTATTATGGTGAGCGCAGGGCCAACTCGTGAAGCTATTGATCCTGTGCGCTTTGTCAGTAATCGAAGTTCCGGAAAGATGGGCTTTGCTCTAGCAAAGGCTGCTGCTGATGCGGGTGCCGAGGTTACTTTGATTGCGGGACCCGTTAATTTGCCAACGCCACCCAAAGTTGAACGTATTGATGTAGAGACTACCCAGCAAATGTGTGATGAGTCGCTGGCACGTATTGGCAATATGGACATTTATATAGGTGCTGCTGCAATTTCTGATTACAGGCCTAAACAGGCGGCTGCACAGAAAATAAAAAAATCAGCAGATACCTTTACACTTGAGATGGTGAAATCGCCTGATCTGCTGGCTGCAATTGCGGCTTTAGAGGATGGCCCTTTTACAGTTGGTTTTGCAGCTGAGACTGAAAAACTTGAGCAGCATGCAACGGATAAGCTTAATCGTAAGAAACTTAATATGATTGTGGCAAATCTGGTGGGGGAGAATATCTGTTTTGATGCCGATGATAATGAAGCCATAGTTCTTTGGCAGGATGGACGCCAGCCACTGCCTAAAATTTCCAAGCGGGAACTGGCACGCCAGTTAGTTGATATTGTAGCTATTCGCTACAAGTTAGCGCTTGCCGGAACAACAAGCTAAATAAATTCACTCTAATAAATTTTCCCAGGAGCCACTTGTGAGTCGTTGCAGTATTCAACTGAAAATTCTTGATCCCCGGGTAGGTGCTGACTTTCCGTTGCCTGAACATGCAACAGAAGGGTCGGCAGGCGTTGATTTACGCGCATGCCTTGATGAACCGTTGGAGATCAAACCAGGGCAGACAGAACTCATACCTACTGGTATGGCTGTCTATATAGAAGACCCTGGGCTGGCAGCAATGATTCTGCCCAGATCGGGTCTTGGGCATAAGCACGGCATTGTACTAGGCAATCTTGTTGGGCTTATTGATTCTGATTACCAGGGGCAGCTATTTGTGTCCTGTTGGAATCGAAGCTCAGAAAACTTTACGCTGGAGCCCGGTCTGAGGTTGGCGCAAATGGTTATTGTCCCGGTAGTACAGGCAGATTTTGAGCTTGTTGAAGATTTTGCTGACAGTGAACGTGGAGCCGGTGGCTTTGGTCATACAGGTAGTGGCTAGTTCAGAGTGTGTAGTTCTTTGAAACGATCTATATCAGAAGAAAACTTTGCCATTAGCTGATTTTGCTCCAGTATGGAGCGGGCAAGGTTCTGCTCATATAGCATGATTGAATTAAGTGTATTAGATAGTTCACGAGCAAGCTTTTCATCAATAGGTCGTGTATTTTGTTTTGTGCTGTAAGGACGAAAGTGCTGGGCTTCTTTTTCAAGCTTGAGTAGTTTTTCCCGTAAATTATCAAGGTAAATCTGAGTTATACGAATCTGCCCGGCAACCAGCTCTGTACGTCGATCACGTAGTGCTTCAATTTCATTAATTGATAGATAAGTGCTGAGTAATACTTTGTCCCTGAGTATGGCAGCATCTCTGACCTTGTTATTTTCAGCAAGTAATTGAGCAAGCCGCTGTTGTACAGCTTTTTCTTCAGCAGTTTTTTCCCTATCAATACGATTAATCTCGATACCTTGCTCAGTAAGAACAATATGGCCGGTTGCAGCAAACCTGGGGGGCACTCGGTCACCGTAGTACATTACACCTTCGTTATCGATCCAGTGGTAAACCTCAGATTCTTTATTATCTGCCACAGCACTGTTGACCCCTAATAGGGTTGTAACAGTTAAAAGTAATAGTCTATTTCCAGGCTTCATTAATGCACCTTGGTCGGCTTTCCTTAATCAATAGGCAAAGATAGCTACCGATTTATTGTGACAGTGATATGCCAGCCGAACCGTGACGCAGTTCAGGTTTGGTCTCCTGGGATGTGTGACCGCAGTGTGGTTAGGTGCCGTAACGTGCGCGGTAATCGTGCATAGCGGCTAATGTCTTCGAAGAATTGCTGCGTTTATTGAGGTGTTCAATCAGGTCAGCCAACTGAATGATGCTGAGCACAGGAATCCCCAGTTGTTGTTCAACCTCTTGTACGGCTGAGAGATCTCCCGTGCCTTTTTCCTGTCTGTCGAGGGCCAGTAACACGCCTGTGATTTTGCCCCCTGCGGTCTGAATAATTTCAATTGCTTCACGTATGGCAGTACCTGCTGTTATGACGTCGTCAATAATCAGTACATTGCCGCTGACCGCGGCACCAACGATATTTCCTCCTTCACCATGCTGTTTTGCTTCTTTTCGATTGAAGCAGTAGGGCATGTCCCGGTCATACTGGTTGGCCAGGGCAGCTGCAGTGAGGGCAGCTAATGGAATGCCTTTGTATGCCGGGCCAAAAATGAGATTAAATTCTATATCTGCGGATATTGCAGTTTCGGCATAACAATGAGCCATGGTTGCTGCGGCTTTGCCGCTGGAAAACATGCCAGAATTAAAGAAATAGGGACTAATTCGCCCTGATTTTAGTTTGAACTCACCAAATTTCAGCGCGCCAACTTCAAGTGCGAGATTAATAAACTGTGTTTTGTAGGCTTGCATATTTCTCTGCTGAACAAGTTAATTAAGGCTGTTAGAGTATCGCACACCTACCGGTATGAGCCATTATCTATTTTGGGGGTTTTCTGTTTCGATGCGTATTATCAGTCTTAATGTTAACGGTATTCGTGCAGCGGCCCGTAAAGGTTTTTTTGACTGGTTGCCACGCCAGTCTGCTGACATTTTTTGTTTGCAGGAAGTTCGTGCTCAGCTAGACCAGATTAGTGATTCTGTATTCTCGCCCAGGCGTTATCATATATACCATGAAGTGGCAGAAAAAAAGGGCTACAGTGGTGTGGCTCTGCTTAGCCGCAAAGAACCGGATGATGTTGTTTATGGGTTCGGTTCCAGTGAATTTGACCCTGAAGGCCGGTATCTGGAGGCACGTTTTGGCAACCTGAGTGTTGTGTCCGTCTATATGCCGTCCGGCTCATCAAGTGAAGAACGGCAGGCTGCTAAGTTTCGTTTCATGGATGAATTTACTACGCACCTGGAAGGCATTACCAGCTCCGGCCGGGATGCCGTAATTTGTGGTGACTGGAATATTGCTCATAAGGAAATTGATTTAAAAAACTGGAAGCCCAATCAGAAGAATTCCGGCTTTTTGCCCGCAGAGAGAGCATGGCTTGATGATGTATTTGGTGAGCGCGGTTTTGTAGACGCCTTTCGAGAGGTCAATCAAAAGCCGGATCAATATACCTGGTGGTCGAACCGTGGTCGCGCCTGGGATAACAATGTTGGGTGGCGCATTGACTATCAGGTTGTTAACGAAAGGTTGCGTACTTCAGTTAGTAAGGCCTCTATATACAAGCGTAAAAGATTTTCTGATCACTCTCCTTTGATAATGGACTATGACTTTGGCTGAATCAGATAAACGTAGCTGGCTTGATGCGCTGGGTATATATAAGCATCCACGTGTGGCAGCGATGTTATTTCTGGGGTTTTCAGCAGGCCTGCCATTTGCGTTGACTGCAGGTACGCTTACCGCATGGCTAACCAGATCAGGTGTTAGCATGAGTAATGTTGGTATGTTTGCCTGGGTTGGCCTTCTCTATGCCCTGAAATTTATATGGGCACCTCTTATAGACCAGTTGAATATACCGTTTCTGTCTCGTGTTATGGGGCGTCGGCGTAGCTGGATGTTATTTTCACAGGTGGGTGTTGCAGGCGCATTACTTGCGATGGCTTTTAGCGACCCTGCTTATCAGTTACCTCTGCTGGCATGGTGCGCGGTATGTGTGGCATTTTTTTCCGCTACTCAGGATATTGCAGTAGATGCCTGGCGAATTGAAGTAGTTGGTCCTGAATTACAGGGAGCAATGGCAGCCAGTTACCAGCTTGGTTATCGTGTGGCCTTGCTTGCTGCAGGTGCTGGTGCATTACTGATTGGCGGGATGTTGTCCTATAACACAGCCTATCAGGTGATGGCTGTGCTGATGGGTATAGGCATGGTAACTGTATTGTTTGTTGCCGAGCCAGAAACGGATGCCGGGCAGGGTGTGGCACAGTTATCACCGGTAAAGGAGCCAGTACGCTGGTTTAGTGAGGCTGTTATACAGCCCTTTGCTGAATTTTTTCACCGCAATGCACGAAATGCACTAATTATTTTGCTGTTTATCAGCATATATAGAATCAGTGATATGGTTCTTGGTGTAATGGCTAACCCGTTTTATCTGATAACGGGTTTTGATGAAGTGCAAATTGCCGGTTACGTGAAGACTGTTGGCCTTGCTGCAGTACTAGGTGGTGCAGCAATAGGCGGGTTAGCGGTTGCCCGGTTTGGTTTAGGCGGGCCGTTAGTTTTTGGCGCCATTGTTCTTGCTGTAACTAACCTGAGTTTTGCCGGCCTTGCCATGCTGGGCCCTAATGTGCCATTCCTGATACTGACTATCTGTGCCGATAACCTTGCGCAGGGGTTCACGGGCACAGTATTTATTGCCTATCTTTCCAGCCTGACCAATGTTTCTTATACAGCTACACAATATGCATTATTTACATCATTGATGGTGCTGCCTGGAAAAATACTTAGTGGTTATTCAGGCCAGATTGTTGATGCTATAGGCTGGGTTTCATTTTTTGTCTATGCCTCTTTGATGGGTATCCCGGCGATTCTTCTGGCAGTTATAGTAAGCCGTCAGTTAAAGCAGGGTAGTGTCAGGTGACGGAGCAGGAATGGCAGATTGCAAGCCTGCCTGATATATCTGAGCCTGGTGCTATCGAATTCAGGGTGGGTGATAAAGACTGGCCATTTCGTGGGATTGTGGTGCGTTGGCAGGGGGAAGTTTATGCCTATGCCAATGTGTGTGCTCATCAGGGTCATCCATTGAATCTGGATGCCAACCAGTTTTTTACACCAGAGCAGACATTACTGATTTGTGCATCCCATGGAGCTGTATTTGAGCCGGATACAGGGCATTGTGTAGGTGGTCCCTGTGCAGGTGCAAGCCTTCGTGCGCTTAAGTGTCGGGTAGAGGGTGATGCGATTTTTGTAAATGCGCCCGCATCTCAAAGAGCCACGCATTTTTTCTAAGGCCAGGAGGTATTTACGCTTCTTTCCCCGCCTAAAATTAGATTTTGCTACGTTTGCACCAGGCATGTTCCCAATTGGTGTGACCAAGACGGCTACCACGGGCATCAAAACGGGTCTTAATTCTATCTGTTGGAAACTCAGGCAATGCTTTGAAGCGTTTGCATGAACTCATGACTTCCTCTATGTGCTCTGCATAGTTTTCCCAGTCTGTGGCTATATGAAATAGCCCCCCCGGAACCAATTTATTGGCTAGCAGGGCAACAAAATCTGTTTGTACTATACGGCGTTTATGATGGCGTTTTTTATGCCAGGGGTCTGGAAAAAAAAGGTTAATTCTTTGCAGGCTGCTATCCAGAATACGAGTGCGCAGAACTTCGACAGCATCATCACGGATAACACGTACGTTGGTATTTTGTTGTTCTGCAATGCGGAGCAGGCAATGGCCCATACCGGCTTCATGTACTTCTATGCCAATAAAGTTGCACTCTGGATTGTTATTGGCCATTGCGGCTAGATTTTCGCCATTACCAAAGCCTATTTCCAGAATGATGGGTGCAGGCTTAGGGAATAGTTTATCCAGGTGTAATGCATCTGTGCCTGGCTCAATACCATAAAGGGGCCATAGTTCATTCATTGCCCGCTGCTGTCCAGCAGTCATACGGCCGGTTCGGAGTACAAAACTGCGTATAGGCCTGTTTTTGGTAGTAATCTCATGGTCAGGTTTTTCTTTATATGCGCTCATGACAACGGATAATAGCGTGCTCCCTGAAGTAAGGTTGTGGCTTTTACGGTTGCCAGCATTATGATGTATGGTCAGGCGCGCAATGGATTATGGCTTATCAGAAATAGCAGCTATAAAAAAGCCTGTAAAAACATGGGGTTGTTTTAGCCTGATGGGGCGATTGAACGTACTAATGGTCTGAATGTCCAACTATCTATGCTTTGTGGGTCATTTAGTAGTAATTCAGGGTGCAGATTTTACTGCTCTGGATAGAATAAGCTGCCCGAATGACGGTTCCCATCCAGCACTCTCAAAGGTACAGGTCGGGTTTTTGTTTCAGGAGAAATTTAGGATATGCGGAAAGGCGGCAAATTTTTAATTAGATATTTAGTGCTACCACTTCTGGTTGTGCTAATTGTTGGCTGTGGTGCAAGTGAAAAAAGTATTGATGTTGGTCAGGACTACTCTAGTTCAGAACTGGTAATAACAACCAGCCCCAGACTGCAGAATGGTATAACCGATAACGTATTGTCTTTTTCATGGATAGAAAAGCCCGGTGTTGATTTTTATCGCCTGTCTCTAAATGAGGATGGCCTATCCGGGTATGAGGCGCCGTTTGCCAAAATTATTCCTTCAGAGGCACCCGACACTTCTCTGACCCTGCCTGATTGTGCTGATGTCCCTGATGGGGACCCTGCTGTGCCAGGAGTGGATTGCCTGATTGTATTACCTGATTGTGCTGATGTCCCTGATGGGGACCCTGCTGTGCCTTATGCGGACTGTTTGCCTACATTGGTTATTTACAACTATGAGCTGCCGGAATTACATCTGTTTAAATGGAAAGATGCATTATTTTTGTTAGAGGCATGTGAAGGGTCTGTTGATGACCCAGACCCTGTTTGTTTTATTGTTGGGGTTCAATCGGTCAGGAGTCTTACAGCAAAAGTGATAGATGCTTTTACTGCGCCATACCCAAACGGTCAGGGGGTCTCTACATTTGGTATTTCTGTGGCACTCAGTGAAGATGGGTTGCTTATGGCAGTGGGGGGTAACGGCACATCAGTTTTTGAATGTGAGCAAGTGAGCTATACCCATATTTTAGAAATGAATGAGGATGAAACTGAATACCTTCCCTGTCAGGTATTCCGGGCACTACCTTATTGTCAGTATGTAGAGAATGGTGTGGTGGATGTGAGCTGTGTTATCCGGCCGCCTTATTGTGTGGATATTGATATCACTGACCCTGATGCGCCTGCCTGCCTTAATGCGCTGCCTTACTGTGTTGATCGTGATGACACACCTTTACCTGGTGAGAACTGTCTTGATGAACTGCCTTACTGTGTTGATCGGCCTGATACACCTTTACCTGGTGAGAACTGCCTGGAGTTGCCTTATTGTGTAGAGATAATTGAGGGGGACCCTGCTGTACCAGGTACTGACTGTATGTCCAGATTGCCTTACTGTGTTGACCGTCCTGATGGTGTTCCAGGGGAAACTTGTCAGGTTTATATTGATTGTGAAGCGCTGGCTGAAGACGAAGAGGTGCCCTTACAGTGCATCGTATATCAGACTATACCCAATGCAGGTGCAGTTTATTTATATAGCAGAGATACCAAAATAGACCCTTGGGAGCTTGATCAGTTTCTCAAAGCCCCTGTTGTTGAGGAAAATGATTATTTTGGGTGGGCAGTTTCCATGAGTGATGATGGCGCAATCATTGCTGTGAGCGCTTTGGGTGAAGATGGTGATACCAGTGGTGACCCGGAAAATAATGATTTGGCTTCAGCAGGTGCCGCCTACATGTATACTCGCGATGCAGATGAGTGGGTCTTTGCTGATTACCTGAAGGCTGATAATGCTGAAGCGTCTAATCTGTTTGGCTGGGCACTTGATATTTCTGGCGATGGCTCGGTCGTTGCAGTGAGTGCTGCACGAGAGGCAACTGCTAATCTGGATGATGAGTTTTTGTGTGAAGGAGCGGTATATATTTATGCGCTTGATGGCCCTGACCAATGGTCACAGCAAGCGTCCTTAAAAGCAGCCAATCCACAGCAGAATGATGTATTTGGTGAGTCTCTATCACTCGACTACACGGGCTCTTTACTGGCTGTTGGGGCGACACAGGATCCTGATGATGGGCTTCTTGATGCACAAATAGTTAATGGCAGTGTTTGGCTAACAGGGTGTGATCCCGCAGCAAACCCCGCAAAAAATACGGGTTTTGTTAGTTTGTATGAACGTACTGGCAGTAGCTGGTCAGCTCTGCCTGATGAGCTAAGGCCATCCAATGCAAATAATCTTGATCATTTTGGCGCCTCGGTCTCATTAAACGATGCAGCAACTCGTCTGGCTGTAGGCGCTGCAAGGGAAGACAGCTTATCCACAGGCCTGAATGGCTTTGTGGGTAATCATTCACTGGCTGACTCATCAGGGGCAGTGTATTTATTTGATAAGGATGCAATATCCAGTGAGTGGCTGCAGAGCCAGTATCTGAAGGCATCTAATACGGGGCCAAACGATAAATTTGGCACAGCAGTTTCTCTTAGTAGCAGTGGGGCGACTCTGGCAGTTGGTGCTGAGGGTGAGGCTAACTACTTGCCGGGTATAAACAGACCTGAGGAGTTTGATAAAGCTCCGAATACAGGTGCCATATATGTCTTTAAAGAAGACAGTGAGACACTTTTATGGAGCCAGGTGGCGTATGTTAAGCCGCCAAGTATTTTACCGGGTGGTATGGGTTTTGGCTGGGATCTTGAGCTGGCAAATGATGGCGATATGCTAGTTGGGTCAGCGCCTGCCTTCCGGGCATTCGGAACTATTCCGGGTAGTGTTTTTGTTTATTAATGAGTCAATAGTAAAGCAGGGATAGCCTTACTTAGGCTGTCAGTTAGTCTGGAAGCTTTGTTTGTGACCTGAAATGGCTAAGCTGGTTATTGAGCCATTGACTGCTGGATTGTGGCTCTTTCCCGGGGCAAAGGATCTGGTAGGGATTACCAGACCAGGAGCTTTTGCTGGCGATACGGGTAATAAAATCATCTGTACTGGATACGTAGCGAGAGCCATTCTTGTATTTCATTCTCAGGTGGCCTTCAGCTTCTGCAGGAGGGTGCTCGGCTCCATTGCGGATGAAAAGACAGCCACTATTGCCAACGGCAGAAAGCAGGTATTCAACTTCTGCCTCACTGGCAGTGCTGGTGTTAGTCAGTAATATCGTGCTGAGGAGTAAAGCCCCCCATAAATAATTATTGAAGTGCATGAGTATTTGGCAAAAGCATTTCGAGAACAACTGAAATTGGATTATGGTCTGAGCTTTCAACGGAATAGCTTGTCGCGGCGCTGACGTGAATATCGCGTATGAATAAATGATCAACCGGCATGCCAAAAATTTGTGTGCGCTGGTCATTAGTGTATTTTATTGGTTGCAGGCCCAGTTTATTGAGTGACTGTAAGACAGCCTTACTGCGCTTCTTGCTCCATGTATTGAAGTCACCAGAAATAATAACAGGCCCGGTATGCCGCTCTACAAACGCTAGGGCTTGCTCTAGCTGGGTTTGCATGGCATGGATGCCAAATGTGAAGTTGATCAGGTGGATATTGATAACCAGTAAAGTTTCATCGGTACCGCTGAGGGCATAACGGGTAATATTTGTTGCTTTGGGTGTGCGCAGCCATGGCTCGGTGCTGGTTAATTTGCAAGCAGCAATCGGTGCTGCTGTGCTGGCCGTCATTACACCTGTTTTAATACCGTTCTTAATATAGCCCGGTGCAAACTCCCAGTGCAGCTGAGATCTGACGGTGGGCATATGGGTGTAATCCTGAATAGATTCCTGAAGCAAAATAAGATTTGCCTTATTACCTAAATGAAGCAGTACGTCATGTGCCCGAATATCAGCATACTTATGAGTGTTCCAGTTAAGTAAGTGAATCTGTTTTGGGTTTAGGCGTGGTGTGTCTTCTGTGGGCAGAGCAAAAAGGTTGCCCATACAAAATTCTGTGTCAGCTATTGTATGTACTGAGGTGGCCTCAGCTGATGCCATACTGCTGACACGGTTCCCCTGCCATGCGCAGGATGTGAGCGCTAGGGAAAAAAGAAGACTGTAAAGTAGTCGTATTATGATCTCAATGATCCTGATGTATTAATCAAGTTGCATTTCTGCAGCTTAATTCTGGCCTGATTAGTAACAGATATCTTATCTACGCAGATCACAAGAATATCCTAAAAGGCCATTAGTAATATAGTTCAGACCTATTTAAGTGAGATGGGGTGCTTGGACGGACCCTCCTTTTTTAAGGTAGGGTATGCTCTGATTGTTTAGCCTATTTGTTGCCTGGTCAGGCGTAGCGGGAATTGTTATGGCAGAAAGCCACTATAGAATTTTGGTTAATACAAGTACTTTGATGCAAGGCGGTGGTTTACAGGTCGCAACTGCTTTTATTGGGCATGCCATGCAAGACCCGGATACTGCTGGATGGGAGTACATGGTGTCCAGAACGGCAGCACAGGAATTAACTGGGTTTGGGATTGATATTTCCAAGCCATGTTTTCATATATTTGATAAATCACCGGCACGTCATGCAGATGAACGGGACAGAGTGCGAGAGATTGAAGCGCAGATGCAGCCTGATATGGTGTTTACATTATTTGGCCCGGCATATGTGAAGTTTAAAGCGCGGCATCTTTGTGGTGTGGCAGACCCCTGGGTTACACATTCAAGCTGGCTTGCATTTAAAACACTTGGTTTTTCGTTTGAGGCATTGAAGATGATAGGAACAATGGCCTGGAAGGCATTGTGGTGGAAAAGAGTTGATTTCTGGTGGACGGAGGCACCTGTAGCGAAGGAAGGCCTGATTTCACGCTTACACTGTATGCCGGAAAAGATATTTATTATTCCTAATACGGTTGGCCCACAGTTTGAGCGTAACAATGTACGTGCTTCCTTTTCTGGTGACGGTAAAGTGCGGATACTTTGTTTGTCTGCTTACTACGGACATAAGAATCTGGAAATTATCCCAGATGTTATTTTAGAGGTTGAAAGGTTACGGCCAGAACTTGATTTTGAATTTACCGTTACTTTACCTGAGGATCTTCCTGAAGTTAAAGATATCCTGCAGCATGCTGAGCGTATAGGCGTAAGCAAGCGAATCAATAACCTTGGGCGGGTGCCTGTCAGTAAGACACCGGGTTTATATGCAAAGAGCCATATTGCTTTTCTGCCATCATTACTGGAAGTTTTTTCTGCAGTATACCCAGAGTCGTTATGTACTGGCGTGCCTTTGGTAACAACGGACCTCCGGTTTGCCCGTGATGTTTGTCAGGATGCAGCGGCCTACTTTAGGCCGACCGATGCACGTTCAGCAGCGGAGCATATTATTCGCTTAGCTGAGGATGAGGCTTATTGGCGCCAGATATCAGAACATGGTCAGGAAATATTTAAGGGTCTCCCCAATGCTGGTGAGAAGTGGGACCTGCAGAAGAAAGTTATTCTTCAGGCCGCAGCATTTGCATGATTAATAACGCAGCGTAATTTGTCTGCTTATGGACGGTACCTGTCATGGTCAGGTCAGGGAAAGGTTTATTTAGTCGGAGGCTTGCTCAGAAGGAAACCATAATCCGTCAGGCAGGGTTTCCTTGCCGGTCAATGGTATTCCCGGTTTTGTCTGCAGGGCTTTCAGTGGCTCTTTGATAGGGTGCATTTCATAGGGACGGAACCAGAGTTGAATAACCCACTTTTCGGTATCTTTGCCAATGGGTGGAAGGGCTGCATGTAAAGTTTCTTTGTGCCAGGTGCCGTCCGGATTCATGTTTGTCCAGTTGACTGCACGCCCTACAGTTGGTTGGGATGCCACATTAAGGTCACGGAAATAAGTGGTACCGCCCTGTTCTACGTCAAGTGTATTTAAATAGATAAGCGTTGTGCACAGCCGGTGACAGGTTAGAAAGTCAGCAGAAAAGTCGTAGTGACCATGGTATACCTCACCTTCTGAATAGCGGGTGACATAAACCTGCTCAGCATGACTTTGTGGCACACCTGTAAGCATTGCCCCTCGTGCAATAATATTGAGTATCTTGGGGTCCTGATGGTGTCGATTAAAGACAATTGTGTGATTTGATGTTCTGCCTGGGTCGTCAACTGGTTTGCCATTAATAATTACCTGGCTCTTATTTAGTTGTTGTTGTTTGCGAGCAGTTTCTATTATGTAGTCAGCTTCTTCTTGGGTGCAGAAATTTTCTACAACCTTTAGGCCTGTTTTGGCAATGGTATGTACCGTGAAGCCTGCAGGCAGGTTCAGTAGTGGTGTGGGTGGAACCTGAGGTCGTATTACCTTTGAAAGATAGTAATTCTTCCGATATAGCAGCTGGCTGATTTTGTTACGTAATCTGATGTATAGAGAGGTCATAAATTTTCAACTAAACGCTTTTCCATAAGGGCTATCAGGAGTTACTTTACCTGGAGCCCAAGCACCCGGGGGAAGTTCTTCATCGCCTGTCAGGGGTTGGCCCTGTAATGTTTGGGGCGCTACGATAGAGGCTGCAGGAACATTTATCATTTTGTATGCCCGGTACCAAAGCTGAATGGTCCACTTAACCGCGCCATTCTTTACAGGTAATGCTTCGTGTCTTGACTCAGGATGATGTGAGCCATCGGGGTTAGTATTAGCCCAGATAACAGCCCGGCCAAGTTTTGGTGTGGCACCTATATTTAATTGCTCAAAGGTTGTCCCGCCACCCTGGTCTGGTTCCAGATCATTCAAATAAATAAGTATGGTATAGAGACGGTCACCATCAAAGCCTTCATAATAATCTTCATGCGCCTTATAGTATTCACCTTCCTGGTAACGGGTAACATAAACGGCTTCTACATTAGAAAATGGTAAGCCCAGTAGCATGCCTGCACGATACAGGAGAGGAAGTACTGCGGGATCTTTGTTTGAAGGGTCAAAGACCATTGCAGTTTGTGATGTGCGGTAGTTGTCCCTGACTTGCTGATTATTGATTGTAATACGGCTGTCTTTAAGCTTGCCAAGTGCAGAACTAATCAGATACTCCGCTTCTTTGGCGGTACAAAAATTATCCACAACAGCCACGCCTGTATTACCCGCTACAGTGACTGAGAAACCATCAGGTAAGAAAGCCATAGGAAATATTGGCACCTTGGGGCCAAAGCTTTTTGCAAGATAGTAGCCTTTGCGATCGGATAGCCACTCAATATAACGTCGCAGTCTTGAAATAATTTTATTCATTAGTAAGTAGTATTTGCTGAGTTTTTTATCTGTTCATTGCATATATTTATCAATGCATTAGTTAAGCTATCAATGCTATCAGCATTTATACTGATTGGGGCGACAATATGTTTAGTCCTCGTTATTCCAGCATTGCAGTTCTACACGGTACTCAGGCCAGGGTGGAAAGCCGCTCACAGTTACTTCTTTTTGGAGTGTGAGGCCACGGTAACAGCCCTTGGGACAGGGGTTGGCTGTTCCGTGTCCACTTTTAATCCAGTTAGTCCACCTGCTGCCACAGGATGCTTCACCATCAGGTAAGCCAGTAAATTCAAGTGTATCGGGACGCTCATCAAGCTCCAGAATTGCGGAATAAAATGTAATGGTTGCAAGTACAGCAGAGCCTAGTAAGCATAAGTAGAAAGTATAAGTACGCAGCTCTGGCTTGAAGCTTTTAAATACTACCCGTGAAATTAAGGCACCAATAAATAAAAGTAATGTGAGAATGCCGGGCAGTGAGGGCAGGCCGGCTATAAAAACCTTCAATAGATAGTATGCGTAATCATGTGTCAGCATAGTTGGCAGCTTTCCTAAGTTTTCTTTAAAAGTTTATATCTATTCTGCAGTATATTCGGATGGTTCAGGCACAGGGATGCCAAGGTCATGCGCAATAATAGGGGCAATGGTATCTGCAAAAATTTCAGCTTTGAACTGATTGCCTTCCGGGCTCATATGTATTGAGTCGGGGAACATGCGAGTTCCAAAATTTACGCTGCCCTCGATAAAAGGGGCAGCTGCAAAAGGAACCATAGGGAGGCTATATTCTTCAGCAAGTTCGCTAATGGCTATATTATTGGCCTTAATACCTGACTTCCATGCATAAGGGGGAAGGGTGTCGAGCCAGTTCCAAGTATTGTAATTGAGGGCAAAGGAGGCAAGCACTACATCAATGCCTTTGCCCTCTAATAATATAATCATATTCTCTATGTTGGATTTAAAGGCATCATTTGTGCTACTTAAAAAGTTTTGCATTCTCTCGGTGTCTGTTAATGGAAGGTTTTCAATTTTCCATACTTGTGCAGCAAGATTATAGTTTTCATGAAACATACCGGGGCTGAGCACCCTTAGTGCAAGACGATAAAGATAAGATTGAGTCATGCCCGGAGGATTATTGGGGTCAGATCGTCTGAAATGATAGTAGTCCTCCTGATAGTCATTGAATATTCGTGGCAGAAGGTCATTGAATGCATGATATATAACAACCATATCCGGTTTGAGTGGAAGTACCTGTGTAGGCAGTCTGTGAAAACTCTCCGCACTGGTTGATCCGGTAAGACCTGCATTAATAACTTCAATCTTGTCAGTGCCAAAACGGTTTCGAAGCTCTTGCTGTAAGAGGTAAGGGTATGATTGATTCCATGGCAAATACACTGCAAAGGTCGTGGAGCCACCAATAGCAACAATTCGGTAAATATCATCTGGCTTTATCAGGCTAATTTCTTCTCCGCGAAAGCCCAATGAATTGATACGTTCAATATTGGCACGTGTATAGCCAGGTTTCATTGCGTAAGCTGTATAAGGATGGGCGTAAAACATCCCTGGGCCAGTGCGCTTATTAAGGGGTGGCTTGGGGTTGCCAAAAACCTCAAAAAATTGAGGGTAGATACCAGATTTTTCTAGTAAGCGGATGCTAAATTCTGCTGTCAGCAAAATGCCTGCTAATGCAATCAGGATGACAATGGTTGCCTTGAGTGCAGTACCTTTTTCTTTGCCTGACATGTGATTGATTCCATAGAAGCCAATACCGAGAGTAACATTGAATTACAGTTACTTTGGGCACTGGATAGCCAAAATTTTGTTTAATTTCAGGTTGGTAAGAATTGTACCGCTATTCATTACGGTTGGTCATTAGATAGGGTTGTTGTAATTTATTAAGAGGCTGTAGAGTCTGTGTCATACAATATTATGTTGTGGCTGTATATCTTTAGAGCTGGCTATTCTAGGTGATATAGCCACTGGCTGGTAATTTTGTGACATTCTGTCAGGGTTTGCTGCATTATCTGTGCCAGAGTTCTTATGTCCACGAGTTTTGGAGTCTGGCGGCATGAACACCAGTTCCATCTTTATAGCCATCTGCCTAAAATATTGATCAGATGAGTGGGTAGGGGTAGTTGAATGGAAAGTAAGTTAGCATCCAGATTGATAGCAGGAGTTCGGGACAATATGACCATTAGAAATATAGCTATTATTGGCGGCAGTGGTTTTATTGGGACACGATTAGCCGAACGATTACTAGCGTCAGGGCATAAGGTCAAAATAATCGATAAGGCTGATAGTAAGGTGTTTTCGCACTTGCGTGTAGCGGGTGATGTACGCAGCGTGGATGATCTTGTCAGTTCCTGTGAAGGCTGTGATGTGATTTATAATCTTGCTGCTGAGCATAAGGATGATGTACGTCCATTGTCACTTTATGATGATGTCAATGTGCAGGGAGCAAAGAATGTATGTATTGCTGCTGAAAAACTGGGTATCGAAGAAATAATTTTTACCAGCACTGTTGCAATCTATGGCTTTTCAGAGCAGGAGCTGGATGAAGATGCTGATATTAATTACATCAATGATTATGGACGGACAAAATATGAGGCTGAGCAGATTTACTTTGAGTGGGTGGCAGGCGGTAGTTCACGCCTCTTGCGTATTATAAGGCCTACAGCTGTATTTGGTGAGATGAATCGTGGCAATGTATATAACCTGATCCGACAGCTTGGTAAGAAGCACTTTGTAATGGTAGGTGATGGTAAAAATCGCAAGTCCATTGCTTACGTAGGCAATATAACCGCCTGCCTTGAATTCTTTCTTGGTTTGCAAGGTAAGAATATTGAGATATTCAACTATGCTGACAAGCCGGATTTACAGATGAATGAACTTGTCCCACTTGTTCGTGATGTTTTTAAGTATGGCTCTGATATGCCAATGCGTGTACCAATGTGGATTGTTTATCCAATTGCTGCAATTCTTGACGGCATTGCAGTTTTGTTCAACAAAACATTTCCCGTGAGCCGGGTTCGTATTCATAAATTTTGCTCCAATAGCCAGTTTTCAACAAAAAGATTGCTGGCGGCAGGTTTTAAGCCAAGTTATGACCTTAAGAATGCATTACGTAAGACAATTCGTGCTGAATTTAATCTTTCAGAATAAGGTACGCTGTGGCATTTCGGCTTAGTGATCAGGCCAATCATATGCTGCATTTTTATAAAAGCTTTTTCGGGGTTACTTACGTTATCCATCCCAGATGAATTCTATTGCCAGAATTGTTAATGCTTTCCCTGAGCGTATTATATTTGCCTGCGCTGGTTTCATATCACTAGCGCTATATCTTCTGACGACAGGTCAGACAGTCAACTTTCATGATGAAGCTGAGTTTGCTTTAAGGGCATATCAACTGGGTGCAACCCACTCACCTGGTGCGCCGTTATTTGTACTAATTGGGCATATGCTGGGGTTTTTGGTGCCAAACCCTGTGTTAGCGTCAAGCTTGGTAAGTGTAATTAGTGCGGCTATAACTGCAGGGCTTGTTGGGGTTATATCTTACAGACTGACTGAGAAGCTAACTGTATCAGTAAGCGGGGCTATGGCTTTTGCCTCAATTTTTACCATCTGGGGGAATGCAATAATCAGTGAGGCCTATGCATTGAGTCTTCTGTTTGTTGTGTGGAGTACAGCCGTAGTATTTACTAACCAGAAAGATCGGCAGATTGGATCTACGTATTTCCGATGGAAGATTAGCTTATTATACGGCTTTGCACTTGCCGCACATTTTGCAAATATTTTATTGTTTCCAGCATATTTGCTTATATTTTTTATGGGCAAGAATCATAGTAAGAGTGATGCTGCAAAATTTATACTAGTAATTAGTTTGTTTGTTTTTCTAATTGCTATATCAAATGTTCTTCTGGCAATGAATAGAGTCCCATTTGGTGAGGTTTCACCTGATTCATTGGCTACAGTCTTTCTGTATATGTTGGGTTCTCAGCATGACCCACTTATGATTCGTGGCGTTGACTTTTATTGGGGGCGTATCAGTGAGCACTTTCTGATATTTACTAGGCATTACTGGTTTGTACTCATCCCATTTGGCTTTATTGGTGCAGTGCAGGTGTGCATTAAAGAGCAAGCAGGCGGCCTTTTTCTGGTGATGGTATACCTGATTTATATGGGTTACTTCACTTTGTTTGGCTCGGGTGATTATTTCCTGATGGTTGGCCCTGCTTATTTTATATTCTCAGTATGGGTAATAGTTGGCCTGACTAACCTGAATAAGTTAATCCCGGGGCGCTGGATGGAGGGGGCAATAACTTTAGTGCTTCTCAGTGTCACCACTTTGAACCTGTATGTTCAGCTTAAGGGCCGATACATTGATGCCCAATCTTCCTCAGCTGAGCAATATGCACTCGAAGCCTTTGAAATTATTCCTGCCAACAGCATAGTGATTGCACGTTGGAGTGAATTTACAGCATTAAATTATATGCAGGAAGTTGAGGGAATGCGGAGTGATTTGAGAATAATGGTACCAGCTCGTGAGAAGCGTCTTTATGAGTACGGTGAAGTAATGGATTATATGGCATATGTGAAAGCAGAAATTTGTATATCCCCGGTGGTTACTAACAAGGTTACAGAAGATATAGAAGAGCAATATTATCTCAATTCGCTTGGTGACATTGGTGATGAGCCTGAGTGGTTTCAGCTAGGGCCTAAGTCCCCCTGTGATGCCAGCAAATAATTATTATGGGTGAAAAGTGTCAATTCTGAATCAGAAGGGCCGGTTGGATGCCATTATTAATAGGGTAGGCCAGGTTGAGTTACTAAGAAAAACAGAAATTCCGGCGGAATTAGAGAGGCCCTCTTCATTTTTAAAGATTCTTAAGGCGCAGCATTATAATTGGGAGTCAGAGCGGTTTAGAAAATTGTTTGCTATGCAATTTTCAGTGAAGATTCCACCAATAGATCAGATTAATACAATTTTCTATCCAAAGTTAGAATATGACTTTCCAATTTTTATTTTCTTTTGTTTAATTACAAAACGAAAAGTTATTACACATTTGAATCTTAACTGCCCTTTTGACGATGCAGCATACAGAGAAATGTGGGTTGATCCTTTTAATAAAATTCTGCAAAACTTTGCATCATTTGAATCAAAGGATCGCTATCCTGAGTGGATGAAGAAATATCGCAACAGCAGTACTATTTATGGCTTATTTCCTAAAGAAAAGCTTGGGGATATTAGTGATTGTTGTTTTGCATATCTGGATCTTTATATGCAGAAGGTCGGTCAGGCTCAACTAGTATCAGATAGCAGGCGTCGCCATAAAATTGCCAGCTTTCATGATCAGTGGGTTGATGATATTCGTACGCAGGATAAGGCTCAGGGTATGATGGCCAAAATGATAGGAAAAAATATTGCCAAGCGTATTTTTTATGAGGTAACAACCTGAAGCAAACTTTCCTAATACCCGCTGCAAAGAATATTTGAAGAAAAGCTAGAATAAAGATAATGAAAAAGCTTGAGAAAGAAATAATTAGCTGGATAGCTGAGAAGACTGATAACGATGCATTATCTGCTCAGGTTGTGAGTGCAGAAGTTATTCGTCGAGACTATATGCGCACCGGATTTTTTATTTACTTTAAGGTGCCTGAAGGTTTGGAGGCAGCTGCTCAAACACTTCGGCCCATATGCCCATATATAGATAGTCCAAGCCTAATGGATGGTGGCGGATGCACCCTGTTTATGCAGAATGGTTTCCTTCACTATCTGGAAATTTATGCAAGAGGTGGGTTTTTCCCAAAAACCCTTGAGCAATTCCAGCTTAGACAGGTTGACTGAGTCGGCAGAACCCCCATTTGATGGCTTTCTGAGGCAGTGTCCAATTTAGGTAGAACAGCCAGAGGAAGGGCGCGCCTCATGCATTATGCTGTACCGCAATATAGAGAGGCTCTATTTGAGCGTTAGTGCCGCTGGGCTTGATAGATATGAACCGGTACAAATGGGTCTTAAGCTTTAAAGGCATTGACATATGGCGCCCTCAAACGCAGGATTCTGGGCTTGCCAAAATATGCTCAGGGTTATGGCGCCTTTGTCGTGCAACTTCTACAGAATAGTAGTCTGGTTATTAGCGAGATAGCACGGCGATGACCTAAGCGGGACGATCATCACAGAAACATCTGATTTCATTGTGTATTGTTGACAAACTATTTTGGTGGCTGTGAGCCGTATGTCAGTGGTAAGAAAGTCGATGGGAAACTAATAATTTAAATGATGCAAATTCAAATGCCAGTCAAATCAAGCTTTGTAAGAGAGCGAGTATTTTGAGCGCTTCATATATTCTTGGGCTTTCAGCTTATTACCATGACAGTGCCGCAGCTTTATTGAAGGACGGTGAGGTTGTGGCTGCTGCACAGCAAGAGCGTTTTACAAGAAAGAAACATGATGAAGGTTTTCCTGCTGAAGCAATTGAGTACTGTCTTGCTGAAGCGGGCATAGAGTTTTCTGATCTTAATCAGGTCGTTTTTTATGATAAACCTCTGGTTAAGTTTGAGCGCCTGCTGGAAACTTATCTTAGCTATGCTCCAAAAGGGCTTCGATCCTTTATTGTAGCTATGCCAATCTGGCTGAAGGAAAAGCTCTACCTGAAGACGACACTCAAGCGTGAGTTATCGGCATTGGCAGATTGCAAAGCCAGTGAACTCCCATCTCTTATGTTTGCAGGTCACCATCAATCACATGCTGCTTCGGCATTCTATTTTAGTCCCTATGACAAGGCAGTTGTGCTGTGCCTTGATGGTGTTGGGGAGTGGGCTACAACTTCTGCCTGGCTTGGAGAAGGTAAAGATTTGACGCCATTGTGGGAGATTGATTTTCCACACTCACTTGGGCTTTTGTATTCTGCATTTACATATTTTACTGGGTTCAGAGTTAACTCAGGTGAGTACAAGCTAATGGGTCTGGCACCATATGGCGTCCCAAAATATACTGATTTAATCCTTGAGCATATTATTGACCTGAAAGAAGACGGTACTTATAAGCTGGATATGCAGTACTTCAATTATTGTACTGGCTTGACTATGACTAATAATAAATTTGCGGATTTATTTGGTGGGCCAGCCAGAAAACCGGAAAGTGAAGTAACGCAGCGAGAAATGGATATTGCAGCATCGATTCAGAAGGTGACTGAGGAGGTTGTGCTGCGTCTTGCCCGAACGCTGCATAAAGAAACAGGCGTAGACAATTTATGCCTTGCTGGTGGTGTTGCTCTGAACTGCGTTTCCAATGGGAAAATACAGCGAGAAGGGCCATTCAAAGATATCTGGATTCAGCCCGCCGCAGGTGACGCGGGTGGTGCCCTTGGTGCGGCTGCTGTTATCTGGCATGAGTATCTTGGTAATGAGCGTAGCAGTAGTAATGGTAAGGACAGAATGAAGGGCTCCTATCTTGGCCCCCGTCCCAAGGTAGAGCAGATTCGATCAGAATTGGATGCTGCTGGTGCTGTCTACAAGGAGTTCAGTGATGAGGAGTTATTTCCCAGGCTTGCTGAGATTCTTGAGCAGGAAAATGTTATTGGCTGGATGCGAGGTCGAATGGAATTTGGTCCACGTGCTTTAGGTGGCCGCTCCATTATTGGTGATCCGCGCAGTGCAAAAATGCAGTCCGTAATGAACCTTAAGATCAAATACAGGGAATCTTTCCGGCCATTTGCTCCTTCTGTGCTTGATTACCGTGTGGGTGATTATTTTGAACAGAAGGTTCCCAGCCCCTACATGTTAATAGTTGCTCCAATTAAAGAAGATCATCGTATTGCATTAACTAAAGAGCAGGAACAGCTATTTGGTATTGAGAAACTTAATTTAAAACGCTCAAATTTACCGGCAATTACTCATGTTGATTACTCAGCACGTATTCAGACAGTTCATAAGGAGACCAATCCCGGTTACTACGGTCTTCTCGAGGCGTTTAATGAGCGGACGGGTTGTGGTGTGCTGGTAAATACGTCATTTAATGTTCGTGGCGAACCTATAGTATGTACTCCGGAAGACTCTTACCGTTGCTTCATGCGTACAGAGATGGACTATCTTGTGATAGAAAACTTCTTATTAGAAAAAACTCAACAACCTGCCTGGGATGAGAAAGAAGCTTGGCAGGAAGAGTTTGTGTTGGATTAGGGGTCTGATATTAATGACAGGTAACGCACACCCAATTCCAGAGCTCGATAGCAAAGGTTATCGCGACTTTGCACTGACAACAGGCGGTATTGTCGCAGGTTTGTTTGGGCTTTTTTTCCCCTGGATATTAGAGAGACCTCTGCCTACATGGCCATTGGTTAATATTGGTTTTTCAACGCCTATGGCCTATATTTCTTGGCCTTGGCTATTTTTTATCTTTCTGAGTTTATGGGGACTGATAGCCCCGATGAGTCTGCGCCCGGTATATAGCGGCTGGATGAAATTTGGTTTGATGTTAAGCAAGGTAACCACGCCTATCATTATGGGCATAGTATTCTATGTGGTCTTTGCTCCTACAGGGTTGATTATGAGGCTGTTTGGTAAAGATGCAATGGCCAGAAAGCTGGATAAAAGTTCGGCAACATATCGTGTTAAAAGCGTTAAGGCGCCGGCTAAAAATTTGGAGAAACCTTTCTAATGATCGATTTTCTTAAAGACCTTTGGGATTTTATGAGGGAGCGTAAGAAGTTCTGGCTTGCTCCAATAATTCTAGTGATGCTGCTCCTTGGCGTACTGATTGTTGTGGCGCAGGGCTCGGCTGTAGCGCCTTTTATCTATACATTATTCTAGGGTTTAAGACCTATAGTAGGATTTATCTGCAAAGCCACTGGCGCACCCGTTCCAGTGGCTTTGTCATATATGGGCGTGCCATTGTGTGGTCGAAGTCAGTAATGGCTGAATGGAGGCATAGTTTGCCTGAATACGGTGGTATTATTAACTTTGCTAGCAAGAATGATGGCAGCATTAGAGAGTTGAAATAGTATGACTAAACACGGTGCATTAAATCTTCTGGGTATGTTCCTGTTACCAGTAGCAGCAGTCATTGCGGGTGCCATAGGGACTGTAAATGGCGTATGGAATGCCTATACAGATACTTATATATTTATATTTGCTCTCAATAGCGCAATTACTGTTCCTGCAGCATTTTTTAGCTGGTTATTTTTACGGCGCTCTATTGGTAATGGTCCGCGCTGGTTTGCCATTTTGCCACTAATGGCCCCTGCTACTTATGGCACGGTCTGGTATCTTTGGAGAAGTGTTGTACCAGATGAGATTGCTCCGGGCGCTGAGTTTCTTGCTGCTCCTCAATACTTATTGATTGGCATGATCATCACTACATTTATTGTATTGCTGATGCGGATTACAGGTTTAGCGCCACGAGGCAGTTGAGCGTTAAAACAATAATTCGTACTATCCATTTCCTTTCCGTTTTTATTTTCACTTCCATACTAGTTATGGGAGCCTTGCGTAGAAGTTATTAGTCATGAGTCCCCAAATTCCATTAGCCGCCCGGTATTGCCCATATAGCCGATTAGGCGACCAACCAAATATTATTGTTGATGGTAAGGCCCATAAAACAACAGCACTTACATTATCCCACTGGCCATGGAACTCAACACCACCTGCTTTGTTGCGGGATACCTCAACAGATATAGTATTTGCATACCTTGATGCACCTGAATATCACCAGAATATTGATGTTGTCTCAAATAGCCACTTTGATGAAGATGGTTTACTTAGTATGTATGCGCTTGTTGATCCTACTAATGCGCTTCAGTACCGAGACCTGATGATTGGTGCATCACGTGCCGGTGATTTTGCTATCTGCACTGATGCTGATGCTGCAAAGCTCTCATTTGTACTTGCGGCATACTTTGATCCGGAAACCTCTCCATTGCCTGCGGAAGTTTTTACAGGTACCGATGCTGAACAGGTTGCGAATCTGTATAACAAGATGTTGCAGGTATTGCCTGAATTATTGGCAGATATTCCTGGTAAACAGCAGTTCTGGGAAGAAGAATTTGCACACTTACAAGAGAGTGAGGCTGCCATTGCAACTGGTAAGGTTGTAATTGATGAGGTCCCGGAGTTGGAGCTTGCAATTGTGCATATACCTGATGATATGCCTGTAAGAACAGTACGGCGCTATTTAACACGCTGGCAACGTTCTGTGCATCCATTTGCTGTGCATAATGTAACCCAGTGTGGGCGTCTGATATGGGTTAAGGGAGAGTCGGTTGAGGCGCAGTATCGCTACGAAAGCTGGTTACAACTTGCATCCCGGCGGCCAGCAAAACGAGTTGATCTGGCTGGTCTGGCAACCCAACTTAGCAATATTGAAACTGCTGGTGGTAACTGGATCTTTGAAGGTATTAATGAAGTGGCGCCCCGCCTTCGTTTGGAGGGGTCGTGTCGGTCATCTATTGCACTGGATAAGTTTATTGCCATGCTTGCTGATTGGTTGCAATCACAGCCACCAGCCTGGGACCCATATAACAAAATAAATTAAGTTAACACGATGAGTTTGCAACCATTTCATCTGGCTGTTCCTGTAAACAGCCTTATAGCGGCGCGGCAATTCTATGGTGAATTACTTGGTTGTACAGAGGGGCGCAGTGCTAGAGACTGGGTAGATTTTAATTTTTTTGGCCACCAGCTTGTTTGTCACCTGATAAAAGCTACAGATAAAGTTGTTGATTTTAATAATGTAGATGGCAAATCTGTTCCGGTGCCACACTTTGGTGTTGTGATGGACAGGGATGACTGGACTGAATTGGCAGAGAAGCTAAAACGGAATAATGTGAGATTTATTATTGAGCCCGGTGTTCGTTTTGTGGGTGAACCAGGGGAGCAGATGACAATGTTTTTTGCCGATCCTTCAGGAAATATGCTTGAGTTTAAGGCTATGCGTAGCCCTAAAAAATTGTTCAGTAAATAAAATAAACACCTAAGAGGTTTAAATGTCAGAGCAGGTTGTAACTAATATGATGGCAGCGTCAGCCGCCAGCCTTACAGTTCTTAATCTTAATGAATACTAATGAACCCGGGGCCAGCAAAGCTTGCAGGAATTATACTGGCAGCAGGGTCGTCAGAACGTCTGGGGCAGCCTAAACAGCTTGTAAAATGGGAGGGCATAACATTAGTAAGACGTGCGGCAGGATTGGCGCTTGGTGTTTGTAATGCAGGCGTCAGCGTAGTTGTTGGCGTGGCTGCGCGACAGATCGCTACTGAGTTAAATGACCTTAATGTAGCTATAGTTGATAACAAAAACTGGCAAATGGGTATGGGGTCATCACTAAATGCCGGTTTGCAGGCGTTGGAACAAGATGCTGATGGTTTGTTGTTAATGCTCTGTGATCAGCCTGGTATAACGTCAGATGACCTCAGCCGGCTGGTTAATATCTGGAAAAATAAGACTGATAGCCCAGTTGCAGCAGCTTATAGTGGGACTGTAGGTGTTCCCGCAATACTGCCAGTGGTCATGTTGCCATTGCTGGACGGTATGTCTTATCAGAGAGGTGCCGGCAGTCTGTTACGTGGTTATAGTGACACCGTACTTGTGGAGATGCCTTCTGCAGCATGGGATATAGATACAGCCGCAGATTTACAGTGGTTAAGAGACAATGATGAAAACGGTAACAATTGAATATTTTGCAGTTCTGCGTGAATGTGCAGGACAGCATCAGGAGTGTTTATCTACCTCAGCATTAACGGCTGGAGAGTTATTTAAAGAATTAGAGAAACGTTATGGCTTTCCTGAGTTAAACAGCATCAAAGTGGCTATTAATGATGAATTCAGCACCCTGAATACCCCACTAACAGAGGGCGACATCATCGTCTTTATCCCACCGGTTGCAGGTGGCTAGGTAAGCAGGAAGACAGGTCTTATGGAATTTCGTATCGCAACAGAAAAACTGCTGCCAGAGGTGTGGCGTAGCGCACTGGAAGACCCTCGCTGTGGTGGATTTGTCACCTTTGAAGGGTGGGTAAGGAATAGCAATGAGGGCCAGGAAGTATTGCGTCTGGAATATCAGGCGTATGAACGTCTTGGTTTAAAAGAAGGTGAGCAGATTCTTGCTGAGGCTGCAGAGAAGTATCCTATTGAACAGGCAGTGTGTGTGCACAGGGTAGGCGAACTTGAAATTGGCGATCTGGCTGTATGGGTCGCTGTTAGCTCAGCTCACCGAGATGAAGCTTTTAAAGCCTGCCGTTATATTATTGATGAAGTTAAACATCGTGTGCCTGTCTGGAAGAAGGAGCACTATGTTAATGGTGACTCAGGGTGGGTTAATTGTGAGGCTTGTGCCACCCATGCAGTTACTGGCAGGGAGCAATAACGTTTACCTGGCTAGCGCTCGAGTCGTTCTCGTTCGACCAGTTCATTAGTAATACCAATTACATCACCAAAACTGCGTACCTCTGACCCGTCTGTCGCGTATTTCCCGTTGATAACCATTACCGGTACTGAACGAATTCCATAGCTGCGGGTCAGGTTTTCTGCACGCTTAACAGCACTGCTAACGCCGAAGGAGCTATAGGCGTCGAGAAATTCGGCCTCACTGACGCCATATTTGCTAAAGAAGTCCACCATTTGGGCTTCAGTAGTGAGTGTGTTGCCTTCCTGGTGCAGTGCATTGAAGAAACCTTTGTGCATCTCATCCAGCTTCCCAAGTGCCTCAGCGGTATACATGATGCGGGCATGTACCTCATTTGTGGGGTTCCAGATTACGGGAATTCGTACAAATGATACATCCGGCCCAAGGCTTTGCTTCCAGTCCTGCAAGATAGGGTCAAAGTCATAACAATGTGGGCAGCCATACCAGAATACTTCTGCTACTTCGATTTTGTCTGGCGTACTACTGGTTCTCTGACTGACAGTCATACGTCTGTAATGATCGCCTTCAGCATACGTCCAGTCAGTTGTTGGCTGTGGGTTTGCTGATTCAGGTTCAGCCAGAACTATTTCCTGCTCTTTTTCAATAGTTTCTTCTGTTTCCCCGGCAGTGTTTAGCGCCTCAATTTTGGCTACTTCTTCCTCTGTTAATACTTCTGTTGCCGGCTCTTCAATAATTTCTATAGTAGGAGCTTTATCTTCAGTGGTTTGTTCAGGGCTTTCACAGGCACCTAAAGCTATGATCATGAAGGTAAGTAGCAAATAATGAAGTCTCATCAGATTATCCTTTGCTTGTATGGCTGTTAGCGTAAGCCCTGAATATATGCTGCCAGGGCATTAATTTCATTTTGGGTTAGCCTGGCTGCAACATTACGCATGATCATGGTGTCGCCATCACTCTTACGGGCTTCACTTTGATAGGCATCAAGCTGCTTGGCTGTATAAGCAGCATGCTGACCTGACAGGGATGGATAACCAGCGGGAGCATTACCTTTACCAGAGGGACCATGACAGCCTATGCATGCAGTAAGACTGGTTTCTTTGTTGCCGCCTTGATAGAGCCGTTCGCCTATCTTAGCAAGTTCCAGGCTTGCAGTACGCTGAGTTATCTGTTGTATCGCATAGTAGGCAGCAAGGTTTTCAATGTCCTGTTCATTCAGACTTTGTGCCTGTCCTGACATTAAGACATCTGAACGTGTGCCGTTTTGAAAGGCACGTAATGTGTTTGCGAGGTATGTTGCATTTTGTCCGGCAATACTTGGCCACTGTGGGTTTACACTATTACCATCTGCTCCATGGCATGCACCACAGGAAACTGATCTTTTGGCACCTTCTTCAGCATTGCCTTCTGCATATGCCGTTCCTGTCAATAAGGTAATAGCAAGCAGCAAACTGTAGACAAATGGTTTGGTTGTAGTGCTATTTTTTATAGAGGGGTTCAAGGGGTATTCAATTCTATTTAGAGACACTCTGATTTCAGCCTTTCATGCTTTGATTTGGATTAGATGCTCGCATGTTACACTGCGAGGCAGCGGCGCATTTTACACGAAAATCAGGGATGAATCTGTTGTACTCCCCTTAATGGGCGCCCCGAGAGAACCATGTCACATTACCCTCAGGCCAGTTTCCTTACCAGTGCTCATCAATCCGGGCAGTTTGTGGCCGATAAGGGCAAGGAAGTTGCTGTTGCAGGTCGCTCAAATGCCGGGAAATCCAGTGCTATCAATACGATAGTCAATCAGCGCAATTTTGCACGGGTTAGTAAGAGCCCAGGGCGCACCCAGCTGATCAATTTTTTTAGTCTGCAGGATGATCGGCGACTGGTTGATTTGCCAGGTTATGGCTATGCACGGGTGCCGGAATCAGTGCGTAAACACTGGCGTGAATTGATGGGAGCCTATTTTGAGCAGCGTCAGTCATTGGTGGGACTCTTTGTGGTGGTAGATATACGCCGTTCACTGAGTGATTTTGATTGGCAGATGATTGACTGGGCACAACAGATTAGTTGCCCGGCTCATGTGTTACTTACCAAGGCAGATAAACTAAAACGTGGTTCTGCAACAAATACCTTGCTTCAGGTGCGTAAAGAATTGGGTGATACAGTTACGGTTCAGTTTTTCTCAGCGCTAAAGCGCACTGGGGTTGATGAGGCCAGAAAGACATTGGATTTAATGCTTCTTTAAAGGCGTGCGTAATAAACGCCGGTATTTTTTCTTATATTTTCAAATAGTTATAATTGAGTATCCGCTGATAATTGAAAGACAGTTTCCACCAAGTGCCAGGAATCTTTGCAGGGCTGATCAAATACAACCACGGAAACACTGCATGGCTAAGGCAAGTATTTAGCTTCTGTGTCTTGCACTACCTTTCATACAGGCATAAAAAAGCCCCGAGCGCTGAGTACAGGGGAGCGCCCGAGGCTGCGGTAACCGGCTTGGGGAAACCGGAAACCAACCCGCCAAGGGAGGATGGCGGGGGATACAAAGTATCCGCATGTATTATGACTGAAAACAGGGCAAAAGGTTCAATCTATTTGCCAGAACTTAGTGAGCTTCATCCCAGTTTTGGCCAATACCAGTATCCACCTTGAGCGGTACCGCAAGCTGTGCCGCAGAGTTCATTAATTTGGCGATCTCAGCAGCGATCTCTGCTGCCTCATCAGTTGAGGCCTCCAGAACCAGCTCATCATGTACCTGCATGATCATACGGGCAGAAGAATTGTTAGCCTGTAGCCATTTATTCACAGCCAGCATGGCATATTTAATGATATCTGCTGCTGTACCCTGCATGGGTGCATTGATGGCGCTGCGCTCGGCATATTGCCGTCTCTGCGCTTGTCTGGCATTGATTTCAGGCAAATAGAGTCGCCTGCCAAAAACAGTTTTTACATAGCCATCTTGTTTGGCCTGCTCCCGGGTTGCGTCCATGTAGTCAGCAACGCCGGGGTAGCGCTCAAAATACAGGTTTACATAATCTTGTGCTTCATAGCGTGGGATACCCAGCTGTTTGGCCAGCCCAAATGCCGACATACCATAGATAAGGCCAAAATTGATGGCCTTGGCAGATCGCCGCTGATCAGTGCTAACGGCCTCCAGGTCTGTATTAAAGACCTCTGCAGCAGTTGCCCGGTGAATATCTTGATCTTCAGCGAATGCAGCAACAAGGCCCAGGTCGCCAGAAATATGCGCCATGATCCTTAGTTCAATTTGTGAATAGTCGGCTGCTATCAGGCTGCACCCTTTGGGCGCGATAAAAGCTTGGCGGATTCGTCTGCCTTCTTCAGTGCGTACCGGGATGTTCTGCAGGTTGGGTGAAGATGAGGACAAACGTCCGGTGGCAGTTACCGCCTGATGATAGGACGTATGTATACGCCCATCACGAGCCGCTATTTGCTCTGGCAGTTTATCGGTATAGGTGGACTTGAGTTTACTGAGGCTGCGGTTCTCAAGGATTATGCGTGGTAGTTCATGTTCTTCGGCTAGTTCCTGAAGTACATCCTCTGCTGTAGATGGCTGACCTTTGGGTGTTTTACGTATGACCGGAATTTTGAGTTCTTCAAACAATATATGTTGTAGCTGTTTGGGTGAGCCAAGATTAAAGTCGTGTCCTGCCAGTTTGTATGCTGTCTTTTCGAGTGTAATGAGCTGTTTACCAAGTTCCTGACTTTGCTTTGCAAGTTGTCTGGCATCAATAAGGACGCCAGTTGTCTCAATAGACTCAAGCACACTGACTAACGGTTGTTCGATATTGGTATACAGTGTTTCAAGTTCACCAGTGGCACATATTTCAGGCCAGAGCTTGTTGTGCAGGCGTAGGGTGATATCTGCATCTTCAGCGGCATAAGGGGTGGCCTGCTCCAGTTCTACATCATCAAACCGCAGTTGCTTGGCACCTTTACCAGCTACATCTTCATAATGGATTGTGTCCACGCCCAGATAATATTTGGCTACAGAGTCCATGTCGTGGCGTGTGGCTGTGCTGTTTAATATATAGGATTCCAGCATGGTGTCGAACGCCATGCCGTGCAGTTCTATGCCGTGATTGGCAAGAACATGAGCATCATATTTCAGGTGATGTCCGACTTTTGCCTGTTTTTCATCCTCAAGCCATGGCTTGAGTTGTTGTAGAACATCATCACGGTTAAGTTGCTCAGGTGCGCCAGGGTAGCAATGAGCAACAGGTATATAGCAGGCCTTTCCTTCAGTGACAGCCAGTGATAGTCCGACTATTTCAGCCTGCATATAGTCAATACTGGTTGTTTCAGTATCGAGTGCGGTAAGTTCAGCCTGGGTTATTTTTTTAAGCCATGTATTAAGCTGATTTTGGGTAAGTACCAGCTCGTAGTCTGCTTTGATTATTTCAGCTGGTTGAGCTGGTGGTGTATCGGTATCAGAATCAGCTAAGTCAAGCTTGCCCAGTAATCTGCGTAACTCAAGTTCTTCATAAAGAGGGCGTAATTCTTGTGGATTTGGTGCGGCCGCAACTAGGCTTTCAACGGTTTGCTCAAGCTCAAGATTGCAGTCAATGGTGGCGAGTTTATAAGAAAGTTTAAGGATGTCTTCATTGTCTGCGATGCGTTGTGCGACACTTTTAGCTCCGCGGATATTAAGCTCAGGGATTCTATCCAACCCAGCTAGTATATCGTCTATACCATCAAACTCAGCTAGTAATGCAACGGCAGTTTTTTGTCCAACTTTGGGTACGCCAGGAATGTTGTCTGAACTGTCTCCAACCAGGGCAAGAAAATCAATAATCTGGTTTGGACGTACCTCAAATTTTTCTATGACCCCAGCAGTATCCAGAGGGCGGGGTTTTTTACTTGGGCCGCGAGGCATGGTGTCGAGCAAAGTAATGTGCTCATTAACCAGCTGTGCCATATCTTTATCACCGGTTGAAATAACCGTTGTAATGCCTGCAGCATCAGCTTGAGTTGCCAGAGTGCCGATGACGTCATCTGCTTCTACGCCTTTAATCTGGAGTAATGGCAGGCCAAGTGCTTCAATGGCTTTGAGTAGTGGGTTAATTTGTTCACGCAGCAAGTTGGGCATGGGTGGACGATTGGCTTTGTATTCTGCAAATAATTCATCACGGAATGTTTTGCCCGGTGCATCCATAACCACTGCAATCAGGTCGGGTTTCTGGTCAGTTAGAATCCGGTGCAGCATATTCAGCACACCATGTATTGCACCTGTTTGAGCACCAGAACTGTTGGTCAGTTCTGGTAGAGCATGAAATGCGCGGTATAGATAAGATGAACCATCAATCAGCAGAAGTGAGCGAGCTTTACTCATAAATATATGCTCATGGAATTATGGTTGCCTCATCCAGGCTGCCTGAGGTGTCAACTTCTTCAGGAGATGCCAGTCCCTCAATAGTGCCCATGTCTTCCGCTATACCAGAGCCGCTATCATCTAAGGATGTTTCCACTTCAGGCATTGGTGGTAGTGTTTCTCTGGTGTTATTACTTTCCGAGGCTTTACCTTCCGGGTTTTCCAGATACAGATCGCCTTTCAAACCACAAGCCTGAAGCAGGAGCAGGGCAACAGTGACTACTATGTAACGGCTCAGATTATTCATCGTTATTTAACTCAGCAGCAATCCGTCGATAGGCATCGCGAAAACTGATGCCTTCATTGGTTACCAGTTGATAGGCTTTTTCGGCGGCATAGATGGATGGGTCCAGCTGAATATTTTCAGGTAGGAACTTAATGCCACTGATGAGCTGGACCATGATTTCTGTGGAAGCCCCTGCCAGGTCGATGGCACGAAACAGAGGTGGTTTGATCCGCTGCAGGTCACGCTGATAACCGGAACCTAGTTTGGTTGTGATGCCCAGTATTTCTAAAAGTGCTGCATTAATGGTTGCTGCTGCACTTCGTACTAATTCCAGTACATCCGGGTTGCGTTTCTGCGGCATGATGGAGGAGCCGGTGGTCATATTTTCTGGCAGCTTCACAAAGGCAAACTCCTGCGTGTAGTACATCAGCAGGTCTGTGGCAAGTTTGCTGAGATCCTGCATCAGCAGGCTGAGCTCAAAAACCAGGGCAGCTTCCGCTTTACCACGTGATAACTGCACAGCAGTAACTGGTTCATGTACGACGGTAAAGTTGAGCGCTTCCCGGGTAAACTCCCGGTCCAGTTCTAAACCTGGAGTGCCGTAACCTGCGGCACTACCGAGTGGGTTTTTATCGGCTCGTTGGAGGGCAGATACGATGTTATTTGCATCATCTTCAAGCTCTGCGGCAAACCCGTTAGCCCATAGCTCTACAGAACTGGGCATGCCTTGCTGCATGTGGGTATATCCGGGCAGGGCAACATCCTTGTTCTGTTTACCCAGTTTCTTGAGTGCACTGGCAGCATCCAGAGCACTTTTATGCAGCTCACCAGCAGCATCCAGCATATACAGTCGTAATGCGGTCAGTACCTGATCATTACGTGACCGCCCAAGATGGACACGTTTTCCAGCTTCACCAATAGTGTCTGTCAGGTGTTTCTCAAGTGCTGTATGCACATCTTCATCTTCCAGAGTGATTTTCCATTCACCTGCAGCATGTGATGTCGCGAGTGCATTTAACCCATTAGTAATGGCTTGAGAGTCCTCTGCTGAAATCAGGCCTTGCTTACAAAGCATTTTGGCATGTGCAATAGACGCCCGAACGTCATAGGGTACGAGGCGTTCATCAAGCAAATAGTCTTCACCAGCCGTATACCGCAGCACGCGTTTGTCGAGTGGCTCACCTTTATCCCATAGACGTTTCATGTCTGACTCCAATTCTTCCTGATCTGTCAGGCTATTGCCTGTTCTGCTTCGGTTAGTGCGGCAATACTGTTTACAACCAGTGTTCCGGTACCTTCATTGGTAAATATTTCCAGCAACAGGCAGTCAGGAATTGCATAAGAAATAACATGCACCCGTGTAACACCTCCGCTAATGGCTATTTCTATAGCCTTTGCTTTGGGTAACATGCCGTCTGCCAGTGAACCGTTTTCACGTAGTTGCTGCAGGCCCGCCAGATCCACATACGATACTAGTGAGTGAGGATCTTTTATGTCCTCCAGAATGCCAATGGCACCTGTCGCCAGGATCAGTTTTTCTGCCTCCAGTGCTGAGGCGAGAGTAGCTGCAATTGTGTCTGCATTAATATTGAGTATATTGCCATTAGCATCGGCTGTTAGGGGGCTTACTACCGGCACTTTGCCGGTATCCAGAATGGCAGTTATTGCATCACTATCAATGGCTTCGATGTCTCCAACAAAACCATAGTCAACTGTGCCCACGCCTTCTACTTCAACAGGCGGGCGTTTAATAGCCTTAATTGTTAAACCAGAACTGTGGTCGAGGCTTGTGGCAGCCAGATTCAGTTCTGCACATGTAGTGACTATCTGATTACTGATTTGCTGACTTGCTGCCTGGCTTACTTCAAGAGTGGCCGCATCTGTGACACGTCGTCCCTCTATCATGTTGGTTGCCAGACCCCGGTCTTTGGCGAGCTGTGTTGATTGAGGGCCACTGCCATGTACTAGCACCACGCGTATACCTACCTGGTGAAGGATGGCCACCTGTTCAAGTAAGGCACGTGTGCTTGCCTGGTTGATGAATAATTCGCCGCCAGCTTTGATTACAAAGACCTTGCGCTTGTACATACGGATGTAAGGTGCCGCATGCTTAAGAGCGGCCACTACTACATCGCGATCTCGGGTTTTCATTATCATTTTTCCGTTCAAACCAACGTAATAAATTTCAATTTCTGATTTTTGTACGAAGTTGACCTTTTAATTTCTTAACATCTGATGCAATACAGCCATCTGCGCATACATTCGATTACGTGCTTCCTGAATAACAACACTGCGTGGCCCATCAAGAATGCGGTCAGCAACGACTACGCCTCGTCGTACCGGCAGGCAATGCATAAATCGAGCATTTTCCTGTGCGGTTGCAAACCAGGGCTCATCAATGCACCAGTCTTCAAGGCCATGACGTAATTCTTCATCGGCTGGGTTGTCGCCGTAATGACGGGTAGAGCTCCAGGATTTGGCATAAATAATATGGGCGCCTTCCAGAGCAGCTGCACGGTCAGCTGTTTCACTGATGGATCCGCCGGAGGTGGCTGCTGCCTGTTTTGCCTTATGCATGACTGCTTCAGGAAGCTCAAAACCTTCCGGGCGTAGTACGGTGACATCCATTCCACGCATGGCGGCCATATGCACAGTAGCTGATGGCACGGCCAGTGGTAGAGCTCGTGGATGATAGGCCCAGCTCAGAACAAACTTACCTCCCTGTTGTGGGATGTTAAGGTCATTCATGGTTTTCCAGTCAGCAAGACTCTGACATGGGTGGTTTATTGCTGACTCCATATTGATTTTTGGAATGTCACACAATTCACGTAGTTCATTAAATTGCTTATCTGCTAGGTCATCTTCCAGGCTTTCACGTTCTGCGAAGGCGCGTATACCAATGGCATCACCATAGGATGCAATGACGGGTACAGCTTCACGTATATGTTCAGCAGCCATACCGTCCATCACGATACCGGAGCGTGTTTCCAGGCCGTGTATCGACATATTGGGTGAGATAACAAAAGAGCCGCCACCCAGCCGAGTCATTGCTGCTTGGAATGATGCCAGGGTGCGTAGTGATGGGCTCAGGAACAGCAGTGCAAGCACCTTACCGGCAAGTGCTTGTGGTTCGGGGTTTGTTTCCAGCCGGCCGGCCAGCTCCAGTAGGGCGTCTATCTGGCCTGTCTGAAAATCAGCAAGATCGTGAAATTCTTTCATTTTTTATTCCTTACAAAATCACAGTGTCTTTAGTGCACTAACCAATTCATCTACATGCTCATCAGCAAGTGTGAGCGGTGGTAGCAGGCGAAAAATATTTGGATTACTGCTGCTGCCGGTCAGTATGCCTTTCTTTAATAATGCCTCACGTATGGGTTTGGCACCCTTGTTACAATGCAGCCCTAACAAAAAGCCGGTACCGGTAATTTTAGTTACAGGTCCGACTACACATTCATTTTTAATACGAGTAGAAAGTTTTTGAACGTTTCCGAGCAGGTCATCACGATCAATTACATCCAGCACTGTATTAATCAGGGTGCATGCCATAGGTCCGCCGCCAAAGGTGGTGCCAAGATCTCCATTACTTATGCATGCAGCCAGTTCATCGGTTAGCAGGACAGCACCACATGGAAAGCCGCCACCCAGTGCTTTGGCTGTAGTTAGTAAGTCAGGTTCCAGACCATACAGCTCAGTATTAAAGTATTGGCCAGAACGACCAATACCTGTTTGTACTTCATCGATGATAAGCAGGGCGCCTTGCTGTTTGCATGTTGCGGCTATGGTAGCTACGAATTGAGGGCTAAGGTCATAGGCACCAGCAACACCTTGTACCAGCTCAATAATGACGGCTGCTGTATCACTGTCAATCATGTCAGTGGCAGCTGCGGCATTGTCACGTGGAATAAAGTTAACCTCAAAGGGCGTGCGTGGGAAGGCATACCATTTGTCTTTAGCACCCCAGGTGCAAGCTCCAGCAGCCGCAGTTCGGCCATGAAAGCCGTGCTCAATTGCCAGCACTTTATTGCGGCCAGTTTTCTTAAAGGCAATACGCAGAGCATTTTCATTGGCTTCTGCCCCGCTGTTTGTAAGAAAAACCTGGTTTAGTTTTTCTGGGGCTACTGCAACAAGCTTATTTGCTGCTTTAGCCCGTACTTCAAGTGCAACAGCATTACTTTGGAAAAAAAGTTGCTCAGCTTGCTTAGTTAGGGCCTGTATCATATCCGGGTGTGCGTAACCCAAAGAGGCAACGGCATGCCCACCATATAAATCGAGCAGCTTTGAACCATCTCGGCAGGTGATATGTACACCAGATGCACTAACAGGTTCAAAATTGAACTGCCCATAGACCTGCAACAAATGTTGCTGTTCAGCCTCAAGCGCACTGTAGGTCTTGTTAGTCATAGCTCAGATCCACCCGGGCCCTGGTACGGTCAGGCCGGCTGTTTCCTCGAGTTTCAGTTGCAGGTTCATCCACTGGATCGCACCACCGGCGGCACCCTTAACCAGGTTGTCGATAGCAATAAATACAGCCACTACTGAACCTTCAGTGGCAATGCCGATATGTGCATAATTACTGCCAGCTACATCCTTGATGCGTGGTGTACTCGCAACGATCTCGATAAAGGGTTTGCCTGCATAGTAATGTGCAAACTTGGCATGTAACTCAGCATTGCTTAATTCCTTTTTCAGGTTTGCGGTTAGGGTCATATGTATACCGCGGGCAAAAGGACCAGAGTGCGGAATAAAACTAAGTACAGGTTTAGTGCCAGTTACTTGTGCGCAGATACCCGATACTTCTGGCGCATGTCGGTGAGCCAGTGGTTTGTAGGCATAAAGATTTGAGTGTCGTAGTGGGTGATGAGTTCCGGTAATGGGTGACCGCCCAGAACCTGTGCTGCCCGTAATGCCAAAAGCATGGATACTATTGTCAGTGAGCTGCATGTCCAGCAAGGGCACAGCACCTAGCAGCATGGCTGTTGCAAAACAGCCCGGGTGACCTATATGGGGAGTGTCGGTTTGCATATGTTCCGGTAAGCCACTGGAGAACTGCTCCAGCAGCTCAGGGGCACCATGTGCAGTTCCATATACAGCTTCATAGCTGTCTGCATCCGGGTAGCGGAAATCTGCTGAGACATCAACCACAGTTAATTTGCAGTTATTTTGGTCAGCCTGTTTAAGCATTTTTGCAATAAGAGCAGCACTGGCACCATGGGGAGCTGCAGAAAAGAGGGCAACCTCACCTTGTAGGAATTTACCTGCTTCATCTTGGGTTATATAGCTTTGTTCACCGAAGGCATTTTGCAGATGAGGAAAGACAGATTTAATTGTATTTCCTGCCTGGCTTGTTGAGACAGCTGCTGCTAGTTCCAGTTGTGGATGTCCGGCAATCAGGCGCAGCAATTCGCCAGCTACGTAACCAGTGCCGCCCAAAACTATAGTTGGAATCTTGTTGCTCATGACTTATCCAGTTTTAATATCCCGGCGACTACATCACCAAGTTCAGTGGCATTTGTGATGCCGTTAATAGCGGGTACATTGCTGCGTTTTTTAATAATGTCACAGCCCACTTCATTGTCCGTAGCAGGGCCAGTGACCAAATCTGTCTTGAGGTGAAATTCTGATTTTAATAAGTCGACACCGCCGGTTGCGCCGACTGGATCATTGGCACACAGAACCAAACAGGACAATATTTCACAAAATTCAGTGTCTTTAAGAATGGCTTCCACGCCATAAGCACCGAGGATTCCATCACCCAGTTCAAAGACAATGACATCAGGAGTCGGGCTACTGGCGGCCAGTTCATTCAGCATCGTACGGGTAACTGCAGGACCATTTTTATTGGTAGTAGTGACAACCCCGTAGTCACTAAAGATTGAAGTGGAAAATGCACCTGCATCTTCCATGGCCAGGATATCCCGTCGTAGTGCTACACCTGTGGCCTTAAAGGCAGCGACAGACAGCCCGAGGTGTCGCAGTCGACTGATAATGGCGCAGGCTGCCGCAGTCTTACCTGAATCCATGCAGGTACCTGCTAGTGCAACAACAGGTATGCCGTTGGTTTGTAGTGGGACTTGTTTCTTTAGTGATGCTGCACCGGCTCGGGCAGGCACACCAATACGTTCACCCATTGTCGGAAATTCAAGTACTGTACCAAGTACTTTGGCATTAAATGGCTGACCAAAATTAGCATTTACTGAGTCACAAATGCCAAGCACGCCGCCAATATTCAATACCTGGATTTCATCGCCTGGTGCCAGCTTTTCAGGCAGGTGACCTGAATATCCGAACAGAGCCTTACGATGACCCAGCGCCCCAACGATGATGTCGCCCTGTTTAACCTGTGCCATTCGCCCGCTGGTTAGTTCCAGTTTGTTGTAGGTTGCCTTGTTGTTTAGGATTTCAACGGCCAGCAGTACACCTTCCTCACACGGAATATCTTTGGAAACACGGAGTTCCCGGCCTAGTGCCTGATGTTGTGCAACCGAAGCAATTTTGTCTGCAATAACCTTTTTCACTGTAGTGTTCCTAAGTTGGCCTAGTTGCCATTAATTTTTGCCCGTGACTGCAACATGCCGGGCAGGGCGAGTATTCGTGAATAACCCAGGGCATCCTCTGCTGTCCATTCACCCGCAGCCTCACCATAGACACCTTTAGTAGCAGCCATAAGTGAGTAAGCAGAATCAACACCTGTCACGAAGGCATTGCCAGGGCGTAAAATTATTTTTACTTCACCTGTAACGTGTTCCTGTGATGATGTAAGTAATGCTTCGATGTCACGACATGCAGGGTCAAGTTGTTTTCCGTAGTGAACAAAATCACCGTAGGTATTAGCAATGCCTTCTTTAACCTGCATCTGTAGTGCGCTAAGAGTGAGTTTCTCGAGCTCACGGTGCGCATTAAGCAAAATTTCTGCTGCAGGTGCTTCAAATGCCACACGACCTTTAGTGCCCAGTACAGTGTCACCTACATGGATGCCGCGACCGATACCAAAAGAACCACCTATGCTTTCCAGCGCTTCAATCAGTGTAACGGCATCAAGTTGCTTGCCATTTAGTGCAACAGGTGTCCCCTGTTTGAAGGAGATAGTCAGCGTAGTGGGCTCTTGCAGCTTATCAAAAGCCCCTTTTGTAACGACCCAGGCAGACTCCGGAATAGTGTCAGATGAATCCAGTGTTTCCTTGCCGCCTATAGATACCCCCCATAGGCCACGATTAATCGAGTATTCAGCGCCTGAAGGAGGCATCGGATAATTATTATCCTGCAAATATTTAATTTGCGTTGTGCGTTCAAAAGCCTGGTCACGGACAGGCGCTAGCACTTGCAGATTTGGGTTAATTGTTCGTAGTGCAACTTCAAACCGTACCTGGTCATTGCCTGCAGCTGTACAACCATGTGCCACAGTTGTGGAGCCTCGTTCACTTGCAAGCTCTGCCAGTAGTGTCGCCTGAATGCTACGTTCTGCACCTACACATAGTGGATAAAGATTGCCACGGCGTACATTGCCAGCAATCAGATGTTTCAGTACCCGGTCAAAAAATATTTGCCGTGCTTCAACAAGCACATGTTCCTGTGCCCCAAGTGCCATGGCCCGATCTTCAAGGCTCTGTGCAGCGGCAGCATCAAGCCCACCCGTATTAATGCAGACCGTTACAACAGGGCGCTGGTAAGTCTCACGCAACCATGGCACGCAGAATGAGGTATCAAGTCCGCCAGAGTAGGCGAGAATAATGGGTGATTTATCTTCCATAGCTTTAGTACATCTTTAATGTCAATTTAAGTGAGGTCCAGGTGTGATAGGTCAGGGCTGTAAGGTTGACCGGATTCTGCCCAATAATTGTTTTTGTTCTCTACTATTGCGTGTAGCAATAAATATGGTGTCGTCACCGGATACTGTACCTACAATTTCTGGCCAGTTGCTGCGATCCAGAAAAAGGGCGACTCGTTGTGCTGCACCAGTGGCAGTTTTAATCACCGTCAGGCTGGCGCCAGCTGTTAGTACATCGCGTACATAGTCAGTTGGAATGTCTACTGTCATGGCCAGAGCATCAGGCCGCTCAATCTGTTCATACCCGCTGATAAGTTTGGTGATGCCCAGTTCTCGCAGGTCCCGGCTGACACTTGACTGGGTGGCATCAATGCCATCTTCAAGTAGCAGCTCGACAAACTCCGACTGACGTGCGACCGGACGTTTTGCAAGAATCCCAAGGATTGCTTGCTGGCGTTTGTCACGTATGTCGGGTGCGGTCGGCATGACTAAATCCGTGTTAATAATATGCGCATATAATTAATAGTTTGCGCATATTAACATTATTTATAAAGCCGTCAAGCGAATAAATCGTATTTTATGCATATAAAGAGTCAGGCTGACAGTTTGAAGCTATAGGTGGCTTCCCCGGCAGCTGAACCACCTGGGTCAAAGCTCCGCTCAATAAATTGGCATAAGCCCAGGCGATTAATAGTGATTATGGTTGAGCAGCGGGTGCCATATTGATCTCCTGTTACGAAGGGTGTGGCTGGTACTCCCTGACCATGATTATATGGGGTGTTGCTGTTTGGTACCGGAATACTGCGTGCCAGTAGTGACATCAGGTAGTCAATACTGGGTGGCTTAGTCTGGAGGTGATTCAGTAGTTGTTGGTTAAGCCAGGTAAGTTTTGGCCATGGCTGTTTGGGAGCCGTATTGCTTAGGCCGGTTACTCCGTTAGTAGTTGAATGGGTCGTTAGTGCAGGGGTGCCATTGCCACCCGAGAGTAGTTGTGTGGTGGTTAAGTCGGTGAGCAGCAGGCTGAAACCCCCATAATGCATATGCTGTTCCGGAAGCTTGCCGAAGTTTTCTGATGCGCTTAACCAGCCGGTTACTAAATCACCACGGGAGCGGGGATTCTGATTGGGTGCGGGAAGATCAGGCCGGTTTGTAACAACGCCAAGTGCCCCCGCCCTGTTAATAGCCAGCCATGTACCCCCGGCCTCTAAATCCCGGCCACCCAGTATATTGTTTGTATCAGCCCACCAGTCTGCTGTAGCTGTTGGTCGTGCATGGTATTCATCCCGGTTGCCGGCAAAGACCAGGGGAAAATCAGGGTGTACATTAATTGCAAGGCTGAGCAGGCACATACTAGGGCTTTATTTTTGAAAGTTAGTACATAAATTAAAAGTTACCAATGTGTCACCATCCTGCCGGTTAAAACAGTATTTGATTAAGCGGAAAGCAATGGATTGGCGTGGTGGGTGTGTAATTGATCCTTGTGATAGTTCTCAGGCAGATTGTTTTATGTCACAAAATGGGCACTGAGCATAGTCCAGTGCATATCGGTCTTGGATATAGGGCCCACCACAATTATCACAGTGTGCAAAGAACAATTCTTTATCACGTGTCAGAGCATTATATAGGCTCCAGGCTTTTTCAAAACACAGTTCTGGTTTGGGGTGAACGGAGCGGTAGGTTTCGTATGCATCACACATACGTTCACCGAGTTTAATGGGGTCAAGTCGCTGGCTTGCGATACCTTTTTGTGCTTTGTCCAGATATAGAAGTCCGCAATAAACAAAGAGGCAGGCAAGGATTGTGGCTTCTGATTGGTGCAAGGCTGAGTTAACGAAGTTGTTTATTTGTGTGGGTGATTTACCACGATGGCGTTTGACGGTTGTTTTATCCCCCTGTTTAAAATAGGTACCAAAAATCTTGCGTATTCTGTCTTCAGAAAAACCAGTGCACTTACGGATTGTTCCAGTTCGAGCCTCATGGCCGATCATGCGTACTGCAAGATTGAATTTTGATATTTCACCTGCGTATCGATTGTCTGTTACTCGCATATCAATTCTCCCTTTTTGCGCTACAAATGGTACTTTTTGACCATAAATATACATTAAAAAGCTTTTATGGGAAATAATTAACATATATAGTAATTCGTTCCTTCTGTATCAGGAGTGCGAAAATGTCCCTGAAATACCCTGATTCTCAAGTTCGTGAACAAATGCGTACTGAGCTGAGCACAGAAATAGCTGATATTAATCGTGAATTTCTAAATCTTTTGACCCATCCGGCGACTCGTGGGGTGCAGAATTTACTTGGGTTGGATGCAGCTATTCTTGAAGGGTTACGCCAGCTGAATCCGGATGAATTGGAGTTGGTTTCAGCCGCCCCTTTACTGCTTGTTGAATTTAGTCCTCTTCCGGGGATTCCTGAAATCCGTGACACGCCTAAAAGTCGGGTGAATAATCTCGCGCTGGGTAAGGTGTGGCAGGCTGAATTACAGGGTTTTGCGAATATGTTATTGACATGCATTTGGCAAACGGCACGTCGGGATAAATTGCTGACAGCATTATTTGCTGGGATAGATGATGAGTGTTGCCGTGTGCTTTCAGACTTAAGTTTTTGTCGTATCAGACAATGTGCACGGCAGGCAACTGACTTGATGCAGGTAAGATTATGGCAGCACCCGCAATTCTGGGCGGATCTGATTCGTCTGGCGCGGAATGGTAGTGATAATCAGCAGATAGCTTCCCGGCTGTCTCTTATTCAGCTCTCAGTAGTACAGCAACTACCCATGAAGTTGTTAGGCACTGAGTCACGTTATACTTGATACATAACTGACCATTAATGGGTAGAATTAACAGTCAGTGTAGCCCTTCATGTTTGAGCCATGCACAATCCATCCCTATGAAGGCACTCTCTATACATGGCCTGACCAAGATTTACCCCAATGGCGTACAGGCACTTAATGGTATTGACCTGGATGTAGAAGCAGGTGATTTTTTTGCATTACTGGGTCCCAATGGTGCTGGTAAAACAACGGCCATCGGTATTATTACTTCCCTGGTTAATAAGACGGGCGGGACGGTCAGGGTCTTTGGGCATGATATAGATTCAGACCTGGCTGCCGCAAAGTCGTGTATTGGTGTGGTTCCGCAGGAAATCAATCTCAATCAGTGGGAAACCGTATATAACTGCGTGGTTAATGTTGCCGGTTTCTATGGTTTGCCACGTAAACGGGCAAAGCAACGTGCTGAGACATGTCTGCGTGAACTGCAATTGTGGGATCGTCGTGATGAGGCGTCACGCAATCTGTCTGGCGGCATGAAGCGACGTTTGATGATTGCCCGTGCATTGGTGCATGAACCTAAACTACTTATTCTTGATGAACCAACAGCAGGAGTTGATATTGAGATTCGTCGCTCCATGTGGGATTTTCTGCGCCATATAAATGAACAGGGCACAACAATTATTCTAACCACACACTACCTGGAAGAAGCAGAGAGTCTGTGTCGGCATGTGGCTATCATTGATGAAGGCCGGATTGCCGAGCATGCGCGGATGTCGACAGTGCTACGAAAATTACATCAGGAGGTATTTGTATTGAGTCTGGTTGATGAGTTACAACCTGACATGCATATCAATGGCTTTGCATATATGGCAATTAATGATCATGAAATTGAGGTTGAGGTAGCAAGTGGTCAGAACCTGAATCAGTTGTTTGCAGCGCTTAGTGATGCCGGCATTGCTGTCTCTAGCATGCGCAATAAGACAAATCGCCTTGAAGAACTCTTTATGCGTTTGGTAGACCGTCGTGACAAAGAGCGTACTAAACAGCTTGCAGATCCGGAAATATGCGTCTGACTATGAGTATGCAAGGTCAGCTAATTGCGCTACATACCATTGCCCGTAAGGAAACCGTGCGGATAATAAGAATATGGCTACAGACGCTGGTGCCGCCGGTTATCACCATGACACTTTATTTTATTATTTTTGGCAATTTAATCGGCAGTCGTATTGGTGAAATGGCGGGCTTCGATTACATGCAGTACATGGCACCTGGCTTGATCATGATGTCAGTAATCACTAATTCCTATGGGAATGTTGTGTCCTCATTTTTTTCAGCCAAATTCCAGGGGCATCTGCAGGAAATGCTGGTCGCACCAATACACAGTTATGTCATTATTCTTGGCCATGTCGCCGGCGGTATTGTTCGGGGGCTGGCAGTTGGGACAGTTGTTACTGTTGTGGCATTATTTTTTACAGATTTTAAAGTGCAGCATCCATTAATTGCAATCAGCATGCTGGTATTGACGGCGGCTGTGTTTTCACTTGGCGGTATGATTAATGCAATTTTTGCCACAAAATATGATGATGTAGCAATTATTCCTTCTTTTGTATTGGCACCGCTGACTTATCTTGGTGGTGTGTTTTATACGACAGCTTTATTACCGGATTTCTGGGCCAGCGTATCAGCCTTTAACCCGATTCTGTATATGGTTAATGGTTTTAGATATGGCATATTGGGAGTGTCTGACGTTAATATTGTGACTGCCTATGCCATGATCATGGTGTTTTTAGTGGCAGCTTTTGCTACCTGTTATTACTTGATATCCCAAGGCATTGGCATCAGAGAGTAATATCTTGAACTGGGGTTTACTGTTCCCGCACCATCAAGAAATCCTGCCCCTGATATCTCAGCACCACACCGTTCTTGGAAATTCTTACAACTTTGGGCCCTTCGCTAAGTGTTGCACCTTCGTTGTAGCGAGACATGTTGATAAAAACAAAGCGTTCGGTTGGTGTTTCACTGTAGACATGAATATCCAGATGCAGCTTCGGTATGCTGATAGTGTTGGCCAGCATAAGTTCAGCCAGTGTAGGGATGCCATCATCTGCATTGTTCGTGTAGTCAGGTGTAGGGGTGCCAAACTGTAAATCCGGCGTTGCTGGATTATTTTTCTGTGGGTTTGCAGTTGGAGTAGTGCTGACAGGGCTCAGTTCTGCTGAGAGACGTCGGCCAGGCTGGCTGCTTGTGGCAGGTGCTTGTGGGGCCTTTATGTCTTGAGTGACAGGTTGCTTGTCATCACTTAAAAACCACATCACAACAACCAGGCTAAGGTTAATGCCTACCAGTAATGCAACCAGTGGGATCCATATGCCTGAACCTTGGCGTGTATTCTGTGCCTGCAGATTAGCCATGCCAGGAGTCTGATTACGCTGACGCTCATTCTCAGATTTACGTAAGGCATCCAGAATAAAGGACATGATTAGTTCGCCCTTATTAGTCTGGGTGCGCTGACACCCAGATCTGAATTAATAACAATTTGGGTTTGTTGACCAACCAAGCCATCTACATTCAGTCTGCGGGTTACCTGATAGTCACGAACGTGTGCCTCAAGGGTCTCATCAAAAAGGATAGAGTTTATAGGGTTTATAGTTTCCCCCTGTATTTTAGCAAGGCTCTTCCTGATCCAGGGCACATCCGGGTCACGCATGCCGGGATAGAAGGATTTAATTATGCCAATTTGTGGTTTCCACAATAGGAGGTACTCCCCGTACCATAATGCATTGATATCACTGATGGGCACTTCATAAGTGGTATTGCCAAGCCTTACCCCGGCACTGCTGGCGCTTAGTGTGGCCAGTACAACCTCATGTTTGGTACCAGTACTGTCTTGTAAGGTGAGTATAACGGGGCGGTTAAGTTGTTGAATCTGCGCAAGGGAGCCGCGTTGAAACAAGCAGAATAACTGGTGTTGTTGTGCCTGTTCACATGCCAGTGAACTTTCGCTATCAAAGGTGATGCCCCAGAGCGTAAATAAATTTACAAATGCATTGCGTGTATCAGTAATGGATGTATTTGCAACTATGAGTTCTTCAAGGCTGGCCAGTTCTGGTGCTATATCTGTATTTTCAATGACTGGTAATGTGGTGGGTGACTCAGTAACAGGCTCAGTGGCAGCAACAGCAGGCCCCTGAGTATTGGCAGATATAAAGCGCAATGCAGTAAATGATGCTGTACCAATTAACAGGATTGCCAGAGCAGTAAAAGCGGCTACATAGAGCCATGAGTTCTTATTTCGGCGTAAGTCAGGATCTTCCCCGAATACTTCTCCTGCTGCTTGTCGAACAAGCCTAGTATTGATCTCATGCTCATCCTGCGTGTAAGCCCCCAGCATGGCCCGGTCGGCAATAACATTAATAATTCTCGGTACTCCACCGGATAAACGATAAAGCTCTCGGCATGTATTCGCAGGGAAAATGTTCTTGTTTGAGCCTGCTACCCTTAGACGATGATGTATATATTCTTCGGTATCAGCCTGGCTTAATGGTTCCAGGTGATACCGGCCGGTAATGCGCTGTGCAAGTTGGCGTAGATCCGTACGGGCAAGCAATGTACGTAACTCTGGCTGTCCAATCAGGGTAATTTGCAGCAACTTCTGGCGAGCAGTTTCCAGGTTGGTTAACAGCCTGATTTGTTCTAATACATCAATGGCAAAGTTTTGAGCTTCATCAACAATCAAAATTGTACGTCTGCCCTGGCTGTGATTTTTCAGTAGAAAACCATTTAATGCATAGGTTAAGGCTTGCAGGCTATTTAGATTGCCAGGCTGGGGGACACCCAGTTCTTCAAGTATTGCCGCTAGAAATTCGGTAGCGCTTAGTTGTGGGTTCAGAATAAGGGCAACATCTGCGTTGCCAGGCAAGCGTTGCAGAAGGCTGCGAATCAATGTGGTTTTACCAGTGCCTACCTCACCTGTGAGCTGTACAAAGCCACCACTATCTTTAATGCCATAGATAAGGTGGGCGAGCGCTTCCGTATGGCGCTCACTCATATAGAGGTAGCGTGGATTTGGGGTTATCGAGAACGGCTCTTCATTGAGACCGAAAAAACTCGTATACATGGCAGATTGGCTATAAAAATCAATGCTTACTATAGCCTAGATTGAGCGTATAGGCTTTTGTTATGTATTGTATGGTTCTGTGAACTGATCAGAGTTCACGGAACACAATAAAATGGGCGATTTGTCGTAATGGCTCAGCATTTGGGCCAAAGCCTTCAATTTGTACAAGCGCATCACTTAATAGTCTGGTGGTTTTCGTTTTGGCTGCCTCCAGTCCCAATAAGGCCGGCCAAGTTGCTTTGGAGAGCTGTTGATCTGCACCTTGTTGTTTACCTATGGTTTGAGTCTCACCCTCAATATCCAGCACATCATCACGTATCTGAAATGCCAGGCCAAGGCTGTCGGCAAAAAGCCCGAGTGCTTGTATTGCCTGATCATCTGCCTGAGCACAATAGGCGGCCGATAGTGCACTTGCATGTAGCAGGCGGCCGGTTTTCAGCCGGTACATATGTTCTAGCTCAGCTTCATTAAGCTGCTGACCCTCTGCCCCAAGGTCTATAGATTGTCCGCCAGTCATGCCTGTCGAGCCACATGCCTCCGCAAGCAGGCTGATCAGCTGTAGACGGGTTTCAGGTGGGCAAAGCATCTTGGTATCAGTTGCCAGCACCTGAAATGCCAGCGGCTGAAGTGCATCAGCTGCCAGAATTGCAGTTGCCTCATTATATTTGATATGGGTTGTGGGTTTTCCCCGTCGCAGATCATCATTATCCATGGCCGGCAGGTCATCATGCACCAGGGAGAATGCATGCATTAGCTCTATGGCTGCAGCGGGCCCATCCAGCTGTTCGGGTTCAATGCCCAGTGACATACCTGTGGCATACACCAGCATGGGCCTGATACGTTTACCGCCACCAAGCACTGAATAGCGCATGGCTGCATGAAGTTGCAGTGGTGAGGTTTCGGCAGATGGCAGTACCTGGTCGAGTTTATGCTCGACACGTTGCTGCCATTCTTGCATTAGTTCCAGTGTATTCATCATTATCAGATAATTTGAGCAGGATAGAGCATAGTTGTTATTGGCCTTTACGCCAAATTTCTGCTTTGCTCGTTCTATAATTCATTCAGGTATCACGGAATTCATCTTATGCAGGCAACAGCAAGCGCACATCCAAATGTGGCATTGATCAAGTATTGGGGCAAACAGGATGTTGCCACCAATTTACCTGCGGTTGGGTCTTTGTCCCTGACACTGGGTGGGCTGACAACACGTACCTCTGTAAGTTTTGAGAGTGATTTGGAGCAGGATGAGTTGGTCATTAATGGTGTGCCCGATGCCGGGGCGTTGAGCCGTGTGACACGCTGCCTGGATATGCTTCGTGAGCATGCGGGGGTAAAGGATTTTGCGCGGGTTAATACAAGCAATGATTTTCCAACAGGTGCCGGGCTTGCATCATCTGCATCCGGATATGCGGCTTTGGTAAAGGCGGCGGCAGCAGCATTGCATATAGATATTGCCACAGAAGATCTTGATTATATTGCCCGTATTGGCTCTGGTTCGGCGCCACGTTCACTGCATGCAGGTATTGTATTACTGGAAAAAACATCCGGGCTAACAGGTACACGCTGTCATTCAGTAGCTATACCAGATGACTGGCCCTTGTCGGTCGTTGTTGCAGTAACCTCACGCCAGCCCAAGGATGTAAGTTCAACGGGTGGTATGGAATCCAGTCGCAAAACATCATCTGCTTATAAGGGTTGGGTTGATACACATCCTGCTGATCTTGAAGCAGGCCTTGGCTTTGTGCGGCAACGTGATTTTGCGGCACTGGCAGACATTTCTGAACACAGTTGTCTTAAGATGCATGCTGTTGCGATGAGCTCAATGCCACCATTGGTGTATTGGTCAGGTGCGACACTGGCCTGTATGCAGCGCATCAGGGAATTACGTAAGAGCGGGGTTCCGGTGTTTTTTACTATTGATGCCGGTCCGCAGGTTAAGGCGGTATGTATGCCTGAAGCAGTCAGTAAGGTACATAAAGCATTAGCTGAAGTACCGGGTGTGATAGATGTGCTTGATTGTTATTTGGGAAATGGGGCCTGGGTAGAATCATGAGTACAGTCATAACTACCAGTGCACCTGGCAAGTTATTACTAACAGGTGAATATGCAGTGCTGGAAAATGCTCCTGCAGTATCTGCCGCTACTGATTTGCGGGCAACTGTAGAGATATATTCCGTAAATACAAAGAGCAGTGAGCTGTATGTTGTAAATACGGGGCAGCGTTACAGTTTTAATGCTGATTTAGTAGGGGCATCAAGGTGGATTAATGACCCGGGTGAGTTTGGCATGCTTGTTAATGCGGCACTTGATGTTATGCATGAGGATGGTGTTACGCTCGGGCACAACTCAGCAATTGGCATCAGTATCTGTACACGGGATTTTTATCAACAAGCTGTAGATATTAATAATGTGCCACAAAAGAAAGGTATTGGCTCCAGTGCTGCGGTTGCGGCAGCATTAACGGCTGCATTGCAGGTTAGTGCAGGAAAGGATCCGGATATGAGCACAGCTCTAAAGGTGCATCATTATTTCCAGGGGGCTCAGGGTAGCGGGGTTGATGTAGTAACAAGCTGGTTTGGCGGGCTTATTGCTATGTCATCTGGCACATCACAAATGTCGATGCCAAGAGTGCAGGAGCTGGCCTGGCCAGAGGACTTATTTGTTATGCCTGTATGGACAGGTCAGGCCGCATCGACCACAGCAAAGCTCAGTTTGGTAAATGACTTTAAAGCTGGTTCGCCAGAAGTGTGGGCAGAGGTTTTTGCCCCAGTATGTTCAGCTGCCAGAGTTGCAGCAGCAGCCTGGGAAAATGCTTCCGGAGATAAAATTCTTGAGTCCATCCACTGTTTTTCTGAGGCATTACGCCAACTGGATGCATCTGCATCACTGGGTATCTGGTCAGAGCCACATCAGGAACTATATTCATTTGCCAATCGAAGTGATGTGATTTACAAACCGTCAGGGGCAGGTGGTGGTGATTTTGGAATAGTATTTACTACAGATGAGTCGCAATTAACTCACTTTGCTAGGAAAGCAGAAGCGGCAGGATATAAAACCGGTACAGTTGCCTGGAGTAGTGAAGGCCTGAAGATAAGTCAGGCCTAATTGTTATAGCGGTAATACTCTATGCCTTTATCCTGAAAGCCTTCATCGTCAGAAGTTCCAACCCGGTCAACTACAAATTCTTCTTTGGGGGCAAAGTCAGGATATAGTTCGTCACGACCTTCACGAAGTGACAGGTACTGGTCTTTGGTCAGGTTAATTGCTTCAGCCATTGCGCCAGCCATATCAATTTTTTGTACAGCTGTTTGCCAGCCGGGGACCACTTTTACCGGAATAGCTTCAGCAGCATCACCGCTACCGTATCCCATTAGCAGCAGTTCTTTATTGTTCAGGTCGGTGCCTTTGCTGGCCGCTTCTTCCAGCCCTGCAGCAAACCATGCGGGTAGTGCGCCCGTATAAAGATTGCCCAGTTCTTCCATACGTTTACTGCCAAGGGAAATTTTTGCTTTGACTTGTTGCTCCCATTTGGCGCTACCCCGGGAGCTTCGTAATACTTTGCTCATAAGTGGAAATGCTTCGTCACGAATTCGATCGCTGACAGCAAAGTCAGTTACTTCAGGGGGGTTCTGAATCTCTGCCAGCAAGGCATCAAAGCTGATGCCTGCTTCTGCACTTAATTCAACTAATGTCTTGTGACCGGCCGCCGGGTCAGTTGCCAGGCTGAAAAGCCAGGCCATACCCCAGCCGTTCTCCGGCATCCGCTGAAAAGGACGGTGCATAAAAACAGCTTCAACCCTATCTAAATATTCAGCGGGAGAAATGCTCCTGCGCATATACATAGCCTCAAGCGCATGGCGCATTTCGTCAATGTAACAGGAGGCAGAGTAGCGTCCGTTAAAAACAGGAATATTACTGTTGGCAACTGGCAGACCGCTGCCATTTTGATATTGAATGGGCTTGCGGAAATCAATGCCACGATAATCTGAAGCGCTGCCAGCTTCATTTAGGTCTATAGCAGCAATAGTTGGATTGGTTTCCAGCAGCATAGCGACAGCGCCTGCGCCCTGGGTAGGTTCGCCACTGGTGCCCAGGCCATACAATGCTATATCTGAGCAAACAACAATGGCTTTTGAGCTGGCACCATCGGTATTAAGAAAACGGATGGCATTTTTAAGCGCATAAATGCCACCAAGACATGCATGCTTAAATTCGGGGACTTCACAATTACGTGATAAGGGTTGTTTGCCTTCCTTTACCAGCGCATTGTCGATCATCCCTTTGGCGATAATGGCGCCGGCTGAATTATCTGTACTGGACTCTGTGCCAAGCGCGAGGAAGCGTACTTCAGCAGGGTCGATGTCATAACTTTTGATTAATCGCAGCACTGCAGTTGCTGCCATTGTATAAACGCTTTGTTGTGTGCCAGGCAGCCTAAAGCCAGAGCCTACAACACTCTGTATTTTGTCCCAGTCTTCACTGGTCCATTCGCACCAGTCCTGCAAGTCAATGCGAAATGGTGGTACGTGGAGCGCAACTCCACTGATGCCTATGGGGGAATTACTCATGCATTTACAGATCAGTGTGACTAGAAAAATTCTATGTCAGTCACTGCCTCTATTCATTCAAGGTTATCAGATAATTATTCTACAGCTTCAGTGACGACGGTTATTACAATAGGTTCTGAAATAATCGCCGTGGTATGTGGTATGTGGCTGCCATCTCCAAGCAGAAGTTGTAGTGTGTGTTCACCGGGCTCTAGTTTCAATACGGTTGCATCCTGAGCTTTACCAAAATGCAGATGGTTGCTGTCTGATGGTATAGGTTGATTCAGGGCAGGTAAGGCGGTATCTACCAGTAGGTGATGGTGGCCTGTATTTGTTGTATTTACACCTGCTGGTGCCAGTGAAAAGCCCTCGATGCCGAATTCCACAGTAACCGGAGAAGTTACAGTGGCGTCATTAATGGGGCTCACGATATAGACTTTGGGTGTAATAGTCTGAACTTCAGTCACTGGGTTATTCTCAGTGTCTTTCCCAAGATTATCCTCAAGGCCGTTGTTCCCAGAGTCTTTTACCGGGTCGGTGCCACCACTGCATGCTTGTAGCAGTAGGGCAATGGCTGTCAGCAGCAATAATTTGCAGTGCTTCATTATTAACTCCATGGAAGAACAGGAGCCGGGATGTTACCCCTTAACAACGGTGCTGTCATGGCAGGAAGACTCAGGGTCATTTTTTACTGGCCTTCTTCCTGATCGCTTTCTTATGGATTGTCCTTTTTGCTTGTATTGCAGCCGGATTATGGCTAATTTTCTCAGGGGCAAAACTATCTACATGTATAAGGGCCATTATTTCAGCGTCCTGCTCAAGCAGCCGGTTTGCTTCCTCATCATTTAATACGCCAGCTTTTCGTGCCCCTTCAATCAGTTCGGGCTCAGTATTGCCTGTCACAATCTTGCTACGGACCGCATTACGCAGTTTTTGCTGCACGGCTTCATTGGTTTCAGTAGTTTCCAGTGCTGCCTGGAGCATACCCAGGGGGTTGCTGGGCTCAACGGTTTTATAAATTCCGGCGCTCAGGCGCTCACGTACCTCGGTAGGGCGTGTTAGCAGAGCAACAACCTGCTTTCCCAGTGCATCAGATGGGGCAAAGTAAGTGCGCCCACGTGGGAAGATCAGTAGACGCAAGGTCCCGGCAACCAGGCGATTAGGAAAATTGCGTAATAGCCCGTGTAATTGTTCCTGAGCCTGATAGAGCAGGGTACGGCAGCTCCATTCCACCAGTGGCAACTCATCTGTTGGTGAGCCCTGATCCTGGTGATGCTTCAATACCATGCTGGCCAGATAGATGTAGCTGAAAACATCACCAAGCCGGGCGCTTAGTTTTTCCTTGCGCTTTAGGTCACCGCCTATAACCAGCATCGCCGTATCTGAAGCAAGTGCAAATGCCGCACTGTAGCGGTTTATATGCTGGAAATAACGTGAGGTTGGGCCATTGATGGGCGGGTCTGTAAAGCGTGCATGAGTCATTGCCATGACAAATGAACGTGCAGCGTTACTGATTGTTGCGCCTATATGACTGAATAATAAGGTATCAAAATCACGTAGACCCTGCTCAAAGTCTGGATTACGTGCAGCCTCCATTTCTTTTAGTACAAATGGGTGGCAACGTATCGCACCCTGACCAAAAATAATCAGACTGCGGGTCAGAATATTGGCGCCTTCAACTGTAATGCTGATTGGGATTGAGTCATAAAGGCGGCCAAGATAATTCTTTGGCCCGGAAATGATGGCTTTACCGCCCTGTACGTCCATGGCATCACTACTGATGTTACGTCCTAGTTCGGTGCAGTGATATTTCATGATGGCAGATGGCACTGCCGGTATTTCACCGTTGGCAATGGCGGCAACTGTACAGCTTACGCCTGCATTAATAATGTAGGTGTGAGCTGCCATTCGGGCGATTACCTCTTCAACACCTTCAAACTTTGCAATAGGCATATTAAATTGCTTGCGGATTTGGCCATAGGCTGCAGTTGCATAGATTGCAGCCTGGGCACCACCCTGTGCTTCAGATGGCAATGAGATGCCACGGCCTGCTGCTAGTTGCTCCATCAACATGCGCCAGCCCTGACCGGCACGTTCTATGCCACCAATAATAAAATCAAGCGGTACAAAAACATCCTCGCCCTGTGTCGGGCCATTCTGGAAAGGTGTATTAAGAGGCAGGTGGCGGCGACCAATGTCTACGCCAGGTGTGTCGGTAGGGATTAATGCAGCAGTAATGCCATAGTCATCCTGATCACCTATGAGGTGATCAGGGTCGTAGAGTTTAAATGCCAGACCGAGAACGGTAGCGACTGGTGCGAGGGTTATATAGCGTTTATCCCAGTTTAGTCGTAGGCCGACTATGCTTTCTCCTTCCCATATGCCTTTGCATATAACGCCGGTGTCTGGAATAGAGCCAGCATCAGAACCGGCTGTTGGCCCGGTAAGTGCAAAACAAGGGATTTCATCACCGCATGCTAGTGCGGGGAGCCATTGTTGCTTTTGTTCGTCTGTACCGTAGTGGAGTAGTAATTCACCAGGCCCAAGTGAATTAGGTACAGCGACGGTTGTTGCTGCCACCACTGAACGACTGGTTAGTTTGGCAAGAACAGCTGCATTTGCTATGGCCGAAAAGCCTAAGCCGCCGTACTCCTCAGGGATAATCATGGCAAAGAAGCGCTCTTTCTTTATATATGCCCAGACTTCCGGTGGCAGATCGCCATCGCGTGAGACCTGCCAGTCATCAACCATTGCACAGAGTTTTTCAACAGGACCATCTAGAAAAGTCTGTTCGGCTTCAGTTAGTTCAGGTGCTGGCAGGCTTAGTAACCGCTGCCAGTCAGGCAGGCCGGTGAATAATTCTCCGTCCCATGATACGGAACCGGCCTCCAGTGCTTCACGTTCGGTATCTGATAATGAAGGCACCATTGTTTTGTAAGTTTTAAATAGCTGGGTGGTAATACGCTCACGTCGAAGGTTATGAAAGTTGAATATGGTGAGTGCAAAAAAGCATAGCCAGAGGAATAGGAGCCAGAGCCAGTGGACTGATCCAAATATTGAATAGATAAATAATGCTGCACCAATAGCCAGTGTCGCTGTAGCAAGATTAGTACGGCGATAGGCCACTGTTAGTGGTACAGCCAGAAACATCAATAACCAGATAAGGCCTAGCAGGAAAGACAACACAATGGATTTACCTCTGTTCTTGTGCAGGTTTGCCAGCCAGGCTGGTAACCATGCGTTTTCTTACACTATAACCGATGGTGGTTATGCAAATAATATGACGAGGTGAAATTTTTGCCTAATTTCAGTCATTGGTTAGAAATATACAGGCAATAAAAAGCCCGACAGCCGAAGCTGACGGGCAAATTGAAGCTGACGGGTCATTTTTATTATTCTTATACTGCTGAGACCTTTATGCGGTGTAAAAGTTCCGGAGTCAGCTTAAAGAAGTTCCTCTACTGCAGCACGCTCTTCACGCAGCTCAGTTTCCGTTGCATCCATGAGGTTTCGACTGAAATCACTGATTTCCAGGTCTTGCACGATTGAGTATTCACCGTTGCTGCAGGTAACCGGGTAAGAGTAGATGATTCCAGGCTCAATGCCGTAGCTACCATCAGATGGAACAGCCATGCTGGTCCATTCGCCAGCCGGGGTTCCCAGTGCCCAGTCATGCATGTGATCAATTGCTGCAGAAGCAGCTGAGGCAGCACTGGATAAACCACGCGCTTTAATAATGGCTGCGCCGCGTTGCTGTACGACTGGAATAAAATCATTTTCCAGCCATGCAGCGTCTGCGGCATCAGCTGCTGCTGCTCCGGCTATGGTGCATTTGCTAATATCTGGGTACTGGGTTGCTGAATGATTGCCCCAGATGATCATGCCTTTCACATCGGTTGCTTGTTTATTGGTATTGCCTGCCAGCTGAGCCATTGCACGGTTGTGATCAAGCCGGGTCATTGCTGTGAAGTTAGCAGGGTTCAGATCGGGCGCATTTTGCTGTGCAATCAGTGCATTGGTATTGGCTGGATTACCAACAACAAGAACTTTTACATCTTTGCTGGCATTGTTATTCAATGCTTTGCCCTGTACAGAGAAAATCTGTGCATTACCCATTAGAAGGTCGGCACGCTCCATTCCTGGTCCACGAGGTTTGGCACCTACTAATAGCGCATAGTCTGTATTTTTAAAGGCTTCATCGGGTTGATCAGTTGCTACAACACCTACCAGTGTAGGAAATGCGCAGTCATCCAATTCCATGGCAACGCCCTTGAGTGCATCAAGTGCGGGTGGAATTTCAAGCAATTGCAGGATAACAGGTTGATCTGCACCCAGCATTTGGCCGGAAGCAATACGAAAGGCAAGTTGGTAGCCTATTTGACCGGCGGCACCGGTGATGGCAACCCTGACAGGAGTACGGGACATGATGGGAATTCCTTTAAGTTATGTTGTCGTTTTGTTCTGGTTGTTAGTTTGTGTAAAGAGGCTGCTTGCCACTCTGTCAAAAATGGGCTGGCATTCTAACACCGGTTAGATGTGAAGGCATTCGGATTTTCCGTAGCGTCAGGGGCCGACACTACGGCTATTAAGGCAGGTGATTAAAGGTCATTTGCCTGTTGGCCCGTGTTTCCCGGGCTGTTTAGCTGGCCTGATCAGTTTTTATCCTCACGGTAGCCGTAGGCCAGAGTTTTTACTTCTTCGACTATGTCGTTAGCAAAGCGAACAAGCTGCATTAGTTTGTTTGGGCCAAAATTGTAGGTCCATTCTTCAGCTTTTACTTCAGTGTGCCCGTAGCTGTAATAGCGATTATCTGTGATGACCCCATTGTTATTAAGGTGAATACCAGAACCACGGTTGGGGTAAGAACTGGGGCGCAGTGCGTAATGCTCACTTTTATCAACCGGTTCACCACAATAGTGCAAAACTTTTGCTTTTGGGTCGCCTTTAATAATCAGATGGCTGCCACAACGCATTGCCCATGCGCTTGCAGGTGTCAGCAGGCTGGTTGCAACCAACCCAGCTATTGTGATCATTCGGATGGATTTCTGCATATTTGTTTGACAGCAGGCTGTGTGGTCGGTTCAATTCAGGTGGTTGTACTACAAATCCCTTTATTGACCTTGGCCAGGTGCCAATCCATAGATCAGATATACAGCAGATATTACTAGTGACGCCCACTTTTATGACATCTCTTAAGTATTTCCCTATATCTGTTTGCGCTGATGCATTCATTATTTTGCCTAAGGTGGTGTCATGAGGACAGTGCTGGAAAGGCGCCTGGATGCATTAAACATGCATGGTGGTGGTAAGTTGCTTGCTGGTGGAGAGCGTGGCATAGAAAAAGAAAGTCTGCGTATCACCCCGGAAGGTTTGATTGCCCAGACACAGCACCCGGTAAAACTTGGGTCTGCATTGACCAATAAATATGTCACAACTGATTATTCAGAGGCGCTGCTTGAGTTTGTGACTCCACCTGAGAGCAGCGCCTGGGCTGCGATGCAGTTTCTCTGTGACCTGCATCAATTTACTTATGATGCTATTGATGATGAATTACTCTGGCCTTTGAGTATGCCCTGTAAGCTGCGCTCTCAGGATGATATCCCGCTGGCTGATTATGGTCGTTCCAATATTGGTCAAATGAAGACTATCTATCGTAATGGTCTTGGCCATCGATACGGTCGGGTCATGCAGGTTATTTCAGGCATACATTTTAATTATTCATTGCCAGAGCAGTTTTGGCCGGCATGGGCTGAAATTGAGCAGAGTACGCTTGAGCCTGGCGCACTTAAGTCAGAAAACTATATGGGGCTTGTGCGCAATGTGCGGCGGCTAGACTGGCTATTGTTGTATCTGTTTGGTGCATCGCCGGCGGTCTGTCCCAGCTTCCTTCAGGGCGCAGAAACCAATCTTGAAGTGATGGATAACGGCACTCGCTATGGTAAGTGGGCTACTTCACTGCGTATGAGTGATCTTGGTTACCAGAATAGTAATCAGGCTGCATTGCAGGTATCTGCAAACAGTCTGGATGAGTATGTTCGAGATCTGTCTGCGGCTATGGCTACACCTAATGATGAATATGTGCGCCTAGGTGTAAAAAAGAATGGTGAATATCTGCAGCTTAATGCAAATCATCTGCAAATTGAGAATGAGTTTTACAGTACGATTCGGCCTAAACGGGTTGCCCGGTCAGGGGAGCGGCCGACCACAGCATTAAGTCGGGGAGGTATTGAGTATATTGAATTGCGGGCACTGGATGTCAGCCCCTTTGATCCGGCAGGCATAAGTCAGCCTCAGCAGAAATTTCTGGAAGCTTTTCTCATTTATTGCCTGCTGCTGGATAGTCCACCTGTACTGGAAAGGGAGCAGGAAGGTATTAAGCATAATCACCGGCTAATTGCCCAGCGTGGTCGTGAGCCAGAGCTGGAATTGCTGCAAAATGGTGAGCCTGTGTCTATGAAGCAGTGGGCAACCACAATCTGTCAGCAGATGCGTCCAATATGCGTATTGCTGGATGAGTCTGCTCCAGGAACCTATATTGAGGCACTGGATATGCAGATAGCAGCAATTAATGAGTCAGGGCTTACGCCCTCTGCACGTGTATTAACCCATTTGGCAGATTCCGGACAATCATTTGCCGATTATGGTTTGTCACTGGCAACTGATTACCGGGACTATTTTTCCGGTCTTGCTCCTGAATTCAATACACATCAACAACAGTTTGCTGCTGAGAGTGTTAATTCTTTGGCGCGTCAAACACAAATAGAGGGCGCTGATAAGCTAAGCCTTGATGAGTATCTGGCAGATTATTATGCTTAATTTGGGTTCTTGTTGGTTGTCTGTTTTGTGACACATGATTAATATTCGGCTATCTATTTATAAATGGCAGGCATCCTGTTGGTGAGACTTTTTCTTGCGACTTTTGTTCTCGGCTTGTTGCTGACATTGCTCGCGGCGCACCTTTATCCATTGCCTGAGGCACCACGCTTGCCTTCGGATTCAATTGCGTTGGTCAATGGAGGTCGTGAAGAAGCGTTCTTTATACGTTTACCGGAGGATCGTTTAGGTCGTCCTCAGGCTGCAGCTGTCGCTACTTTCCCTGCTCAATCTTTTGCACGTGATGGAAATGACCAAATTCTGGCTGAGTTATTTCATGTGCGTGATGCTCAAGGGCGTGTTATTGGTCTTGCCAGCAAGATGAGTGGCACTGTGGCTGTTAATGAAGTGAGGGGCCAGCAAAATACTGATTGGATGTTGCTCATCCCAAGTCGGGGTGGGCTGTCTATGAGTACAGCAGGGCTGTCTGCTGACAAGGAACGTCTTTATCCAGCTAATTATTTAGGGCTTGATCCGGTCAAAAGTGGGCTCATTCTTTTTGGAACAGATGAGTTTGCCAATCTCACTGGTTTTTTTGTTGAGGAAACTGAAATTGATCGTATAGATGACAACGGTCAGGCATATGGTGTGCTTACACTCAGATTGCGCATGCAAGGTAATGCGCCATGAATAAGTTAATTGCGTTTATTGGTTTTGTCTGCGGTATTTTGACTGCAATATTTGCCTTGCTACTTAACCCGGTTGGGCCGGTTCTTATTAGTGGCAGTATGGACTCAAATAGCTATGCCTGGAGTGCGCTTGATTTTTATGGCGCAGAACTTGATGAAGTCACGCTGCTGGGCTTGCCTCTAAGCATATCGGGTAAGGCATTTGCTGATGAGGGTGTGGTATCAGCAAATGCTTCTACTCTTGTGTTGCGCGGTGCAGATAATAAGCCTGCCGCATTGGCAACCCGACTGGTTGCGCTGGATGAAAAGGGAGAGCTTTTAAGCGCTGACCTTGGCGTTAATAGTTTTACCAATATTTTCTGGCCTAATCGCGGTAGTCTGATGTTATACGGGTATGAAAATCGCTGGCCTGTTATTCGCAATAATATTCTTAGTAGGCTTGGCAGGGTTTCTGAAGATTCCTGGCTCGTTAGTGCTCAAAGTCCCGGTAATTCCCCAACCGGCGTGATTGGTGGTAGTGGTGCAATGGAGGGCATGGGCGGACGTTACAGCGAAACTCTGCAGCTTAACCCGGAAGGAGAGGAAAACTTTATGGGGCAATTATCTCTGGAGCTTTCTTTTAAGTAGCCTTGCTTTAAGTGCTTTTAGCCACTTCCAGGGCTGCAGTGGCCAGCGTTTTAAAATCCTGTTCCATATCGGCCAGTATTTCTGGTGTGAATTTGGCCCCAGCAGTAATTAATTTTTTCCCCAGCATAAATTCACGGGGACTGTTGATGGCATCAACAGCCAGTAATTTGCCATCTTGTAAGTAAAAAGCAGCAAATGATCGTGAAGCAGGATCGCCACGCATAACAAATTGATCATAGCCTTCTGTAAGGCCTGTAATCTGTAGTTTTACATTGTATTGATCAGACCAGAACCAGGGTACCTGCGCATAGGCAACGGGAGTGCCACAGATGGCCGCTGCCGCTGTTTTACCCTGTTCAATGGCATTGTGTACTGATTCCAGACGTAGGTGACGTCCCAGTATGGGGTTGGGGTGTCGAGTGCAGTCACCTATCGCATAAATATCTTCATCCAGTGTCCGGCAATGTTCATCAACAATAATGCCATCGGAACACAGTATGTCAGCTGCTTCAGCTAGCTCTATATTTGGAATGATGCCTATACCAATGATGCAGATATCTGCTGGTACTGTGAAACCATCCATGCAGGCTACTTCAGTAAGCTGGCCATTTTTATCACCCTGTAATTCCTGAACCCGGCGGCCAAGTTCCAGTTTGACGCCTTCTTCGGCATGCATGTTTTGAAAAAACTGGGAAATTTCTGTTGCGACAACCCTGTTCATTACCCGGCTTTCAGTTTCCATGACGGTAACATCCAGTCCGTTTTTACGACCCACTGCGGCTACTTCAAGGCCGATATAACCGCCACCAACAATGACCAGACGTGCACCTTTTTTAAAAGCAGACTGAATGGCCAGTACATCATCAATGCCGCGCAGGTAGTGCACACCTTTGAGTGTATGCCCAGGGATATGCAATTCACGTACCCGACTGCCGGTGGCTAGTATCAGTTTGTTGTAGGCAATGATTTCACTATTATCGAGCGTAATGGTTTTCCTCTTACGATCAATTTCTTTTACCCGGGTAGAGAACATGGTTTCTACATCATGCTTGGGCCAGAAATTTTCTGGCTTGAAAAACAGTCGTTCAAGTTCAAGCTCTCCGGCTAGAAAAGCTTTGGATAGAGGTGGGCGCTGATAGGGCACATATGGCTCGTCCCCAATCATGATGAGCCGTCCGGAAAATCCCTTCTGGCGTAGTGATGCGGCAGCCTGTCCAGCAGCATGCCCGGCACCAACTATAATAATAGTTTCTGTCATAGGTATTCTTATATCTGTCTGTAATGCGTATGAGTTATCAGGCTTGCTTAACCTGCCTGCCAAATGATTATACTTGTGCGAGCAGGGATTAGCTTAATCCGTAATAACCACAGGTCTGAACAGTATGTCCAAGGTAATAGTAATCAAAGAATTTGGTGGCCCCGAAGTCCTTCAATGGCAGGGTATTGATGTAGGTTTACCAGGTGAGGATGAGGTATTGATTCGGCATACGGCAGTCGGCTTGAATTTTATTGATACCTATCAGCGTGCCGGTTTATATCCACTGGAATTGCCCAGTCGTTTGGGACTGGAGGCAGCTGGTGAGGTTGTTTTGGTGGGTGCAGGTGTGGGTTACGTTCAGCCTGGTGATCGAGTGGCCTACACCAGTATGCCAACAGGTGCCTATGCTGAAGAGCGGATTTATCCGGTTGATAAGCTTGTGAAGATACCAGCAGGTATTGGCGATCAGACTGCGGCTGCCGCTATGCTTAAAGGTCTGACTGCCTGGTATTTATTGCATCGTAGTTACGTTGTTAAACCGGGTGACAGTGTGCTGTTGTACGCTGCTGCGGGTGGTGTCGGTTTAATTGCTAGCCAGTGGGCAAAACATCTGGGGGTCAATGTTATCGGTGTGGTTAGTACACCTGAGAAAGCTGAGCTGGCCAAACGGCATGGTTGTGCCACCGTGGTGTTGGCGGATGCACCTGATTTTATTGCGCAGGTTCGTGCTGCAAGTGGCGGTGAGGGTG
>JAAERX010000073.1 GCA_024229935.1 Gammaproteobacteria bacterium | reverse complement strand
CAGGCCGGTCGAAGGCCGGGAGGGTGTCATCAAACCACCCCTTGATGAAGGTGCAGGCATCTATTTCACCGAAATGGCGAATATTATTCTGCACATCTTCAAGTGAAGCAGCATAGTCGCCAGCATCAAATTTTATAGGCCAACCGTACACACCTTTTTCGTGTGGTTCATCATTCTCAGGCAACCCCTCAAATGAGTCACAGATAATAAAATCTTTATGCGCAAGGGCTGCGGCAATACTAAACTTTGCTGAGCTTATTCCCTTAAAGCAACCGGCTTCAATCACTACACCATTGGTATTACGGGGAGCACGCAAAATTGCCCGAATGAAAACCAATATTTGTTTTTGCGAATGTGGAATATTCTCTGTGGAAAAAGTGATGGAATATAAGCGCTTGATGAGCGTAAATTTCTGCCCGAAAGACAAATTAAGCGAACCATCGAACATAAAGTTCAGGCAGTCACCCCAGTAACGCCTGGTTTGCAGAAACCTAATGAATACGGATCGTTTTCCGATAAACACAACACCCTCAAGACTAGACAAACAAAGCTTGCAAAAACAGCTCCCCGGTGCCAAGCCGCTGGATATATCCGGAAAACTTAGGTATTTCACCAAATCATGTGGGTTAATTGCATGCTTTAATGTTGTGCGTTATAACATACTGAATTAAAGAGGGTTACCTGGTTTATTCGTATAAGAGCAGGTAGGTAAAGTATGGAATTCATTAAGGGTCTTTTTACAGCTGCCCCATTGTTATCACTTTTTATAACGGTTGCTATTGGGTATTTTGTTGGCAAATTAAAAATCGGCCGGTTTGTTTTGGGGGGTATAGCCGGCACTTTGATAACCGGTGTTGTTGTAGGCCAATTAGATGTTCCCGTAGATTCTAGTGTGAAGTCGATTTTCTTTGCGCTCTTTATATATGCTGTTGGTTATCAGGGGGGGCCGCAGTTCTTCCGTGCGCTAAACCTTAAATCACTTAATGAATTGTTTTCTTCATTTTTTATGTGTTTGATGGGTTTGTTCTGTGTGTTAGGAGCCGCATGGATATTTGACCTTGATCGCGGTACTGCGGCTGGTCTTGCTGCAGGTGGCCTGACTCAGTCAGCAATTATTGGTACTGCAGGTGATGCAATCGCCAAGCTGGATCTGGCACCAGAGCTTATAAAAACCATGCAGACCAATATTGCTGTGGGCTACGCTGTTTGCTACATCTTTGGCTCACTCGGTCCGATCATAATGATCACCTGGTTTTTTCCAACCATTATGCGTTGGGACATTCGTGCAGAAGCGCTTAAACTTGAACGGGAAATATCTGGCGGACACCCGGCTCTCGAGCCTGGCCAGTTTAATGCCTTACGATCTGTCGTAACGAGGGTTTATGAACTTAAGGAAGAAAATACATTTGTTGGTAAGACCGTTCTCAAAGTTGATAGCTTGTCTTTGGATGCAGCGGTTGAGGAGATCATTCGTGACGGGACTGTCATTGAGTTAACTGATTCTACCGAGCTTTATGCCGGTGATCAGCTTGTTGTCACTGGAACGGTTGCTGCTATAGAAAATATTGCCAATCAGCTTGGCCAGGAAATACCAGCGCCAGTTGGTACTGAACTGGTTGAAGAACAACGCGATATTGTGCTCACAAATAAGGCAGTTGTGGGCAAGACTCTGCGGTACATACATGATCATGTGAATACAGATACCCGACACGGCATTTTTATAACGGGTGTTAAACGTATGGGGCATGAACTTTCGGTGTTGCCTAATCTTGAGATTCATCGTGGTGATGAGCTTAGCTTTATTGGTAGCCCAAAAGATCTGAATGGCATTGAGAGCAAAGTTGGTTATCCAATTACAGCTGCTGCCGTGACAGATTTTGTAATCTTCGGTATAGGTATGTCGATAGGTGTATTGCTGGGGTTAATTGAGTTCCGTATAGGTGGAATACCCGTAATGATAGGCACCGGCGGTGGTTGCTTGTTATCAGGGCTTTTGTTTGGTTGGTTACGCAGTACCCACCCGCGATATGGTGCAATGCCAATCGGCACTACTAACTTTCTTCGTGATTTTGGGTTGGCAGTGTTTGTAGGTGTGGTTGGGCTCACCGCAGGGCCACAGGCGTTTACCACAATCCAGCAGTATGGCCTGACACTGCTGATGCTTGGTGTTGCCGTTACCCTGATTCCACAAGTACTTACGTTTTTTTTCTCATACTACATTCTTCGCATAAAGAACCCCATAGAGTTACTTAGTTGCACCGCAGGTGGGCGAAGTGCTAATCCCGGTTTTGCGGCACTTATGGATAAGGCTGGGAATGCGACTCCCGTTGTTGCTTTTACTGTGACTTATGCCGTGGCTAACGTATTTTTAACGCTTTGGGGCCCGCTTATTGTTGGAATAATTACAAAGAATCCATAGCACATAGTGAATATTTTCTGTGTGAGAAGGCAATTATGCTGATCCAATCTGCTGTACGAAATATTACTGGTTAATTAACAGGAAAAATGATGAATGACCCCACTCAAAATGTGCGCAAGCAGGAAAAAAAATACGAGTCACTAAGCCCATTTGAGTTAAAAAACAAGCTCATAGAGCTGGCGCAGACAAATCACGAGAAAATGATGCTGAACGCTGGCCGTGGCAATCCTAACTGGCTGGCGGATATCCCTCGACACGCATTCTGCCAGCTGCATTTATTTGCACTTGGTGAGGCTAAGCGTATTAGAAATGATGTGGGCTTTGGTGGTTCTCCTAACGGAAATGATATGGGGCAGCGTTTTGATGATTTCCTTACAGCCAATGCAGGGATTGAAGGTATTGAGATGTTGCATGAAGCGGTTTTACTTTGCCGAAATGAACTCGGCATTGATTATGATGCGCTTATCTTTGAAATAACGGATGCAATCTTGGGGGATCATTATCCCTCGCCAGATCGGATGCTTAGTTCCTGTGAAGTCATTGTGCAGGCTTATCTGGACCTGGAAATGTGTGCTGGTCATCCGCTTCCTGGTAAGTTTAATTTGTTTGCAACCGAAGGTGGCACGGCGGCTATGTCGTACATTTTTAATAGTCTGATGGAGAATAAGCTGCTCCACAAAGGTGATCATATTGCACTGGGTACGCCAATCTTTACCCCGTATCTTGAAATCCCTCACCTGAATGACTATGAGTTTGTTGAGCTTGAAATAGAGCAATCTGAGGATGCTATGTGGCAATACCCGGATTCAGAAATAGATAAGCTTAAAGACCCTAATGTGAAGGCATTTTTTCTGGTGCACCCAGCTAACCCGACCTCGGTTGCGATGCACCCAGAGACCATGCAAAAGCTCGCAGATTTAGTTACAAATGACCGCCCGGATCTTATTCTGTTAACTGATGATGTATACGGTACTTTTGTAAACAATTTTCGTTCACTGGTAAGTATCTGCCCCAGAAATACAATACTTGTATACTCTTTTTCCAAGTATTTCGGTGCGACAGGTTGGCGTCTTGGGGTGATTGGGATACATGAAGATAATGTTTTCGATGAGAAGATCGCAGCCCTTGGTGATGCTGATCTGAAGCTTTTACGTAAACGCTATAGCACTGTTGTGCTGGAGCCGGATGAAATGAAACTAATTGACCGTATGGTTGCAGACAGTCGTGGGGTTGCGCTTAACCATACAGCAGGATTGTCTACACCACAGCAGGTAATGATGGTGTTGTTTTCGCTGGCTGGGTTAGTTGATGCAAAACATGGCTTTCCCTACAAAAAAGCAACTCAGGGTATTGTCAGGCAACGCTATGAGACGTTGTTTGCAGCCCTTGGTGAAGCTTGTCCAGAAGATGATTATTCTGCTTTTTATTATGTGGATATCGATATACCGAAACTGGCCAGAAGTCGCTACGGTGATGCATTTGCTGAGTATTTGTTCAATGAACATGAATCAATTGACTTCGTGTGGCAATTGGCTGTTAAAAAATCCATCGTACTGATGGATGGTGGTGGTTTTGATGCTCCCAAGATGTCTGTCAGGGTGTCATTGGCCAATTTACCTGATGAGGCTTATCAGGAGATTGGCAAAGGCATCAGTGATTTGTTGGCTGAGTATCATCAAGATTGGCAATAATGTGTCCTGTCTGATTCTCTGCACGTGACAATTTGTGTGCAGCGGCATTGTTCGACTTTGATTGTTGTAGCTTGTAGACTGCATTTTATCAGTATGTAAGCGCAGGCAAATTCTGCGAGTAACACGGGAATGAGTTATAAGATAGGCTGGGTTTCTGATCGAATATTTTTCTGATTGAACGAATATTTTAGGGGAGCTTAAATATGTCTGATGATGCGACTAAGGCTATGCATGAAGTAGAACACATGGCCACCAATTTTATTGAAGCAATTAGAGCACACGCACAAACGGCTATAACCGCAGGTATCATTATGCTGATTTGTGGTTTCTTAGCTGTCGCGGCGCCTTTCATAGCCGGTGTTTCGATTACTATAATGGTTGGTTTTTTATTGCTGGTGGGTGGCATTGTGCAATGCTTTCTGGCCTTCAAAACCGATGCCTTTGGTAAAGCCTTGTTGGTTCTTCTTATTGGTTTATTGACTGCAATTACCGGCGGTTTTATCCTCGGTCAGCCGCGTGAAGGGCTTGAAGCGATCACAATATTTCTGGCTGTCTATTTTATGGTTACCGGTTTTCTTGAGTTGATTGCAGCCATGCAAATTCGACCGGCCCTAGGTTGGGGCTGGATGCTGTTGAATGGCGTTATCACACTGGCGCTTGGATTTATTATCTGGCAGCAGTTCCCGGTTTCGGGTATCTGGGCCGTGGGTATATTGTTTGGTATTAAGCTGATAATGAGCGGCTGGTGGCTTATTATTATCGGCCGCGGCCTAAAGAATTCATCTGTAACTTAGTTGTAGAAAGTTTTTAAGGGCGGCTCCAGCGTGTTGGCCCGCTACAGAACACTTGATGTCGCGGCATGTGGCTTGTGCTGATGATAACTGCACATGTATGACTATGGCCGCCTATAAACCATGGTTGTGGTTACTGTGATACCGGTAATTGTGTGCTAGCTTGATTTATGTGCTGCAACCTTATAATGGGTGCTGGTTATGCGGATGAGGGTTGCCCGTTAGACTAGAAAGCACGAAGGTTTCTCTGTCCACTACCCATTTTCTGCTGTCGACAAGGTTCAATGCAGGCCTTCTCAAATACTTTAAGTCTGCGGTTGCGACTAAATTTAGTGCAAGTTGCAAGTGCCTGATATTGTTTCTCATCACATAATAATAGCTCGCAACCCTCCGGATACCAGAGTTGATACCTGAGTCAGTACGCGAGGTAATGCCAGCCCGCCAGGGGATGCGAGATAGCGTGATTCCCAGACGGGTTCAAATTTGTCTTTGTAGGCGCGTAACCCATTAAAATTATAAAAATGTTCACCATGTCTGTATATAAAGGCGCCTGCGCGTACCCATTTAGAAGCAAGTTGATGCTCTGGCATCCCTGATAAGGGTGCCATGCCAAGACTAAACCACTGATAGCCATTTTGTTTGCCCCACAACATCATATTCACAAACAAATATTCCATCACGCCCTTGGGTGCATCATTGCCATAACGCATTAAGTCCGGTGAGAGCTCATAAAGGTTTGCCCCGCACCACATATTTGCAAATGCAACGATGCGACCTTTAAAGTGAACGACGGCGATGGGCATACTGGCAACGTAATCACGTTGGTAGGCGCCGAGTGAAAATGCTTTTTCGCTGGTATTTTTTCCATCCAGCCATGAATTGGAGATTGCCTCAATGGTATCCATAATTGGCAGTGTTTCCGTTGCTGGAATAATCTCGAAGCTACAGCCTGATTTTTTACAGCGATTTATACTGTGGCGCAGGCTTGCTTTTGCTTTACCATCTAGTGTGAATTCCGCCAGTGATACTTTCCCGTACTCGCCCAGCTTGTGCAGAGACAGGCCAAGATCCAGGTATGTCGGCAAATTTTTTGCGCCCACCTCATAAAACACTGGCCATGCTTTGTGTTGGTCGCATAACTCGCGATAGTTCCAGATGAGTGCTTCATGCTGGTCTGGTGGCCCTACTGGGTCACCCATTGAGATCAGACTGTTGCCCGAAACGCCATACATGATGAGTGCTTCAGCTGTGTTATTAAACAGAAACTGTTTGTCGCCCATTAATGCCAGGCTGGCATCTGCTTTGGGGCTGGTTGCCACGATCGCAGCTGCGCGCTGTGTGTCTGCATCGTTCACATGAGCGGTTGTGGGTAAAGCGGGACGTGAAATACGCCACAATATGAACAATACCAGAACCACACTAGCAATGAATAATGACCGTTGTGCTCTGGCCATATAATCGGCAACATTAATTATGCTGGCCAGTTCAGCTGTATCAGCCCCACCATCATAAACCCAGCGTAGTAACCAAAGCATACCTGCCAGCGTAAGTATGAGGGCGAGTGCCCAATATCGTGGTAAGGCAGGCAGGCTTAGTGCTGAAGGGTTGTTAAACTTGGCACGACAAAGCCATAGAGAAATAAGTAGCGTCAAAAGTATTGCGCCCAGAATGTAATGGGAACTGAAAAATACTGCACTCACAAATCCCACCAGGAGCAATACCATGGTGGCATGAAAACATGCACGTGTACGTGAAGCGAGACCACGAGCGATGAGAGTAAGGGAGATACCAGCAAGCATCTCACCGCTATGGGATATATCGACAAGGAACTTGAGCTTCGTAAAGTGTATTTGCAATGCCAGTGGAGGTAAAACGCTGCTGATCATCAGTAGCAAGCCAGCAAGAAAGGTAACGAGTGAAAAAATTTTGGGTACCAGCGTATTGAAAGCAGCCAGCGTGTTTTCTTGTACACGAAGCAGTTTGGCACGGTGGGCTGAGATTTCGAAGCTGCCCAGTAGGGTTACCGCAACAAATATGGGTAACAGCGTATAGATAAAACGATATGCCAGTATTGAGCCCAGTACGATGGGTGCTGGATACACCGGTGCCAGCAGTACTATGCAAATACCTTCAAATACCCCAAGCCCAGCAGGTACCGTACTAAGTACGCCCAAGGCTTCAGCAACAATAAACACGCCCAGTAAGTGCCCGAAGCTTAATTGTGTTGACTCCGGCAGAAATACATACAGTGCTGCGGCTCCGAGCCCCCAGTCAAATGCAGAAGCGATGAGCTGGGCCAGAGTGCTTTTGAGTGATAATAACCACAACTTGAAGCCGCGAAAATAAATTGGTTTGTTGCGTGCAGTACTCCACACTATGTATATCAGTAATATGCTGATAAATACGATGCCAAGTGGTCGGGTAGTTGTAATGGGGAGTGCAGTGACGGAAGAAATATCCAGACTGAAGAACGTCATTACTGATCCGCCTATGCCCAGAGCGCCAACCCAGAAGCCAATGCTGGTAAATGTAATGACACGAGCAACATCACTGGTAGGAATACCAAAATTGGACAGCAGGCGATAGCGGATAGCGCTTGAGCCTACTATGGAAAGGCCAAGATCAAGGCTGAAGACATGGGCGATAAATGAGGTTAGAGCAATACGGCTGTAGCGTAATTTGTGGCCCAGATGCCGGAGTGCAATCAGGTCATAGGCAGTCATGGATAGATAGCTGCCCATGGTGAAAATTGCTGATAGCAATAATGCGCTTACTGGAATAGCGCGCGTATGGGTAAGGATGTCAGCCAGTGAATATTGATGTAACTGTCGATCCAGCACAAACAAGGCCAGGATAAACAATGATAGCCCCAAAAATGGCCGTGCCCAGCGTCTGAATAATTTAATCATGGTTCAAACATAACAGGGAAGAAATTGATGATGCAACGAAGAGCTTCGCTTACTATTGGTAATCTAGAAACTTTAGCTACACAAGACTTCCTGTGATTGGTTACGTGTCTTGGTTTTATGGGGTATAACTTACTCAACAGAAAGGATATTTACCTAATCCTCCCAACTAAGAATAGTATGAAAATGGAGGGGCGCCCTTTTACAGCGCTCTTTATATATGTATTTGGCGATCAGGGTGGTATCCCGGGATAAATTTAACTTTAGATCTTTGTAGACCAACTTCGTGCGACCTGCAAAGGTAGTCTTATTTAATCATCCAGTTTGTATATCCGCAGGGCATTGTCTCGCATAAGTTTACGTCGGGCCTCTGGTTTTAGGCCAAGATTATCTATGTCTTCTACCGTACGTTTAAATGGCAGCACTGGGAAATCTGTACCAAAGATAACTTTGTCCTGGCCAAATGAATTTATGTAATGGGTAAATTCCTTAGGCCAGTATTTTGGACGATGAGCATCACAGCCGATATAGACATTCTTGTGCTTCCAGGCCATTGCAATCATTTCCTCGACCCATGGAATACCCACATGAATACCGATGAGTTTTAGCTCAGGAAAGTCACAAGCGACTGGATCCAGCGTGATAGGTTTGGCTGGGCTGATACATGGAAAGTCAGGGTTGTAGACCATCGATTGCCCAACCTGCATCTGTATAGGCACGTCTAGTTCCCAGCACTTTGCATAGAAGGGATAAACTTTGCGGTGATCGGGTTGCATCTCAAACCAGTGCGGATAGAAGTGTGCGCCAATGAATCCCATATTGGTGACGGCATCCTCAAATGCTTTGACACCATTCATGCCCATGGTGGGGTCAATGCCGGCGAGCCCGAAGAGACGGTCTGGGTATTTTTCACAGGCGCGGGCAACCACTTCATAAGGCATGTGATAGCAACCAGGTAGGCCTATGCGACCACTGTAGGCAGCAATCAGAAAAGCTTTCTCGATACCGGCATCATCAAGAATACCCATCAGGTCATCGATCTCGATAGCACTGCCAGTGCTTTCCTTGGAGTTCATTTTTTTCTGGAAAAACTGGTCACCCCAGCCTGGTCGTTGTTTTAATGCTTCTTCATTCCAGATATTGACGACCGCATCGACCGCCTTGTAATCATATTCAGACATGCGTAGTTCCTGATTTCACTGATATTTTTACCCTGCATTGGATCTGGCAGGGGCGAGCACCATAGCAGAGTTCTGGCTCAGGTGTTAATTATGCCAGCTTAAAGGCTCTGATTCTTAAGGCTTGGTGTTGGGGTTAATCTCATTTATAGTCCCATCCGGCCTTAGGGGTGGCTCATGTGAGCCTGAGACCAGTATTGGAACCCTTGAACCTGATCCGGTTAGTACCGGCGTAGGAATAGGACCCGGACCATAATCCGCCCATCTTCCGCTCGTTCTACACCGGTTCTCTATGTATTGATTTAAGAGATCTGAGGTATGAAATTTTCTGTTTTTTCGCTGACAGCCATATTGCTGACATTTCCTTTGATGGTTACTGCTGCTGAAGGTGAGTTTGCATCTTCAGGGGATGGTGTTGATTCAGCTCACCTTCCTGAAGAGCTGATTGTTTCGGGATATCGTACGGTCTCCCCGCAGGAGCTAGATACGAGTATTACTTTGCTTGATGCAGCAACAATTCAAAGCACTTCAATTGGGAATTTTGAGGAACTTGTACAGCTTGTTCCTAATATGAATTTTTCTGGTGAAGGATCCAGAGCTCGGTACTTTCAGCTACGTGGTGTAGGTGAGCGTGAACAGTATGAGGGTGCACCAAACCCATCAGTAGGCTTCATAGTTGATGATATTGATTTGTCAGGTATGGGTGGTGTGACATCAACTTATGATCTACAGCAGGTTGATGTGCTCCGGGGCCCACAAAGTGCCCGCTATGGTTCCAGTGCGCTGGCTGGGATTGTTTATTCACAAAGTGCTATGCCGACAGAAGAGTTCAACGGAAATTTTGAGATGACAGGTGGGAGTGAAGATACTTATGCAGTGGGTGCAGCAGTTGGTGGAAGTTTATCTAACAGTTTGAATGGCCGTTTTTCAATTTTTAACTACACTGATAATGGTTTTCGTAACAATGACTTCTTGAATAGAGATGATACCAATAAGCGTGATGAGCTGACTCTGCGTGGCAAGTTGAGCTGGGATATAGCGAATGACTGGGTGGTTTTGTTTTCAGGTCTCTACGCTGATTTTGATAACAATTATGATGCCTGGACAGTAACCAATACTGACAATACTCAGTCGGATAACCCGGGTAAGGACAGTCAGAAAACTACAGCCGGTTCGATACGTATTACTGGTGGGCTTACAGAGGCATTCAACCTCGTTAGCATTACCAGCCTGGCTCATTCAGAAGTGGATTTTGGCTATGACGGTGACTGGGGTAATGAGGACTTTTGGCTGACTTATGGTAATTATCAGTATGACTATATTTATACTAATCCACGTGATCACGATACGTTGAGCCAGGAGTTTCGTTTGGTTTCTACGCCACAAGGTAGGTTGTTTAATGGTACAAGTGACTGGGTTTTGGGTGTTTCCTGGCAGAGTCTTGATGAAGACAATTCAATCTCATCTGTTGGGTTTTATTCAGATGTTGGTGAAGAAGACTTTTGTAACCCTGCTTGTTTTACTGACAGGCAAATCAATAGTGATTTCAATTCTGATACATATGCGGTATTCAGCAGTATTGATTCAAGCCTGACAGATAAGCTGACTCTTTCCGTTGGGTTGCGGTATGAGTACTGGGAGGCTGATTACAGTGATATCTGGATGGATATTAATTACCCAGGGCCGCCAAATAATCAGACCTGTGATGTTATTGAATTGAACTGCAAGCCTGATGAGAGTCTTTGGGGAGGGCATCTGGCGTTCAGTTATGACTGGACTGTGGACCAGAGAGCTTATGTACGTATTGCACGAGGTTTTAAAGCCGGGGGTTTTAACCCGTCTTTAGCAGCGCTCCAGGGTGGTGGCACGAACCTTGGGCCGGAGTTTCTGGCCTATGATGATGAGACTTTGTGGAACTATGAGCTGGGACTGAAGGGAGCCTGGCTGCAGGGTGACCTGATAATGGATATCGCTGTCTTCTACATGGATAGGCAAGATGCACAACTGAGTCAGTCCTACCAGCAGGTACCCTTCGACCCAGATAGCTTTGTCTTTGTAACCTACAACGGTGATGCGGATGTCTATGGTCTGGAAATCAGCAGTGTGTGGCAATTTGCCAATGATTGGCAGTTGCATGGTTCACTTGGGCTGCTTGAATCTGAAATTAATTCTTCAGCTCAAACAAATGCAGTAAGTCCAAATGCAGTGGGTCGGAATCTGGCGCATGCTCCTGCTTATACTTTAAATCTTGGCGTAACTTACAGGAATGCCTATGGTTACTTTAGTCGCCTTGATGTTACAGCAGTAGATGAGTTTTATTTTGATATTAGTAATAACCAGAAATCGGATACTTATGAGATTGTGAATCTGCGTTTTGGGAAAGAATGGGAAAACTGGTCTGTGGAGGCATGGGGCCGTAATATCTTTGATGAGGATTACGCAACACGGGGTTTTTACTTTGGTAATGAGCCTCCAAACTTTACTGATACCCTGTACACCAAGTTTGGTGATCCGCGGATAGTAGGTGCAACACTGCACTACAGGTATTAGTTTTGGAGTTTAATATGAAGATTACCGTTGATATCAGCATGTATCCACTGGATGCGGACTATAAACCAGCAATTAAGTCGTTTATCAAGCAGTTAAGAGCTTTTGAAGGCTTAACTCTGGTAAGCAACCAACTGAGTACCCAGATTAATGGGGCATTTGATGATGTAACCTCAGCATTGAATATTTGTATCAGGGCAAGTATGGAGCAGCAGGCTAAAGTGGTGTTTGTGACACGTTACCTGAATGCAGATTTGGATATTAAGAGCCTGCCTGACATTGACTGAACTGCTTAACTCACTGGCTGTGGCAGCCGCCGGGATGTCACTTCCTGAAGCAGTTGCCGTGTTGCTGGCTATAGCTTATCTGTTACTTGCCATCCGTCAGAATATTTGGTGTTGGCCGGCTGCAATTGCAGGTAGTGGTATTTATGTTGTTCTTATGTATCGGGCAGGCCTGTATATGGAATCTGCTCTGCAGCTTTTCTATATAGCTATGGCAGTATATGGCTGGCTCTGCTGGCGCCCGGGACAGCAACAGGCGCACAGCCTTCCTGTAACCAGTTGGCCACTGGCCTTTCATGCTCTGTCTTTAGGTATCATCGCTGTGCTCACTATGAGCAGTGGTTACCTGCTTACCAGTTATACCAGTGCGGCTCTGCCATACCTGGATTCATTCACTACCTGGGGTGCGATTGTTACGACCTGGATGGTGGCTCGGAAAGTACTGCAGAACTGGCAATACTGGTTTGTAATTGATTCAGTATCTGTATATCTCTATTCCAGCCGGGGGTTACCACTAACTGCATTGTTGTTCTGTGTGTATCTGGTCTTAATAATTTTTGGCTATCGAGCATGGCGGCTGAGCATGAGTAAGTATGCATGATGGATATTAGTAAAGTGATAGCCAGCATTCCCGAATTATCCGGGGTTCAGTATTTTGAGCTACTTAATATTGGGGCAGTAAATAAAACCTGGCGATTATTTACTGAAGCTGGTTCGTTTGTGCTCCGGCAAGATACATCGATGGTTAAGACGCTTGGTCTGGACAGGCATTCGGAGATTGATGTGTTAGAGACAGCTGCTAAATCTGGCTTGGGGCCGGCTGTAATCTGGGCTGATCCAAATTCAGGTCTGTTGCTAACTGAATATATTGAAGGGGTAGCCTGGAGCAAAACGGATCTTTATGCCCATCAGAATCTGGTGCGTATAGCTAAGCGATTAGATTATTTGCACCGTATACCTTCAGATTTACAGACATTAAAAGCTGTTTGTTTTTCTAGCTATGCGTTACGTTATGCACAGCAACTGGCTACATCTGAGGCTGAAAAACTTGCTGATGAGGTAATTTTTCTGGATAAGGAATGGTGCTCTGATCCAAGTCGTCACGTTTTGTGTCATAACGATTTGGTCTACGGTAATATTATTAATGTTCAACCCGGTGGTGAACTAATGTTTATTGACTGGGAATATGCGGGCCTTGGCGAGCCGTACTTTGATCTTGCTGTATTTATTCAGCATCACCCCCTTTCTGCGACAGATACAAAGGTATTTCTTGAGGCGTATGGTGTGTTATTGGGTGAGGGGCGTCTGGAAGGTTGCCTGGCTATATATGATCGGCTACTGGCCTTATGGTTAATGCTAATTTGCACGGATCCAAATGCCCGGCAGGATTATCAGGTGGCACTTGATGCGGTAGTTTTTCGCTTGAATCATTGATTAGTATCGTTATTAGTCTGCTGATACACATTGCTAGCCATTAAGCCTTCTGCACTGTTTACTCAATTAGGTTGTTATCTGGTAGGTTGTTATCTGGTTTACCTGCCTAATCACTATAGGCTTTAATCGCATCTTATTGAGTAAAATGATAAAATTTTGAGCTGGGTTAATGTGTTGCGGTGTAGCGATTTGGGGTATATGTCACATCTAAATATGTTTTTGAGTCGTATAATTTAGTTATATGGGTTTTATACCCACCCGACAGTTGTGGCTAGATACCCGTGTGGCGGTTTTTATAGGTCCATAGAGCTTCATGAAGAGAGCGTAATAGATGGTTCAGCAAGTTAAAGGTTTTGCAGAGCATTTTGCAGGGTTCAGGCGTCACCTGAAAATTGCCGCTGCTGTATTTTCAGCAGTTATGATATTTGGTATTGGGTTTTCTCTTTCCCTGCCTGATATTTATAGAGCATCAAGTACTGTTCTGATTGAAGAGCCTGAGATTCCAAATGAAATTATTCGGTCTACTGTAACGACATATACCGGTCGGCAATTAACTGTTCTGAATGAGAAGATTCTCACAGTAAGCAATCTAATTGGGATGATTGAAGAATTTGATCTCTACCAGGACCAGCGTGCTAAGGAGCCTGTTGAGATACTGGCAGTAAACATGCGCCAGGATATTGCAGTAGAAGTTCAGAGCAGGGACTCTGTTAGCTCTGGCGGAATGCCTCAAACCCGTATCGTTGGGTTTTCTATTTCTTTTACAGATGAGAGCCCGCAAGTTGCTAAGTTGATTGTTGATGAGTTGACTGGTAAGTATCTTGCAGAAAATATTAAGGTTCGTTCTGAGCAGACAGGCCAAACAAGTGATTTTCTTAAAGGTGAAATAGTCCTGCTTGAAAAAGAAATAGCCGCTCTTGAAGGTGAGTTAGCAGAATTTAAAGAGGTGAATGCCAACCGATTGCCATCATTGAGTGCGCTTAATATGAATATGATGAATAGGATGGATCAGGAGCTTCGAAATATTCAGCGTGAGTTAAATAGCATAGAGGAAAATCGTATTTCAATTGTGGCGCAATTAGCTACGGTAGATAAATCTGTTGGTTTAAGACTTCCAGATGGGAGTTATGCCATGACGCCGGCAGATCAACTAAAAGCATTACAGACACAGCTGGCTGTTTATGAAAGCCGCTATAGTGAAAATCATCCTGATGTTATTTCAGCCAGACGTGACATATCTTCAATAGAAGAACGCTTCGGCATAGATGTTGTGTTTAGTCAAAAAGATGCGTCTATTGCTACAGCTAAGGCAGAGTTGGCTATCGCTGAGAAGAAATATGCTAGTGACCATCCTGATGTAATTCAGTTGAATAAAACAATTGCAACTCTTCAGAGGGATCGTTCAGAAGCAGCACGTTTGCAACTTGAAGCTCAGGTATTTCCGGATAATCCTGCATATATTGGGCTTCAGGCTTCGTTGGAAAAACTGGATGCTGAACAATCAGCTCTTAAGTTGCAGGCAAAAGAGCTTAATAGACGAATGGCTGACTATGAGTTGCGCTTGATAGAGACACCACAGATTGAAAAGCAGCTTGCTGCACTCTCGCGTGAACTTAATTCAACTTCTAACCGTTATTGGGTTTTGCGTGACAAACAGTTTGCGGCTGAAATGGGTGAGACACTTGAGGTGCAAAGTAAGGGCGAAGAGATGACCCTGCTTGAGCCCGCCCGTCTCCCACTAAAGCCCTATAAACCAAATCGTACCGCAATCATTATGCTGGCATTTCTGTTTGCGCTGGTTGCTGGTGTAGGTGTTACACAATTAGCAGATGGACTGGATAAGTCTATTTACGGTTCATCTGGAATTGTTGCCATACAGGGGGTGGCTCCTCTGGTTGAAATTCCTTATATATATAGTGAGGATGACATAGGGCAAACTCTTAAGATGCGAAAAATGATGCTGGCCAGTCTGCCGATATTATTATTGCTTACAATTGTGATTGTTCATTTTGTTTTGCAGCCACTGGATGTATTGTTTTATGCCGTGGCAGCAAGATTGGGTTTTTAGGTTTGGTAAGGCTCACAGGTAAAGACTGATGGAAAGAATTAAAGAGGCAGTTGAGCAGGCGAGACGGGAAAGGAATAGCCCGGCAGCCGAGCAGTCATCTCCTTTAAAAGAGCCTGCAGCTGCTAATGGTGTGGAAGTTGCTGCTGTTGATATTAAATATACACAAATACCTACTGTTGAAGTAAGCCCGGCAGTGCGTGAGAAAAACCGTCTGGTAGCAGCTATTCCGGGTCACCCACTTCTGGATAGCTTTCGTATGCTGCGTACTCGTGTTCTGCAGGAGATGAAATCCAATAACTGGAATACACTCGCGGTTATTAGTCCTACTATGGGCGCAGGTAAAACTTTGACAGCAATAAATCTTGCTATAGCCATAGGCCGTGATTTATCTCATACGGCTTTAGTGGTTGATGCTGATCTCCGTCGCCCAACAGTTAGTAGTTATTTTGATTATACGCCGGAATACGGCATTAATGATTTTATACTTAATGATACGCCGCTTAACAAGATATTTTTCCATCCTGATGTGGACCGTCTAATCGTCCTGCCAGGGCGTGAACCAATGAGTGGTTCTGCTGAAGTTTTGTCATCACCTAAATTTCAGTCTTTATTTAAGGATTTACGCACGCGATACAGTGATCGTATCATTGTTGTGGATAGCGCTCCTGTGTTGGAAGTTGATGATGTACTGGCGTTGATTCCTAACCTTGATTGCATGTTAATAGTTGTAGAAAGTGGTGTGACTACACCTGAAGATTTGAGCAGAACAATGGAATTACTTCAGGACATTCCTGTTTTAGGTACTGTGCTCAATAAGGTGGATAAGAAATTTACTGTGAAAGATTGAGTGGGTCATCAGGGGTCAGACAGCTATGTATGAGCACCATTTTGGTCTTTCAGAAGCGCCTTTTGCACTTCTACCTGATCCATCCTTTCTTTATATGTCAAAGGATCACAGCATGGCGCTTACCTTTCTGCGCTATAGCATTCTGAATAAGCAGGGCTTTACTGTTATTTCCGGTGAGGTTGGGTCAGGCAAGACTACCTTAATTAATCGTACTCTGGATGAGCTTGAAAGTGATATTACTGTTGGGCTGATAAATTTTACACACAATGCATTTGGAGAGTTATCCGAGTGGGTGCTAATGGCTTTTGGTCTTGAGTACCGAGAGAAAAGCAAGGTTGAAATCTATGATGATTTTGTAAAGTTTCTTATTGAGGAATACCGTAAGGGGCAGCGAGTAGTGCTCATCATTGATGAGGCACAAAATATGGATGCACATACTCTTGAAGAGTTACGCATGTTGTCTAATGTTAATGCTCAGAAGGATTACTTATTGCACCTGATAATTGTTGGTCAGCCTGAATTACGAATAACCCTGCAAAAGCCGGAGCTTAGGCAGCTTGCGCAACGTGTCTCGGTGTTCTATCACCTTGGGGAGCTGTCACTTATAGAGACGCAGGGTTATATTGCACACAGGCTGGAAGTTTCAGGTGGAAACCCGGAGCTATTTTCATCTGAGGCTATACGGCATATATGGACAGCAGCAAAAGGGGTCCCGCGTATTATAAATACCTTGTGTGATTTATCTCTTGTGTATGGGTTTTCTGCATCGCAGGATAATATTGATGCAGCTATTGTCACCGAAGTTTTGAATGACAGGCAGAAAATGGGGCTCCAGCTTGTGCCCGAGATAAACCATGTTGAGTCCGGTCTTGGTGTTGTCAAATAAAGGGCTACATGAATCTACATCATTTTCTTTTTCTGCATCCCTTTCAACTTAAATATTGGTGGATGTTTATAGCTAACCAAAGATATTTAATGCTAGCTGGTAAATGGCTATGGTAGGCTCCCGCAAAATTGGGGTGCTTAGCAATACTGACTATGCTGAGGAGACTCATAATCTAACTCTGCCTAATCCAGGCGATATCATTATGGCAATGATATTTGCTTGGGCGCTATTTTGTTTTTTTTTGGTGCTTGCTGGAAAACGAGTGCTTGGAGTAATGTCGAGGCAGGCGAGCTCTCTAGAGCTAAAAAATGCAATTGCCAATGGGGATGAAGCAGCCCTAACCTTGCTGATGGTGGTTGGTTCTCTGTCAATCTTTATTTTGGTTTTGCTCTGTTTAAAATATCGGAAAGCCATATTTCCCGTTATGCTGTTTGGGTTGTCTTTTGCTGCTGCACAATGGCTTCCCCTGCATGATTTTGCAGCGAGCATTAAATATCTTTGCTTAGCTGTTCTTGCATCTTTTGCTGGCTTATTCTTGCTGAAGAACTTCTGGATTCTTATATCCACGCCCTATATCAGGATTCTGGTTGCCTTGTTTATTTGGATTGCCATAGTTTCAATTTTTGTTGGGGGTAGGTTTGACGATTTTTGGTTTGTAAGTGTGTTCCTGGCCTTTGCTATTGGTGTTGCTATTGGATGGTGTAACTACATTGATGATATAGAGTCACTATGTGCATTTAATCGTAACATTGCGTGGGCAGGGTTAGTAATAACATTCATCCATCTGTCTACGCCAATCATCATAGATGACTATCTTCAGCAAGGGCGTTTTCGTTCATATGATTCGCGTGCCACAGCTTTTGGCGTTTTTTATGCGCCTGTATTGATTGCTATGTTCTGGATGGGGATGTTTGAGAAGCGCGTAATTATAAAGTGGGTATTCCAGTTAGCGGCTGTCGCCGGAGTTATATTAATTTTGTGGTCAGGTACCCGTAGTGCCGCAGGAGCTACTGTTGCTGCAGTATTCTTACTTTGGTGGGTATTTAAAACGCGTATTTTACTTTACGTTTTTATGGCCATTGTGCTTGGGTTGTCAGCCCAGATTATTGGCTTGTCAGAGCAAGAGGATTTTGGGCTAATTGCTGATAGAGTTGAGGAAGAAGGTGCTTCTGGTAGGTTTGATGTTTGGGTTGAGTATTCAGAAATAATTTTAAGAAGCCCTGTTTACGGGCACAGCTCTTCAGGGGTGCTTAGGCAGATCTATGCTGAAGAGTATTTAAATTTGTTCACGAGAATAAATGCCACAGCAAAAACCCCAAGCCCGCATAATTCTTATATTGGTATAACAGTAAGATTTGGTATTGTGGCATTAGTGCTCTATCTTATGCTTATTTTTAAATCTTTAGGCCGGGCCAGAAATGTCTTATTAAGTGAGTTTGTACCCGCAGAGGACAAGCAAGTTTATGTGCTACCAGTTGCAATATTGCTGGTCATTTGTATAACCGGATTAACAGAGGATATTGTGCCTGAAAATGGGAAGGGGAATTTAGCTACTTTTATGGCATTTCCATTGCTGGTTTTATGTGAAGCAATGGGTGCAAAATTGCTCAGAAAATATTCTGAACCAATGGTTAATATACAGCCACCAAAGGAGAGCGACAATATTTTACACAGTGAACCTTTGTAAAATATATCCTGCCTAGAGGTAATTGGCTAGGTAAATTTATATGTCAAAAAAACCAGAAAAGAACCAGACAAAAGCCCAGAGTATATTGCAGCCAATTTGGCTAAGGGCCTTGCCTCTTGTTGTGCTATTGGGTGTGCTTATATATGCGTATCGCGTAGGCCTTTTATTGATGGTTGATTGGTGGGAGAGGATGCCAGAGTACAACCATGGCTATTTGATTCCCGTAGTATCCGCATATCTACTGCTGCTTTGTGCAGATCAATACCGACAAGCCATTAAACAGCATGCCAGGAGTGGTTTAATTGTAGTTATATTGGGGCTTTTGCTGCTTGTATTAGGAGAATTAAGTGCGGTCTACACCATTATCCAATATGGATTTCTTGTTTCACTAACAGGTTTAATTATCACTGCAGTGGGTTGGCGTGCGACCCTGACCATTTGGACGCCTTTAGTCTATCTTTTCTTCATGATACCCCTGCCGGATTTTCTTTATAAGAATCTTTCAGCAGAATTACAATTGTTTTCTTCCCAGTTTGGCGTAACTTTTTTGCGAATGGTTGGGGTAAGTGTCTACCTTGAAGGGAATGTCATTGATTTAGGTGTATTCCAGTTGCAGGTTGCAGAAGCTTGTAGTGGGTTACGTTATTTATTTCCTCTGATGAGTTTTGGTTTTCTCTGCGCCTGTTTATTTAAAGGAAGTGTCTGGCAAAAGGTATTTATTTTCCTATCCAGCATTCCTATTACATTATTTATGAATAGTTTTCGGATTGCCGTGATTGGCTTGCTGGTCGACAACTATGGGATTTCAATGGCACGTGGTTTTCTGCATGATTTTGAAGGCTGGATCATTTTTATGGCCTGTGTAGGCATCCTGATGTTAGAGATGGCAATCTTTGCAATTTTTAGTCAGAAAAAGTTGGTCGATTTGTTTGATGTGCAGGTCCCACCCCTTAAAGACTTTGAGGTATTTCTGCCTACTGTAAGACCTTCGCCTATTTGGGCCGCTATCATTGTTGTTGTGCTCGGTACGAGTTTTGCAACCATAAAAATTCAGGACAGAGAGGAGTTTGTTCCTGAGGCCGAGCCTCTAAGCACTTTCCCCTTGCGTGTAGATGAATGGCGCGGTCGTGAGCAGGCTATAGAGCAGGTCTATCTTGACCAGCTTAAGCTTGATGATTATCTGGTTGCACAATATTCAAGTCCGGCCTACCCTACCGCAATTGAGCTATACATTGCATATTACAAGTCACAGCGTAAAGGCGCCTCTGTTCACTCTCCTCGTGCATGCCTCCCTGGAGGTGGGTGGGAAATTACTGATTTTGATCAGCATATGGTTTCTGATGTTGGGCCCAATAAGAGCGGTCTGAAAGTTAACCGTGCAGTTATAAGCATGGGTAAAGATCGGCAGCTTGTTTACTATTGGTTTCAGCAGCGTGACCGTATCTTGACGAATGAATACATGGTTAAGTGGTTTATTTTTTGGGATGCCCTAACAAAAAATCGTACTGATGGTGCATTAATCAGATTAACAACAAGGGTGCCTGCTGAAGCCAGTTTGGATGAAGCAGATGCTCAAATGCAGGCATTTATTCAGGATTTTGATCCTGCCCTTGCATATTACCTGCCACGTACTATTACTGTGGCAGATGATATTTAGAGCTTCTATGATAGATAAAGCCCTTATACATCTTCATTGTGGCAGCTTGTCCTGACTTTATGAAATGATGATGTTAAGGCATGCACTGAATAAAGATGGGTGATTTACTTCAAAGCTAATTCGTGCCGGTCAATTTCATGATATCAATATGCCACATGTATTTTTTAATGTTTTACGCCTGCTGAACAGACCTGTAAAATCAAAATGATGCATTACAAAGAAATGCTTTGGTAGGATCGGAACATTGTGCAGAAAATGCTATTTAAAAGGCAATTGGAATTCTAGACCATATTCCGGCTGTTAGTTAATACAAGGAAACAAAATGGGTACAATTCGTGTTGAAAAATCAGAGAAAATTGATTTTTCTGGGTTCAGGAAAAAGAGCAGTATTTTTTTTCTGATAATACTTGGTGCCGGTTTTTTTCTGGGTGGTTGTGAAAGCCCCGCAGAGAAAGCAAATGGTTATCTGGGCAAAGCAGAGGAATTGTATGCTGATGGAGACTTTGTAAAAGCAGAGATTGAAGTAAAAAATACGCTGCAAATTCAACCAAAAAACCCAGAAGCCCGGTTATTAATGGCCAGGATTGCTGAATCAAGAAATGATTTTCCTGAAATGGCACAGAATCTTCGGGTAGCCATTGAAGAAAATCCTGACTTGTATGAAGCCAGAGTTAAGCTTGGTACCTTATTCGTTTTGGGTGGCATGTTAGAAGATGCCGAGAAGCAGGCTGAATATATGTCTGCTAAAAAACTGAAGCGGGCAGATGTGCTTGTTCTTAATGCCCGGATTTTTGCAGCTAAAGGAGAACTTGAAGCAGCGGGAACAGAGCTTAAGGCAGCTTTGGCATTAGAGCCTGATAATATTCAGGCACTTGGTTTACTGGCAAGTGTTGCAGCAACAACTGATCTTGATGGAGCACTCGCATTAATTGATCAAGGTATCAGCATTGCTGAAGATGATCGACAATTACGATTGCTGCGGATTCGGTTGCTGCAGCAGGCTGGGCGGGAGGCAGAAGTAGATGCAGGTTTTAGAACTCTATTGGATGATTATCCCCAAGAACCTGCCTATGGGTACCAATATGCGCAGTTTTTAGCCGAGGCTGGCAGAATTGATGATGTTGAAGCTGTATTGCACAATATTATTCAGCATGATCCGGAAAATGTTCAGGCTCGTCTAGCGCTTACCCAGTTTGTTGCAAATACTCGTGATGGAAAAGCCGCAGAAGATTTGTTGCGTGAATTTACAGATGAGATCCCTGATGCTTATGAATTGCGTATTGCACTTGCACGACTGTATCAGGCAACAGCACGTCCGGATGAAGCTTATATTGAGTATCAATATATTGCAGAAAAAATCCCAAATGAAGACCTTGGGTTAACTGCAAGGGCACGGATGGCAGGAATATTATTGTCTCGCGGGGAAAAGGACGAAGGTGAGGCTTTACTGGAAGAGGTTTTATTAACTGATACTCTCAATTCAGATGCATTATTGCTCCGAGGTGCCCTTAAGGTTGAGCAGAAAGATTTTCGTAATGCCATATCTGATTTTCGTAATTTGCTGCGGAAGGAACCAGAGAATAAGCAGGCTCAATTGTTAATTGCCCGTACTCATAATGCAGCAGGCGATATAACACTTGCTAAAGATGCATACAGACGGGTTCTGGAAAATGATCCAGGTGATGCCTCAGCACCATTTGAATTATCACGTATTCTGGTGCAGGAAAAGAATTTTGAAGATGCTGAAAAAGTTTTACGTACTCGTTTACAGATAGAACCAAATGACACTCAAAATTCTAGAGTGTTTATTGCTATTTTGTTATCAATGGGCCGCGCCGATGAAGCTGAAGTTGAGGCTGAGCGTGTGGCAAAGATTCCTGGCAAGGAGGCTGTTGGTAATTACCTACTTGGGGGTGTTTATCAGGCACAGGGGGAGCAGGAGAAAGCGATTACTGCTCTCAGACGGTCTTTAGATCGGGCGCCAGGTTCACGTGAGCCATTGCAGGCTCTGGTGGCTGGTCTTGTACGTCTTGATCGTACAGACGAAGCAGTAAGTTATTTGCAGCGACTAAGTGAAGAAAACCCAGACAATCTATACGCAAAAACTTTATTGGGACAGGTGTTGGCAGGTACAGGGGATGAGGTAGCAGCTGAACAAATACTGGAGTCAGCACTTGATACAAATGAATCCTGGTTGCCAGCATATACAGCCCTTGCAGGCCTGCAAGATGGCAATGTTGGTGCACAGATAGATATCTATAAGCGTGGCTTAATGGCAATGCCTGGAAATCAGGAAATGGCCTTATTATTGGGTACAGCCTATGAGCGTTCAGGCCGTGTCGATGATGCTATTGCAGCTTATGAGGAAATTCTTGAGATAAATCCTGAGTCGTTGGCAGTGGCAAATAATCTGGCTGCTCTCATCGCAGATTATCGTATTGATGATGAGAGTCTTGATCAAGCTCTTCAATTGGCCATACAGTTTGAAGGCAGTGGAAATCCTGCATATTTGGATACGCTTGGTTGGGTTTACTACAGGCTTGGTGATTTTGATGTGGCAATTACCTATCTTGAACAGTCGGTGGACGCTGCAGGTCAGCTACCAGTATTACGGTATCATCTGGGTATGGCTTATAAGGCAGCGGGTAAGCCGGTGGAAGCCAAAGAGCAGCTTAGTTTGGCATTAGCCAATGAAAATGCGAGTTTTACAGGCATTGAAGAGGCTAGAGTTGCGCTGGAAGAACTTTAAAATTTAGGTGTGCCTTTGAGGGGTATGCCTGTATCCATTTATCTAAACTATAGGGTTTTCAGGATTGGGCTTACAATCTGAGAAGCTAATGCAAACTGCATATATAAAATGAATGCTAATAGTTCTCTAAATAAGACGCTGCAGCAGATACAAGTATCTGTTGGTGCTGAGCATGTACACCTTGATGATGAATCACGAACTTTTTATTCAACGGATGTGTACCGCCAGGCTGATGTGCTGGCGCTGGCTGTCGTGCGCCCTGGAACAGTTGAAGAATTACAGGCGGTAGTTCGGAGTTGTGCCTCCGCAGGTTTTCCACTTGTAACTCGTGGTGGTGGGGCATCATATACAGATGGGTATTTGGCAATTCGTGAAAATACGATTTGTATTGACACATCTCGGCTTACGCAAATTACTGTTAATGAGGATGACATGTACGTCACTGCGGAGGCAGGCGTAACCTGGGCTGAATTATATGCAGTTCTTAAGGCTAAAGGACTAAGGACACCATTTTGGGGACCGTTCTCCGGTCTTGCTGCTACGGTTGGTGGTTCCATGTCCAGCTATGCTGTTAATTATGGTTCTGGCCTTTATGGTATCTCATCTGAGTCATTGACCAGCCTTGATGTTGTGTTGGCAAGTGGTGAATTGTTGTCTACAGGTTCGGCCGGTGGAATTAATAATTCACCCTATCTTCGATTCTATGGACCTGATCTTACTGGGTTATTTGTGGGTGATGCAGGTGCGCTGGGGATTAAAGCTCGAATAAGTATGCGGCTTATGAAATTTCCTGTGGGTTTTGCTGCTTGTTCTTTTGGGTTCCCGGATGGTGAAAGCACACTGCAAGCTATGGTGGAGATTGCTAAGCTTGGTGTAGTTTCACAAAATTTTGGGTTGGATCCACGACAGCAGGAGACTGCATTGACCCGTATGCAGTCGGCAAATTCTCTGGATGCTGCCAAAGCAGTATTTTTATCAGCACGTAGTCCCATGGATGGCTTATTTCAGCTTGGTCGTATGGGTCTGGCAGGCCGAAATTTTCTGAAAAATGCAGTCTATTCTGCACATTTTAGTGCGGAAGGCTTAACAAATGCAGAGGCTAAGGCCAAGATTGCAGAAGTCAGAGAGATAGGGCAGCGCTATGGTGCAGAGGTAGCCAATTCTATTCCTACTTATTTTAATGCCGAACCCTTTATGGAGTTATTGCCCATACTTGGTCCTAATGGTGAACGCTGGAAACCTACACATGGAATTATCCCGTTCTCAAAGTTACTCAAGCATCATGCAGATTTTGAAGCATTACTGGAAGAGTATAGTGACCGTATGGCTGCTGTAAGGGTTCAGCTTACTCGTATGCTGATGTTCTTCAGTACGAATGGTTTTATTTATGAGCCAACCTTCCTCTGGGAGGATTCCCGTAGTATTTATCATGAGAAAGTGTACCCGGCTGCGCTGCTGCCCAACGTGCCGGAACACCCTGATAATCCCGAAGGGCGTGCATTGGTTGCTGAGATCAAGAACAGGATACTAAATCTTTGTGTGCAAAATGGTGCCTGTCATATGCAGATTGGCAAGGACTACCCATTTTTGGAAACACGCAAACCGGAAATGGCTGGAATGATTAGGAAGCTTAAAGATTTGCTGGACCCATCTGGATTAATGAACCCAGGTGCGCTTGGTTTGGACTAGCCAATGTGCCGGGTCATGCCCTTTTAGTTAAGGTGGTGGTTATCAGAGCTACACTTTACCCTTGGTACGGGTATTATGCCCCGGTTTTTTATCTGCTGACTGGTAATGATCATGGGCAGTATATTTGGGCAGTTTTTTTTGCTGGTGATTTGGGAAAAGAATGAGTAAACCTACAGAATCTGATACTACAACCGGTCTGGATTTTATCCGGCAGATTATTGTGGAGTATTTAAAGGATGCCCCAAAAGAGAAGGCTTTAGTTACACGCTTCCCTCCGGAGCCAAACGGCTTTTTGCACATCGGACATGCAAAATCAATTTGCCTGAATTTTGGTGTTGCCAGTGAATACGGTGGTTCTTGTTTTCTGCGCTTTGATGACACCAACCCGCTTAAAGAAGATCAGGCTTTTGTTGATGCAATTATTGAAGATGTCCACTGGCTAGGCTTCGATTGGGAAGACCGACTTACGCATGCTTCAGACTACTATACAAAGTTTTATGAATGCGCAGTTCAGCTTATAAGTGATAACAAGGCTTATGTCGAAAGTCTGAGCGCTGATGAAATACGTGAGTACCGCGGCACATTAACTGAGTCAGGAAAAAACAGCCCTGACCGAGACCGTTCTGTAGAAGAAAATATTGATTTATTTGCCCGTATGCGGGCAGGTGAATTTGCAGAAGGTGAATATATTTTACGAGCCAAAATTGATATGGCATCACCGAATATGAATATGCGTGATCCGACATTGTATAGAATCCGGAAGATTACTCATCAGCGTACCGGTGATGAATGGTGTATTTATCCAATGTATGACTTTGCACATCCCATTTCTGATGCATTAGAAGGTATTACGCACTCACTTTGCACACTGGAATTTGAGGACCACCGCCCTTTGTATGACTGGGTGATTGCAAATCTTGATGTGCCTGCTAAACCTCGTCAGATTGAATTTTCGCGGTTGAATCTTGCTTATACGGTCACCAGTAAACGTAAGCTGGCGTTACTTGTTAATGATGGTCATGTGTCAGGCTGGGATGACCCTCGCATGCCTACTATTGCTGGTATGCGGCGGCGTGGATACCCACCGGAAGCAATAAGAGACTTTTGTGCTCGTATTGGTATTACCAAGAAAGATAATGTGATCCAGATGGGCGTGCTGGAAAATTCAGTGCGTGAATATCTGGGTGAAACTGCTTTACGTGTGATGGCAGTGCTGCGGCCCTTGAAGGTTACAATTAGCAACTGGCCCGAGGGTGAGGTTGAGCTGATGACAGCAAAAAACCACCCCAATGACCCTGAGATGGGTGAGCGCAAGTTGCCATTTGGGCGGACACTTTATATAGAACGTGATGACTTTATGGAAGAAGCCCCGCGTAAATTTTTTCGTCTGAAGCCTGATGGTGAAGTCAGGTTGCGTTACGGCTATATCATCAAATGTGAAGAAATTATTAAGGATGCTGATGGCAATGTGATCGAGCTCCTGTGCACCTATGACCCGGAAACACGTAGTGGTGGTGCTCAGTCTGACCGTAAAGTGAAAGGAACGATTCACTGGGTTAGCGCTGAGCATTCTGTGTCAGCAGAAGTTCGGTTATATGACAGACTGTTTACTGAGCCCAGCCCTGATAAAGGGGATGACTTTCTTGCAGTGCTTAACCCTGCTTCTCTTGAGGTGCTGAAAGGGTGTCAGGTTGAGCCTCAACTGGCGAATTTGTCAGATGCCTCTGTACAGTTTGAGCGTACGGGTTATTTTGTTACTGATGCTGACAGCTCTACCAGTAATGGCCTGATATTTAACCGTGTTGTTAGCCTGCGTGATTCATGGGCTAAGATAGAGCGGGCCAATACGCAGAATTGATTGTCGTGCCGTAGTTTTTTGGCATTCCAAAAATAACCTTTTGTTGCACTTAAGTTTTTGACATAAAGGTGGTTTTCTAAATTTCCAGCCCAATGGCTGATTGGCTGGAAACTATGCCAATCAATGCTTTGAGGGTGTTGATGTAACCACGTGATGTGGCATTGCAACTGTGTTCCGCAACGTTGCATTGCTATACCTAGGTGGCTAATATGAGCACTCTGATTGAATGGGATGAGTCTTAAAGTGAACAAATCTTTAATTTTAGCGGCATCCTTTTTTGCATTGTTTTCAACGAATGCACATGCCTATATTGATCCGGGTACCGGAAGTATTGCCATTCAATTCTTAATCGGTGGTCTGGTTGCTGCTGGTTTCATGATTAAAACTTATTATTACAGCTTAAAAAATAAATTGGCATCAATTTTTGGCCGATCAAATGAAGATAAGCTTTCGGGATCAGCGCCATCGGGCGACGCTCTGGCGGGTAATTCTGTTTCCCCGGATAACTCTACCGATAAGACCTAATGTCAGTAAATCGTATACCTGGGTCCTTTCGTGATCCAAGCGGTTTCCTATACCTGAGTGAAGAAACCTTACTTCGCCAGGTTAATCAATCCTATGCTGCTCACTTTGATCATCTGGTCTCATCCGGCTTATATGAGCAACTGGTTACTGAAGGGTTGCTGATTGAGCATCAGGTCGTTGATAACTCACTGCGAGCTACTGATGATGTTTACTGTGTGCTTAAACCTGAGTTGATCCCTCATCTTTCATATCCTTATGAGTGGTCGTTTAGCCAGCTTAAGGATGCTGCATTGTTAACTTTGGATGTTCAGAGGCAGGCCCTGGAAAAGGGTATGACACTTAAGGATGCCAGCGCTTATAACGTGCAGTTCCTTAGAGGACGTCCGGTGTTTATTGACAGCCTTTCTTTTGAGATTAATGAAGAAGGTGCTCCCTGGATTGCTTATCGTCAATTCTGCCAGCATTTTCTGGCACCTTTGGCGATCATGGCCAATGTAGACATTTCCTTAAACCAATTATTTCGTACCAATATTGATGGCATTCCATTACATATCGCAACCAGTATGTTGCCTTGGAGAACGAAGCTAAACCCTGGGCTGTATATGCATATTTGGTTGCATGTGAGAAGTCAGGTTGCAGCAACCCAAAGCCAGCGTTCTTCTGAACAATCAGCGAGTAACAAGCCGTCAAAGCAATTTAGTCAAAATGCTTTCTATGGCCTTATTGACAGTCTTAGAGGTGCTATACAGAAGCTGGAATGGAAGCCGGGTGGTTCCGAATGGTTTGATTATTATCAGGCAAATAATAACTACGGCGAAGACGGGCTGGAATACAAGGAAAACCTTGTAAAGCAGTTTGTGTCTAAGGCCAAGCCTTCTAGTGTTTGGGATCTTGGCGGTAATACCGGGCACTTCAGCAGATTGGCAGCGGCAGAAGGTGCATCGGTAGTTTGCTGGGATATTGACCCGGGCTGTGTGGAAAGCAACTATCGACAGGTCAGTCAGGAGCAGGAAACCAATATATTGCCGTTATTGATTGACCTTTCAAACCCCAGTCCATCTATAGGTTGGGCAAACAGTGAGCGGTTATCTATATCTGAACGTGGGCCGGTTGAAATGATAATGGCTCTTGGTTTAATTCATCATCTCGCCATTGCGAATAATGTGCCTTTACCCGATGTTTCTGAATTTCTGAAAAAGAATTGCAAGTGGTTATTAATAGAGTTTGTACCGAGAGGCGATGGTCAAATAGACAAGCTATTAAGCAGTCGCCAGGATGTTTTTTCAGAATATACGCCTGAAGGATTTGAAAAGGCTTTTTCCCAGGACTTTGAAATTGTCGATAAAGTACCTGTGCCAGCAACTAAGCGTACGCTTTATCTGATGCAAGCCTTCTAGATATGGAGAATATTCACTTGCTAAACTACAGTAAGTGGTTGCAGTTTTTGCAAGAAAATATTAAGGCGCACCCATTTTTCCTTGCGCTTTACCCATTATTACACCTGCAATGAGCCGAATACGAAGCGTGGTGTGAAGTTCAATATGGTTTTAAATGCTTCATGGATGCGCATTGAGAATTCAGCAGTATTGGGCTGATTTGATGGTTCGAATAGCAGTGCCAGACTCATCATCAGCACCATGGTGACGCTAATCATGAAACCAATTAATATGGCCTTGCTTGCTTCTGCACGGCCATATTTTTCACTTAACAGGTCGGTGGCAAAGAAAATGCCCGAATAGAAAATAACGCCAAGGCTTGTTTGCAGGCCAAATATCATGGTTAGTTTTGGCCCCTGAATATTAGCCAGTAAAATCGCAAGGATAATACAGCCAAGTAATCCATCCCGACCAAATAAGCGGTACATGCCGATTGTGATACCAAGGTCAAGTATCACTGTGGTCAGCCAAAGTAAATTTTGGTGGCCCTGGTAGAATGTCTGTATGAATTCAGGAATCATGTCAGGGCTACCTGGTGGGCTGAGGAATTCCTGCCAGTTAGTATTCTAGAATGTATTTAAAAATATTGCAGGGCAGTCTATTCAGGCTGCTGCTGTGGAGCCTGATGTCTGCTTTTTACGCTGACGCCGGTCCTGTAGTTTTTGCGAAAAGTTTGCCTGAATCATTAACAGGCT
>JAAERX010000072.1 GCA_024229935.1 Gammaproteobacteria bacterium | reverse complement strand
TTGAGATACGCCCGCTGCTTCACCGCCTGTCTGCTTTTTCTCAGGTGTTAGCAATGCTGCACCGCTTGACCAATTGACAGAAGATTTACCGCTTGTGTATATCCTCCACCAGTTGGTTAGTCCGACATTAAAGCTAGTATTGTTTAAATCATCTTGAAACAATGTGCCGTTAGCACCGTTAACAATTAGCCGACCATCTTCAACGGCAACAGCGCTAAACGCTTCACCTGTCACATTGTTAGGTATTAACTGGAATGGAAACGGTCTTGCGTAGTTGTTGCCAAGGCTTTCAAGAAAAGTTGTACCGTGCCTTGACTGCATAGGGCCATGACGTGTAACAATCATGTTGTCACTGTCTTTTAGTCCTGCACGGTATTGCGGTAAATCACTTCGCGACCAAAAGCGTGGCGATAAAATGCCGCTGGTAAAGCTTGTTTGTATCGGGTAAATATTCATTATCTAGCTCGCGCCCCTATCAACACATTAGAGCGTAACACTTTTGTACGTCCTGTCATGCCGTCACTTGCTGCGGCTTCATCAACCAAAAGCTTATACTCA
>JAAERX010000071.1 GCA_024229935.1 Gammaproteobacteria bacterium | reverse complement strand
GACGGTGATGCAAATGCTTATTTGATTACTAATGGGTCAGGCACAGTGACCTGGCAAAATGCTCCAGTTAATAGTTTTATATATGAACAGTCAGCTGCAGCCACTACCTGGACAGTAAACCATAATTTGGGCGTTCAGTACCCCATAGTGGAAGTCAGTGGCACCAATGGTGAAAGTTTTGCTGGCACCATGAACTATCCTGTGATAGATTTTGTGAGTGAAAATCAACTCACAGCCACGTTTAGTGCTAGCACAGCAGGTAATATATCTGTGGTGTCAGGAGGAGGTAGCAGAGGTTATACTGGAAGCCAAGGTGATTTAGGTTATACTGGAAGCCAAGGTGATTTAGGTTATACAGGCAGTTCAGGTTCAATTGCTACTCTTCAACAGGTGACCGACAACGGGTCTACAACTACAAATAGTATTACAACTGGTGGTGTTCAAACCACAGTTATAACTTCAGGAAGTAATGCCACTGCTGGTACAATCACTGGTGATTGGACACTTACAGCAGGATCTACCTGGCAAGCAACATATGCAGATTTGGCTGAAAAATACACAGTTGATGCGCCTTGCGAAGCAGGTACGGTAATGAAATTTGGTGGCACCGCTGAACTTACCCAATCTACATCTGCTAATGACACCAGAGTTGCTGGTGTAATTTCTGATGCTCCTGCTTATATAATGAATAGCGGAATAGATGGTCAGTACTTGGCTTTGGCTGGCAGAGTTCCAGTTAAAGTGGTGGGATCTGTAGTACCAGGAGATCTTTTGGTATCAAGTGATGTTCTTGGAAGTGCAATTGTAAATAATAATCCTGCGCCTGGTACTGTAATTGGCAAAGCTATTACTACAGATGCAAATGGCGTGTGTGAAGCGCTTGTAATTTTAATGTGATCAGAAAAGGATAAATTATGTCTCAAAAATTTGGTAGTTTTCAAGGCACAGGAAATACAAAATATCTGAATTATAACGGTTCAGTAACTAGTGGTGATATCTGGTTTGATCATAGCAACTCTGCTATCAAAATTTATAACGGAACTTCCTGGGACGAGGTAGGAT
>JAAERX010000070.1 GCA_024229935.1 Gammaproteobacteria bacterium | reverse complement strand
TCCTTACCATCTGAAAGGTACCCTGGAGTCAACCGGGTATTGGGGCTCTGTTTGGGTTTTGCCTGAAGAATCAGAAGCAGTGGACCTGCTGGTCTGGGGGCGGGTAGATCATTCCGATGGTTATAAAGTCGCTATACGTATGGGTGCCTGGGATGCAAAAGGCCGGGAATGGCTTAATAAGACATACAAAACAACGGTACCTGCAAAAGCTTATGCCAAGTATCGTGATACCGATCAGGACCCCTATCAGAATATTTATAATGAGATTGCCAATGACCTGTTGGAAATCCGTAATGACATGAGTGTTGCAGAATTACGTGAGATTCGTAAAATTTCCGAACTGCGTTATGCCGCAGATCTGGTGCCCACCGCTTTTGGTAATTATCTCACGCAGAACTCTAAGGGCGTTTATGAAATTCAACGTCTGCCATCTGCAAATGATCCGATGACACAACGTATAGAGGCCGTTCGGGAGCGTGAGTATATGTTGGTGGATACCGTGAATGAATATTATGCGGGTCTTTACTATGAGATGTCGGTGCCCTATGAAGACTGGCGCAAGATGTCACGTGAAGAAGCGCTCCGCTACAAAGAACTAAAGCGAACGGCACGTATGCGTCAGTTAATGGGTGTAGCTGCAATTCTTGGTGCTATAGCTTATGAAGGTAGTGGCGGCAGTAACAGCGCTATCACCAATACCGCAATTCTTGGTGGGTTTGAAGGGATTCGCAGTGGATTTGGGCTTTCTACTGAGGCGGATATGCATGAGGATTCTATTCGTGAGCTGGGTAAATCCTTTGATGCTGAGGTTGAGCCACTGGTAGTTGAAGTTGAAGGCCAGACACACAGGCTCACAGGGTCTGCTGAAGAGAAGTACCGGGAGTGGCGCAGGTTACTGCATGATATTTATGCAACTGAGACGGGTGGTGTTTATGATAATCCCCTGCCTGTACCTGATAGTACAAATCAACCGTCAACAGATTAGACTCAGCCTTAATGACTGAGCTCTCGAAGGGACAAGCCTTAGGTAGACGTTTCAATCTCCTTTCCCGGTTAGGG
>JAAERX010000069.1 GCA_024229935.1 Gammaproteobacteria bacterium | reverse complement strand
CCAGCATTGTCAAAGCAGTTGTGGCGATTGCTCCTTGGAATGGTGTGCAGCCAACGCCAAGTTCAATTGTCAATCATTTAAATGCTCCTATATTAATTTTCTGTTCAATGGCAGATGCTTTTTGCCCTTGCTCAGGAGAAGTTCAACTAAGCGATACTCAGGCTGTTTTCACGAATAATGTTTCGCCGATGATCCCACTCTTATTTGGACCACAATCCGATCCAACCTGGGATGGTGGCTCTATGGCAATACTTAAAAATTCAAAAGATGCAGTTTTGATGAATGTAAGTCAAGTGAGTCATTTCACAATTGCTGGTATTGATAATGGTGGCGAAATGCAAAGCTTTGCTGATTGGGCACGAGGTGAGACTGGCCTTAACTTTAACCGCCCAAGTCGACCTTATTCAGACATCCCCACAATGGAATATGCGGTAGCATTCCTAAATCAATTTCTAAATCTTGATGTAAAGACTGGACGGTCTTTTCTTGATCAGTCTTCGTCGGATTCACGTCTCGTCGAAGTTGTCAGCTCGAATTAACCAATGGTTGTCTGATGAATTGCAAAAGTCATTATTAGCAGGTCTAATTGCACATACTCACTAGCAGCAAACCTGTAACTTGCTGCTCCAGGATGCTGTATGTAGTTTTAGCTTTGATGATTAACCGCCAATCCCTGTCCGTGCCAGTACGCCTGTATACGCAAATAGGCCATGGAGGGGTAGAGCTATTTGGACGAAAGGAAGCCATGGAACTGCCGTTGCTGCAGTGTTTGTGGTGCATGCCAACACATCCGGGATGGAGTGGATCATCGCTGCCATGCCTGGGTGGCGTGCAATATCAGAAAGCAACTGTTGCTGCAGGGTCAACACTTAACCAAGACGTGCAACCTCTGAGCACCTAACTGGCAAAGCACCGCCGGCTGGGTTCCTGATATGGGGGGTGAGTCAGGCAAGCCCCAACAGGTCATCCTGCTGGGGCAGTCCTGGTCCTGGACGGGATCTAAGAAACCTAACGTTTAGGTCTCAAGTACTTTCTATCAAAAAATGCAAAGTCCCTCAACCTTTCGCGGGCTTCTAAATCGCGAAAGATTGATGGTTGTGGGACTGTTGACCCCGTCCAAAGAGTCACAGATACATTGTGCGGCGCCCTGAGACTTGGTTAGTGCGAAAAGCTCTCAATAGCTGTGACCATTGAGCGTGTCGCATGAAAAAAGGCGAGCCCTCTCGCCTCCATGCCCTTGTTTGCTAGCACTGAGCTTCTCTAAGGCAGGCAAACCTCTGGGGCTTGGCATAAAAAAAGAAGGCGACTAAGCCTTCTTCGGTGGGTGTGAGGAGCCAAACCTTGTGAGGAGTTGGCCACCACCATGTTGATGACGGCACTGCCGATCAGTCAACCAACTGATACGTAGGGGCTTGTTCTGCGAGGTTTCTGAGGCATGATTGATTTGTGAGGAGGGCTTCTTCACGGAGTGGAAACTAGGAAACACGTCCAACAAGAAGCCGAGAAACCCTGCCTTTGGCGGGGTTTTCTTTTGCCTAATCCATTGGGCATGGGCAGCTTCAGCTTTGCTGTTTGTCGGTAAACAATGAAAAACCCCGCTCGTGGCGGGGCTTAATTATTTTTTTGGTAGTCTGATGATATGGGAGATAGGCTAAAAGCTACACAACAGCCAAAAAGAGCATCGGTAACTGCCTGCACTGAATATCACCGCTAAGAAATTTATTTACAGGGAAAGGCGAGTACATTTGCTTTCCATGCACTTTTCCCAGTTGGCTTGTAAAGAGGAAGATATGTGAGTACTACTTTGGGATTCTTTGCGACTTTGAATTTTTTATAACCTTTTTCTTTTGAAAGATTGTTCCATAGAATATATGCTTCTTTAACGGCTTTGTGGGGCTTGTTAGAGATGGCCCCGCGATTGAGGATTTTGTTGGCACACGTCGATAGAGTGCTCAATTTTTGGATAGGTTGAGCATTTGAAAATGTTGTACTTGTGATCATACAGGCAGAAGTTAGTGCAACAGCAATTCCACTCAGCTTGTACATTTTCATTGATTTAGGGTGTGGTGGAAGCTCTCGCCTCCGGTGAACTCACCATCTCCGAATTCAGCAGTTCGCTCAATGCTCTAGCTCAATAGTCGCTGTGATTTCGCTCACAGGGTTCCAGGAAGCCTGCTGCAGGTGTGAATGCTTTAAGTCGTTGCCACTTACGTATGACCATCGTCACTAAGATGAAGAATGCTCTGCTTTAGGAGTACTGATAGCACTAGGGGTTGAGGTGCTTGGTCT
>JAAERX010000068.1 GCA_024229935.1 Gammaproteobacteria bacterium | reverse complement strand
GCCTCGAACAAGGGAAGTTTCAATGGCCGAGGGCCTGCCCAAGCGAAGTGAGTGCTGTGGGCATGGAAAAATATCCGCAAACCTACGGTTTGACGTTGCGTGAATTACAGTGGCTGCTGGATGGATTATCATTCACCCAAAAGGAGGCTCATAAAGTCGTAACCGGTTTGAATGTCAATTGAAAATAAATTGCTCAAAATGCATTTAATACCAATTATTACAACGACTTACAGACTGTTCTCAGGTATCATACGGCCCATGAACAAAGCCGATCATACCTTGCCTGACGACGTCTCAGAACTGCACGAGCTGGTGCACAAACTGCAGGCCAGGGTGGTCTGGTATGAAGAGCAGTTCCGTTTATCACGGCATAAACGATTTGGTGTTTCCAGTGAGAAAGGGGACGTTCAGCCTGGTCTGTTTAATGAGGCAGAAACCTTTGCCGATGACGAACAGGAACCGGAATCCGAAGCGGCTAGCCGTGAAACAATCACCTATACCCGTAAAAAACCAGGTCGCAAGGGACTGCCTGCTGACCTGCCACGCAAAACAGAACGTCATGAGCTACCCGAATCAGAGCAAGTCTGTGATTGTGGGCATGCGCTGCATGTTGCGGGTGAAACCACCTCAGAGCAACTGGAAATAATCCCGGCTCAGATTTACGTAATCGAGCATATTCAGGTCAAATATGGCTGCCGGGCCTGTGAAGCAGGCATTAAAACGGCGCCAAAGCCTGCACAGCCTATTCCCAGGAGTTTCGCATCACCCGGTTTACTGGCTTATATCACCGTCTCCAAATTTCTCGACAGTTTGCCGCTGTATCGCCAGCAAGCGATCTTCAAACGCTATAACATCGAATTGTCCCGGGCCACTATGTCCAACTGGGTGCTTAAAATGGCGGAATTACTCCAGCCCTATTATGAGCGACTGAAATTCTATCTCACCGCACAACCTTTTATACAAGCG
>JAAERX010000067.1 GCA_024229935.1 Gammaproteobacteria bacterium | reverse complement strand
TGTATGGATCCGCCACGGAAAACTCCTATTGTTATCCGTGTATTTATCCTTTAGTTACAACCGACTGTAATAATCTTCTACACGTTTTGCCCACAAACCTTTATAATACGTGAGTTCATCGCCAGAAATAGTGAAATCCTTAAATTTATTGTCACGATCAACCATTAATATAGCTACTTGGTCAATTTTGCTTTCAAACATCTCATTGTGCGCAAGCACATATGCACTGCCTTGTAAGAAGTAGTCCTCAATCCACTCACGCTTCTTAATCTTTTTAGCAGTTTTAAAATCGATAATGCTGGGGACACCATTGTACAAACCCACACAATCTGCTGTTCCTGCGTAGATGCCTTTGGCAATCAATCCTACCTCGATTCCCCAGACTTCATCGACGTTGCTCATGCCTTTGTCGATCATCTCTGTAGTCATCTCTTTAGCCATAACACTTACCATGTTATTACCAAATGTGTCCCATACCTCCCCGTTGCAATAGTTCTCCAGAGCATTGTGAACTTTAGTGCCCAACCCTGCCGACTCACGACTAATACGATTAGCTTCTGCATCTCCCACTCGTTTTCGCCATTCAAATAATGCAGTCTTATCGCCGGTCTCAGACAAAATAGTGGTTACGCTAGGCACAGGTGTGTCGCCATCAGTATAATGCCTAACACCAGAGATCATCTCACGTTCAAGCTTGGGATAGATATATTTTTCTGTAAGTAAACTCATAGAACTACTTTACAGCATGTTGGGCTGTTTGTCAAACGTCTCTGCTGTTTTTAAACAATGCCTTGGCTACTGGGAACCTGAGCTTGCCGTCAGGTGTCCTAGTAAAGTATTGCACCGTGGCTTCTCCGCCCTGATACGCCTCTCTGTCAGCGAGCACCTGCCTGAGGTAGTCCTGGTTGCCTGCCAAGCCGGATTGCTGTACAGTGCCGTCAGGCAGTCTGATGAACAGTGTCTTAGCATAGCCACTCCAGTTGCCCTGACCTTCTTCCACACTAATGATCTCAAACTCTGCGTCCTCAAAATCCTTGCGCTTGAGCAGATTGTTGCTACGCTTCTGCTGGTAAACGCCGTTGAGCCTGATGATGCCACCCTCGTAGCCCTGCTCAACATAGCCTCCAAAAAGGTCGTCTACTTGGGACTCTGAGTCTGCTGAATCAGTCTGTACCCACACAATGCTGGGCAATTTCTGCTGATTGGTTTCCACAAACTGTTTCAGTGCCTTGACGCGCTCAAAGTATGTGAGGTCAGGATAGTGAGCAAAGTCATAGGTATGGAACTCTACTGTGTCAGCACTATCTGAAAGGTCAGCTTCAGTGGGCTTGGTTTTACGAACCAAACTAATGATCTTATTGAAGTCGTCCCTGAGGTCGTGGTTGTACAGTTCACCGTCCAAAACGATGTCAGGGAACCTTACAAACAAGGGTGCCAGTTGTTGCTCGATGTGGGGCACTGCTACAATCTTCTTGCCAGCACGACTCCATACACCATCACGGTTGATAATTGCTCTAACGCCATCCAACTTGGGTTGTACCATTACTGGATAAGAAACCTTAGCCTTGCGGTCCTCCCACTTAGCTGCCAGCATAGGCTTGAAAAATCTTGCCTTACTAACGTCCTTGATCTCAGTGTGATACTCCCCTTCCAGCCTCTTGGTATACAGCGCATCTACTTCAGCTATAGCCTGCTCCTCTGGGGTAGTGGAATTGGCACGACCCACGTTCTTAGCGAAGGTCTGCTTCCACTCTGATATCACCTGTTTGCCGTTAGCAAGCCCGCTCACAGTACGGAATTTGGCGCCATCAATCTCCATGCGCCACTCACGAACCTTGCCTTTGCTGTCTAACTTGTAAAGTGTCTCTCTGACTATCATTGTATTTTTTCCATTTCTCGCCATAATTGATCTTCAAACATTTCACAGGGTGGCTGCGGGCCAAACTTTGGCTCGCTACTGTGGCAGTGGTCAATAGCGTCCTGTAACTGTTCTATTTTAGACTTTTTAGGCTTGGGTACGGGATTTATCTCATATCTAATCTTATCCACTACGTCACACAATCCAGTATCTAACCAGTATATGGCACAATTGCCTGTTTTGGCTGAACAAGTACCAATACTTCCTCCCAGGTTTTGTCTATTACTGAGCGGACCGTTGTAAGCCTGATATGCCAGATCGTCACACAAGTCTACCTCGTCCCAGGTAATGGGATCTTGACCAATTACGCTTCTGGGATGATGGTCCTCCAGCACTACGTTTTGGGACACTCGCTGAGCTTTTTCACGCATAGCATACTGATTAGATGTAGTACAACCCACAGTGAGTGCTAACAGTGGCAATAACAGGTATCGCATTACGCCGCGTCGTATTCAACATAAGTGACAATGTCAGTCAACTCAGTAACCAGAGCGCGACCATAGTCAGTAAACAGGATGCCTTGTGACCACACAAAACTCTCAACACACTGATGTGAGTAAAAAGTCTCAGCGTCAGTCAACCAACGTAGGGCAGTAGCACGGTTGCCAGCACCCATATCAATGGTGTTCTGAACGGCTTGCTCGAAGGCCTCCACTGCCTGATTCTGCTGGACCTCTTCGGCCTCAATAGCACGAGTCACTGCCTCGCTAAGACGATCTGCTTCCGCCTCGAGGTCAGCAATGCTCCATTCAGCATAGTTATAACCACGAGGACGGAAACCATAGGCATCCTTGTGAGCATCTGAAATGTATGAGATCAGGCTCTGACGCTCATACTCAGCAATAGAAAACACACCAAACTCAGCCCAGTGAGCAGGGTCACTCACAGTGGTCATCACTGCGGTAGAGCCCTTGGCCTCGCATTTAGCCAGGAACTCAGCGTTGGCCGCCTCGATGTGGGCTTTAAGGGCAAGTTGGTCTGCTGTAAATACGGTCATTGTGTTGCTTCCTATAACTAATTCCTTACTATGCATATATGATAGCACAAATTGGCGATCTGTCAAGCTCTAAGTCATTGATTTTATACAGAAAGAAAAAGCCAGATTTTGTTCTGGCTTTACATAGTTACTGAAATATATAAAAATTTAGTAATTAGTATTGTTGACCTGCAGCGTTGCGGTGATTACTTATCGTCAAATCACCCACGTCAGTGGCGTTAGCATCTGATGCAAATGGGAATTTATCGATTGTATTGGTAGCTGGATAACCACCTGATGTATATCCACTTGCAGTTGATGACTGGCCAGCTGCCATCCGCCTTTCCATTGTCAGGTCCCCCACATCAGTTGCATTACCATCTGATGCAAATGTAAATTTATCGATTGTATTGGTAGCTGGATAACCACCTGATCTATAACCGCTTACATCTGATGATTGACCCGACACAAAGTATACAGCTTGTGTCAAATCACCTACATCTGTGGCATTGGCGTTAGTACTAAATGGAAACTTATCAACTGTGTCGACTGGCAAGTTGAAATAACCACCTGATGTGTAACCACTCACAACTGATGATTGCCCGGCCGCACTATATCTAGCCTGCGTCAAATCACCTACATCAGTGGCATTGGCATCTGACGAAAATGGGAATTTATCGATAACAGTAGATTCACCCGACGCGGTGCCGCCCGAACTATATCCACTAAGACCACTTGATTGGCCAGCAGGCTGCTGTCTACCAATAGTTAGGTCCCCCACATCAGTAGCATTAGCATCTGAACTAAATGGGAATTTGTCGATTGTATTATCGGCGCTCTGCCCGCCCGATGTATACCCACTATCTGAACTAGATTGACCTGTGACAGCCCATCTGGTGGAAGTTAAGTCGCCCACATCAGTAGCATTACCGTCTGACACTAAACTAAACTTGTCAATGACATTGGTTCCAGGCTGACCTCCTGATGTGTAACCATAGTTACTGCCCTGAAAAGAATAGCTTGGGGATGGACTAGATGAACCGCCCGCAGGCTGTATATTCATCCCACCTTGTATTGTTACACCTGATATTTGCATTGCCATTTATGTGCTCCTACAAAATTTTTTTACCAATTAATATTCCAAACCAGGGTATTTTCAGTAGTAGTATTAATAC
>JAAERX010000066.1 GCA_024229935.1 Gammaproteobacteria bacterium | reverse complement strand
TTGGCGACAGGCTGTAATGCAAACTTGCCGTTGCGGATAACAAACTCCAGCAAGAAATGACCAGCTGTTTCAGCTGCCCAGCCCCTGATGTTGATCTTCTCAACGATTGCACCATCAAAGAAATATCTGCGCTGTGCGGCCCATTCTCTGCAATAGTCAAAGCTGGCTTTATCAATCTGCTCCAGGCTGACGATCTTGCCGGTGCCGTATCGCTTGTTTGTCAGTAGGTCATAAAGAATGTCAGGGAAGTTGCTCGTACTACCAATTCCTTTGTTGACGTAGACGCTGAACTGACTGAGCTGATTGATTTCTTTGCTGCTGCGGACGTTCAGCCCTACCAGCGCGAGGTTGCTGTACTCAGGAACAAGCTTGTTAGCAGTGACCGTGTTGATGTAAACAACAGCATGTTCAGGTTGACTGGCGCTGGTTGTTATCTCGTTGTAAATAAAGCTTTCAGCCACACGGCCAAAGGCATCGACATAGTAAGGAGTTGTGCCGTACAAATCATCAAAGAACATCCCTAAATTTTCACCATTAACTGTTCTCGTTACAGGCAATCCTAAGTTGTCAACACTCTTTTGAATAAAGCTTCCAGTGTAATAGATAGTTATACCTTGACTACTGACTGACCCCAAAGATTGACGGTAGTCAAGAACATACAATGGCAGTTGTGTAGTTCTTACGTCCCAGCTGCTAATAGGAGTGATACGAAACTCCCAACGCTTTTCTTCGCCAAAATCAAAACGCAGGTAGTTATACATCGCTGTGCCACCCTGCCCCCTGACGCCAAAAGCAAACGGAAGTTCTGTAAAGTCATCATCCGTGGCAGCTTCCCTTACTGCAATCAAGAAAAAGGAGTAGCGGGTTTCTGGCCCTGCATAATTGCCGCTTTGATAGTTAATAGTGCTGATGCCATCGATGCTACTGTCTTCGTAATTCCTACAAGCTTGATCATCAATTACATCATAATTGCGAGCCCTTATTGTCCCGTTGTCGTCGTAAGTTGTATCAGCAAAGTTTATTAAACCGCTAATGCTTAGATTTAACTTGCTTCTGAGCCCTAGCTCTACCACCTGTCCGACTCGCTCGGTTGAAAATGAAGCTTCTGCGCATTTGAAAATCTGTGGCTTGTTGCTGCATACGACTGCGCTTGGAACACGTGTCCCAGGGTTCGCTCCTTCGTCGCCGTAATAGACAGGTGGGTTGAGGATTGCCTCAGTCCACTCAACCACCGTCCCAGGTCTGACTACTTCAAAAATGGCAGATACAGTTTGACCGCCATTGTCAAAACTGAAATCATTGTCAGACGAAAAGACTTGATCAGTGCGGTCCGTGCATATCGCCACTGCGCTTCCAATGCGGTACAACTCACCGACTGCCAGGTTGTCGTCATAGTTGTTTTGGCGAGCAGCAACAGCTGAA
>JAAERX010000065.1 GCA_024229935.1 Gammaproteobacteria bacterium | reverse complement strand
TGAGCGGCATTCTCTTTTTCTTCAATTTGCTCTTGAAGATCCATCCATTCCATCTCGACTTCTTCAAGCTCTGATTTTGCAGAGGCTTGAATGGCTAATACTTCGGTTAAGCGCTTTTTGTTTTCAGCTTCATACAAAGACACATCACTTAGCTCTGCTTCAGCTTGGCTTAATGCTTCATTCAGTGTATCCATTTTCTTTTCAAGTTTAGTGACTTCTTTACGTAATGGTGCAATCTGCTTTCTGAACTCGGCTTCTTTACGTTTCTGCTCTTTTTTATCAGCGGCGCTTAAGCTGGTTGAAGTGCTTGGGCTGTCTTGTTTATCTTGTTGAAGCTGCTCTTTACGTTCGTTTTTGTTTTGCTCTGTTAGCCATTTGTAGTAATCAGTTAAGTCACCATCAAAAGGGACGACTTGGCGATCATGGACTAAATACAGGTCATCTGTAGTAGCACGAAGTAAATACCTATCGTGACTGACGATAACCATTGCGCCTTCAAAGGTTTGCAGTGCCATGGTTAAGGCTTGGCGCATATCTAAATCAAGGTGGTTGGTTGGTTCATCAAGTAGCAACATGTTTGGTTTTTGCCACACCACAAGTGCTAATACTAGACGAGCTTTTTCACCACCAGAGAATGGTCCAATTTTTTCTAAGGCTTTCTCGCCCTGGAAACCAAAGCTGCCTAAATAGTCACGCAGTTGTTGCTCTGTGTGGTTAGGTGCAATTTGCATTAGATGCTGCAGCGGAGTTTCTTCTACATGCAGTGTTTCTAATTGATGTTGAGCAAAGTAACCAATTTTTGCTCCTTGTGAATAGGTGAATATGCCGCTTTGTGGAGCAAGTTCACCAGAGAGTAATTTGATCAGGGTTGATTTACCGGCACCATTACGCCCTAAAAGACCAATACGGCTGCCAGGAACTAAATTTAAGCGAATATGCTCTAAGATGGTGTTATCTTGGTAACCCGCACTAACACCATCCATCATAAGAATTGGATTGGGCAGTGCGTCTGGCTCTCTAAAGTTAAACGTAAATGGATTATCTAATTGTGCAGGTAGCACTTTTTCCATTTTTTCTAGGGCTTTAATGCGACTTTGTGCTTGGCGCGCTTTTGATGCTTTATAGCGGAAACGGTCGATATAAGCCTGCATGTGCGACATGTTTTTTTGTTGTTTTTGATATTGCGCTTGTTGCAGCACTAACTTTTCAGCACGTTGGAGTTCAAACGAAGAATAGTTACCTGTGTATTCATTCAGTTTAAGGTTGTCGGCATGAATAATACGGTTAACGATAGGATCCAGAAAATCACGGTCGTGAGAAATAAGCAGCAGTGTGCCTGGGTAGCTTTGTAGCCAACGCTCTAGCCACATTACCGCATCGAGATCTAAGTGGTTGGTCGGTTCGTCAAGCAGTAATAGATCGGAACGGCAGATCAGTGCTTGCGCCAAGTTTAAGCGCATACGCCAACCACCAGAGAATTGGGTTAGGTTCCATTCCATTTGTGCTTGTGAAAAACCTAAGCCATTAAGAAGTTCGGCTGCGCGAGATTTAATGGTGTAGCCACCGACGGTTTCAATTTTTCCGTGCAATTCGGCTACGAGTGTACCGTTGTTGGCTTGTTCTGCGTTGGCTAGCTGTGTTTCTAAAGAACGATATTCGCGGTCGCCAT
>JAAERX010000064.1 GCA_024229935.1 Gammaproteobacteria bacterium | reverse complement strand
CTACAGCAGGTGCATCACAGGCTGGTAATATTGCGACATTAAATAAAGTTATTTTACCAATCATTAGACGTGTTATGCCTACTGTAATTGCAAACGAAATCATTGGTGTACAACCAATGACTGGTCCAGTAGGACAAATCCACACATTGCGTGTAAGATATGCTGAAACTGTAGGTTCTACTACAGCAGGTTCAGAAGCACTATCACCTTTTGATATTGCTGAAGCATATTCAGGCGACGGTTCAGCGGCTCCGGCGGCAACAGCGTCACTTGAAGGCGATGCAGGTAACAAAATGTCAATTCAAGTTCTTAAGCAAACAGTTGAAGCGAAAACTCGTAAACTATCTGCTCGTTGGACATTTGAAGCGGCACAAGATGCCAACGCAATGCACGGTTTAGACGTTGAAGCAGAAATCATGGCAGCACTTGCTATGGAAATCACTGCTGAAATCGACCAGGAAATCTTAGGTTCACTAGGCAATCTTGCTACAGGTTCTGCAACATATGACCAAACAAATGTTACAGGTACTCCAACTTTCGTTGGTGACGAACATGCGGCACTTGCAACAATGATGAACAGAGAAGCAAACCTAATTGCTCAACGTACTCGTAGAGGCGCGGCAAACTGGGCAGTTGTATCACCTGCGGCACTAACTGTGCTACAGTCTGCAACTACATCAGCATTTGCTCGTACTACTGAAGGTACTTTTGAAGCACCTACAAACACTAAGTTTGTTGGTACTCTAAATGGCACAATGAGAATTTATGTTAACACATATGCCTCAGATGCTACACCAGTACTACTTGG
>JAAERX010000063.1 GCA_024229935.1 Gammaproteobacteria bacterium | reverse complement strand
TGTGCGGGCCAATAACGGTGAATTATTCGTTTTCATCAACCGAAAGCGCACCATGATGAAAATCCTCTACTACAGCAAAGGCGGCTTCTGTTTATGGGGCAAACGACTGGAAAGAGGTTTGTATCAGCGACTGTGTTCAGACACTCAAAAATACCCGCTCACTTGGACCCAGCTTCAGTGCTTAATTGATGGTATAGACTGGCAAAAAGCCCCGCAAAAAAGGCGACTCTAAGTCGTCTTCATGGTATAATTTATACCATGAAAGCCAGTAATATTAGTCAGTTAAATCCCCAAGAAATTGAATCCGCTTTTGCTACTCAAGCCAAAAAAATGGCTGATCAAACAGCGGAAATTGCTCGGCTGAAAAATCAACTCTCTTGGTTCCAGCGTCAAATTTTTGGTCGTAAATCAGAAAAACAACTCCAGCTAGAAAACCCACACCAGGCTTCTTTATTTGAAAAGAAAGTTGAGCCTTCTGTCGACCAAGACGACGGTATTACTATCCCATCTCACAAGCGCCGTAACAAAACTCAGCGCTCGGGTGATGAAGTAAATGACTCGGGCCTGCGCTTTGATGAATCAGTGCCCCGTAAAATTATCGAGATGTCTGCGCCTGAATTGGATGGAGAGGACGCCGATGACTATGAAATCATTGATTACAAAGAAACCACTCGCTTAGCTCAACGCCCTGGCAGTTATGTAGTGCTTGTGTATCGACGCCCTGTTCTTCGCCATAAGAAGCAACACACCTTATCCAGCACCCCAGCCCCCTCTAATGTGCTCGAGGGCTGCTACGCTGATGTCTCATTACTGGCTGGTCTTATGGTTGATAAGGCGGTCTACCATCTACCACTCTATCGACAACACCAACGCTTAACGGATAGTGGTATTACACTCAGCCGTGCAACGTTGATTAACTACATACAGAAAGCCATCGACCTCATTACGCCAATTTATCAGGCTCAACTTGACCACATCTTGCAAAGTAAAGTGTTGGCCATGGATGAAGTGCCAATAAAAGCGGGGCGAAAGTCAAAAGGTAAGATGCAACAAACTTACTTCTGGCCTATCTATGGTGAAGAAGATGAGGTCGCGTTCACGTGGTCAAAAAGCCGAGGGACGCAATTCGCAGTGAAACAATTGCAAGGCTTCTCTGGCACCTTATTGAGTGATGGCTATCCTGTTTACACCAAAGCCGTCAAACAGCTTAACGCGAAAGATGAGCAAGTGACCCATGCTACCTGTTGGGCTCATACTCGCCGTGGCTTCGAAAACGCCTTAGCAATGGAGCCTAATCTGGCCCAGCATGCGCTCGACTTGATAGCGAAGCTGTATCAACATGAAAAGCATATCCGAGAAGCCGCGCTACCCGCCGACAAAGCGCTAGAATATCGGCAAAACAAAAGCGAACCAGTGGTGACTGAGTTCTTTAAGTGGGTATATGAGCAGAGACAAAACCCAGAATTGCTGCCGAGCAACAAACTGCTAAAGGCGCTAAATTATGCTGGCGAACGTATTGATGAGTTAAAGGTGTTCCTGACTAATCCTCACATTCAAATCGACACTAACCACCTGGAACGTGCTTTACGCGTTATCCCGATGGGGCGGAAAAATTACTTATTCTGCTGGACAGAGCTTGGTGCTGAGCAGTTAGGAATATTGCAAAGCCTGATGGTGACCTGCCGTATCCATGATATCAATCCTTATACTTATTTAGTCGATGTCCTCCAACGTGTCGCCATCCATCCTGCATCAGAGGTTGCCGATCTAACGCCACTTCAATGGAAAAAGAAGTATGCGGATAATTTCTTGACGTCAGACGTGACTGAAATGGGGTGATCCGGTCCTAGAATGACCGCTTACTTTAATACGCCCATCTTGCCTCCCTAAATTAGCATTCCAGCGTTGTAATGTTTTAGCACTGATGCCAATTATATCGCAGGCGCTTCTTTGCGTTGCACCGTAAGCGGTCATTCTAGGACCGGATCACCTCATTTCAGCCACATCTGACGTCAAGAAATTATCCGCATACTGCTTTTTCCATTGAAGTGGCGTTAGATCGGCAACCTCTGATGCAGGATGGATGGCGACACGCTGGAGGACATCGACTAAATAAGTATAAGGATTGATATCATGGATACGGCAGGTCACCATCAGGCTCTGCAATATCCCTAACTGCTCAG
>JAAERX010000062.1 GCA_024229935.1 Gammaproteobacteria bacterium | reverse complement strand
CGCAAAACTGCGCTGTTAACCGAATCGATTGGCACTCTTTTAAATGCCCTCCAAACGAATCAACTTTGGACCCAAACACAGAGTGGATTCACAAACTCAAGCACCCCTTGAACATCAGCCAACCAATGCTGATAGAGACAGGAATCATCATCACTCTAGAGATCAGGAATAGGCGAGTTCAAACCAAAATCATTAACTTTCACGCTGACGCAACGAGGAGGGGATAAAGCGGCCCATAACGGCTCATTCTGATCGGCCATGCGAAGAATAATGTCCTAATGAGCGCTAGCAATGTGCAAACCAGGAATCTGATAGAAATAACCAACATGCCGCGTCGAGCGAAGAGCGTCGCCCTGCTTCAGCAGATGATTAACGACGGCAACCGGTCCGGCATCTGCATCAAGATGAGCAAAAGCCTTTAGCGCACATTTTGCGGCAATGACTAAAAACAGGTAGAGCTAAAATTTATAGTTCTAAGGGAACAACATAGTTGCCCAAAAATCAAGCAGCGAGAATGGCCTGCAAAGCCAAAGCTTTTTCTAGGCCGAAACATCAAACAACAAGGCAAAAAAGCTCGCATTCGCTACCAATAAGTGTAAAATTTGATACGCACAATGCGCACAGCAATCAATGCGTTGATCACGCATTGCTATAATGATACAATTATCCAATAATAATGAATAATTGCAACCGACTGAGCGATTTAGAGGTAAAAGATGGTGTCGCAACAGTGATTGACGTGAACTCCGATGGCACACAGCTAGGAGATGGATTTAAAAATCGATTGATTGCCATGGGTTTACGTAAAGGAAAATCGGTTCAAGTCATGCGAAAGGCCCCCACGGGTGACCCCTATCAGGTAAGAGTTGGCAGCACAACAGAAATAGCGATTCGAAAGCAAGAGGCGAAATTAGTCGTTATAGAAAAGCAGAAGTGTTAGGCACAAACAAACTCAATCAAAACCATGATTAACGCAAATCCTGCCTTATCAATCCAAGCTAAAAATCAAATCCCTCGGATTGCGTTCATTGGCCAACCAAATACAGGTAAATCCACATTTTTCAATACAGTAACCAAAGCCAATGCTGGAGTTGCCAATTGGGCAGGAGTAACTGTTGATTTCATGCAAGCCAAGCTTGATCACAACGGACAAACCTATGCATTTGTTGATCTTCCGGGAATTTACGATCTAGAAGGCTACACAGAGGATGAGCTAGTCGTTCAGAAATTCCTAGAAAATTATCCGTTTGATCTCATAGTGTGCGTCATTAATGCATCTCAAATTGACAGACAAGTTTTGATGGCTCTTCAAATACAAAAGCTGGGGATACCTGCTGTTTTAGTGCTCAACATGGCCGATGAAGTCAAGCGATTTGGGGTCAAGATAAAAACAAATAAACTTGAGAAGCAATTAGAGATGCCGGTCTATACAATTAGCGCAAAATATGGAAGCGGATGTGCCTTAGCCGTACAGGGCATTTGGAACAAATTACAGACCCTTGATCACTCCTATCAATGCAAAAATATAGCCGACTTCTTTCATGCCAACAAAGTGACTAATGAAGAGATCGATAATATCGTAAAAGCAGGCATCGAAATGCCTTCCGAAAATATCGCCACAATCACAAATCGACTTGATGCAGTCTTGTTAAATAGATTTGCTGGCCTACCAATATTTTTCCTGTCAATGCTTGCCGTATTTATGGCTATTTGGTTTGTAGGAATACCGTTACAAGATCCTGTCGGGACCATGACAGATTGGCTTCAAATAAAAATACTGGAACCATCTCTTACATTTCTTCCAAAGGGATTCAGTGAATTCATTTTAAATGGGCCCTATGCAGGCTTTGCGGCTCTACTTGGCTTTTTACCATTGGTTGCCTTTTTCTTTGTTGTCATGACAGCCTTAGAAGACAGCGGATATTTGTCGAGAGCTGCCTATCTAATGGATAGCCTTATGCGCACTGCTGGTCTGGATGGAAGAGGATTTGTACTGCAGCTCTTTGGATTTGGCTGCAATGTTCCAGCCATCATGGGCACCCGAACAATACGATCTAAATCTCAAAGATTACTGTCAATACTGATCATACCTTTTGCACTCTGTTCAGCACGCTTACAAGTTTTTGTGTTTTTTCTTGGCATCATCTTGCCATCGATTGCTGGCGCTTTTGCACTTTGGCTGCTTTATATCATTAGCTTCATCGTAGCATTTGTCCTTGCATTAATATTCAATCTAAGTGGTCAATTTAAATCTAAAGATCCCTTCGTTATTGAGTTACCCCCCTATCGGACTCCAACTTTCAAGCAAGTGGCACTAAATGTGTGGAACGAAATGACAACCTTCGTGAGAAATTTAGCAGTCTTTATGATCATCGGCACAAGCATAACTTGGTATCTAACGAATTTCCCGAGAGGATCCGAAGGACTTTCAACCTATGCAGGGCAAATCGGACAATTTTTCCAACCACTCATGTCTCCACTTGGAATAAATCCTCTCCTCACAGTGTCACTGATTATTGGCATTGTTGCAAAAGAAGTTCAACTTGCAGCTGTCGCAACAATGTATGGGCTTGGCGAAGGTAGTGAGGCCTTAAAAGCAACGTTAGGTGGAACTATTAATTTCCAGCAAGGATTTAGTTACTGCTTATTTAGCTTACTTTATATACCATGCTTAACTACAGTTGCAGCAATTTGGGGAGAAACAAAATCATCCAGATTCACTCTTTTTTCAATTACTATTTCAATGCTTGTTGCATGGCTAGTGGCTTTTGGATTTTATCAAAGCTGGAACTTACTATTCACATAAGCCGTTAAGACATAAGATAATATTTTGATAATGATGGCCAGATGTGTGCTCAATGCATTTGTCACTGAGATATTTAATCACTTACAGCACGGTACGCAGATACTCTACAATCAATCGAATTATCTTAAAATATTCAATCCAATGAATTCAACAATCACTCAAATTCCTTCTCCTTACTTTTCATTCAGATCACTAATCTCAAGATCAACATACTCAATCATGCTCAATCAAAACGGCATCAGCATGTCTTTACCGGCCTTGGAGCGAGCTGCCACAGGGAAGTTGCGACGCGCAGCAGGCAAACGAAGAGCAAAGACCAGCACGATGAACTCCAGAAACAGGCTGCGACCGATGAACAGCACCACCAAACCAAGCGTGATCGCCAGAATCTGCTCCAGCAGACCAATCACATCGTCGGGATTGCTACGCCCTGCCAACCACAGATAGGTCATCAGGCCCAGCAAAATCAATGTGGCCCAGAGCGTCATGCGAGAGACACCAACTGCTTTCAGTTTGCCGCGTCGCGCCCCGTACTGCTCACCCAAGCCTCGAGCCCCTCACCTAAAAACGACAAACCCAACACCAGCACAAACATCGCCAGGCCTGGATAGAGGGCCGTCCACCAGATCCCCGTAGGCACAGCCGCAAGCGCCAAATTGAGATCGCTTCCCCATTCCGGCACCGTTTCTGGCAACCCCAGGCCTAAGAAGCCCAAGCCACCCAGCACCAACACCGCATCCGCAGCATTCAAGGTGAGCAGCACGGGTACTGAGGTGATCACATTGCGGAACAAGTAACGCCGCAGGATCCAGATGGGACCGGCACCGAGGGTTTGTGCAGCCTCCACAAACAGCTCCGATTTCACCTGGGCTGTTTGGTTGCGCACCACGCGGAAGTACTGCGGGATGTACACCACACACAGAGCTGCTGCGGCATTCGGGATTCCTCGCCCCAGCAGAAAGGCCAACACCACAGACAACAACAACACCGGCAAGGTGTACAGCGTGTCCATCAGCAGAACCAGCACCCGGTCGACCCCGCCCCCCAAATAGCCACTCAGCATTCCAACCGGCACTCCCACCACCAAGGCAAGAACAACCGCCAGCAGCACTACCTGAAGGGCCACACCACTCCCCTGGAGTGTGCGCACGCACACATCGCGGCCTAACCGGTCGGTGCCACACCAATGCTGCGCAGACGGCGGTGCATAGATCGCACTCTCTAAGCCGGCATTGGGATCCGGAAGCAAACCAATGCTGATCAGCACAGGCGTAAGCAAGGCAACGGCGATGTAGATCCCCACGATCACAAGACCCCATCGCGCCATGCGGGCCGAGAGGGTGGGGCGTGCGATGCCTAGGGGAGAAACCGCAAAACTCAAGGCAACAGATGAATGAAGGATTTCATTCTCCCTGGTCCAGCTGTCAAAATTGCAAACAGCAATACACCGACGCTGGGGACAGGTTTCGTGGCATCTGGGTCCAACTGGCGATCGCAACTTCTCGGCAGCCTGGAAGGCCAACTGCAGCTGGCCACCTACACAGCAGTGCTGATTGGATTCACCGGTGCCACCACCACAGGGCTTTGGCTCAGCAATCGCAATCAAAT
>JAAERX010000061.1 GCA_024229935.1 Gammaproteobacteria bacterium | reverse complement strand
TTGTTTTGCTCTAACGCAGCTCAGTGCAAGAGATCAGAAGAATGAAGGCTAGAAAGCTTGGCTTTATTCATGCGCGACGCTCAATGGTTACAGCTATTGAGAACTTTTCGCACTAACCAAGGCTGAGGCACACGCAAACTGGATTTGTGACTCTTTGGACGGGGTCAACAGTCCCACAACCATCAATCTTTCGCGATTTAGAAGTCCGCGAAAGGTTGAGGGACTTTGCCTTTTTTGATACGAAGAACTGGAAACCTAAGCGTTAGGTTTTCTAGATCCCGTCCAGGACCAGGACTGCCCCTGCAGGACGACCTGTTGGGTCTTGCCTGATGACCCTTTTCAGGAGCCCAGCAGGCGGTGCTTTCCCAGGTAGGTGATAGAGGTTTCAACTCTTGGTCAGAGGCTGCCCCTGCTGCGACTGACAACTTCTGATGCTGAAGGCCAACAGAGTGCGGAAAGACCAGTTGCATCAAATATGGGATACGAAACAGGCTTAACTCAGTTCGTCGCCAGGAGACGTGCCCCTGAAATGCAGACCTACAAATGATGCCCTCATACACCTTCAATCGATCGTATCGACACAGGTAGGGGAATGAAATTCAGACTGACAGTTCTTTTTTTTACTTGTACAACACACAAGTCATGGCCTCACCCACTGATCCAGCTATTCGATTCTGCAAAATAAACAACCACGCTTAAAGAGGTCTCTCACACTCCAAATGCTTAGACATGAAGTACCTCCTAAATCTTGTTCACCTTATGCCAGTAGCAGTGACAAAAGCACTCATAACCTCATCTCCAAGCGAATGACAATCGCAACGCCTGTAGGCGAAGTAGGCAACTCAGAGTTGGATCAGGCAATATCATTTCTACGCCTCCATACATTGAAGATTATTCATTCAGCAAATCCCAACATGATATTTAATTTGGCACTGAATACGAATCACAGTTTCTGATTCCAAATATTTGACGCTGCATACAGCTTAACGAAGCAAACAAAAGCTAACTTTGTGCAACAGAAAAAATCAAATCATTGGTCACAACGCTAATGAGCCGATAGCGGCAACACATTAACAATGCCAACCAAAAATAATTAATGGTCATCATGCAAACCAAGCAACATCCACCAGGGTTAAGAGGCATTGCAATTAATGAGTAGCATTCTAAATTCGAAACAAAGTTGACAAATCGGTTGCACGTGGCTAATCAGTAAAAAAACAATACTAAAAGTATGCTGCGTACTTTCTTGTTGGCATCAGCATTAACGTTGACAGGAGTCATGCCAATGCAAGCTGGGCACCATCACGGTGGAGGCGGCCATCACGG
>JAAERX010000060.1 GCA_024229935.1 Gammaproteobacteria bacterium | reverse complement strand
TGCGTGTACTTCTCCACCAACAATCGAACCATTTCGACCTGATTTATCCATAACCGTGACAGAACTTTTACTCTTAACAAAGCTCTGGATGGAGTGTAAACCTAACTCAATATCACCTGATGCTTGCAAGTTAGCTGATTGGACAAATTTTGAAGTAATTTTGCCACCCGCTTTAACAAAACAGGTATGTTCTTCACCATCTTCGACATGATGTCCAATAATACCTTTCATCGCAATTACATCACCATGCGCTTGTACATCAGCTGATTCAATAAAGCCGCCGACAGTGACGCTGCCAGTTGCTTTTACGATCATGTCTGCGGCAATATCGCCACTAACAATAACACTGCCTTTAAATTTCACATGGCCGGTTGAGATATCGACATTATTTAAACACAGTGCATTATCAACATCTGCCCCATCTTGGTTAATCCAAGGCATGCCTGATGTTGCTGCTATCACTAACTCAGGATCATCTGGAGAAATGGTTGCGCCTTTACCTGCACGAAGCTTTGTATTTTTACCAGGCGTGGCAGGAATCACTTCACCTCTAACAGTAAAACCATCAGTGCCTGTTGTTGGAGGGATACGACGAATTAACTCATCACCTTCAACGACCGTGATCGTTTCACCC
>JAAERX010000059.1 GCA_024229935.1 Gammaproteobacteria bacterium | reverse complement strand
TTGATAATCGATGCAAGGCTGTTTTTGATGCGCTGTCTATGTCGGGGTTCTGGCTTGATGATGAGCAGATAGATAGCCTTTCAATAAAGAAAGGCGAAAAGATAAAAGGCGGATTAATCACAATCCGCGTTAATAGGTTAGGCAATTCTGGTTAGCACTGCAATTGATGAGGGGTCGAGATCCATTCCTGTATTGTTTAAAAATAAGCCTGACGGGCTCCCCCCTTGGAAAACCTGACCTGCTTGGTCTATATAAATGAATACTAGATCCCCTCCCGATATTGTATCGACCGCACCTGCATAAGTGTTTAACTTAAATTGCGCTGTAAATCCTATTCCGTCAATATCTAGCGGGTTTAGATTGCCTGAAGTCCAGTTAGTTTTGCCTGTTACGCCTAGCGTGGCATTAGTTGGCAATTGACCTGCGTCAATTCCTACGTCAAAGCCAGCAGCAGATCCTATCAGGACATTATCCCAAGTCACGACTTGACCTGAGTCAGAATCTACAGCCTCGACACTATAGGAGCCGCCCGCTGCGAAAAACTGTACAAAGCCATTTATAGGCGCTGTAAAAGGGTTTTGCTTACCAACGCCCACACCGTCTGAGTAAATTACCGCCAAGTCTCCGTTGCTATCTTTTACTGTGACTGTGGCGCTTGGAATTACTGCACCGTCCGTTTTTTGTGCTGTTGCTTGCCATACTGAATAAGTCATATTTTTTACCGAGCAAAATGTATTAAAATTAAAGCTGTCTACGAGCTACTGATTATTTATCAATGTGAAATTAAATAAACTATCTTCTGTAGCCCCGTTTCTTACCCTAACTGTTTTAACCTGAAATGATCCGGAGCGCTTGAATGACAATCCGCAAGAAAATCCTTCATCCGCTCCAAACGTAACAGAATAATCAGCCTCATTCCCGGAATTATATGTTATTGTGTAGGTTCCAGCAGACACCTTGGCCACGGTGAAACCTGACGGAGCTGAAGATGGAATATTCCAAACCCCACCCGCAGTAACCGAGCCGTTAAATATGCCTAAATTCTCTCTTGAAGCGTTGCTATTAACATCTGAAAGATTATTGGATTTTTGAACAGATCCTTCAGCTATGTCCTTGGCTGATACCGCAACGTCATTAACCCTCTTTACAGCCTTAGAGCTTGCGCCTTGCTTTGAGCTTGAGGAGCTAACGCTATCAGATATTGTGCTAATGCCTTTTACTGAGCTAGTAGCATCTGGCTGAGCTGGATAAATAGACCACTGAGCACCTTCTATTGGTTCAGCACCATTATCAGCAAGAGCATAGAATACAGTCCCCTTATGTTTAACTGGCGTACCCTTGACATAGATCATTGCTACGCCGTTATTATCATCTGGGCTAATCCAAGTTGCCACGCTCGTCTCTTGCTGTGACTTTACAGCAGCCTCGACAGTGTTTTGAATACTGTTAAAGTTTCCGCGATCTATTCGTTTACCATCACTGCCCACACCAGGCTCGATTGAATAGTCTTCTGGAAATCCGCCCTCGTAGCTGACACTGCCGTCTGATTGTATTTGCTGAGGTACTTCTGTTAGATCGCCACTCTCCGCAAATGGGGTTTTGATAAAATGCGTATTAGATTTTGCCATTTTCTTTATCCTGTTATATTCCCAGTTTTTGAGAAGTGAATAGCATTAGTTGCCGACTGAAATATTCCCATAGTTGCCTTGACCGTTGCGGGGGTTGGCAGAACGTCAAGCGTCTGCATTGCCTTAATCAGTCTATCAGACACACCTATTGAGCTGCTAAAGTTATAAACGCACTGCATCGGCAATGTGTTGTCGCTTGTAACATATGCGTTAAGCGGGCCAAATAGTCGGCTAAAAAACTCGTTGATCTGCTTCATTGTTGGATTGGTCAGAATCTTAAAGGCTTTCATTCTCAATATGATTCTTTTTTCCTCAACCGTTAAATTATAAAAAGGCTGATCCACAGCAAAGTTGCCCTGATTAAATGCAGAGCCATAAGCAGCAAAACCAAAAGCCGGGTAATCATCTGGCGAGGTTTCTTGATCTGCGAACAACGGCAAGTTAAAAATTGTTGACCAGACAGACAAGCCGAATTCATTTGCTGTCTCAAGGTTAAACACATCGACTAGCCACGAGTCCCAAAACAAGCCGTTATTTTCAGCGATCCAGTCATTTAGATGCTGTAATATTTCTGTTGTTTTTGTCGCGTTGTCATACTGCCATAACTGCGCTCTCATCACGTTAATACTAAAATCAAATCTCTGAATGCTGGTAGCCATTATTTACACCTGTGTCGAGGTTTGAATATCACCGCTTTGTAGCGTTGCTATCTCGTTAATCTCAACCGACATCGGGTCGCTTGTCCAGTTGGTATTGTCCCAGCTAGTTTGAACTAGCTTAATAAACATGTCTGGAACCTCTAGCGTAATTGCGCCTGACAATTCAAATGAGCTTACATCTGAGCCAACGGTAAAGCCAGGAGCCGTTCCCGTGTCGCCTACCGCATAAGCTAGCAAAGCCTCACGAACTGCCGCTTGAGGGTCTGCCACTGCGCTTGTGCTTGATACTATGCACTTCACATATAGTCGCCTAGTAGTCGGACGGTCAAACTTAACTGTTATCGGTTGCTTGCTCCATTCATCAAGTATTATTTCAGTTTCCGAGCCTGTCCAAGACTGCCCAGGCGATTGAGTGTCGTATAAGGCATTGAAAATGTCAGCAGGTTCGCCGCCATAAACACAAGTCCAAACCGAGTTAGCCGCTATCGTAATTCCTTCAATAACCTGCTCTGTCGGCTCAAAATTCTGTCTTGCAGATAATGAATTGACACCAGCAACAGCACGAACACGCGAGAATATAGCCTCCATTGTTTTAACTGAC
>JAAERX010000058.1 GCA_024229935.1 Gammaproteobacteria bacterium | reverse complement strand
TATTGGAGAAGACCTGTCTCAATTGGAATATGGAGTCTCCGTTACGGATGCGTGCATGGACTGGGCAACAACTGAGAGGACTCTTAAGCAGGCGCATGCACTTCTGTTGCCTGTTATACAGCGCCGCAGAATAGCTTGACTGGTGTTTGATACCAATGTTAGCGAAACACTACCGTTCGCTGACCATTCAAAAATACCCGGTGCTCAATGTGATACCGGACTGCGCGTGCCAGTGTGATGGCTTCTGCATCCCGGCCAACCGCTGTCAGGTTGGCCACAGTATGGGTGTGGTCCACACGTTCAACTGTCTGTTCAATAATGGGGCCTTCATCCAGATCACCTGTAACGTAGTGTGCTGTAGCACCAATTAATTTTACACCCCTATCATGTGCCTGCTGGTAAGGATGTGCGCCCTTGAAGCCTGGTAGGAAGGAGTGATGGATATTGATGGCGCGCCCGGCAAGTTGTGTGCATAAGCTGTCAGAGAGAATCTGCATATAGCGTGCCAGTACAACAAGATCTGCTTTTGTATCTTTAAGTATTTGTGCTAGTTGCTGTTCGGCATCAGCCTTGTTGTTGCTTGTTGAAGGTACATGATGGAAGGGAATCTTGTGCCATTCAGCCAGACTTCTCAGGTCATCATGATTAGACACAATGGCGGGTATTTCCATTTGCAGTACGCTTGTTCGATAACGGTACAGCAAGTCATTCAGGCAGTGGTCGTGTTTAGACACCATGATAACTACACGTGGTAGCTGAGATGTGTCATGCACCTCCCATTCCATTGAAAATTCATCACTGATGCTTTTGAAGCCGTTACGAAATTTTTCTTCTGACCATATAGCACCATTTAAGGAGAAACGGGTTCGTGAGAAAAAGCTGCCGGTATCACGGTCACCAAAATGCGCAGACTCTTCCACAAAGTAATTCTGATCACGCAAGTAGCTGGCTACAGCTGCGACAATGCCGACTGTGTCAGGGCAGGTAACTGTTAAAATATATGCAGGATCAGGCATGTTTATAACCATAAATTTATGTGAATTTAAGTGCTTGTCGAATGAAGTCTGCCGTTTAGGGGATGCTAATGCAAAAACTGTGACTTGCAGATTAGCTGGTTGAGCCTTGTCGCCTGAAAGCAAGGGTAAGCAATACCCAACCAGCCCAAAACACCAGAATTATAATTGTGCCAACGGCAAGGGCAAAAGTGATGGCATTTTCTGTAGTCACAAGGGTTGGCGTAAATGATTCCATAGTTGACTGTGCGATACGCTCATCTGCATGTTGGTAAAAGTAGATAACTTGATTGACGTAAGGGGCTTCTGCAGCAGCTTTTGATTGAGCGAGCTGTGTCTGACTGTTAACCATTAGTTGAATAGCTTCACCTTCGCCATGAAAAGTTGGGTCGGTGCTATCCAGATGATGTTGAATCAGGGCATCCATGCTGCCCCCATGAAATTTCCGAGCAATTTCTTCGAAGGGTGCCAGATCAATGCTTACTTGATCGTATTGTGCCTGTAGTCTTAAATGATACTGGGTGCTGAAACTTGGAAACAGGCCGCCGATAAGGAAGCTGCTTATGAAGACGGTGATAAAGATAATGCTGCGGACCATGACGCTATCCTTGCGTATATTCTCGTTGTATATTCCTTTGCGTACATTCTTAAGCCTAAAAAGCAGCTCAAAGAACATCGTGAGAATAACCTAATTTGGGTAGCTGCTGCAGAGGCAAGCAATGGCGGGCATCAGGGCCTGATTAGTTCTGGTCAGCTTTGACAGATTGGCTTATTCAGGAGCCTATAGTTAACCAGCCATTTTTGATGCATTGCCTGGTTATTGAGTTGTAGTCATGATTAATCCACATGTTGGTCGGAGAGCTGTGAAAGCCCATCACGGGTTCTTTGCCATCACGTATTTCAAAATCCTTTGCTTTCGTGAGTGTCTCATGGTTTAGCGGGCCGTCATTTGAATAATCCTTTACAGCTTCACTGTTTAACAGAATATTAGGTTGTTTAATGTGCTCCAGGGTATACAGGGAGATGGCGCCCAGATCACTTGGATTGACTCTGATGAGTTTGTAGGTTTTATCCTCAGCTTGAACCTTTGCGGGACTAATTTTTCCAGAATTGGTGCCAACATGGCTGTACTTCTGCTGTTCGAATATTCCTCGATAATTAAGTTACCGGGGGTGCTATTGGGAATCTGGACGTGTTTCGCATTTTGGCTGATTTATTATGAGGCTCAGACAAGGCGCCATAAGCCTGAGGAACGGTGGAATATCCCTAGTTCAGACTCTAAAATAAGAAAAAACTCGAAATTTACCCCTCTGAACCTGTAGAATCGCGTCTGCATTTTCCGGTGTCTGAGTGGCATTCTCTGCTCAGGCCTTACCGCCAGCCTGCTTGCCTATATTGATGAGCATTACCGTACCAGGGGTTGGCCTACATGACTAAAAAAACATGACTACTGCAAAAATTATTTATACTGAAACTGATGAAGCACCAGCGCTGGCAACATATTCATTGCTGCCTATTGTTCAGGCTTTCACAGCCGCTGCTAATGTGGCTGTTGAGACCCGGGATATCTCACTGGCGGGTCGTATTATTGCTAACTTTCCGGAAAACCTGACTAATGAGCAAAAGCAGAGTGATGCACTAGCTGAGCTAGGAGAATTGGCTAAAACGCCTGAAGCTAACATCATTAAGCTGCCTAATATCAGTGCCTCAATTCCGCAGTTAAATGCGGCCATTAAGGAACTGCAGTCACAAGGTTATGATTTACCGGATTACCCTGAAGATCCGCAGAATGATACCGAGAAAAATATAAAGGCACGCTATGCAAAAGTATTAGGCAGTGCGGTAAACCCTGTCTTGCGTGAAGGCAACTCTGACCGTCGTGTTGCAGCTCCTGTTAAAGAATATGCGAAGAAACACCCTCATTCCATGGGTGTCTGGAGTAAGGATTCTAAATCACATGTTGCCCATATGGATGATGGTGATTTTTATTCCAGTGAACAGTCAGTCATTATTAAAGATGCGGGTGATGTAAAGATTGAGTTTACAGATTTGTCTGGCAGCACCACCGTATTAAAAGAAAGCACACCAGTGCTGATTGATGAGGTGATTGATTCATCAGTCATGAGCCGTAAGGCACTTCGGGCATTCTTTAGTAAGGAAATCAATGCTGCTAAAGAAGAGGGTGTTTTGCTTTCATTGCACCTTAAAGCAACCATGATGAAGGTGTCTGACCCCATCATATTTGGTCATGCAGTTACTGTATTTTTTGCTGATGTGTTTGAGAAACATGCAGATAAATTTGCTGAGCTGGGTGTAGATGCTAATAATGGCCTTGGTGATGTATATACCAAGATTGCTGGTTTACCTGATGAAGAGCGGGCAGCAATTGAAGCTGATCTTCAAGCGGTCTATGCAGACCGCCCAGAGATGGCCATGGTTGACTCTGATAATGGCATTACCAACCTGCATGTTCCAAGCGATATCATTATTGATGCTTCTATGCCTGCTGCCCTGCGCGCCTCCGGTCAGATGTGGGGCCCTGATGGCAAGCTGGCTGACACCAAGGCTATGATCCCTGATCGTTGTTATGCCGGTATCTATCAGGAAGTATTTACCTTCTGTAAAGCGCACGGTGCCTTTGATGTACCCACCATGGGTAATGTTGCCAATGTGGGTTTGATGGCACAAAAGGCTGAGGAATATGGCTCCCATGATAAGACTTTCCAGATGGCTGCTGATGGCGTAGTCAAAGTAATTGATGCTGCTGGTAACACTCTAATGGAGCATGCTGTTGAAGAAGGTGATATCTGGCGTATGTGTCAGGCAAAAGACTTACCCATTCGTGACTGGGTGAAGCTGGCAGTCAATCGTGCCCGGGCAACAGGGAATCCTGCCATTTTCTGGTTGGACAAAAATCGTGCCCATGATGCCAATATGATTGCCAAGGTGGAAACCTATTTACAGGATCACGATACCGAGGGTCTGGAGATACAGATATTGGCGCCGGTTGAGGCGATTAGGTATACGCTGCTACGGGTTAAGGCTGGTGAAGACACTATTTCTGTAACCGGAAACGTATTACGTGATTATCTGACTGATCTGTTCCCGATTCTTGAATTAGGTACCAGTGCTAAGATGCTTTCCATTGTGCCATTACTGCAAGGTGGTGGTTTATATGAAACGGGGGCTGGGGGTTCAGCGCCAAAGCATGTACAGCAGTTTGTGAAAGAGAATCATTTGCGCTGGGATTCACTTGGTGAGTTTCTTGCCTTACAGGTCTCTATAGAAGATATCGCCGATAAAACTGCTAATGAAAAAGCCAAAGTATTGGCTGATGCATTAGCTAAGGCTAATAGCCAGTTTCTGGATAGTGACAAGTCGCCTTCTCGTAAGGTGAACGAGCTTGATAACCGCGGCAGTCATTTTTATCTGGCTCTTTACTGGGCTCAGGCGCTGGCAATGCAAACTGAAGATGCTGGCCTCAAGGCACAGTTTGAAGGTGTTGCAGAGCAACTCACAGATAATGAGACAAAAATTGTTGCTGAGTTAAATGCAGTTCAGGGTGTGGCTGTTGATATTGGTGGCTACTTCTGCCCAAATCGTGCCAGGACGGCTGCAGCGATGCGGCCAAGCGCCACACTGAATGGTATCTTAGAGGCAGTCTAATGCCCCTTTAGGATGGGTTTAAAGAGGGGTTGACCATAGTGTGGAAACACCAGAGTATCTGTGTAATCTATACTCAGTGGATTCAGACGTGCTATCAGGGCTACATCTGAACCATAGTTTTTTATTTTTAGGGGAATAGTTAGATGACACGGAAAATGAAAATAAATATAGCATCAGTTGCTGGAATTCTAACCATGGTGGTTACAACCAGTGCTCTTGCACAGGAAATGAAGCCGCCATCTTCGACATTTGTAGAAGCTGCCTATGTTTATTCAACCGCAAGTGTTGGCAGTCCTGATATTCCCGATTGGGCAAACAGTAGCACTTGGGATCAGGGCAATGGTTTTGCTTTAAAGGGCAGCGTTGCCCTCTATGAAGAATTGCTGCTCCGTGGTTCATATTTTAGTGGTGATGGTACGGAACACGGTACAGATACAGATGTTACTTCTGGTGTAGTCAGTGTTGGTTGGCTTATCCCAACCGATGATGCTGTAGCAATCGACATCGGCATTAATTATCGGATGGACAATGTGAAGTTCAAGCCCGGTCTTGATGAGGACATTTCGGGGCTGGGTTTTGGTTTTGGTGTTCGTGCACCTCTAACTGAAAATACAGAATTTGGTGCTCGTCTGGCATGGTATCAGGGTGACTTTGATGGCACCCCTGGGGTTAGCATTAACTTCGCTTATAACATAGACGAACAATGGGGTATCAATGTTTTCTATGATTACATTGATGCTGATACCAGTGAATCAAGTATACCAAATTATGAGCTAATCCAATTTGGTTTGGGTGGACGTTTCTACTTCTGATTAAATCAACATTTGTTACATGTAAGTACCGGATAGCGACTGTGTCGGTATCCGGTATTTTTTTAGAGTCATGTAAGTTTTATGTTATTTTGGGGAAGCAAGTTTTTTGGTAAGTGCAGGCAAATAAATGATTAAATATTTATCACAAGCATTTTTGTTTGTGGCATTGGCCTTCTTTTTAGTAATGAGGGTTCATGCAGGCCCTTGGGTTGAGGTGGGTAATTCCGGTTTACGTAGCGATATTCAAATACTGGCTGATGCTGGCGTTATACCTGGTGCTGTAACCACCTGGCCATTGGCTTGGGGTGATATTGCCGGGTCGCTTTCTACCTCAAAAATATTAGAGCCCTATCAAATGGCTGCATTGAGGCGTGTACAGCAAGCAGCTAGTGAGCAGATGATTACCGGTGAGGTAATTCCACATGCCAGGACTGCTGTGGCTAGCAATCCGGTAGAAATAAGAACCTTTGAAAGTACGCCCCGTGAAGATGCAGAAATAGAGTTAGGGGCTCAGTGGACCGGTGACTGGCTGGCAGTCAAACTGCAGGGTTCATGGGTAGATGATCCGGCTGATAATAAGGAATGGCGTGCTGATGGTAGTTATCTGGGGGTTACATTCGGTAACTGGTCCTTAACTGCATCTGCACAAGACCGGTGGTGGGGTCCTGGTTGGCAGGGCAGTATGATTTTATCTAACAATGCACGGCCGGTGCCTTCGGTTAGCTTTGAGCGTGTTTCTACGCATCCATTTAAAACAAAATGGTTGTCCTGGTTGGGGTATTGGGATTTTTCCATGCAGGTAGGTCAATTGGAAGGGGAGCGTGTAATTCCTGATGCCATGATGTTTGGTATGCGCCTGAATTTTCGTCCGTTAGAGAGCCTAGAAATAGGTCTGAGTCGAACAGCTCAGTTATGTGGTGAAGGTCGTGACTGTGGTCTTGATACCTGGCTGAATATGCTGATTGGTAAAGATAATTCTGGTGATAATATTTCTAAAGAAGATGAACCGGGTAATCAGCAGGGCGGTTGGGATGTGCGTTGGTCTTCGGCTATGTTTGAGCAGCCTTTCGCGTTGTATACACAATGGATAGGTGAGGATGAGGGCGGTGGGTTGCCAGCCAAGTACCAAGGACAGTTTGGTGCAGAAACCTGGGGTGGTATCACTGCTTTGGGCACTTATCGGGTGTATCTGGAATGGTCTGACACTATGTGTAATTTCGCTTTATACAAGGGTAGTGACAGAACGGTTCCTGATTGTGCCTATAACCATAAAATTTATAAAACTGGTAATCGTTATCATGGGCGTAGTATTGCCCATACATTTGATAATGATGCGAGTATTTTTACCCTTGGCAGTATTCTGACGGATAACAGTAATAACTCATGGTTACTAAAACTAGGCTATGGGAATTTAAACCGTCTACGGAATCCGGATCAACGTAATACGGTGGCTCAGGTTAAAACAGAATACCGGGAAATTCTACTCACACATCGGCGTGATATTGGCTTTGGTGAGATTCACTTAGGTGCTGGTTATGACTACCGTAAGAATACGGTTACGGGCGAGGATGATGGTGAGACCCGACTTTTCCTAGAGTGGTCACATAATACTTATTAGCCTTAATTGGCCTGTTGAATGGTTATGGCTTATAGGTAATTTTTTTGTAACCCTCAATCTATATTTTGCGCCCCTCTTATAGGAAAAATATTGTCTTTAGATGTTCCTGTCTTGAATTTTTTATCAAGTATCAACTGTTGCCGAGCGTGAGATTTAGTGGTCCAAACTAGGTCATCAATATCATTAGTTGGTGTATAGTTATCAACCAGTTCAAGTAATATATCTCTGATGGTTACACAATCATGTTTTCTAAGGGAGTCAGACAACTGTTTAATGATATTCATAAATTCATCAAAAGGAATAAAATTATCAATCGCACGCATTATACGTGGATGGTTCGTGCCTAGCACATCTTCTCCAACCAGTAATTCTTCAAACAGCTTTTCACCTGGCCTTAGACCGGTAATTAAAATTTCTATATCTCCATCCGGGTTCTGCTTGTTGTGAATACTCATGCCTGTCAGTTTGATCATGCGTTCCGCAAGATCAAGGATTTTAATGGGTTTCCCCATATCAAGTACGAAGACATCGCCACCCTCAGCTAGTGATCCTGCCTGAATGACCAGTTCAGCAGCTTCCTGAATGGTCATAAAGTAACGGATTATGTCGGGGTGGGTAACTGTTAAAGGGCCGCCTTTTCTGATTTGATCGCGAAATAAAGGTATAACAGAGCCAGAAGATTCAAGAACGTTGCCAAATCTCACCATGCAGAAGCGGGTATATTTACACTTAGTCTGCAGTGCCTGCAGCCCAAGTTCAGCTATACGTTTGCTTGCACCCATGACATTGGTAGGTCTGACTGCTTTATCGGTAGAAACCAGGACGAATGTTTCTACATGTGCATCACATGCAGTCTGTGCAAGTTGGAATGTGCCCAGAGCATTGTTGCGAACCCCTTCAATAATGTTGTGCTCAACCATTGGCACATGTTTATAGGCAGCCGCATGATAAATGGTTTGTATGTCGTATGCGCTAAGAATCTCATCAATACGATGTCGGTCACATACTGATCCTAGCAAGGGTATCAGTTCACATGACTCCTCATTTTTATCAAGGGCCCCGCGTAGCTCTTTGTCGATTTGGTAGAGTGAAGCTTCAGATATATCAAGTAAGAGTAGTTTGGCTACGCCCAAATTCAAAATTTGGCGGCACAGCTCAGAGCCAATGGAGCCGCCAGCTCCGGTAACAAGCACAGTTTTATTTGTGACGCATGCACTTAAGAGTTTATGGTTAGGGGGGATCTGGGGTCTGCCCATAAGGTCAGTAAGATCAACTTCTCGCAAATCATCAACACGTGCCTTGCAGGATATTAAATCACGGATATCAGGGATTGTCTGTACATGAAGAGAGCTTCCTTCCAGGCGTTCAAGGATTTTCTGTCTTCTGCGAAGGGATGCACTGGGTATGGCAAGCAATATCTTTGATACGTCATGATCTTTTGTAATAGCTTCCAGTTCGGTTAGCGGATATACACGAACTCCGTTGACAATTGACCCATGAAGATTTTCATCATCATCAATCATAGCTACGGTCTGGACCATGCTTCCGGCGGCAAGGCTATTTACCAACTGTGACGCAGCAGAACCTGCGCCATAAATAATGACTTTCTCGCGGTTGGTTTCTGGTTTTCTGGGGGTTAAAAAGGATTTAGACTGGTAGCGGCTATAGCAGACGTAAGTGAAGGTTGCGGACCAGAAAAACAAAGCCCATTTGAATGGGTCTATAAGTGTCCATTGAACTTGTGGATCATTAATCTTTATCGTAGTCGCAAACAGGGCAATCAATGCGGTGGATAAAAGAGAAGCTATGTTGGCGCGATGAAAAAAATCTGTGCCGACATATCTGACAACAGCGCTATAAATACCTAGCTGGTGGAAAATAAATAAACTGATTGTTCCTGCGGCCAGGCCCAAAATCAAATAATCGTTGAACGAGAGCCGTGAACTAAAAAGGAAGCTAGCGGTAAGAATTGCACATAAAAAAAGGAAGCACAAATCAACTGAGAGGGTCAGTAGATATTTATACCTGCGTGGTAGCAGCCGAAGAAAATGTTTCAAGTGCGGCTCTCCGCGCTCTTCTCTGAAAGATCAATCCCCAAAATATTTACCCTTACATGCTTTTTGCGTTGTGACTAAAGATCATTAGGATTTAGTTAGATTTTTGTGTCATCCCAAAATTTTCACAAAACAAGATCACAAAAGCAATATAAGAAATATATCATAGGCTCTGGATGTGTGCATAATCAGAATCAATAATTTCAAAGAAGGCCATAGTTTGGATAAGTCAGTTCGAGTTAATGACGCGTCAAAAATCAATATCTTAGGGAGGACGGATAGGCCCGCCACCGTAACAGAAGGTTAAGATTCAGAGACGGTGAAAATGCTCATAAACCTTGAACTTATTGGGCATATTTAGTTTTGAAACTAAGAAAATATATTGGCTGTAAGTATAGTTACCTACTTCTTTTGTTTGTAATTAGTAGTGTGGCGCACTTAAGTAAGTCCAAAATGATGAATTTAGTAAATGCAGAATACTGATAGAGGTTTACTGTTATCGGGCAAAACTAAATTTAGTTAAAGACATTGATGGATGTGCTGTAAAGTTAAAGATGTTACTTTCAAAATCCTGAAAAAAATAATGTGTTTTCCTTTGCCGCGTTCTAAAAGCTTGCAAAAGTAGAGTGAACAAATTTTCAAATTTAAAGGAGAGTGTCGCCGTTGAAATATGGGGAAGTAAAGGTTTTAAAGTGATGAGGGGTGATCAAATTAATCGTGAGCTTGAAGATGAAGTAACTCACGGCACCCAATTGTAGGAATTAATATCACATAATAAATAATAATTGCCATGTTATATTGCTGAGTATCTTTTCGATAAACCCCAAGTGTAAAAAGTCCCATATTACCTTCTGGATGGAAAATG
>JAAERX010000057.1 GCA_024229935.1 Gammaproteobacteria bacterium | reverse complement strand
TTCTGCTTCCACAGAAAACCAAAAAAGGAATACCTCGATAGCTAATCAACTTGTGTACCACTAAAAACAATCATCTGCTCATTACAGACTTAAAATATACTTCACCCCTTCGCAACTCACCCTGCTTTTGACAAGGGTTTGCCCCTCTACACTTACTGGCAGAGGTCGGCTTGGTTTTATCCTCCACACCATTACTGGCTTTCACAGGCCTAGCCTTACTCACTACTACGGGTTCATCTGCCACCTCACATCAACATAAACCTCGGCTCTCACCTTGAGAATATGCTTCCAAGTATCTCTTGGATCTGATGCCAGGCTTCCCCAGTTACTGCACTAGCTCCCTGTTAACAATTCCACCCTCAAGCACAGCATAGGTCTGACTGAGTATGGGACTTCGCGCTATTTCGCACGCTTATCCACCTAGACTGCCGAATCAGGTTCACTTTTGTTGTGTACTGTTAACTTCCTATCGCTTCCTTCAGACCCTGCCGTTACCAGCAACGCCCTTGCAATTCGGATTGTCTTCCCCCTGGTCGGGGTGACGCCTGCGTTCCGCAGGCTGGGTTTGCCCGCCATGCCGGGCAAACAAAAAAAGCCCCGGAGAAAACTCCGGGGCTTTAGGATTCAGGAACTTACCTGAATGTTGGGGTTGTTATGGATTCACCAAATTTACTGGAGCAGACTCAATACAC
>JAAERX010000056.1 GCA_024229935.1 Gammaproteobacteria bacterium | reverse complement strand
AGAATCCACCTTAATCACTGGCGTTAAACGTGACATCAACTTAGTGGCTAAAGTAGATGCCAAAGCGGGTGATAACCTCACTGTGTTAGACATCTCTATGGAAAAGAATAGGGCAGCTCTAGAGCTTGCTTTAGACACTGGCGCTGAGGTGTTTTATGCTGATCACCACCGTGCGGGTGATATTCCTGAGCATGAGAATCTATCTGCTCATATCGATTTAGATGCTAATACCTGTACAGCGCTAATTGTAGATAACCTATTAAATGGCCAGTTTCATGAGTGGGCGATTACTGCAGCTTATGGTGATAACTTAATTACTAAGGCCGATGAATTGGCTGACGCTGCCGGTTTATCTTTTGAGCAAAAGTCACAGTTAAAAGAGTTGGGTACCTTAATTAACTATAATGGCTATGGGGCAAAGGTGGATGATCTGCATTTTGACCCAGCAGAGTTATACCAAGCGTTATTACAATACTCGTCTCCTTTTGATGTGATTGCCGATAAAGCATCGCCTTTTTATCAACTGCAAGCGGCGTATCAATCGGATATGGATAACGCGTTGGCGATAGAAGCGCAGCACAAAAGTGAGAAGCTGGGTTTATTTGAGTTACCAAATGAGGCGTGGGCACGTCGTATTAGCGGTGTTTATGGTAATCTTTTAGCAAATCAACATCCCGACTCAGCTCATGCGGTATTAACGCAAAATATGGATGGGTCTTATATGGTGTCACTGCGCGCGCCACTGAATAATAAACAAGGGGCGGGTGAGATCTGTAGCTCGTTTGAAACCGGTGGTGGGCGTGAAGCGGCGGCGGGGATT
>JAAERX010000055.1 GCA_024229935.1 Gammaproteobacteria bacterium | reverse complement strand
GTAAAGCAGGTCATGATAATTATGCTGAACATGCGCCGGGCATCCTATTGACCAAAATCTACATCACCCAACTCAATTTTATTACCCGGCTGGCAGCCAGCACCAACGCAATACAATGGCTTATGCTGGTGTTTGATGCACGATATACTCCGCTATTTGCTAGGTGATACACTACGTAAAAAGCTTCGTGGGGCAACGTCTGGCTCATAATAGAACTCCCACGCCCCCAGAACATAGGTTGCAGGGGTTGCCCAAGACTCAGTCTAATCTATACTGGCTCCCGGTCAGCTGCCTGCAAGGCCCCGACCAGATCTTTTTTCGCATAACGTCTCAAACACTAAGAAAGGCCTTACTCAATGTATATCAACTTCTGGTATCCCATTTGCACTACTGAAGCACTAAACGAAAAAAACCCACAACGTGTTGAACTCTTGGGTGTGCGGCTGGTCACCTTCCGTGATGATGCAGGTGCTGCCCACGTACTATCTGATACCTGCATTCACCGTGGCGGTTCTTTGGGTAAAGGCAAAGTGATTGATAACTGCGTGCAATGCCCGTATCACGGCTGGCAGTTCAATGGTGAGGGGAAATGCACCAACATCCCTTCAATGGGTGATAAAAACCCTCCAGGCCGCGCAAAAGTTGATAGCTACCCTGTACAGGAAAAATACGGCATCATATTTGCATTCCTTGGCGATCTGCCAGAAACAGAACGCCCACCACTGCATCTTGTTGAGGAATATGAAGAAGATGGCTGGCAATTCAGTGGCCCACTGGTATTTGAGCTGGATGCCTACTATGAACGTTCTATTGAAAATGGCCTAGACCCTGTGCATAACGAGTTTGTTCATCCTGCACAAGGCGCACCGAGGCTCAACGAAGACCAGTTAACTATCGAGACCTTAGAATGGGGGGGTAAATTTATTGCTAAGTTTGGCGAATTAACTGACCCAGAATCTCATGATGCTGTAGTAAAACGGCCTGATGATGATGATAACCTGAGCGCTGGTAGTTGGCACACCGGCCCCAATGCAATGGTTACGGCCATCCATATTCCTGGCAACAACAGCTTCATTCAGTACTTTTATGAAGCACCTGTCAGTAAGACCAAAACCCGTATATTTTTTGTCAATGAGCGTAATAATAATCTTGACCCAAAACTTGATGACAGTATGAATGCTTCATTCCTAAAGGTTGCCGATGAAGATATAGCCATTATTGATGAGCTGTGGCCCAAACGTACTCCAGATACACTTACCAAAGAACTTATGACACCAGGTGATGCCGCCGTAGTAAAATACCGTGAGTTTCTCAAGCAATGGGAAGGCAATGGCTGGCGTATTAATATGACCAAAATGGCGGAAAACGAAGGTGATATAGCCTATGCCATACCCTGCCCTGCTCGACGCACTGAAAAGAACTGGGTGCTAGACACAGTACCGTTAATACCTGCCCAGTAAAGCATAAAATGAACAAGTGGCTATTGAATTCAGTCCCAACCCAGCCCGCAGATAGATTTATAACCACTCTGGTCTCGTTACCAGCTAACTGGCTGTGCTATATATAGCTATAGAATAAAAATATATCTGCTAATGGAGGAGAATCGTGCAAACAGCATCTGAAATTCTGCGCATCAAAGGTCATGACATCTGGTCTGTAAAACCGGATGACACCATTTTAATTGCCATCCAGCTCATGGCAGATCATGAAGTAGGTGCCCTACTGGTCATGGACCAGGAAAAACTGGTTGGTATAGTCACAGAACGTGACTATACCCGCAAAGTAGCACTAGAAGATCGATCATCCAAAAATGCTCTGGTTAAGGAAATTATGTCTGAACGAGTACTATGCGCCAACCCTGAACAAACTGTTAAGGAATGCATGGCGCTGATGAGTGATAAACGCGCCCGGCATTTACCAATTTTAGATCATAAAAAAGTAATAGGCATCATTTCCATTGGCGATCTTGTAAAGAGCATCATAAGAGAGCAGCAATTTGAAATTGAAGCGCTACAGCACTACATCACACACTGATCTGCCTGACTTAATCAGTCTCTTTGATTTGATCAAATGTGGCAAGAAAGCTATCTATGGGTTGTGCGCCTGAAAGCCCATAACGATCATTAATAATAAAAAATGGCACACCAGTGACGCCACGCTCAACTGATTTCTTAATCAGCTCTTTAACGTCAGACTCTGCCTCTGCTGAGAACAATTTTTCTCGCACAGCATCCACATCCATACCGATTTCATCTGCTATACGCACCAATACATCAATATCGCCAATATCTTCACAAACAACATGATGAGCATCAAATAATTTTTCGGCTAAGTCATTCTGATTGACAGACTCATCTTTAGCCGCCAGCAGCATCAGCACATGGGCACTTAATGTATTCGGTGACCTGGCACCTTCCTTATAATTAAAGCCTATGCCCTCATCAACACCGGTATCCTGCATGCTTTGCATGATTTGTGCGGCCCGTTCCTCTCCAAAAATTTGCTGATAATGCTCGAGCCTGTCATGCCCTTCACGAGGCATATCAGGGCTAAGCTGAAAGGGCTGCCAGCTCACCTGAACTTCCAGTTCAGGGCGCTGAGCAATAGCAGCCTCCAGCCGTTTCTTACCTACATAACACCAGGGGCAAATATGGTCTGAAACCACCTCAACAATAATTTTATTAGTCATTAATACTGTTTCTCGTTTCTTTCAAGAGCTGTATTATAAGGACTATGAGCTCTTTATATACCCGCCTTAAAATCACCCTTGGCAAAGCAAATGCAGATAGCTCTGCCCTGCCTGCTTTACAATCTGATGACAATATCTCCGTCACTGAAGACTCCAATATCACTCTGCTAGCCACAGACACCAACCCGGAAACAGGCATTATCTTCTACCCTGGGGGACGCTGCGACCCACATGCCTACGCACCTCTACTTAGGCCACTTGCAGCAGCTGGCTACCTGATTGTTATACCAAATATGCCATTACGACTTGCTGTACTGGATGCAAACCGAGCAGGCAAAATTATGGGTGCTTACCCAGGGATCAAAAACTGGGTGGCAGGCGGACACTCAATGGGAGGGGCTATGGCCGCTGCTTACGTCTACAAACATCCTATAACCGTAAGCGGGTTATTTTTTATAGCCTCTTACCCCGCAAAAATGCATGCACTTCCGGATATCCATATCCCTGTGACAATGTTATACGGCACTCATGATTTCATCACCCGCAAATCAGAATTTGAGGCTTCCCATGAGCGGCTACCAAAACATACTGACTTTATTGCCATACAAGGCGGAGATCATTATCAGTTTGGTAGCTTCTGCAATGTGGATATAACAGCAACAATCTCCAGAAATGAGCAGCAGTCACAGACCGTGAGTGCTATGCAAAATTTTCTGGATAAAGTAGCGTAATGCACTAAAGCCTGCGCGCAAAGAGCAACCTAAGAACCTGCCTGAGCAGGCTGTTGTAAATCAGCCTCAGCCAGATGATAAAACCTAAGCAGCACTATAGAGGCTATCTGACACACTATAGGTATACCTACAAAACCTATATATATAGCTTTTACGGCTGAAGCAGTCTGGTCAGCAGTCGGGTCCAGTTCTTTATTAAAGCCCAGCATACTGAGCAAAAATCCAACAATAAAGGGTGCCAGTGCCATACATATTTTTTCCACAAAGCTGAACGAGGCCGCCAGCACACCCTCCCTGCGCTGTCCGGTTAACTGATAATCAAGTGCAAAGGTGTCAATCAGCATGGACTGCCCATAAAGATGAGCTCCAGCACCAAATGCGCCCAACAAGATTGCCCGGGCCAGCAACAAGGGTGTCGGTTCATTTGCTGAAGCCAGCAACCAGGTACCAACCACCAGACAAAAGCCAATTAGTGACCCCACATAAGCTGGCTTCTTGCCTATACGTTTAGCCAACCAGTTGCATGCAGGCATACACAGGATAGTTGTTGCCATCTGTGCCCCAAACACCATGAAAAACACCGTCTCATCAAGCTTGAGAATACTCTTAAAGAAAAAAAGCGCTGTAGTCAGGCTGGCAAATACACCTAGATAAATTGAGATCTTGGTGCCCATCAGGATCATCAGTTGCTTATTCATCAGCAACCAGACCATATGCTGTCGTATTGATATTTTATCCTGACCAGGTGTTACAGTTGTCTGTCGGCTGCTGCCAGTAAAGAAAAATGTAGCAAACATTGCCAATGCAATCATAAAGCCAAAATAAACAGCCGCTTCACCGTAACCTGCCCTGCCACCGCCGAGCTGACTGGCAAGTGCAGCAAAAGCCCCGGCACCCGCAACATTACCGAATGACATAAACACTACCCGCCAGGACATAATCTTGGTGCGCTGATGATAGTCATCCGTCATCTCTGTCGGCATTGCCATATAGGGCACCTGAAATGACGTGTAGGTAATAGCAAACAAAGTGAGTACAACAAACATATACAAGTATGTGGCCGTCACACCAACATCAGGAATATTAAAAAGTAATGCAAAGGCCACACCACAGGCAAAAGAAGAGCCCAGCAACCAGGGGCGACGGCGACCAAACCGGGATGATGTTTTATCACTTAGAGCACCAATCGGCGGATCAGTAAGCACATCAATAATCTTACCGGCAAAAATGAGCGCACCCACTGCAAGTGGATCAAGTTTGATAACCGTTACAAGAAAAAATAATAATGCTGCAGTCGGGGCATTCAGCATAGTTGATGTTGCCAAAGTACCAAAACCCCAACCGGCTGCCTGCCAATTAGACACAAAGCCCGCAGGCTTAACAGGAGCAGGTGCAGCAACCAAATTCATATATCTTACCTATCTAACCCAAAGCAGAAGCTCTATCCTAATATAGGGTCAAGGGTTGTTACAGCTTTCAAGCCAACCTCAGCAGGACAAAGTAAGCTAAACCCAGTTATTTAAATAAACCTAAATTTTACATAGCGACCACTCCTAAGCCCCTATCAAACCGGCATATTGACCTACACACCAAACCTGAGACTATTAGATTCTCCATTAAAACTCAGGTTCCTTAATGTCATCACTTTTACTTCATGGCCTACTAAGCCAGCAGCCCAGTGCCATTAATGCACTCAATAATCTAAACCAGGGCTCTGTACAACCGGCCCACACATCATCAGCCGGTTCTGCCGCCAGTCTTGACTTCGATAACCCCTACGACAATCTATATGCCTTCGGAAAAATCTGGGCGGGTTACGACAAACCTCAGATTGGTGCCTTCCACGGACTGATGTACGGTCGCATAGGAGATGCACGACTGGTTCCATTATTTGGCTACACCGGCACCGGTGTTATGCAGTCAAAGATTGATGACGATGGCAATATGCAGATACGCGGCAAGGAAACGGGTTATTTCACCGACCTCGCTAGTGGTGACATTCTGGAAACCTGGGACAATCCGTGGACAGGTGACACAGTTGAAGTTTTTAATTTCTATAACCCCAACATGGGTGGTAAGTTAACCGCACAAATGCCCCGCTTCGCTATGGGTGCAACGAAAGACGATGCCACATTGATGAACGAAGGCACTCATATTGACCAGTCTGGTACCGTACCGTTTGTATTACCTTTTGAGGTATTCGGTGACGACCTGATGCTGGCATGGGATTACGCACATGAATACACCAATCCAGTTAGCAAACACAAATGGCCAAAAGCCTGTACTGGTAACCGTATAAGCCCCTCAGAACATTTTACCTTTAGCATGTCACTGGAACAGATGATGGATCGTAGTCAACCCACTGTGCGTTATCAGGCAGGCTTCAGCCGCTTGTCACAATGGTGGCCATGGATGCGCATGGGTGAACATAAATACAAAGATGAAGTATTGTTTGGTCGTATTTTCAGCCATAAAGGTCTTACTGGTTATGATGACGTACCACCAAAAGTACTTGCCTATATAGAGAAGCATGCACCTGAGTTTTTGGAAGTTCCTGATTACTGGCCAGAGGCTCTGCCCAAAGGAACCTGGGAAGCTTTTGCTGAGGAAGTGCCACCTGAAGTCTGATGAGCACTATAGTCATAACAGGCGCTAATCGTGGCATTGGCCTTGAACTCTGCCATCAACTGGCTGACCGGGGCGACGCTGTAATAGCGGCTTGTCGATCTGCCAATGATGAACTGCGCCAACCTGGCATCACCATAGTTGACGGCATAGACGTAGCAGATGACAACTGCGGTGTACTACTACAGGAAGCTATTGGCCATCAACCTGTTGACGTTCTGATAAACAATGCTGGCATACTGACAAGTGAAACACTTGTAGACCTAGATATGAACCGTATGCGTAAACAATACGAAGTGAATGCACTCGGCCCTTTGCGCATCACCAAAGCGCTGTTAGCAAATCTGCATAATGGCGCAAAGATCATAATACTAACCAGCCGGGTAGGCTCAGTAGGAGACAACAGTTCCGGAGGTATCTATGGTTATCGTATGTCCAAGGCGGCAGCAAATATGGCAGGTAAAAACCTTGCCATAGAGCTAAAGGATAAAGATATCGCTGTAGGCATCCTGCACCCGGGTCTTGTAGCTACTGGAATGACAGAAAATGTAGGCGTATCAACTGAACATTCAGTAAGTGGCCTCATCGAGCGCATCAACAATCTGAACATAAATAATACAGGCACCTTCTGGCATGCTGAAGGCCAAATTTTACCCTGGTAAATCTAAACACTTTATAATGAGCTTATAGATGAAAAGTAATTTTGTGACTGATCTCAGCATGAACCGACGCAAAGCACTTAAAGCATCACTAAGTCTGGGCATAGGTGCTGCTGGCCTGGGGATGGTTAGCTCAACATTAGCCAAAGACTCTGGCAATAGCAGCAAACTCGATTACAGCAACCCGCAAGACAACCTGTACGCCTTTGGCAAACTCTGGTCAAGTTATGACGAGCCCTGCATTGGTGCCTTTCATGGTCTTATGTACTTACGTATTCCTGGCAAACGCATGGTACCTATATTTGGCTACACCGGTACCGGCGCACTACTTTCTGAAATTGATGACAACGGAGACCTGTGGGTCAAATCCCGTGAGACAGGTTACTTCACTGACCTGAAAACCGGCGACATACTCGAGACCTGGGACAATCCATTCACTGGCAAGACAGTGGAGGTCTACCATTTCTATAACGATGTGCTGATAGGCAAAATAGGCAAGGAAATTCCCAAATTCTTCATGGGTGAAATGGGTGATGCCCCTACCCTCATGAATGAAGGCACAGTCTTTCCTGATAAAGATGGCAACTACCCATTCATTCTGCCGTTTCAGCAGTATGGCGATGAACTGATGCTGTCGTGGGATTACACCCATGACTACACCAACCCAGTCAAACCAGCTGGCTGGCCACGCTCATCAACGGGTTCACGTATCACGCCTTCAGAACATTTCACTTTTCAGGTAAATAAAGATGAACTTGAGGATCGTTCCCTCCGCACCTGTCGTATGACTGCTGGCTTCTCACGCATCTCCGAATGCTGGCCCTTCATGGAAATGGGCGGCACTGAGTTTGCTGACACTACCCTGTTTGGCCGTATGCACAGCCATAAAGGCCTTAAGAGTTATGGTGAAGTGCCACCCAAACTACTGGCCTACATAGAAAAAAATGCACCAGAGTACCTGACCGTTCCGGATGGCTGGAAAACCAGCAGTAAGCGAATTGATACCTGGAGCGCCTATGCTCAGGATATCCCACCAGAAACCCCTAACTATGACTGGCAGGCATCTGACTTTATCGTGCCTTCTGGCAAAGGCGCAAAAGAATCCATATGAAAATTGCTGTAACAGCCTCATCAGGAAACCTGGGACAACTATTATTGCCAGAACTGGTACGACTGGTTGGTACCAAAAATGTAGTGGGTATTGCCCGTTCACCAGAAAAAATTACCCTTGGCAATATTGAAACCCGCCAGGCTGATTATGAAAATTCAGAAGATTGGTCTATTGCACTTGAAGGGATTGATACCGTCATCCTTATCTCGTCCCCGGCAGGCCCCTGGGATCGGATACAAATGCATCGAAATGTTATTGAGGGTGCTAAACAGGCTGGTGTCAGAAAAATTCTCTATTCAAGTGTCATCGGTAACGGCAAAGAAGCCGATACACTGTACGCACCTGTCGCAGCCATCAACCGACAAGCCGAACAGGACATACAGGAATCCGGGCTCAAGTGGTCAATCCCCCGCAATGGTTTGTACCTTGAGTTTGATGTCGCCCATATCGTAAATGCCGCCAATGAAGGCAATATTTTTCGTAACAATGGCGGTGAGGGTCGCTGTGGGTACATTACCCGGGACGAGATTGCAGTAGCTACCGCCCAGATAGCTATTGATGATCAACACAATGGCAAAATTTATAACCTGGTGGGTGAGTGTCATACCCAGGCAGAACTCGTGCAGATGGTAAACGAGGTTCATGGCCTGCATGTAAATTACGAAGCTATTAGTGATGCAGAATGTTTTGCCAAACTTGAACCCCTGCGTGGCGAGATAGTCGCCAACATGCTCACAGGCTGCTATCAGTGCATCCGCAACGGTGCCTATGACGTGGCATCTGATTTTAAAGCGGCAACTGGCCGACCGGCCAAGTCAATTACACAGCAAATAGCTGAAATTAATGGAAACCCTACCAGCCTATAGTCCGTCCATCATGCCCGGTATAACTGCCCGTCTGCTCAATAGTCAGGTCTGCAATCATCGGTTTTAGCGCAGCGATACTGTCGGGTATATCAACGGTTGCGTAGCCAAAGGCATCCATACGGGTCTTCACATAACCAGGGCAATACATGGCCACAATAACACCACGGTCTTTCACCTGACTTGCAACAATAGTCATTGCCCGGTTCAGTGCTGATTTACTGCTCGCATAGGCCACACCCGGAATAGCCATCTCAGTAATAGATGCTACCGTACTGGAAATATTGATTATCTTCTTCTGCTCACTGGCAGCAACATTTTCAAGAAAAGCTTCAGCCATTTTTAGTGGCGCAAAGGTATTAGTACGAATAACATCTGCCCAAACATCATATTCCATTGAGCCAAAATGCTGTCGCTCAATATTCTCTTCAATCGGAAACGGCCCGATAATACCGGCATTATTCAGCAAAATATCTACGGGCTGTCCAGCATATTTTTTTGCCAGAACATCAATTGCAGTAAAGTCATTTACATCAAGTTGCTCAACAACAATACCTTCATTAGCAGCAGCTAATTCATTCAGCTCATCTGCACCCTTTGGATGGCGGCAACAAGCAATAACCTGCCAACCATCTGCTGCATACTGACTTGTAAATTCCAGCCCCAGCCCACGATTAGCACCGGTTATAAGAATAGTTGGCATTTTCTACTCCTGGTTTTTCAAGTTAATTTGATTTTTTGTATACCTGATTTGATGAACATATTTTCAGGTTGGCAGAACTTTCTATTAAAAAAGGGACCGACCAAAGTCATGCCCCTATTTCTTAACCTATCAATTTTGGCCTATACGCCTGAGGACCACTTTATCTTACTTCAACAGGCTCTATTTCCAGCTCTGGCAATACTTTACCGCTTGCAGGCAACTCAGGCATCATAATGAAATCATCATCAATAGTGCCATCAAGCGAGTTAAGGAAGGCAATAATTGAGATAACCTGTTCGTTCGTTAGCTCCACCCCCAGTTGATGCCTTGCCATAAGGCGTACCGCTTCATTCAGAGAGCCAACTGAGCCATCATGAAAATATGGGCCTGTTTGTGACACATTTCGTAATGAAGGCACCTTGAATACCTGCATGTCTTCATTTTTTCCGGTCACATCAAAACGCCCAAGGTCAGAAATATCAGCCCACGGCTGCACCAGACCAAGCTTCTGATACATCGACCCACCTAGATAAGGACCAGAGTGACAATTCGAACAACCAACATCCATAAAGGCAATAACTCCCGCCTGCTCTACCTCATTAAGCACCGTATCATCACCGGCAAGGTAATCATCAAAACGTGAGCGTGTAACAAGCCCTCGTTCAAATGCACCTATTGCCTGCGCCATATTATTAAAACTAATCGCATCTTCAGTGTCCGGAAACGCAGCGGCAAATAAAGGTGCATAACCAGGGATAGACATCAGAACGGCCTCTACAGCAGCTTCATCTTCCATTGCCATTTCAATGGGGTTAAGCAGCGGACCCTTGGCCTGCTCTTCCACTGTTGTTACCCTGCCATCCCAGAACTGGGAAATATGCCCGGCAGCATTATAAACCGTAGGTGCATTCCGAGTCCCTACCTGCTGCAAATGACCTACTGATGTGGGCAACCCATCCACACCAAATTTGTCGAGTAAATGACAGGTATTACAGGAGACATCCTGATTTTTTGATAAACGGGGGTCGTAATATAACTTTCGGCCTAGATTTATTTTGGCCAGCGTCAGTTCATTAGCTGCAGACTCCATACGCTCTGGCAGAGGTGAAAAAAGAGCAAGTCGTGGGTCCCTCACCACTACTTCTACCGGCGCATCTGCAATTCCCCCACCTATACTATCCACAGGCGGGCTTTCTGCCGGCGGCTCAGCGCACGCTGCCAATAAAAAGGTACCTGCAGCAGCCATTAAGAGGCTTTCTAGTGCATTGTTTTTAATCACTTTTTGACCTTCTTAGAGTCGGGTTAGATTTACTACTCCCTAATAGTAGCGCACCATAGTCAGCAATGCAGCCAACATTCAGATACGACCATTCAGTGATACCAATAAAGTATTTCAGAACTGCTTAAGACTTATCCAAACACCCTTTGACACATACTTGAAAAAACGCCTAGAGCCGCGGTAACAATGAACCGCTATTCGCAACATAGGTTTTATAGGCCTGATCTCCCCCATACCTCAGGAGTTGGTATTTATCAGCACGACCACTTTCAGAAATCATCAACAGAATAATATACAAAGGCGCAATAATAACTGCCGCATAATTTGCCCAACCAACACTAACCGCACTTATCCCGGCAATAATAATTCCTATCTGCACAATAATCTCGCCCATATAATTAGGGTGTCGCCACCGGGCAAACATTCCACTAGTAATGAAAGTATCTGGTGTTCTCTGTTTGCCCTCCTGCTTCTGCGCATCACCTAAAGCCTCTATAAATGTACCAAGTAATATAAGGAATATACCGACAACTAATAAACCATTCAGCACTACCGTACTGGCCACCATATAAATTGCAAAAAGATGAAAGAGATAAAGAAAAGTGCACTGCACCCATAAAACTATTTTAATTGGAAAGGGTAACTTTGCATCTTCCTTGCGAACATTCTCAACCCGTGGCTGATATGACTCAGTATGGTATCTACCCCAGGTAAACAGAAACAGGCGAAGCCCATAAATAACGATGGCACCGGCAAACAGGACACTGCTGATCGATGGCAGCATTACAGCAATAAATATGCCTATCAAAATACATGCCAGCGCATAACTAAAATTGAAAATATATACAAAACACTGAAAAACAAGCAGGCAGGATAAAGCAGAAAGAACTAACATTCCCCAGTTCACTACACTCCACTCACCTGAATAAATTCGCATAATGAACAGGGCAATCATGCCCAGTACAAAAACAGAGAATATTTTACGTATATGTTTATCCAAGCTGGGTCAGTCCTTGATGAACAACAAAGGTATTTATGTACTTAGTAGAGCATAGCTTTAATAGTTACGAAAGCCATACAATGTATATACAGGATTATTCCTTAGCTTATAATCCCCTGCCAAACCCTTAATATAGTGGAATTACTTATGACTGCCCATCCATGGCTCGCCGAAACACCCTGGCCCACCCAGCAGCTTGACCGCAACGCACTGGAAGAACGCATCGAGCATTTCCTGGCAACCCACTGGATGGGCGTGCTCAGCACTATCGGTAAGAACGGGCCTATAGGCACACCTGTTGAATACCATGGCACCGGCCGGGTTGTTTATATCCTGCCACAACCTAACAGCCCCAAAGTTAAAGCCATGCAAAATGATCCACGCGTTTGCTTTGCTATCTATGGAGAGAACTGTAACTGGGCCAGTGTTCAGGGGGCGCAAATGTTTGGCAATGCAGAATTTATTGAACCAGGAACAGCTGCTCACGAACAGGCAATGAGCATATATAAATGGCAATCATCTGCAATACAGCTTGGCAAGACTCTGGATAAAGCTCCCCAGGTGCCACTGTTAAAGATTGACCCTGAACGGATTGTGTATACACAACAATGGCTACGCAAAGATGGTTATGCGCCGCGTCAGGTCTGGCACAAAGACCCTAATAAAAAAGCTGCCACCCGCAGTTACGGTCACTAAGACAATGATCATTAAGCCAGAGGAAGTTCTAAGAGCAGGAAGCTAAGGCTAGCGGAACAACCATCAGGGAACTGACCCGACATGCTGATGCCAATTTTCACTTGGCGAGTGAAGTAGAGCAACATAAAGAATGATTGCAAGAAATGTCAGCAATGCACGCCGAAATAATACTGCATCCTCCTGACCGCTTAGACCTTAAAGGTTGAACGATCTCGCGCATCTGAACGTGTATTAGACGGGTAGTTCTTCCACTTATCCTCATAGTACGCCATGCGCTGATCACCATCAGCAGCACGATTAAAGGTAAGATAAATATTACGGCGTGCTGAATTAGTAGTATTAGCTGGTGAACCATGTGGAACATAACAATCAAAGAACACCACATCACCAGGCGCTGCCTCAACAACCTGATACTCATCCTCTGGCTGGAATGGTGGGTCTTCCTCACTAAGCACTTCCCACTCCGGACCACGTAACGCCAGGTAATGGTCATCCGCATCACGAAAACTAACAGCCGCATTATCAATACGATTCTCATCGATTGCGATTAGCATGGTAATAAAGAAATCACTATAAGCACCCCAGCCAGCCGCCTGATCCTGATGTAACAGGTCTGATCGACACCCTGGCAATTTGTAATTGGCTTTTTCCTTGAAGAGCAGAGCCTTGTCACCTAGTAACTGTGCAAGCATTGCCATAGTTTCTTCCTTAAGAAACAACTCAGTCATCACAGGGTTGTGTTTCCCCAACAGGTATTCAGCACGCACCAACACTGTTTCACCGTTTATCGGGCTTGCCTCAAAATAGGTTGCAATCTCATTCTCTGAACCATCTGAGCCCCTTAATTCATCAAGCCAGTCAGAAATTATCTGAATATCATCAGCTGAATACAGCTTAGGAACTGCAATAAAGCCCTTCTCATGAAATTCATTTACCTGCTTATTGCTTAATGACATTAATTGACACTCCGGCCTGCCAGAAAATTAAAAAAATAAAACTGGTCTTAGCCAGTCATATTAAAAAGTGGATTATTTTTTTACCGGCTGCACCAGTATCCAGGGTCTTACTACGACAGACCACATAAGGGAATCCGCTTCCAGCCATTCAATGGCCTGAGCATCACTAACTGCCTTCACATGCCCCAGCTCCATCCATGCCTCTAGCTGCTCCTTGTTATCACAGGACATCTGATAAGCCACATCGATCAGATCAAGTTCAGACGATACCGCTACCGCATGCCCCTGGGCAAAGAAACGCTGTAACTCGGACCAGCCTATCTTGGCTGTTTCACCATTGATTCGGTCACGTTCAACAACCTCATCCATACTTTGTTCATCACCAGTTTTACTGATATCAGACACTGTTAACTAAGCTTGGGTCCATGGAAGTCCGGCAACCTTCCAACCACTAATACTATTACGGTGCTTTTGTTCATTCAGCTCACCTTCAAAACCTTCCGCAATATTAAAGCACTGTGAGTAACCCATTTCAGCACATTGCATTGCTGACATTTTAGAACGGCCACCTGACTGACACATGAAATATAATGGGGTATCTTTTGCCACGCCTCGTTCATCAAGTGCTGCTTGCAACTCATCAATAAAGTTTTTATTCATACCCTGCATCGTAACCCACTGCAGACACAAAGGTTCCTTACTAATAGATGATAAATCAGCCTGGCCAATTAACTGCCACTCAACCTGAGTACGCACATCAACAAGTAGCGCAGCAGGATTATTCTCAAGGATACCCCATGCATCCTTACAGCTAACATCACCGGCATAATCACCCTCAGGCATCTCAAAAAGAGGTTTAGAAGCCATACATATTTCACTCCATTTTTTAGCTGGCCAGTATGAAATTTGAGCCAACGATTATAAATCCTTATCTCAAGCTGTTCGCTCAATTAGCTATTATCAGGGCTTAAAATCTATTTGAATTAGTAAGCCGTGTGTAGAAAAATTGGCCTCACAGCAGCTTTACACCTGTAAGCATATTCCTGCCTTACATATATTTGATTAACTCAGATGCAAAACACTTAATCATTTTTCTGCGTGGTATACGGCTGGGCCCAAGCGGTTATCTGCAGCACACTCCTTAAAATCGTAACACCTGAACTACCGCCCCCTAAATAGTGATTATGCAGGCATGGTAAAAAAGAAGCCCATTTTTTTATACTGGCCGCGAACTTTTGCCCAAGGTAAACAACCACAGGAACAACATTAACAATGCACTTACAATTACCACCAAAATAAATTCCACCAGCGGTATTATTGTCACCATATAAGCCTTGGCAACACCCTCTGTGAAACTATAAATAACCCAAATTGAGCCCGCGTAAGCCAAACCAAACGCCCAGCGCATGGCCTTACTTAACCCCAGACCATGCATCTGGGTCACTATAAACATACCAAGGAACCCGCCAAAGAATTGTGGCCATGCCTGGCCAGCCAAGATAGCGACCATCACACCATGCACAACAACCGACAGCTCTGAGACCACTTTCCAGTAATGATTCAGATGAATACGGGTATAAAATAAACTGCCCTGCAGCAGCAAGAAGAACATATACAAAAACCCAAGCAGATGCCCACCCGTAATTTCCATTGGGTGATACCAGAAGGTATAGATAATAGCCCAGGAAAAATAATACCCATGGTATTTACGTATCACTCGACCCACATTAGATAAAAAAGGCGCCTTAGCACCAAATACTAACCCACGTCGATTATTCTCCATGATCAGTATAGCAACCAGCATCAATGTCACGGATGCCTGAGATGTAAATTCTGAAACATCCTGTGCAAGACCGTCATACCAGAACCGGGTTTGCAGTAAATGCAAAGTAATGAAAAATCCATTCCCTAAAAGCGCGAGCACATTAAAGCGATGCAAATTTTTTGTGTACTTAGTATTTGCTCCTTGGGCCTTCCAGATCAGAAACCAGATAAACAGGTTATGCGCGATATAACCGCCCCAGGCGGTTGCCCGAGTCCAGACTGTTGGTTCATTTAACTGCCACAGATACCACATCTGCGGTATTAGAGCGGCGGTCTTACGCGGTGAGAAAGCTGAAAAACGATCCGGGTCCATCCAATATGCACCCGCAAGCCATATCAGGCCTGTAAAAGCAAAGCTAAAGGCTATACCCCACCACAGTGCTGTAGAACTCTCAATATTGGTGGTTTCTGTATAACTACCCATAACCATCCCAAAGATATATGCCTCAACACAAAAGCTGATTAGCCTTTTGCACCGAATACTCTGGCTACGACAAAAGATGTGAACACTTTAAACAATAACAAAACAGCACGGCAAGCATTTAGGTAATTCATATTCTCAGGGTGGTGATACAAAAGCTCTCTCAGCTGTCTTTGACTGTAATGCAGCAGCCACTATAAATATAACTATTGTCAATACTGCGAGCACCAGGAAAGCTGTTTGATAGCCAGTCACACCCCCTCCTCTTGAAGCCGCAACGCCACCAACAATTGCAGCGCCTAGTAACTGACCAATAGCCAAGAAAACCGTTAGCAGTCCTTGAGCAGCCGCACGATCACCTTCCTGTGCTTCATTTAGCAAAATATACCGTAAAGGTGCACCCAGCAAACCTGCAAGCCCAATACCCCCAATAATGCCACCAACAATAAACCAGGTAATTGTTAATGGAACATAGCCATAAATAAATATGCCTATAAAAACCAGTGCAAGACCAGCCTGAACTATCAACTTGGAACCCACTGAATAAATGGCTTTACCCACCAGTGGTGAAGCAATAGTCATCGCAAGTACAGACGGCACCAGCAACCAAGCTGCGTGGGATTCAGTAACTCCCAAAGCTGCAACAGCCAGAGAAGGAAAGAAAACAGAACCCGACTCCACAGTACCGACACCTGCAGCAATAATCACTGTAAGACTAATTTGTTTTGAAGCAAAAAATGTTGGCTTAACAATGGGGTCAGCCGCCTGATTTTCAACGCGCCAAAAAACGGGCACAAGTACCACAAATATCAGGATGAATGGCAAGACACTGAGGGACTGCAAACTTCCAACAAGATTAGCACTATCAAGATTGGTAACGGCAACCGCTAATCCAGTCAGGCCCGATGACAAAATAAGTGCGCCCTTCCAGTCAAATGGTTTCTGCTCTTCAGCACCACTACCAGGAAGCAGGCGCACCGCAAATATAATCAATACCACAGCAATAGGTAAATTAATCAGGAAAAGCCAGTGCCAGGAAAACTGCAGCAAAATACCACCCAGTACCGGACCAACCAGAAATGCCAGGCCAAAAACAGCACCCATTAACCCCAGAGCCCCACCCCGTTTTTCAGGCGGGAAAGTGTCACCAATAATGGCTGCAGCTACCGGAAAAATACCACCTGCCCCAAAACCCTGAACCGCACGCCCTACCAGAAGAAAGTCAGCCGAAGGAGATGAAACCAGCAGTAATGAACCCAACGCAAAGAAGCTAACACTAAATATATAAACAGAACGTCGCCCATACCGGTCCGACATCTTGGCCAATAGTGGCGCACTCACTAAATTGCACAGAACATAGACATTGAACAACCAGGACAGCTGCCGGTCATTCATAAGAAAATCAGCCTTCATAGCTGGTAATGCGGGACCAACAATTGCTAAATCCAGTGCGCCCATCAGCACACCTACAAAGAGCAACGCCAGAACTCGTTTCATTTGCTTACTATCCAAACTCATTCCTCAATATGTCATACATAAATACACCTGCCAGACAACAAAGATGCCCGGCACTGCCATTGTTTACAAGTAATCAGATTGATATAGGGCAGCTGGCAGCCGGTTTTGGCCGCCACATAGCATTGTGATTTATCCGAACTTGGTTTACTTAGCCTTGGCTGCCTGCGCATTGGCTTTGGGCTTGCCCGATGGAGTGAGATGCACCCGCCCACGCTTGCCCATACGACGCTGATTCATATCAGCCACAATTTCACCAACTGCTTGTCTGACCGCTTTAACGCCGCCCTGCTTATAGCCGGTAATTGTATTGGTACCCTGTACGATAGTGTATTTGCACCAATATTTACCCGCACCTTCGGTTGGGGGCACAGTTGACTCTATCTCACCAATGGAAAAAGGTGGTGCACCTTCACGATTACTACAAGATGAATCTGTGTCTTTAATTGAAGTAGGCATAATTATTAAGTCTTCTAATTGCTGGGTGATTTACGGCTTTTTAATGTAACGATCTGACTGGCGGCTTTGTGCCACCATGTCAGGCTTTATTCCCCAGGAAATGTAAGTGTCCAGGACTCCGCTCTTCCGACGGTTTCTGTTACAAAGCAGGTGTTTCAGGTCTGTAAATGCTTAAATACAAAGGCAGATTGAGGACTGAACGTGCTTCTAAGCTTTACAGTCTACCACCATGGCGTGGAATACACAAATGAATACAATGTAAAGCATTGTTTTGAAAGGCAATTAATGTCGGTTTTAGAGCTATCCCTGATAGAACCATAAAAATGGCCTTAACGACTGCACATGCTTGTGGATCTCATAACTATGGGTATATTGCGGACACTAAACTACGTGTAGGCAATAAATTGCAGCTACTCATTAAAAGCAGTTGGAAATCATTAGCTCATTATGGTTCTGAGTAAACTCCAGGACTACTAACATGAATTACATTGAACCTCTGTTCCGCCCACCCTCAGAAGCCCGTTCACTGATCCTGCAGGTAACCAATGGCTGCTCCTGGAATAAATGTACATTCTGTGAGATGTATACCCAGTCTCAGAAGAAATTCCACCCTAAAGCACAAGCTGTAATTGAGCAAGAACTTGCTGAAGTTGCTGCATCACGAACACCCGTAAGACGTATATTTCTGGCCGACGGTGATGCAATGACACTTTCCTATCGACGCCTGCGACTAATACTTGAAAGTATTAATAAATATCTGCCAGACATACAACGCGTAGCCAGTTATTGCCTGCCACGTAATATCAAGAATAAATCTGTTGAGGAACTTGCAGAGTTACATGCACTGGGGCTCAAACTTTTTTATGTGGGCTGCGAAAGCGGTGATAATCTCGTACTGGAGCTGGTTAACAAAGGTGAGACATTTGACTCTTCATTAGCAGCACTGAAAAAAATAAAGGCAGCAGGTAGTAAAAGTTCAGTGATGATTCTAAATGGCATGGGCGGTCACAAATACAGCGAACAGCATGCCATTAATTCAGCAAAGCTGATGAATGCTGCACAACCTGAATACTTGTCAACACTGGTTGTTAGCTTCCCACAGGGTAGTAAACGCTATCAAGCAGGCTTTAAAGGTGAGTTCACCCCACTTGATCAACCCGGGTTATTCCAGGAAATGCTTACCCTGCTTGAACACCTGGAGCTGGACACCACCATTTTTCGCAGCGACCATGCTTCCAATTACCTTGCATTGAAAGGCACCCTAGGCAAAGACAAACAGAAACTACTAAGCATCATACATACCGCCATGGAAACACCTGATGCACTACCCCTGCGAGAGGAATGGCAACGCGGGCTCTGACACCTATAAACAAACACCTGGATTATTTATGGATATCGACATTATTTTGGAACCTGACGTCAATCCTCAGCAGATGGCTGAACTCGCCGTTGAAGCCGAAAAACTGGGCATTCGTGCAGTCTGGTCATCCAACTACCATATGCATTACGACGCATTCCTAGCTTTAACACTTGCTACACAGGCAACCTCAAAAATTCTACTTGGCCCACTGGCCGTAGGCCCATGGGAAATGCACCCCTTAAAGATGGCCAATGCCCTGCTTACCCTCAATGAAATGTCCAACGGGCGCGCAATGATCGGTGTCAGTGGTGGTGGTGGCGTACTCGGAGCCATCGGCTGGCGCGCTCGTAACGACGGGCCCAGCTGGCCAGATTTTGACCCAAATACACGCAAGTCTGAACCTGACCGTCGTCTTAGGGCAACACGGGAATGCATCGAGATCTTGCAACAGGCACGCTCAGGTAAATTCAGCATGGGCTATGACGGTGGCGTATTTGAAATACGACGTCCCTGGGGTATGGCATGGGCAAAACAAAAGGGCCCTTTGATCTATAGCTGTGCAAGCGGACCAAAAATGATTCAACTTGGTGCCCGTATCGCCGAAGGCATCCAGTTCAGTGACTTCACCCCCGATATGCTACCTACAGCCATGGAACATATTCACGCAGGTCTCGCAAAACGTGCAACACCTGCAGATGATTTCCGGGTTGGTAATTTCTGGGCCTGGCATATTAAAAAAGACCGTGAAGCTTCCATGTATGAAGCACGTCGTGAACTCATCTGGCGTGGAGCCATAGTGGGAATGATCAAGGATGACCTAATGCCCCACCTCAAAGATGAGACTGAATATGAACTCATGCGGGATAACTGGGAAAACTTCCGGGTTGCCTTCCGTGACCGCAGTGGCAACATTAAAGGCATACCCGAGGATCTTGTTAACCGCTTAATCGCTGGCATGGCCTCAGCGGGTGATATAAGTGACATTGATCATGAAATAGAGCGCTATAAAGCATTTGCTGCCAACGGCCTCACTGAACTCTCAATCCGACTGTTTGATGACCCCATGGATGGCCTGAAAATGCTTGGTGAACGAGTTTTGCCCGCCTTACGTGAGTAAATATAAAATACTTAATCCAGACCCAGCCATAACCTATACGAATCCTTTGCGCACTCAGGGTTTTACATGCCACGTGAGATACTATTCATCAACACGTGGTTTAGTGAGCACCGGCGCATAAACCCAGCCAAAAATAGCAAATGCCAGTATCCAGCAAATAATGGATGCATCCAGGATGGTCATATAATTTCTGCCAAAGGGGCTAACAACACGTAATACAGCTGCCAGCATAAGTGCCCAGTAAGCCAGCACCGTCAATTCAGCCGCAAGTAGCGGCCGACCAGTGTGTGCAAGTGCTACACGTGTCGTTACAGCCATAATCATCATGCTTACCCCACCAACCGTTAGCGCATGCACAGCTGCAGCAGGCGGAATCCACCAGCCAAAAACAGCACAGCCAGTCAGCAGATAACCCAGTGGCAACCAGAGGTATGCCGCATGTAAAACAAACAACAGGGGTTCTTTGCGGGTTGCCAGACCACACCAAGCACTCAAACGTATACCATGGGCTAATGCAGCTGCAAAAGCCAACACACCCGTAACCACGCTCAATGGTGAAAATGAGACAAACAATCCGGTGGCAATAGTCAGCAGAATGGTTGCACGATCAATAAAGGGGCTACTGGCCGGTAACCGGGTCGCCCCCTGTCCGCGCAACCAGTTAGCAGTAAAATTTGGAATGATACGGCCACCAATAACCGTGATCAGTAGTAAAACCAGGTGAATAAGCAAAAATAAGGACACACGTTCACTGTTTACCGTAAGCGGTAAATAGCCATTGCCACCAGCATGATAGAGAAAATTTAATGAAGCCAGTAACAGCGTAATGAAAACAATCGGGTAATTACGCTTACTACCACCAGCAATTACTTCACGGGCCACCAGTATCACCAGTAACGCAGGGAATAACATATCAACTACAAACACTAATCCCGCAGGCAGTATCCCACCCAAAGCCATAACCAATCGGCCTGCCAGCCAGCTAAATACAAGCACTCCCAAAGGTGCGCCCTGTAATGCCGGCCGCCCGGTCCAGGTAGCAACAGCTGTGAGAATAAATCCGGCAATGGCGGCCATAGCAAAACCAATCAGCATTTCATGTGCATGCCAATTTGTAACATTAGCCGGCAAGCTGGCAGGTGCTGCGCCATGCAAGGCCAATGCCCATAGCACCATAACGGTAATAGCAAAAATTGAATTTAATAAGAAAAAGGGTCTGAAGGCGTAACTGAAAAAGGACTGCATAAATATTCCGGCGATTTAATTACTAAGCCGGGTATTCTGCATCAATTCGCTATGATTTTTCTCTATATCGTACTCACGGAATAGCTGACCCTCATGTAAAGCCTGCCATTGTGTGTCTGGCTCAAAAATTTCCAGCTGTGGGCAGCAGGTTTTTATCTGAGCTGCGCTTTCTGCGCATACAATCTGGACCTGTTCATCCGTATCACTGACCACACGAGTCCAGAATTTTTGTTTACTGCTTAATACCTGCTTACTGAGAGCCGGATCGCCACCCATCATAGTTAATCACCCCCCAAGTCATTATGTGTTCCCTGCCCTTACTCCCTGCTCCTAATTTCCACTTTGATCATGTGGTTACAGCACTACTTCGTAACTCTTTTGAGTAAATTCTGACCACGCTCTATGTGAAAATTGATACGTTCTTCAAGTAAGGTGTCCCACACCACAATCTCATCGCCAATCTCTAGTATCGGTCCATTATCCCCAGTATAAAGTGGCCATTCGGGCAGATCCTCGCGATTGGGATTACCCATTTTGGCAAACTGCGTCCAATAGGTACTCATAAGCACACTAATCTGACGATCAGCTGCTGTCACTTCATCTTCAAGGTCTTCCTCGTTATCCAGTGTCTGCATCACAAATGCGATGTCATCAGTATGTGCCACTCCAGGCTGAGCCGCACGCCGCGCTTTAGCAACATAGGTAAGAAAATAACTGTAGACGGGCACACCCTGAGCTACCATTTGATCTGCTACATAATGCGACCCTGAGAGGACAATCAGGTCACCAAATATCTGGTCATCAAGCGCCTCACCTTCAAGGCCGGGGTACAAGCGCTCTTTATCTTCCGCTGTTAACAGTTTGCCGGCAAACTCTGGAGAGAAGCCACCGCCAACCTCACGACCAAGGCTTGCTTCCCAGTTATTCCCACCAGTGATATATGGCACCTTATGCATTTCACCTGCGGCCATAAGCACACCCACCTGATCAGGCAAAAATTCTCCATCGACAACGGGCGTATAGCGATCAGTCTTGGTCAGTGCACGTAATATATCTTTGCTCCGAATACGCCTAAGTGCATTTGCAAGCTCAGGATCTGCAGATTTTGAGTCAGTAAAACCCAATTTGTTTAAATTCAGCCTTTTCACCAGCTCTTCCCCTGCTTTGTTACTAGGGGGCAAAAATCCGGCACGGCGATCCGGATAGGGCTCAGGTGCGAGACCAACTGAAGCACTCTGGCTGATGGCCCGGTGGAACAGACCCTCAGCGGCAGGCGCTACAAGCAATGTGTTAACAATACCTGCGCCTGCAGACTCACCAAATATAGTTACATTCTCAGGATCACCACCAAAGGTAGAGATATTTTTCTGCACCCATTTAAGGGACGCCACTACATCCTGCAGACCATAATTCCCTACCGGGTCATCCGGATTACTGGCGGCAAGTGCTGGATGTGTCATAAATCCAAATGGGCCAAGACGGTAATTGATGGTCACCAGAATAACGCCCTGTCTGGCAAGTACAGGACTATTCAGCCGCGCGATATTACCCGAACCATTTGAATAACCACCGCCATGTATCCACACCATTACCGGACGCTTCTCACGATGGTTTTGTCCGGCTGTCCAAACATTAAGTGTCAGGCAGTCTTCACTAATCTCATCCAGATCAAACCAGAGTATGTCTGCCTCGTACTGGGCGCAATGCGGTGCATAATCTGTTGCATCCAGAGAACCACGCCATGATTTTACCGACTGCGGTGGCCGCCAGCGCAAATCACCTACAGGCGGAGCTGCATAAGGAATGCCCTTAAAAACAGGCACACCATCAACCACAGCACCCTGCAAATAACCTGAATCAATCTTTACATTAGGATAGTCCATCGAGTACGGGTTAAACGTACAAGCAGGAATAAACAGAATAATAATGAGCATCGCGGATACTCGCGAAGCAGCCGATTTTAGAAACAAATTTAGCAACACTTAAAGAAACCCTTTATCATTTTTGAAATACAAATAAACAACCCAAAACTCTGGCACAAGCCCCTAATATAGAAAGGCCAAACAGCATCTTTTGCTTGGGTCAAGCATGACTGTTTCCAGTTTAACGCATAACCTGATTATGGTGCGTTATTCATCCCTTTCTCAGAAGCGATTTAGCGGTTTTTTTGCCTTTGCTATTGCTCTTTTTGCTGCTGCCGATTTAGGTTTTACAGCCTTAGCATCAGCAACCGAAACACCCTTACCCACTGCATTCTTAATGGCTGCCAGACGCTTTTGACTATACTCAATCTTGCGGGTACGCGCTGCAATAGCATTATCAATATGCACCAGTGCAGATTCTGCAGTCAGGTCTCCGGCATATAGTTTTTCTTCAAGCTCCGCTTTTCGTGCATGTAATTGTTCTAATGTAGCCATCAGTCAAACACCTGCATACCTATTCGTATCAGCAGCATAAAGAATGCCCATTCCTTTATCACTCAACCGTTCAAAGCCATAGGTAGTAATAAGCACCGTATCTTCCATATGGATTGAACCCCAACCAATCTCAGTATGTGGCATATCTAGATTCACAATCATACCTGGCTGCAATACCTGAGCTACTTTGGTCTGAGGTTGCACCCCAAAATATTTGGGATCATCAGTATGCTCCAGACCAACACTGTGCACGACGGGGTCACGAAAATGATTAATCCCTGCTTTGCGAACAGCAGCTCCTACCGCGCTACCAAGATCACTGTAACTCACCCCCGGGCGCAGATTTTCCTGCGCCACATCCCAACCTGCCAGCAAATGAGCATGGTGTTTGCGTAATTTTGCACTGCCCTCGCCCACAACTGCACAACGACCAAAATCACCATGATAATGTTGGTATTGCCCGAGGGCATCAAAAAATACAGGTTCATTTCGTCGTACTTCAGTCGCTGGCAACTCCCCAACACCACACATCAGATAAACGCCACGGCCACTCTGCTGGGCCATGCTCATCATGTACATATTTTCTAGCTCAGCCCAGGTTGAACCAACCTGCATTGATTCTGCAGCTACCAACAAAGACATCTCATTGATATGCGCAGCCTGCCGCATAATTTCAATCTCAGCAGGCGTTTTTATCAGACGGATTTCATTAAATAATTCCGGGCGATAATCTGTGGTCAGCTGGTCAAGACCACATTCAGCTAACCACTGCCCTGTACGTGCATCATCGGTAGCAACCTTCCCCTGCTCAAGTCCTGCTGCCTGTAATGCACGTGATACAGCCCAAAAAGCATTGGGAGACATCCGAGAACCCAGTTTTTGACTAATTGCCAGCCACTGTTGTTCAAGTTCTGAATATTCCACTCCATCAACTGATGGCCAGCCCATATAGTCAGCACCCCGGGGCGTACCATCTGCAAATTTTTCAAGCTCTTCATCAAGCGGACTGGAGTACGCATAAATATTTTCTACCCACGTACCCATGCCTTTAGTTTGTTCGGTCTCAAGTCGTCGGATTTCTAGTGCAGGCACAATTAATGCAGGTGGGGCAGCCTGATCACGGGGTAAAACAGCAAAATAACAACCATCATAACCAGTGGGTGTATTAAACAGACCCCAGTAATTACTCAGGTAAAAAGAATTAACCGGTAAGACAGCAACCAGGCCATCCAGCCCCTCACGTTCCATCACCTCAATGGCACGTTCATGATTTAAAAGTTTATTCATCGGACATAATTCACAGGCATCTAATTGGGCAGAAATATAAGCCACACTCAAAACTTTGTTTCAATATCACCATTCTGCCATTGTGGGTATTTGTACATGACCGCATCAAACAATGGCATATCCAAAAAAGCCTGCAGCCAACAATTCAACTTTGTGTATTGACTATTACTAAACCAGCCCATATCCACAAAAGCGAATTGTCTGACAAATGAATAGATAGCAATATCTACCAAGCTTACCCGGTCTCCATACAAATATTTATGCTTCTGCAAGCGGTCTTCAAGTAAAGTTAAAAATACTTCGCAGCGTTCACGAGGTTCATCCGGCTGTAATTCAGTATAACGATCCGGGTACTTATAACGATCCAACCAGGGTTTGAATTGAGCATCATTAGCATCAATTAACTTGTCAGCCTGAACCCTATCAATATTAAGCCAACCATCTGGATCATGCTGAGCTAATGCCCACAACATAATACCCATACTCTCATCAATAACTTCCTGATGTTCCTCGCCCTCATTCAGAACCAGCACCGGTACAGTTGCTTTTGCTGAGCAGGCAATTAATTCTGCCGGCTTATCCTTCAGCACCACCTCACGTAAAGCAACTGTAATGCCGGTATAACGCAAAGCCAGCCGGGCACGAATGGCATACGGACAGCGACGGAATGAATATAAAACGGGTAATGGAATACTGAAACTCTCAATAAAGGGCTTTAACTACGATCCTGCTATTTTAATTCGATACTGAAGCCCAAAAAAACCAAGCCCACAAAGGCTCAAACCGCTCATAAACAGACTAAGCCCCACAAAGATACCAACAGCCCAACGGCCCGGTATAGGAAGTGATTGCAAAACCAATATACCCAGAGCAATACCAAGCAGGCCATTCATAAAAATCAACTGCCAACCCTTAACAGGACGTAATTCAATCGCCTGTAAGAAATCAAAGCCACCCATCACCACCAGATAAGCAGCTACCAGCAAAGCTAGAAAACTAAGAGGGGCCACAGGGTTTAGCAACAGAACCACAGCACAGGCAACTGACACAAAGCTCATCAGGATAGACCCCAGCCCCATATAAGAATAAAACCTACCCCCCCAGTGGCGGACTTTGATACCGTAATAAAACTGCATGCTGCTGCGGCTAAGCACCATAATGCCCGCAACAAATTCAACAGCCAATCCATCTGCCAAAGGTGCAATAGCAGTAATGACGCCAAGCACTGCCAACATCACTCCAAGAATAATAAAAAACTCCGCATTAACACTAACGTGCTGTTGTGTGCTTTCTTCCGTCACTCTATTTCTGCCCTCGTGTAAAATAGGTTGAGCTAACAAAGCCACCAGGAGATACCTAAATGCACTGCAATCACTCGGTTATTATAACGATAGTTAAGACACAAAATAAGTCTATATATTCAGATGCTTAAACCTAAATACCCCTAAATTCATTCAATAAACTCACCGTCCCACTGAAAGGTCTGACCGCTTTGCTCCATAGTAAGGTTATCAAGCACCTGTAACATTCCAGCAACACTTTTATCTACAGACACATGACTCATTGAGGTATTGGGGTCTTCCCCATGGGTAAGCACCCGCCCCGGCAGCAGGGTCACGACCCTAACACCCTGACGCTTCCAACGAATAGCAATCTCCTTTTGCCAGGCATCAAGTGCTGCTTTACTAGTCTTGTATAAAGAAAACCCTGGTATAGGAATACCTTTATCGCCCTTACCGGTTGTCAAAGCTGCCATTGTCTTATATTCACTAATCTTCACATTTGGGTAAAAGGCCTCAGATACCTTTAACGGGCCCTGCACGTTAATCAGATAGAAACGATCAAATTCTTCATAATCGATAGTACCAACCATCTGACCACGATCAGGGCCGCGCATTAGGCCGGCATTATTAAGTAGCACATCAACAGGCTGCCCTTTGTAACGTTCTGCCAGAGCGTCTATACCCGTATGATCAATTACATCCAGTTGCTCTATGACGATATTGTCATACTCCAATGCCAGATTATTTAATGTATCTGCAGCATCAGGATTACGACACGTCGCAATGACCTTCCAGTCACGTTCAGCATACTGCCTGACAAATTCCAGACCTATGCCACGGTTCGCACCGGTTATAAGTACCGTGTGCTGCTCATCAGCCAGCAGAGCGGGTGAAAATATACCTATCTGCAATACCAGCAGAAGGCCGGCAACCATACGGGAAGTTTTCATACATAAAACCTCATCATGTGTGCTCTTTGTCAGGACACAAACTTAAATCAAATATCAAAATCTGCCTGGCTAACTATTTAACTGGCTGCCAGTTATCCCAACCAGTAGCCCGCAGGTAGGAATCCAGCGTTGTAAGATTTGTATATTTTGCTCGCAAGCCAACCACATCAGCGTCATAGCCTTCTTCGTCATACCAGCGAAACAATGGACGCAAAGGTTTTGGCAATATAGCCAGATACTCATCAAGTGGCACCTGGTTATAGGCAATATCCTGTCCCATCACATTTCTGAATGTAGCAACATATTCCTCAACCGTCATTTTATCACTGGCAACATTTTCGGCCCTGTTAAGCCACTGACCCGGATCATCAAATGCCTCACCTACAAGGAAGCCTATATCCGTAATGGAAATAAAATGCAGTACACGCTCAGGATCACGTGAGTCTGTAATTCCCTGACTCGCAAACCGTGACTGTTGCCGGTCAAAATTCTCCATAAAGGCAACCGGTCTGAATACCGTATAAGGTATGCCACTCCCTATAATAGTAAGCTCAACCTGCATTTTTGCTGCACCCTGCAAACCATTCTCAGGATTTGCAGCAGCACCTGAGGAATAAACCAATTGTTTTATTCCTGATGCTTTAGCTGCAGCAACCACATTAGCGCCTTCGGCAGCTTCATCTCTTGAAAAGCCACTATAGAAAAACATTCGCTCGATACCGTCCATAGCATTCAATAGCGAATCACTATCGGCATAATTGCCCTGCACAAGCTCAACACCCTTATCCTTGAGCCGTTGCGCCTTTTTGCCACCCGGTTTACGCGTCAGGCCACGAACCCGATAACCACGTGCTAGCAGTTCATCCACCACCGCATTACCTTGTCGCCCCGTAGCCCCACCAACCAGAATTATTTCCGGCTCACTGTTAACGGGTGTTGAGGCACAACCAGCCCCAAGCAAAACCAGCCCCCATAACAAAAAATTCATAAATTTAAGCATCAATACC
>JAAERX010000054.1 GCA_024229935.1 Gammaproteobacteria bacterium | reverse complement strand
TAAAACTAGAACGCTTCGCTACTATAAGAGCAAAAGCAATCACGTTATAAGTAACACTCTCAACGTGCGTATTCCATGCTCTTATAGTTTCTAGAAACGAAGCGTCTATAGTTTCTAGCTCATCACCCTATTCAAATCGGGCTGAACCTCTCAGTCCTTCATTTTCAAATATTCGAGTTAATCATTATGAACCGACCTTCTCTAACAAATAAGTATTTAGCAAATGCTATTCGTGCTCTAAGCATGGACGGCGTACAACAAGCAAACTCTGGTCACCCTGGCGCACCTATGGGTATGGCTGACATCGCTGAAGTTCTTTGGCGTTCACACCTAAACCATAACCCTGCTAACCCTGAGTGGGCTGATCGCGACCGTTTTATTCTATCTAACGGCCACGGCTCTATGCTGATTTATTCTCTGCTTCACCTAGCAGGTTATGAATTACCGATTGAAGAACTTAGAAACTTCCGTCAACTGCATTCTAAAACGCCAGGTCACCCTGAGTACGGTTATGCACCGGGTATCGAAACAACAACAGGTCCTCTAGGTCAAGGCATCACCAATGCGGTTGGCATGGCAATGGCTGAAAAAGCATTAGCGGCACAATTCAATAAAGAAGGCCACGACATCGTTGATCACTACACTTATGCATTCATGGGTGATGGTTGTCTGATGGAAGGTATCTCTCACGAAGCGTGTTCATTAGCTGGTACATTAGGTCTTGGTAAGCTGGTTGCTTTCTGGGATGACAACGGTATTTCTATCGATGGTGAAGTGGAAGGTTGGTTCTCTGACGATACACCTAAGCGTTTTGAAGCGTACGGTTGGCACGTAATTCCTGCTGTTGATGGTCATGATGCTGACGCAATCAATGCCGCAATCAT
>JAAERX010000053.1 GCA_024229935.1 Gammaproteobacteria bacterium | reverse complement strand
TAGTTTTTCACGTGTTGCCATGAATGCCGCGTGTGGGCCACCGTATCCCATTGGGACACCAAAGCGTTGTGCACTACCAATAGCAATATCTGCACCCATTTCACCAACAGGTTTAAGAAGCACAGAAGCAAGAAGGTCAGTAGCTACAACAACTAAGGTTTTTTTCACCTGAGCTTGTTCAATTAGGTTTGATAAATCTTTTACTTCACCCGTTGTGCCAGGGTATTGAAGTAGAGCACCAAACACATCATATGAATCTAAGTTTGAGTCAGTATCAACAACAACGTCAAAGCCGATGAATTCAGCACGAGTCTTAATTACCGCTAATGTTTGTGGGTGAACATCATCTGCCACAAAGAAAGTGGTACTTTTATTTTTTCCGCCGCGCTTACATAGCGTCATTGCTTCAGCAGCCGCCGTTGCTTCATCAAGCAAAGAGGCATTTGCGATGTCAAGACCGGTTAAATCCATTACCATCTGTTGGTAGTTTAGTAGCGCTTCTAAACGACCTTGAGATATCTCAGGTTGGTAAGGCGTATACGCGGTATACCAGCCAGGGTTTTCTAATACATTACGTAAAATTACATTCGGCGTGTGTGTATTGTAATAGCCTTGGCCGATGTAGCTTGTATTGAGCGTGTTTTGTTGAGCGATCTGTTTTAACTCAGCAAGCATGGCATTTTCAGAAAGGCCGTGAGGTAACTGCATTGGC